>JAZQCD010000024.1:0-21369 GCA_045546135.1 Anaerovoracaceae bacterium
CCCACAAGAATAGATTTCCTTCTCTTAGAGATAAGACCCGTGAGAGACTATCACGTTGATAGGTCGGAGGTGTAAGTGCAGTGATGCATTCAGCTGACCGATACTAATAGGTCGAACACTTGACCAATGGTTCAGGTAAACGCTTTGAAACGCATTGTTTGGTTTTGAAGGTACATAAATATCTTCATTTAGAAAAATCTCGTGGTAATAGCGAAGAGGTCACACCTGTTCCCATCTCGAACACAGTAGTTAAGCTCTTCATCGCCGATGATACTTGGTTGGAAGCGACCTGGGAAAGTAGGAAGCCGCGGGTTTTTCTTTTTATGTAAAGATGGCCTCAATAAGGCCATTTTTTATGTTATACTATATCGATATGGCTATAGAGTTTGCACAATATTCTTTCTGGATCATCATTTGTATACCCATAGTAGTTACAGGGGTATGGTTTGCTGTAAAACTGACAAAAGAAAACAGAGAGATCAATAAAGAAATAGATGAGATCAAAAAGGAAAAAGAGAAAGCTGCACTACACAGGAAGCAGTTTGAGATCTCATACAATAAAAAGTATTCCGGAGATAAATAGATGAAAGGTATATTTATAAGTTTCGAAGGACCTGACGGGAGTGGAAAAACTACTCAGATCAAGAGATTTGCAGAGTTTCTTGAAAGCAGGGGATATTCAGTCATTATGACAAGAGAACCGGGAGGAACAAGGATCTCTGAAAAAATACGTTCTATCATACTCGATCCTGATAATGCTGAAATGGATGGTATGACAGAGGCTTTGCTTTATGCAGCTGCAAGAGCGCAGCATGTAGCTCAGCTTATCAGACCTTCCCTTGAAGAAGGAAAGATCGTACTTACTGACAGGTTCATGGATTCATCCATAGCATACCAGGGATATGGCAGAGATCTTGGAGATAAGATACGTATAATCAACGAGTATGCAGTCGGAGATACACATCCAGACCTAACATTCTTCCTTGACATCGATCCCCTCGACGGTCTTAAAAGAGCCAAAAACAGAGACGAACTTGACAGGCTTGAGCAAGAGAGTCTTGACTTCCATAAAGCGGTCTATGAAGGCTATTTAAAGCTTTCAGAGATATATAAAGACAGATATGTACATATAGATGCATCGATAAGCGTCGATGACATATTCAAAGACATTACGGACAGTTTTGAAAGCTATGTATCAAGAAGAAACAAAGAATAGCTATATATTACGAGAACTTAAGAGTATGATATCCTCAGGAAGGACCGGTCATGCCTTTATCCTTGCAGGGGGAAGCAGTATCTCAAGAGAATCCATAGGAAGAGAACTTGCAAAGGATATACTGTGCCATGATGAACTATCTTTAAAAAAGTTCGAACACGGTAATCATGAGGATCTCATATTGATCGAAAAGCCTGCAGACAAGGCAAGCATACTGAAAGAACAGATAATTGAACTTCAGGAAAAGACTGAATTCAAGCCCTATGGAGATACATATGTAGTCATCATCAAAGACGCTCATTTGATGAATGAAATAGCCCAAAACAAGCTTCTTAAAAGTCTTGAAGAACCGACCGCACAGGTGGTATATATATTACTGACGGAAAGAGAGGATTCCCTTCTTTCTACTATCAGATCAAGATGTACTTCGTTTCATCTTGAAGAAGAGAGGACAGTTTCTGACGAAGAGACCCTTTCAATGGCAAGGTCTTTCGCATCACTTCTTGACGGAAAGAGAAATTACTACAAAAAGAAGGCAGCTATTCAAAAGCTTCTTTTGAATAAGGATGAGATAAGACCGGCAGCTCTTTTATTCCTGGATGTCCTGGAAGATGAATTAGAACAGGGGATACTGGAAGGAGAAAGAGCAAAAATGGAGGCTGTGCCGCATATCGAGACAGCAAGAAAATATATTTTACAAGGACAGAATACGGCATATACACTTAAACAGCTTTGTCTAAGAGTATAGTCAAGGAGGATAAGGTGACAAAAGTAGTTGGAGTAAAATTCAGAACAGTAGGTAAGACCTATTATTTTGATCCTCTGGAATTTGACCTCAAAGTAGGAGATGCGGTCATAGTTGAAACATCCAGAGGCATAGAATTCGGTACTATTGCTTTCGAAGCAACGGAAATAGAGGATAACGAAGTAGTACAGCCTCTCAAACCTATAATTCGAAAAGCAGACAATGAAGACAGAAGAAAGAATGAGGCTAATATAGCAAAAAGAGAAAAGGCTCTTGAGACCTGCCAGCAAAAGATCGACGCGAGAGGTCTGGAAATGAAACTTGTCGACGTCGAATATACTTTTGATAACAGCAAAGTCATATTCTATTTTACGGCAGACGGAAGGGTCGATTTCAGAGAACTGGTAAAGGATCTTGCAGCTGCCTTTAAGATGCGTATTGAATTAAGGCAGATAGGTGTCAGAGACGAAACTAAAATGCTGGGAGGCATAGGTCCATGCGGCAGAGATCTTTGCTGCCATGCGTGGCTTCACGATTTCAATACTGTATCTATCAAGATGGCAAAGAATCAAAGCCTGTCTTTGAATCCTACAAAGATATCGGGCATATGCGGTAGACTCATGTGCTGCCTTCAGTTCGAAAACGATACGTATATAGACCTAAAAAAGGGCATGCCTGAAATAGGAGAACGGATCAATACATCTGATGGAACAGCCGTAGTAAGCGATGTAAGTATACTTGAAAACAAGATAAAAACACGCCTTGTACTTGACGATGGTAAGAACGGAAAACAACCGGAAAAGTTATCTTCAGATTATTATTTCTACAAGAAAGAAGAAATAAAAAGAGATCCTAAAAAAGAGAGAAGAGATTCTCAAAAAGACAGATCAAGAAACGATAGGAAATTCTCTGAGGATATCGATCTTACGAAACTCACAGAAGAAGAACTTGCAGCTCTTGAATAAAAGGATCGGTAAAAATACGGCAAAAAAAATATCCTTTGCTATGCGCAGAGGATATTTCTTTATTGTCAATTAAAGTTTTTTGAGCTTCTTAAGGCAACCGGAACATACCACTTTTCCATTAAAGTTGACCAAATTCTCAGCTTCGCCGCAGAAGACACATGTCTGCTGGAATTTACGCAGAATAATGTCTGTACCTTCTACAAAGATCTCAATAGGATCTGTTTCCTTGATATCGAATGTTGTACGAAGTTCTTTTGGGATAACTATCCTTCCGAGCTGGTCTAACTTCCTCACAATACCTGTTGACTTCATTACTCCCTCCTTGTTTTGTGTTTAGTCTTGCTGTCATCGAAGAGTGATGCTAAACTTGCTCCGGCATTTACCAAACCTGTAAATGCAGAGATCTTACTTTTGTTAGTTGAAACTACATCAGCAAAATCAGATACTGAATGCGATGCATCTCTGACGCTCTTGTTTGCGATGTCTGCTGTCTTTTTGACCTGATCTACTATCTCTGTTGCATCTTTAAGTATTACCTTGGCTTCGTCAAGGGCGGCATTTGCCTTTGTCAAAGCACCGTTGAGCTCTTCTGCCGATTTCAGGAATTTTTTCATCAAGAAAATCAGCATGATAAGTGCAACTATGGCTACAATCAAAAGAATGCAGATAAGTACATCCTGCATTGTAAAACTAATTGTCAATGGTTCCTTCATCATTCTACCTCTGACTAACATATCCTATTATGCAGCAACGACGGCATATTTACAACCCCCGTAACTCGAAAAATTTTCGGAGATTTTGAATTTTGCCAAAAAAATTATACCATTTTGACAAAGTATGCATGATACACTATAATAGCACTTGGTCAAAATACCTAAGTCATACAGGAGATAACTTATGGCAAAATACATCATAAAAAAATCCGATCCGCTTCACGGTGAAGTTGAAATATCCGGCGCTAAAAATGCGACCCTTCCCATACTTGCAGCAACCGTTTTAACAGAGGGCGTATGTGAGATACACGATGCTCCCCATCTGTCAGACGTTGAAGTCATGTGTGATATACTCAGGTCTGTCGGAGCCACAGTAACAGAAGATTACGATAAACATATAATAACAGTTGACGGGTCAACTGTAAATAGATCAGTAGTCCCTTACGATCTCGTAAAAAAGGAAAGGGCATCCTTCTTCATAATGGGACCTCTCCTTGCAAGGATGGGAAAAGTTAATATTGCCCTTCCCGGAGGCTGTGCAATCGGAGAAAGACCTGTAGATCTTCACACTAAAGGAATCAAGATGCTTGGCGCAAGAGTCGTAACTGCTGACGGTGAAGTCAACGCCAATGCGGACAAACTTAAAGGTTCACTTGTTTATCTCGATTTTCCAAGCGTAGGAGCAACAGAAAATATCATGATGGCTGCTACTCTTGCTGAAGGAGAAACGACCATAGAAAATGCTGCAGAAGAACCTGAGATCGTAGATCTTGCGAACTTTCTGAACAGTATGGGAGCACAGATAAAAGGAGCAGGCACAGATACTATCAGGGTCACCGGAGTTGATAAACTCCATGGCACGAGATATGCTGTCATTCCTGACAGGATAGAGACTGCGACCTTTATGATCGCGGCAGCAACGACAAGGGGCAACATACTCATAAAGAACTGCATTCCGGATCATGTAAGGCCGATAATCGCAAAACTTGTGGAGTGCGGCGTATATATTGCCGATGAACTTGAAGGTATGCGCGTTAGGGGCGATATGAACAAACTGACATCTACGGATATAAAGACCCTTCCTTATCCGGGTTTCCCGACTGATGCACAAGCTCCTATCATGACTTTCCTCACAACTGTAGAGGGACAAAGCAAGATCAATGAGACGCTCTTTGAGAACAGACTGATGCACGCATCTGAACTCAACAGAATGGGTGCTAATATAAGGGTCGACGGAAGGACTGCAGTCGTTCCGGGAAATCAAAGACAGCTCGAAGGAGCATCGGTCATGGCTACAGATCTAAGAGCCGGAGCAGCACTTGTCATAGCAGGACTCGTTGCCGAAGGAACTACTGAAGTCACCAATATCTATCATATAGAGAGAGGATATGAGGATTTCGTAGATAAGCTCAGAGGTCTTGGCGCTATCATAGAAAGAGTTGAATAATTATTTACATAAGTCCAAATTAATGCCGTGTTCTTAAAAGTATCAAGAACACGGTATTTTTAAGGAAAAATGCCTGTTTATATCACAATCACACCAGAGTTTTTTTGTCGATAAATACACAGAATTATGTGACTGTATTGAATAAAAATGGTATAATACAAGTGATTGAAACGATCAGTCAATAAATAGTATGTTAGAGGTTAAAAAATGATCAAAACGCAATTGCGAAACACTTTGATAATGGTTGTTCTTGCCGTAGCTTTAGTCTTCGGTATAGGAGTTGCCACAAAGAAGGAGGTTTTAAAGTATACGCCCGGAGATTATTACGGCGTAGCAACAGGTAAAGAAGAAGGTCTTTGGGTAAAGGTCACGGTCACTGAGGACGCGATCAAACAGGTCGAGATTGTCGAGCATCATGAGACTCCCGGATATTGTGAACCTGCCATGGAACAGATCCCTGTAAAGATAATCACAGCAAATTCACCTTATGTCGACACTGTTTCAGGCGCAACAAAAACATCCGAAGGAATAAAGAATGCAGTAATAAGTTGCATATACCAGGCTGCAGGCAAGGAACCTATCCTTGACCCACCTGAGAAAAAGATACCGGTCCCACTTGACTATTCATACAACCCTGGAGTATACTCTGCATCTGCTGAAGGATTCGAGCAGACAATAAAAGTTGAAGTCGAGTTCAGCGAGACTGCTATAGTGAAGGTGACCATCCTCAACAGCGAGGACGGTGAAGAGAGGGTCAAGGAGGTCAAAGAAGGCGGCCTTATTGACGACATCATCGAGTGGCAGACTTACGATGTAGATACTGTATCAGGCGCATCATGGACATCCAAAGGAGTTATGGACGCCGTACAAAAGTGCGTCGAGCAGGCAAAGAAATAGAATTAGATTCCGGTATTTCGGAATTTAATATACAAAAAGAGTAGAAAATTATAGTAGTTTAAATTGTTTCAAAAGGAACAAGGAGGAAAGAAAATGAAAAAAGTATTGGCGATTCTCCTCGCTCTGACCATGGTATTTTGCCTGGCAGCATGCGGAGAAAAAGAACCGGAAAAGAAGACAGCAAATCTTCAGATCGGACAGTACATCGGTGCATGCCACGGAACACATTGCTTCTCTGTCGTAACAGCTCTTGTTGACGGAGATACAGTAGTAAAGGCTTATCTTGATGAGTTCCAGTTCATGGATCACACAAAGGAAGGCGTTGTAGCAGTTCCTAACTCTGATGTAGCAGACGGCCTTGGAGCAAGCTACACAGGAGACAACTGGCTCGGTTCTAAGAGAGCAAGCAATGTTTACTATTCCGGAAACATGGCTGCAAGAGGCGGAGCAACAGTAGAACTCGTTGCAAACTTTGATGCTCTTCAGGCATATTGCGAGGGAAAGAAGATCTCCGAACTTGAAGCAGGCGTAGAGAGCGCAGACGCCATTTCCGGATGCACACTTGTAGATGCTTCCAACTATGTAAAGGGTGTTGCAGAAGCAGCTAAGATCGCACAGGGAAATCCTGCAGTTGCTTATGAGTACACAGGAGATACCTATACAGTAGATCTTAAGGGATATCTTTGCGCAGCACACGGAACAAGAGGATTCACATTTGTTGTAGTAGCAACAGATGGAACAAACATCCTCGGTTCATGGCTCGATGAGTATCAGTTCCAGACTGCAGGAGCAGAAGGCGTCGTAGCAGTTCCTAACTCCGATGATTTCGCTGCAAATGTAGTTGAAGGACAGGTCCTCGGTTCCAAGAGACAGTGCAACTCTGCATACTCTGCAAACATGGCAGCAAGAGGCGGAGCAACAATGGAGATCGCAGCAGGATTTGACGCTATCCAGACATTCGTAAACGGAAAGGCAATCTCCGAACTCGAAGGTGGCGTAGATGCTGTATCCGGATGCACACTTCAGAGCGCACCGGACTATGTAAAGGCAATCGTAGAAGCTGCAAAGCAGTAGCTTAAAAAGATCACCGACAATGGGGCTGCATATGCAGCCCCTTTTTTAAACATTATGAACAGATCACTTTTAAAAAAAATATCAGCCTTATTACTATCAGTTTTGCTCATTTTATCTTTTGCATCCTGCGGCGAAGCCAAGGATACAAGGCAAAGATACAGCTGTGATATATGGGATTCTTTCGATACTATCATAACTGTCATGGCATATTGCGAGGACGATGCTGAATTCAAAAATATAGAGAATACTGCAAGATCCCTTTTCAGGGAATATAACGATCTTTTCGACATATATAACGACTATGATGGAATAGCAAATATCAAGACCATAAATGATAACGCAGGGATCTCTCCTGTAAAAGTCGATAAAAACATCATAGATCTCATAAAGTTCGGGAAGAAGCTCTATTTGGATACAGAGGGCAATGTTAATATAGCTTTTGGCAGCGTGCTGAAAATATGGCACGAAGCAAGAGAAATATCCGAAAATGATGAAAGCAAAGCTTACATACCGGATATAGATGAACTGAAGGCCGCATCGATGCACTGCAGCATAGATGATATCATAATAGATGAAGATGCATCGACGATATATCTAAAAGACCCTCAAATGTCTCTTGATGTGGGCGCGATCGCAAAGGGCTTTGCAACAGAACTTGTTTGTGAAAAACTTATGCAAGATGGCAATGACTGCTTCCTCATTACTGCAGGTAGCAGCAGTATAAAGGCTGTAGGAAACAAACCTGACGGCAGCAGCTGGACTACTGCAGTTGAAACAGATCCTGACTATGGACTCATAAACATATCAGGTCATTCCATTACTACCAGCGGCATTTACCAAAGGTATTACATGTACGACGGAAGGCAGTATCACCATATAATAAACAAGGATACACTGATGCCGGAACTCAACTATATGTCAGTGACTCTTATAACTGATGATTGCGGACTGGGAGACGGCCTTGCAACGGCTGTATTCAATATGCCTCTTGAAGAAGGAAAAACTTTCGTTGATTCTTGCGAAGGAGTCTACGGAATGTGGGTAGGCCTTGACGGTGAAAAAGTATATACGAAAGGTTTTGAGGATTTCTTTAAATAGCAATTCGGGTTGATAGTTTATAGAAAGCAGAGTATAATGGTCGAGTCAAAAGAGATAAGACCATTTTATGTGCAGGTGTAGTTTAGTGGTAAAACACCAGCTTCCCAAGCTGGGGTTGAGGGTTCGATTCCCTTCACCTGCTCCATTTTTTTTATAAAAAACCTTTTAAGGGAATCGAACCCGAAAGGGCAAAAAGGTCCGGTGGACCTTTTTGGTCCGAGCCTGCAGCGAGGACGGCATATCTGCTTGCAGATATGCGAATTCCCTTCACCTGCTCCATTTTTTTTATAAAAACCTTTTAAGGGAATCATTTTTTTTGGTCAAATTCAAGTCATTTGTTTTTTTTCTTTATTTAATATCCTTCTGATGCTATAATTTTATATATAAGTTAAAAATTTACGGAGGATAGTATGAGTCTGGTAACAACAAAAGAAATGTTCAAAAAAGCTTACGATGGACATTATGCCATCGGTGCTTTCAATGTAGACGATATAGATATTATGCAGGGAGTACTTGACGGAGCCGCATCTGTCAATGCTCCCGTTATTATTGCAATAAGTGAGGGCGCTTTCAAATTCATAAGACCGTCCTATGTAGTAGCAGCAGCAAGAGCAGCAGCTGAAGATAATGATATTCCCATTGCTCTTCATCTCGATCACGGCAAGGATATGGATCTGATCAAAAAATGCGTCGATATCGGGTTCACATCTGTCATGATAGACGCATCTGCCTATGATTTTGAGGAGAATATAAGGATTACTAAGGAAATAGTCGAATATGCACATGCAAAGGGAGTCGTAGTAGAAAGCGAACTTGGAGCAATCGCAGGCATCGAAGACGACATAAATGTAGACGATAAATACGGACAGTTCACTCATCCAAATGATGTCGTAGAATTTGTATCAAAGACAGGTATAGACAGTCTTGCCATAGCTATAGGGACTGCTCACGGAGCATATAAATTCAAACCGGGACAGAAACCTCAGCTCAGATTTGATATACTTGAAGAGATACAGGAAAAACTTCCGGGATTCCCACTGGTCCTTCATGGCGCATCATCGGTCCCAAAAGACAGACTTGAAATATTCAATCAATACGGTGGTAATATGCCGGAAGCCATAGGTATCCCTACAGATATGCTCAAGAAAGCATCTGAGATGGCAGTGTGCAAAATAAATGTTGGTACCGATATAAGGGTATGCTACTTTGGCGAGATCAGACGCCAAATGGCTCTTAAACCGGAAAAATTCGACGGAAGGAGCTTCCTTGAACCTGCAAGGGCAGCAGTTGCAGAAATGGTGGCAAAGAGGATCACAGAGGTCTTTGGAAGCGCAAATAAAGCTTAGTTCTTCACGCGGCAAAAGGCCGCTTTAACAGGATCATATTTTATTTATAGTATCTATTAAAGGAGAAAAGTTATGAAGAAAAGTATCAAAAAGGTTCTTGCTCTTCTTCTCGCTATGGTCATGGTCTTAGGACTTGCAGCATGCGGAAACGGTGGCAAGAAAGAGGATGCTGAGAAATCAGAAGTCCAGAAAGCTATCGAAGCTGCTCAGGGAATGACCATCGAACAGCTCGAAGAAGCAGCAAAGAAGGAGCTCGAGGAACATCCTGACCTCACATTCAATGCAGACTCTCTCACTTCCGGCATCAAGAAAGCTCTCGCAGGTTTCGAAAAGAAATATGAGTGGGCAGCAGGAAGAACAGCATATAACTCCAAGAAGGGAAGCGAATATCAGCCAAAGCTCATCGCAGCCCAGAAAGCAGGAAACTATATTGCTGACTTTGTCATGATCCAGGATGCATCATTCCTCAAGAATGCTATGCTCGACACAGGATTCCTTCGCAGCTATGTTCCTTCAGGAGAAGGAATCGATATTGCTGAAGGAGACAGAGATCCTCTCGTAGGCGTCACATTCAACAAGGTATTTATGTATGATAATACTGTTGTTGGCGCAGATCAGCTCAAGAACGTATGGCAGATGACAGGCGTTGACGGAGCAACTCTTAAGGGAGTACACAATGTTTCCTATCAGAGCCCACTTGGCGAAGATATCAACATGAGCTTCCTCATCATGCTCACAAGCCCTCAGGCATGCGAAAAACTGACAGCAGCATACAAGAGCTATTTCGGAACAGATTATGATCCTTCTGCAGACGACTATGACAACATCGGATACAAGTTCGTAGCAGAGTTCATTGCTAATGTAGGTCATTGGCACAGCTCCGATTCTTCTGAAGTCAAGAAGATCAATACTTATGCAGAAGACGGACGTATACTCTTTGCAGGTCTTTGCAAACTCAAGGATTATGAGTATTACAAGGCTGATTACAAGGATACAGATCAGTACTACACAAAGACCGTTACAGCTGCTGGCTGGAATAATGATGTAGAAGGATTCGACGGATTCGTGTACAACATGTGGACCCTCATTCCTGACACTGCTCAGCTTCCATACACAGCATGCCTCTTCATCCACTATCTGCACACTCCGGAAGGATACAATGCAGGATGGGGCAACATCCTTGGATATTATTCCTCCAACAGTCTCATTCCTTCTGTTGAAGGAGATCCTGCTCTTTCAGTTTGGAAAGAACAGTGCATAGTAGAAGATGTAACTTACATCGATTCCGTATATGCAACAGCAGTAAAGTTCATCAACATGCAGATGGCTGGCGTCAAATAGAGACAGTGATCTCTTTTTGCATCGCCCCGCTTTAGTTAATTTAAGACCGGGGTCTTCTAAGGCCCCGGTCTTTTTAGGAGAAAAGCTATGAAAAATACGCAAAAACTCCCTTTAGGTAACAGGATGAAGTCGTATTTTTCCAAACCGGCTAATGTGATCTGCGTGGTATTCCTGATCATTCTTATCGCCACGGTAGTTATTCCTTTAGGGACCCTTCTCATAGGATCCTTCAAAGTCAACGGAAATCAGGAAGCCATATACATAGGTCAGGGAGTAGTGGACGGTGATTTTACTTTCCATCACTGGACGGAACTCCTTACCAGCAAAGAATTTGATTACGCGTCTATCAAATTCTGGAGGCCACTTGGGCAATCCGCTCTCATGGCTCTGCTGGCTTGTCTTGTGGCAGTCGGCTTTGGCGGTATAGTCGCCTGGTTCATCACAAGATCAGATCTCCCGGGGAAAAAATATATATCGACCATCTTTGTCTTCCCATACATAATGCCAAGCTGGGCTATGGCTATGTTTTGGGAAAATTTCTTTAAAAATACTCAGATGAATGCAGGCATGGGGTTGCTTCAAAGCGCTACAGGTATTTGTGTTCCTGAGTACATAGTGTACGGTCTGTTTCCGTGCGCCATGAGCCTTGGCCTTCATTATGCGCCTTTTGCCTATATACTCATAGGCGGGATCCTTCGCAATATGGATGCCAATTTGGAAGAAGCAGCAACGGTACTCAAAGCCAGCAGATTCAAGATACTTAGGAAGATAACCCTTCCGATAGTAATGCCGGCTCTTGTATCAACAGTACTTCTCGTCTTTTCGAGCAGCATCAGCAGCTTCACCGTTCCGTTCTTTTTGAATAAAAGCAGTATCAGCAGCGGCAATAACTTCATATCCATTTCGGTTCAGATGAGAAGCCTCATAAACACAGGCTTTACGAAGGGCCAAGGATATGTCCTTGCCATCATCCTGATGCTCTTTTCCATAGGGATACTCACCTTGAACAACTGGTTTACAGGAAGCCGCAGGTCCTTTACCACAGTCACCGGCAAATCCGGACAGGTCTCTCTTGTCAAACTTGGAAAACTGAGGATCCCCGTCGCCATATTATTGCTTATCATAGTGACATTCTTCGCTATCATGCCACTCTTCTCCTTCGCCATGGAGAGCGTCCTTGAGGTCCCGGGAGACTGGTCGACCTTCACTCTCAGATATTGGCTTTCACCGGAAGGATTTGAAGGCAGCAACAAGGGCGATACAATAGGTATACTGAGAAGCTCTATCATGTGGATGGCAATGGGCAGGAGCCTTATCTTATCTCTCATAGTCTCTATGGTCGCCGGTACATTCGGTCTGCTCATAGGCTATGCAGTCGCAAGGAAAAGAGGAAGTAAGCTTTCTACTACTGTTTCCGATCTTGCCTTCATACCATACCTCATACCTTCCATGAGTTTCGGAGCTGTATACCTTGCTCTTTCATATACGAAAGGATTTACATGGCTTGACGGATCATTCTTCCTCCTCATTCTTGTAGGTTCCATCAAATTCATGCCTTTTGCGTCAAGAACAGGGACCAGCGCAATGCTTCAGTTGTCCGGCGAGATAGAAGAAGCTGCTGTGATCATAGGAGTACCATGGCTGAAACGTATGACGAAAGTATTGTTCCCGATACAGAAGTCCAGTTTCATTTCAGGATATCTGCTTCCGTTCATATCCTGCATGAGAGAGATGTCTCTGTTCGTACTTCTTGCAGCCAGCTATACAACACTTGTTACGACAGTGCTTCAGGAGTATAGTAGAACAGGATTGTCACAGGCTGCCAATGCAATAAATCTGCTTATTATCGTATTTGTTCTTGTCATTCAATTCGTTGTAAACAAATTGACGGGAGCAAGCATCGATAAAGGCGTAGGAGGTAACTAAAATGCCTAAGATAGTATTAGAAAATGTCAGCAAGAGATTTGATGATTTCGTAGCTGTAGATAATTTGAATATGGTCATTGAAGACCGCGAATTCATCACTCTTCTCGGACCTTCAGGATGCGGAAAGACCACGACTCTCAGAATGATAGCAGGGCTTGAAACACCTACAGAAGGAAAGATCACCATAGGAGACCAGGTAGTATTCGATTCCGAGTCAGGTATCAATGTTTCTCCTGCAAAAAGAGATATAGGCTTCCTCTTCCAAAACTATGCTCTGTGGCCTCACATGACTGTATATCAGAATATAGCTTTTGGCCTTGAAAACCTCAAATGGTCAAAGGAAGCGATAAGGGAAAGAGTGGATGAGATGCTCAAGATGCTCAAGATAGAGCAATTTGAGAAAAGATATCCAAGTGAGCTTTCCGGCGGGCAGCAGCAAAGAGTCGCCATCGCAAGAACTCTTGCTCCTAAACCAAAAGTCCTGTTCATGGATGAACCTCTGTCAAATCTTGATGCAAAATTAAGACTTGAGATGAGAACGGAACTCAAAAGACTTCATGCAGATACGGACTCTACTTTCGTATATGTAACACATGATCAGCTTGAAGCTATGACTTTGGCTACCAGGGTATGTCTCATAGAAAACGGAGTCATGCAGCAGTATGCACCTCCTCTTGAAGTGTACAGCGATCCTGCAAATCTCTTTACAGCAGATTTTGTCGGAAATCCGACTATGAACTTTATAGAGACGACAGGCAAGGTCCTTGATGAAAGAACTGCAAATATAGAGTTCTTCGGTCATCCGTTCAAGTTCACTGAAAACGAGAAACTTGGAGAATACAGCGGAGAAGGATTTGTAGTAGGCATCAGGCCTGAGTATGTGGAACTTGAAGAAGGAGAGCTTACGGCAAAGGTCTATGCAACATTACCTGCCGGTATGGAAACTACAGTCAAACTTCAGATGGGAGATTTCATATTGACATCGGTCAAATTCGGCAATGTGGATTACAGAGTCAATGACGATATGAAATTCAATATATCAGGTGACGGTGTGATTCTTTTTGACAAGAAGACCGGAAAGAACATAGGAAAAGGTACATTTACTTTATAGTAAATTAGCTGTTCAGATCCAAAAAGACCCCTTAGGGATGATACCTAAGGGGTCTTTAGATGCTTAATTTTAGGCTTCAAAGAATCTGTCCATAATAGCTTTTCTGCTGAGGTAATTCTTTTCTGCTTCTTCTTTTGTCCTTGCTTTTGTGCTGTAATAGACTTTGATCTGAGGTTCTGTGCCGGAAGGTCTTACTGCCATCCAGGAACCGTCTTCAAAGAAGAATTTGAGAACGTCAGATGCAGGAAGTCCGTCGATTCCGGGCGCATAATCCTTGATCTCTGAAATGCCGGGAAGGAGGTAACGTCCTTCTGCTCTGAGTTTTGCAGAAAGGGCTTTCATCTTGTCTGCGCCTTCTTTACCTTTGAATACATAGTTATCAAGGCTGTCAAGATAGAAACCGTATTCTTCATGGATCCTGTCCATTACATCTCCGAGAGTAAGTCCGCGTTTTTTGTAATATGCGCAAGCAGAGCAAAGGGTCAGGATCGCAAAGGCAGCACATTTATCTCTTACATAGCTTCCGGAAAGGAAACCATAGCTTTCTTCGCATCCGAAGAGGAAATTCATGTTGCTGTCATCCTGATATTTTGTCATCAGGTCTCCGATGAATTTGAAACCGGTCAGGACCTTGAAGGTCTGAATTCCGTTTGCTTTTGCAATATCTGATGCAAGTTCTCCTGAGACTATGGTAGTCACGAAGAACGGTCCCTTTGGCATGGAGCCTTTATTTCTTTCAGCTATATAGTAGAGTAGGAGAGCTCCTATAGAGTTTCCGTCAAGGAATTCGAGTTTGCCGTTGTGCCTTATTGCGACGCCTGCTCTGTCAGCATCAGGGTCAGAACCAACGGCTATATCTGCTCCTATTTCTTCTCCGAGTTTCATTACCATTTCCATGGATGGCTCGTTGCCCGGGTTTGGAGATTTGACTGTCGGGAAGTTGCCGTCAGGCTCTTCTTGCTCTTTTACGCAGGTCACATTAGCAAATCCTGCATCCCTTAAGACTCTTCTTACAGTAATGTTTCCGCTTCCGTGAAGTGCTGTATATGCCACCTTTAATTTTGCATTCTCTGTAAGCTCCATTGGAGGAACTGCGTTCCTTACTTCCTTTGAATATGCTGCAAGAACGTCATCCCCTATATATTTGAGAAGTCCTACAGATACTGCTTTTTCTTCTGTTGTGGTCATAGCTTCAGTAACAGAGATAGAATTGACCTTTGCTATGACAGCATCTGCATCTTCGGGCAAAAGCTGGCATCCGGTCTCATCATATGCCTTGTATCCGTTATATTCTTTTGGATTGTGGCTGGCAGTTATGACTACTCCTCCTACGCAGTTATAGTATCTGACTGCAAAGGAAAGAAGGGGCGTTGCAGAAACGAAAGTAAAAAGATATACAGGTATGCCGTTTGCTGTGAATGCAAGAGCAGCTTCTTTAGCATAATCTGCCGAATTGTTTCTCGTATCATAGGCTATGGCAACTCCACGCCATACATTCGTTCCATACTTTTCTATAAGGAACTTGGCAAAACCGTTGCTTGCTTTCCTTACGTTATATTTGTTGATCCTGTTTGAACCTATGCCCATGATACCGCGAAGTCCGCCTGTACCGAATTCAAGTTCCTTGTAGAATCTGTCTTCGATCTCTTTTTCATCGGTCAAAAGAGCAAGTTCTTTTCTGTCAGCTTCATCAAAGCAAGGGTCATTTTTCCAAAGCTCATAAGTTTCTCTGTAATCCATAATATTCTCCATTCTTCTTTTTATGCAGAAAATATATCTATTTATTCTTTCCGAGAAGTGCAAACATGTTTGACTTGTATGCTTCTACTCCGGGTTGATCAAAGGGATTGACGCCTGACATGATGGCTGATATCCCGCATGCAGCCTCAAAGAAGAATATGAGCTGGCCAAGGTCTTCTACTCCTTGTCTTTCTGCTCTTACTTCAAGACACGGAACGCCGCCGTCCACATGGGCTTTCTTTACACCATCTCTTGCAGCATTGTATATCTGATCGTAGTTCTTTCCTGCAAGATAGTTGAGTCCGTCAAGGTTTTCTTCTGAAAATGGAACTGTCAGGACATCGTCTACATATTCAAAACTGAGTCCTGTCTCAAAGAGCATGCGTTCGCCTTCTTGAATGTACTGTCCCATGGAATGAAGGTCTGCAGTGTATACTACAGATGCAGGGAATATGCCTTTTCCGTCTTTTCCTTCTGATTCTCCGTAGAGTTGTTTCCACCATTCTCCAAAGAACCTTACGCTCTCTGACGGAACAGAAAGCACCTCCACTTTCTTTCCGCTCTCGTAGACAGCCTGCCTTAAAGCAGCATAAAGAAGAGCAGGATTGTCATCGGATTCATTCATGCAATGATCCTTTGCTTCTGCTGCGCCTACAAGGATAGCATCTGTGTCAATGCCTGCTGCTGCTAGTGGAAGCAGACCAACAGCAGTAAGGACGCTGTATCTGCCACCAACATTATCAGGTACTACAAAGGTCTCATAACCTTCAGCTGAAGAAAGAGTCTTTAAAGCTCCCTTTTTTGCGTCAGTAGTAGCTATGATCCTTTTTGCTGCTTCTTCCTTGCCGTAGACTTCTTCCATGTATTTTTTAAGGATCCTGAAAGCTACTGCAGGTTCAAGAGTTGTACCTGATTTTGAAATGACATTTACATAAAGGCTCTTTCCTTTGACAAGTTCAAGGACCTGGAGCACGTCTGCAGCATTTATGCCATTACCAAGGAAGTATACTTTCGGACCTTTTCTGTTTGTCTCATTAAATCTCTGGGAATAGATGAATTCAGTCGCAGCTCTTGCGCCTAAGTAGGACCCTCCTATACCGATCACGATGAGAGCTTCTGCGTCATCAAAGATCCTTTTTCCGCATGCTTTGACTCTTGCATATTCTTCTGAGTTTATATATTCAGGAAGGTCGAGCCAGCCTAGATAACCGTTTCCTTTGCAGCTTCCGTCTTTTAATGACCTAAGCGCAGTTTTTGCTTTCTCAATATCCGGTCTGATGCCAAAAGGCTCAAGACCATCAGTAAGTATTTTTATCATTTTTTCTTTCCTCTTCGAATCTTAGTTTGAACAGCATATCACCATAAAGTCACAAACCGGTCACATGTTCCGTGATATACTTAAAATGGTTTAGGGACGATTTATATGGTATACTGTATCAACATCACATTATATCATACTTAGAGGCAGAAAATGAAAATAATAGCAGCAACAAAAAACAAAGGTAAGATGGCCGAACTCGATTCCATATTAAGAGATTATGACATAGAGCTCATATCCTGGGATGAAGCAGGCCTAGGAGATCTTGAAATAGAGGAAAACGGTTCAACTTGCGAGGAGAATTCATATATAAAGGCAAAGACCATTTGCGACATGACAGGAAAGGCTGCACTTGCAGATGATACAGGCCTTTTCGTAGATGCTGCAGACGGAGAACCGGGTATCAACTCCGCAAGATATGCGGGTGAGCACGGAAACGATGCTGCAAACAGAGCAAAACTACTTAAAAGGCTCGAGGGAGTTCCCTATGAAAAAAGGACTGCAAAGTTCGTTACGGTCATCACAGTAGTCTACCCAGGCGGAAGAAAAAAGGTGGCAAGGGGCGAGTGCCAGGGACACATAACCGAAAAGGAAATAGGGGAAAGAGGCTTTGGCTATGACAGCATATTCATCCCTGATGGACATGAAGAGACCTTCGCCCAGCTTCCCATCGAATACAAAAATTCATTAAGTCATAGACATGCTGCTCTTCTTAAACTGACGGAGATACTATGAAGAAATTTATCAGTTTTGTTTTGATATTATGCTTCATATTGTCTTCTTCTGTCTTTTGCTATGGCTCAGGCTTTGACGGTGATCTTTGGACCGACACCTATGTGGTCGTGGATATCAGGACCGGAGATGTCCTTCTTGAAAGCAATTCAAATGAGAGGATGTATCCTGCAAGTCTTACAAAAATGATGACGGCCATACTCGCTTATGAATATTTTACTAAGCAAAATACAGGCCTTCAGACCATGGTCTATGCAGATTCAGAGGCTGTGGAAGTCGAACCTACAAAGTTCGGTCTTAAGGTTGGAGAGGAAATGACTGTAGATGAGGCCATAAATATAATGATGCTCATCTCAGCTAACGACATAGCCATAATGCTTGGGAAAGCCATAGGCGGAACTACGGAGAATTTTGCAAGGCTCATGAACAAAAAGGCCGAAGAGATAGGCCTTGCATCGACACATTTCGTTACGCCCAACGGTCTTCATGACGATGATCACTATTCAACTGCGGCAGACCTTGCAAAGCTTGCTCTTTATCTTCTTGATAACGAATATCTTGCAGGCGTAGTAGCCCAGAGCACCTATGATTATCAGGCTACGAACAGACATGACAGTGGAACTGTAAAATCAACTAATCTTCTTTACAGCGATGAAGTGAGCGTTTACGTGGGCAATATGCTCACAAAGACAAAGTACACAAGAGGTACAGTATTCGGTGTCAAGACAGGAACTACTCCTGAGGCAGGCGGGTGCCTTGCAGCGGCTGTTCAAAGAGACCTTACCAAGGTCCTCATCATAATACTCAATTCAAGATACGGAGACAGTTACCAGATAGAAAGGTATGCTGATGCTCATAAACTCCTTGACTGGACTTTTGATAACTACAGGACTCAGGAAGTCTTTAAAGCAGGTGACTCCTACGGCATAATGAAGGTCAAAAGGGGTGAGTTCAATAAGGTCGAGACTGTCCTTTCCAAAGACGTGCTGATGACTCTTCCTGCAAACACACAGGAAGGATATGTTACATCTGAGTACACCTTAGACGAAAATATTACTGCACCTTTTGAAGAGGGCACAGTAGTAGGAAAACTGAGTGTCTACGAGGATGGCAAGCTTTTTGGAGAATATGATATAGTTACTGCAAAAGCTGTTGCAGAGGGCGGTATATTATCCATTTTCGGAATAGAAGATGCAGTAGCGCACAAGATATTCAGGACTGCAGGACTCATTATTCTTGTCATTGTTATATTGCTTCTTATCCTCTTTGCAATAAGGACTTACAACAAGAAAAAAGCAAAGAGAAGAAAAGCTGAGCGTGCAAGAAAAAAAGCAGCCCTTGAAGCAAAAAGAAGAGCTGAATGGGGAGACCGCTACGACGAAGAAATGGCCAGGCTCAAGGCTGAAAAAGAAAAACCGGTCATAGAATATATTTACGAAAAGGATGACAAATAGGGTCTTAGGGACCATATGTAGGAACAGAAGCAAGTGTTTGATATAAAGGAAGAACTGAAAAAACTGCCTGACAGCCCCGGCGTATATATCCACAAGGATGAGTTCGGGCAGGTCATATATGTTGGAAAGGCCATATCGCTGAGAAAGCGTGTGCGTCAATATTTTCAGTCGCCCGAAAATCAGACGCCTAAAACAAGAGAACTCGTTAAACACATAGTTGAGTTCGAGCATATAAATACTGGATCTGAAATGGAAGCGCTCATACTTGAGTGCAATCTGATAAAGAAATATCAGCCCAAGTACAACATACTTTTAAGGGATGACAAGACTTATCCGTATATAAAGGTGACTATGGGCGAAGAATTCCCAAGGATACTCAAGTGCAGAAAAGTAGTCAATGACAGCAGCAAATACTTCGGTCCCTACGCAAGCAACTGGGCTACGAACGAGATAATAGACCTGCTCAATTCCGTATACAGCCTAAAGCGCTGCAGTGCGCAGAAATTCGATAAGGATTTCAAACCCTGTCTTAATTATCACATTCATCAATGCAGAGGTCTTTGTACGGGGAACGTTTCAAGGGACGAGTATATGAAGATCATAGACGATGTCCTTGAGTTTCTGTCAGGAAAGAACAGGGATCTTAGGTCCAAACTGGAAGAAAAGATGAACAAAGCATCAGATGAACTCAGGTTTGAGGATGCTGCAGAGATCAGGGACCAGATCGCTGCCATAGATACTATATCTGAAAAACAAAGAGTAGTACTCAGCAAACCTGAAAACCTCGACATACTCATGCCTGTAAGCGGACTTTCAGGAGATCATATTCTTTTGTTCACCGTAAGAGACGGAAGACTTTCCGGAAGAGAAAGCTTCTTCATGGGTGACGAAAAGGATGAGGGCAAGGCTCATCTCATATCGGAATTCATTAAGCAGTACTATTTCTCAAACGTCATGATACCCAAAGAAATACTGCTTTCAGAGGATGCTGAGGATAAGGAACTTCTCGAAGAATGGCTTTCAGATCAAAGGGGAAGCAAAGTAAGGATCTTTGTCCCGGAAAGAGGCGAAAAGAGGGCTCTTATGGAAGTCGTCAAGAAAGATGCATTCATGATGCTTTCTGATATCGACGCTATAGCTCAAAGGGAAATGGAAAAGACAGAGGCTGTGACAAGGAGTCTGATCTCGGTCTTTGGAGAAGATCTCGGAAGATGCATACACAGAGTGGAAAGCTACGATATTTCCAACATGAACGGTATGGACAGCGTAGGTGGAATGGTAGTCTTTGAAGACGGCAAGCCTGTAAGGAGAGATTACAGAAGATTCAAGATAAAGACCATAGAAGGGCAAGATGATACAGGTTCCCTTATGGAAGTCCTATTCAGGCGTTTCACAAGAGCAAAGGAGGGAGATCCGGGCTTTGCAAAGCTCCCTGATGCGATCTTTATGGACGGAGGCCTTGGGCAGGTACATGCTGCTCAGGATGTACTCGCTGCACTTAAACTTGACATACCTGTAGCCGGAATGGTCAAAGACGATAAGCACAGGACAAGAGCTCTTCTTTGGCAGGATGTAGAGACACCACTTAGGGGTCACTCCGAATTATTCGCATACTGCGGAGCTATACAGGAAGAAGTCCACAGATTTGCTATCGAGTATCACAGAAGTCTTAGGAACAAGTCCCTTTCAAAGTCGGTCCTTGATAACATCGAAGGCGTTGGAGAAAAGAGAAAAACTGCTCTTCTTGCAAAGTTCGGAAGCATAGATAATATCAGAAAAGCTACCGTATATGAGATAGCTGAGACTGAAGGTATGAACCAAAGAGTTGCAGAAACTGTAGCTGATTATTTTGCAAAAGAAAAGAAATAAAACGCTCACGCCTTCACAGGTTCGCCTCCTGTCTATCATATGCACAAATAAAAACGCTCACCTAACGGTGAGCATCTTTATTTGGTGCAGGTAACAGGAGTCGGACCTGCATGAGCGTAGCTCACACGGACCTGGACCGTGCGCGTCTGCCAATTCCGCCATACGTGCTCAAACAACTGAAATATATAATACACACATGTGCGGGAAATGTCAATAAAAAAATTCGGTTTTCCCGCGCTCTTCCACTCTTGCCGGACAGCAACGGCAGTGATATGATCCCGGCGTGAAAAACGGAAAAGGAGCGGAGGACATGGAGAAAGGTGTGAAAGCGATCATTCTGGCGGCGGGAATGGGCAAACGGCTGCGCAGCGAGAGCT
>JAZQCD010000025.1:0-77541 GCA_045546135.1 Anaerovoracaceae bacterium
ATTTGTCTTCCTAAGACCGCTTGGCCTCCGACTTCTTCCGTTTGTATACACGGTACTTATCTCATTACCGTTTGGATCTATGATCTGCCTTAGGTACCCTCCTGTAAATACTCTCTTGCTTCCTTTATCATCGGACATCTCAAAATAACCTGATACTTCCTTTATCTTAAGACCAAGGCCGTCTTCATCGTAATAGTAGGTATTATCCCCTGTTTTCTTTGCAAAGAAATGCTGTGTACCGTCTCCGTCTGTGTATTTAAGGTACACTGTGCTGCCAATCGTTACCTGCTCGAGTTTCTCTATGATGTCAAGTGTCCACCCTGATCCAAAGTCCATGGATGGTCCATAAGGAAGATAGGAACCGCTACCGGTCTTGAAATGATCCGAATTGTAGATAAGGGATATTGATACAGGGTTAACAGTAGATGCATAGGATATTATATTGTTTACGACCTTAAGCTGTCCTGTATTGTCTTGGATGTATGCTGTCCCCGCATGACCTGCCGAAACGCAAGTGTATGTATAGTAGGATTCTATCCCTTCAGTATTTCTGTAAAAAACTATTAGGGTCGGCGGATATGTATCTCCATATGAAAGGCTCCTGATCCATGCATAACTTGAGTCAGAATGGGACGATTCATCTGCCGGAACAATACACAGTGTCCTGTTCTGTGTGCCTTCTTTATACCATTTCTTTACTGCTCCCGTAATATCCCAATCTATCCAATCTCCTTCAAGTGATGCATCCGCTACAGTATAGTCAAGAACACGGCCATAGGTCATGCTCCCTTGATCGTTCCACTTTAGATCCATGAACCAGTCATAGTAGCTATTGTATCCTGCTGGCTTTCCTGACGTTACTTCTTTTACTTCTAGCGGAAGTCTGTTTCTGTTTCCATAGTATCCATGCCACCCATTATCTACATTTGGGTCGAACAGATGAATTCCGTAATATGCTCCTATGACCTCCGCTCCGCTTGGTACCGATGGCAGGTTATTAAAATATACATATCCTCTTGTATGTCCCGATAAAGGATCATACCCTACAAACAGATGTTGAGGCAGTCCTCCCCATGAAGCTATAGCCCTGTCAGGGCTTTCTGTCAGTGTGTACGTAGTGTATATATCTGCATTTTGTCCTGGGATATCGTTATTGTCTGCTTTAAGTTCAAGGCTTGGGTCTATTATGATCGGGTATACCCTATCATCGGAATCAAGCCATTCAAGGTCACAGGTAACTGAAAGTTTGATTCCTTCTTCTCTTTCTTCTATCTCATAAAAGGCATCATATGATACCTGCCCTACCGCATCCTCCATAAACGGAGCAGGAATGCTGTAAACGGCATCTCCATCATCATTTGAAAGTGTTATGCTTCCATTCTTTTCTTTTAAAGCTTTAAGTCCTTTTGTTTCAAGAATGAAAGCAAACTGTTTTTTTTCTTGCTTTTCTTTTAGTATTATCTTTTCCTTAAGATCAAATCCATTGAGTGTATACTCTATATCTACACTTGGATAAGCCTCCTCATAAATGACTTTTGCCAGGCAATTCTTTGGCATCAGATCTTCTATGGTCCAGCAGTTTTCAGTCTCTTCTATTTTATCTTCTCTGTTCTCTTTGATCTTTAAGCTTGCATCTTTGTTGTGATCATCTCCTGCAAGACTCATGGAAACAAAAAACTCGCCGTAGCCTGCTACTGCAAGGTTTCCCTTCAGCAGATCCTTTGCGAGTTTGAACTGAGTTTTTCCGTTTTCTTTTGTACTGTAATACTGCCCGTCCTTATCTAATGCAAGGGTATTGTCTATATCCTGCCAAGTGCCATTGTCATCTTCATAATGGACTGTCTTTCCATATGAAACTGAAAGGAAGCTTCCGTCTGATAACTTGAAGTGCTTACCATCCCTGCTGCGATAGTCTATGACTTCACCTTCCAATTTCGCCAAAGGCGTAGAATTTGAGGGATTTGAAACTATTTCTTCTGCTTCACAAGTCAAATATTCCTCACCTATATCTGCAAATACCTTTTGCGGGATTATCTGAAATGCAAGGATAAATGCCAGAATTAATGAAAACAGTTTTAAAAATATCTTTTTCATTTGTTGTTCTCCTCACCCTAATAGAACAGATGCGACACTTTATTTATATTTTATCAACTTAAAGAATAGCATACAATAAAAGAATGCCGATCATAAAGCAATCACCATTCTCCATTTACAAAGCAATCAAAGTTGTTTTCCACAACTTGTTGTGCTCATACATGACCTTTGGCTCCGTTTCTTTTCTGCACAAAAAAAGGGAGGCTCCTGCCTCCCGAATATAGTATTTCTTGTTGTAACTGAGATCTTTCCTTACTTTTTGAGTTTAAGACCTGCGACAAATGCTTTTCCTGCAAACTCTCCGATCTCATAGTAGTTGTTGTTTACCGGATCGAAAGTGATAGGATGGAACTTTGTAAGATCCACCTTGTCATTTGTCAGGATGCTGACCCTTTCTGATGCTCTTTGCCATGAGGAAGGGCTGATGCATGTTTGTTATGACCTGCGTGTGTTTATAATGCTTTGCCTAGTCAGATGATTTGTTTCCTTTTAATTTGATTATGATCTTATCCATTATTTTCTCCTTTAAAATACATATACTTTTCCTTTTATCTTGCTTTTCTGAACATAAATGCTCTTGCAACGTTTATACCTATTTTGTATGGAAGAGGCCTTAATGCCTTGTCTGCCTCTACAAGCTTTTCCCTTATGTTGATGCTTTGCGGGCAGTGCTTTTCACATTTGCCGCATTTGATGCATTGAGAAGCAAAGGCCGGTTCCTTTGTGAGGCCGACGGTCTGTGCAAACTGGAACCTGCCTTCGTGCTTTGATTCAGCATACATAGTATTCCAGCAGCGGAAGATCCCGGGGATGTCAACATTTTGCGGACAGGGCATACAATATCTGCAACCCGTGCATCCTACCTTTTCCTTTTCAAAGACAGCTCTCTTTACCGCCTCGAGCACTTTCCTGTCTTCATCTGTCATAGATCCAACTTCAGTTTCCGATGCTATGCGGCAGTTTTCCTCGACCATCTGAGCAGAGTTCATTCCGGAAAGGACTACCGTCACCTCCGGCTGGTCATAAAGCCACCTAAAGCCCCACTCCGCAGGAGACCACTTTCTTCCGCTTTCCTTCATAGCATTTCCTGCAGCCTCAGGAAGCAGGTTTACAAGCTTGCCCCCTCTTAAAGGCTCCATTATCATGACAGGTATGCCCTTTGCAGCTGCCGCTCTTACGCCTTCTTTTCCAGCCTGGGAAAGCTCGTCTAAATAGTTGTACTGTACCTGGCAAAAGTCCCAGTCGTAGTCATTCAGGATCTTAAGGAAGTTGTCCGTATTTCCGTGATAGGAAAAGCCTATGTTCCTTATAGCTCCTGTTTCCTTCTTTTCCTTTATCCAGTCAAGAATACCTATGCTTTTAAGTTTTTCCCACATGGCTACATCAGTCAGATGATGCATAAGGTAGTAATCTACATAGCTTGTCCTAAGCCTTTTTAACTCCTCATCAAAAAATCTGTCTATGGCCTGCCTGCTCGATATGAGATACTGGGGAAGTTTCGTAGCTATATTGATCTTTTCCCTTATACCGTTCCTTTCAACTATTTCGCCAAGGGCAGCTTCACTGCCCGAATATACATAAGCTGTATCGTAGTAGTTGACGCCAAGCTCAAAAGCCCTCATTATCTCCTTTTCAGCCTTGTCTATATCTATGCTTCCGCCCTTTTTTGTAAAACGCATGCATCCAAAACCAAGCATGCTCAAAGGTTTCCCATATTTATCGTTTCTGTACTGCATAGCATTCTCCTGTATCAGGTTCAAAAGTCTTTTTTCATTCAGTATTATGAAGTACTGCCCTAAAAATATCAAGAATTATACTTTTAACATACTATCCTTGCTTCTGTTTTTGTATTTATGAAGGCCGTCAAACAGGCAGTCGAAGACTTCTATAGCTAATACTCTTTTGCTTGTGATCACTTTAAAAGGCAAGGTTTTTAACGCCTTGCCTTTTGTGTCTTAAAGAATTGACTTTTCACTTTACACGTATTCCCTTCCTGTGCATATGCGCCAAAGGGCATAGTATCTGATGCCTATGTTCTCTACATGTGGGTTCACATGGACCTCGACCACCTGGTCTTTCCAGGTAAAGAAGAGCCTTGTATCTCTAAAGAGAGAGAGCTTTTGAATGTCTGCCCAGTAGTAAACAGATCTTTCTTTTCCTTCTTCCTTTGGACCGTTTTGGATTATGCTGTTTGGTATCTCCAGTCTGTCTCCAAAGACTTTTATGCCGTCATCTATGCATATGGGTTCGTCCGTGCAGGCCTTAAGTCCTTCTGCATTGTCTCTTAGGTAAGCCTTTTGCCAGCGTGACCATTCGAGGACGCTGATCTTATCTTCGTCACTGAATGTATGGACAGGAGTCCTTCCGCCTTCTGCTTCGCTTTTTTCAGGATGCAGATAGCCTTCATCGTCATAGGTCCAAGCAGCTCCGCACTCACAGAAAAACCTGTCCTTGTCAGATGACAATTCTCCTACCTTGCCGCATATGGGGCAAACATAAAGAGAAGCTTCAAGTCCCTTTGCAAGAGCGCTGCATCTGTATTTCCAGTGCCTTGTTTCCTGCTCCTTGTATGCATCAACGTAAAGATCCTTCCTTATGACTTCAAGGATCTCGTCGACAGACATTTTGTTTAGGTCTTCTCTTGAGTATTCATTTACGACCTCGCCGTAGATGGGGCCTCTTCTTTTGACCATGGACCACCTTGGGAACTTGAGGCATCCGCCTATTTTTCTCAAGGTGATGAGACTTCCTTCGCTCTCCTTTACAAGCTCAGCAGTGCGCCTTGATATGAAGCCTGTCTCTCCGTCCCATGTAACATTTCCTTCAGGGTACATGGCAACAGGTATGCCTGCTGCAAGGGATGCTTTTACATTAACTATGACGTCATCTGCAGGAGCGCCCTTCTTCCTTGGTATTGGGTTTGCGAACCACTTGACAAAGCACCCCGGGAATCCTCTCATGATGTTTGCTGATGCAACGAAACGTACGAAGCGTCTCAAAAGTATGACATCAAAGATAGGATCGAGGTTCATGGTATGATTGCTAAGGACCATGAAGGTCTTGTCCTTTGGTCTATAGTGCTTGCATCTGAAGTTCATCACAAGGCATATGCCCCATCCGAAAACTATCCTTATGAAGCCTATTGCTATCCTGTTGAAGGTATATCCCTTGCGGACATCTTTGTTTGTATCCACTATTTTGCTTTCCTCTTGAATATCTTGCTTCTGAATATTATGACATTGAGAAGCAGGAAGTATATTGCGCATACGCATGTCATTATGAAGGCCGTAGTAGGATCTGCAGCATTACTTGTTATGGATGTTGCAAGAATGAGAACGGGAAGTCCCATGACTATGGCCGGGAAATTCTGATATACAAGATTCTCAGAAGCCGGAGTCTTAAGTTCAGGATCTGCTGCCCTTAAGAGCATCATACCTGTACTTGCAGTTCCTGTGAGCATTCCAAAGAATGCGAAGAACTGTTCGTAGCTGTATTCAGGGAATATCCTTTTGCATACAAAACGCACATAGAGGAAAGTCATCACTGCGCCGACTATTCCGAGTATTAAAATGACTCCTATATAGTTGGTGATGAGATCTATCTGGATAGCGCATATACCTGCTACTATCATAAGGTCAAAGGCAAAGCCTGAGATCCTGTTGAGAAGATATACGTTGAGATAATCTTTCTTTAGCCATCCCCACTTTTTGAGAAGATTTATGACAGCCTTTACTATGACAGCAGAAAGGACTCCGAAGAGGAAGTTGAATCCGTATACTGTCCCTATCATGCCGCCTACTACCTTGCCGAGAAGGTGCATGATGCCGTAAGCCATGGAATAGGCTATGAGGATGAAGCAGATCTGAATGGAGAGCTTGTCTACGCTCTCGCTGTTTGGGACTTCGTTTTCTCCCATAACTTCGGACATCTTTATTTCAAAGCTGTCGTCAGCAATTTTTACCTTTCCCTTTTTTCTAAGAACATTGAAGTATGCAACGCCTGCTATGCTTGCAACAAGGAAACCAAGAGCTGCAAGGGAAAGACCCATATTTGCATAGGTCCCGCCGCCTCCAAAGTAGGCGTCGAAGTTCTTTCCTATGTTGAGAGCCTGTCCTGTCCCCTGTCCGTAACCAAAGGCAAGGAGTATGCCGCTTCCCGGAGCTATTCCTATGATCCTGTATGCTACAAGGGTGATGATCATGCCAAAGAAACCCTGGATCAGGTATCCGGACACAGTAAGGGCTCCCGAGCTTATGACTTCGCCAGAACGTTTCTTTGTGACCTTTGTCCCTGACGGCCTTAAGGTCATGGCAACAAAGCCAATTCCAAGGCAGTGATAGGTCAGAACTTCGAGGACGGAATTGCCCCTTCCCGCCTGTGAGAACATGGGCAGGTTGAAAAGGTAGGAACCCTTTGTATAAAAGCAAATGGTTGAGATGATGAGTATCATCAAACCGCCAAGAACTGAATTTGGTATGAGCTGCTTCTTAAAGAAGGGCACCTTCGTCTTTATAATATTTGCAAGAAGAAGGCTCGCAAACAAAACTCCTACAAGGAGGATAGGTCCCCATATTGTAGGATCATAAAAATTGACACTTTCGTATGTACTCATCCTTATTACCTCTAGCAATGTCTTCATCGCCTTTTTACATACTGCGAATAATTGCCTAATTATATAATACCCAGGTGTGTATTTCAATCTAAAAAAACACCCAAGGACTGAAGGGCCTTTGGGCGTTTTCAACAGTATGTTCTGTTTCTATTTCTTTGGAACAAGCTTTTCCTGTCCGCCCATATATGGACGAAGAGCTACGGGGATGCTTACGCTTCCGTCTTCATTGAGGTTGTTCTCAAGGAATGCTATGAGCATTCTCGGAGGAGCGACTACTGTATTGTTGAGTGTATGGGGGAAGTAGTTTCCTTTTTCCTTATCCCTTACTCTTATCTGAAGTCTTCTTGCTTGAGCGTCTCCGAGATTGGAGCAGGAACCTACCTCAAAGTATTTCTTTTGCCTTGGGCTCCATGCTTCTACGTCAAGAGATTTGACTTTCAGGTCTGCAAGGTCTCCTGAGCAGCACTCAAGTGTCCTTACAGGGATGTCGAGAGTCCTGAAGAACTCTACTGTATTTTGCCAAAGCTTGTCGAACCACATGGGGGAGTCTTCCGGTTCGCAGATGACTACCATTTCCTGTTTTTCGAACT
Source organism: Anaerovoracaceae bacterium (assembly GCA_045546135.1). Lineage (GTDB taxonomy): Bacteria > Bacillota > Clostridia > Peptostreptococcales > Anaerovoracaceae > RUG13409. Next base: position 7,297 of record JAZQCD010000025.1, read on the forward strand.
GGTGGATACGGTATACACCTCTTTCCTCTATGCCGTGCGCTCCGACTTCTTTTCTAAAGCAGGGGCTATAGGATGTGAGGGTCTGAGGAAGCTCTTCCTTATCAAGCATCTGTCCTATATATCTGCCTACCATGGAGTGCTCTGATGTGCCTATGAGGTAGAGGTCTTCTCCCTCGATCTTGTACATCATGTTCTCCATTTCAGTAAAGCTCATTACGCCCTTTACTACATCGCCGTGGATCATGAAAGGAGGAATGAAATAGGTGAAGCCTTTTCCTATCATGAAGTCTCTTGCATAGGAAAGGATGGAGCTGTGGAGCCTTGCTATATCGCCTTTGAGGTAATAAAAACCGTTTCCGGATGTCCTTCTTGCTGCATCGATATCGATACCGTCCATGCTCTCCATGATATCCGTATGATAAGGAACTTCGAAGGGCGGTACAATGGGCTCACCGAACTTCTCGATCTCCACATTATGTGTGTCGTCAGGTCCGATAGGAACAGACGGGTCGATGATGTTCGGTATGACCATCATCCTCTTGGTCAGTTCTTCCTGGCTTTCTTCTTCCTGCTTTTCAAGAGCCTCGAGCTCGTCTGCTATCTCTGCAACTCTTTTCTTTGCTTCTTCGGCCTTTTCGAATTCCTTGGCCTTCATATAGCCGCCGATCTCTCTTGAAACATCGTTTCTGATCTTTCTGAGTTCATCTCCGCGGGTCTTTGCTGCGCGAAGCTTTTCGTCAAGCTCTATGACTTCATCTACCAAAGGAAGCTTTTCATCCTGAAACTTCTTTTTGATATTTTCTTTTACCAGCTCCGGGTTTTGTCTTACGAATTTGATATCGAGCATCTCTTAGATCTCCTTGCTTAAATGTATATATTCTTCTCCGGTGAGAGTCTCCGCTCTCCTGCCGGGATCTATCCCTGCTTTGCTCAGCTTTGCTTCGACTTCTTGTTTACTCATTCCGTCAAAACCTGTGAGTGAATTGAGGAGGGTCTTCCTCCTTTGAGAAAAGGCCTGTTTTACAAGCCTGAAAAATTTCCTTTCGTCATCCCCTTCAAGGGCTCTTTCGTCCTTTAGTTCCAATACTATCACTGCCGAATCCACTTTAGGCCTTGGATCAAAGCAGGCTGCAGGAACGTCCAATACCTTTCTCACATTCCCGTAATACTGAAGGGATATGGAGAGGACGCCGTAGTCTTTTCCTCCGGGACTTGCAACTATCCTGTCAGCAACTTCCTTTTGTACCATGACAGTTATGTTCTTTGCAGGCACCTTCTTTTCAAGTATGCCAAGAAGTATAGGCGTCGTTATGTAATAGGGAAGGTTTCCTGCAATGCGAAGGGATCCTTGGGAGGAAACTTCTGTCCAGTCATACTTTAGTATATCCGAATGGACTATCTCAACATTGCTCCTTAATGCGAATTTGGTCCTAAGGATGGGGATGAGCCTGTCGTCAAGCTCTACTGCTATGACTTTTCCTGCCCTTTCAGACAGGGCGTCAGTCAGGACGCCCAGGCCGGGACCTATCTCCACAACGGTGTCTTTAGGTCCGCAGCCTGTTGCGTCCGCTATGCTCTCTATGACCGACATATCCTTAAGGAAATTCTGTCCCAGTGATTTTTTTGTTTTGAATCCGCTACTGCTCATCTTCCACTATGTACAAAACTTCGTCGGGATATATCATGTGGAGCTGGGATCTTGCCTGGCTTTCGATATATTCTGGACTGGATACGTTCTCAAGGGTCGCTTCCAGTTCCTCTATCCTTTGCTGCAGGGCCTCAAGGTTTTCCTGAGCCTTGAGTTTAGATTCATTCAGCTCTTTTATCTGCAAAAGCATCTTCCCAAATAAAACGACCATGACTACCAGGACCACAAAGAATATGAACACATACTTTTTTAAAGCCTTGCTCCTTCTTGCTGCTGCCTCGGCTGCCTTTCTTTCGTTTTCTCTTTTCTTTTCGAGCCGCTCTCTTGTTTTCTCACGGCGAGCCTTTTGCTCCTCCGTAGTCTTGTCAGAAAGTATGCTCTCTGTAAGTATATCTCTTTCCATTTCCCTTTGCTGTCCTACTGGACTGTGTAGTTGTCAAAGTATCCGGATATCCAGATGATAGGAGTACCCTTGTCTCCGGAACCTGATGTCAGGTCGCAAAGACTTCCGAGAAGGTCTGTAAGCTGCCTTGGGGTGGTACCTTCAGACGCCATCTGTCCTACAAGATCGGAATCCTTTTCTTTTATTGCCTTTTCGATAGCTTCCTTAAGAGCATCGCCCTTGAGGTCTGCAAAATCGTTATCTGCAAGATACTTGAGCTTGAGCTCGTTTGGCTGTCCTATGAGTCCCTTGGTGTGGAAGGGGGATACTACAGGGTCTGCAAGTTCCCAGATCTTTCCCACAGGATCCTTGAAAGCGCCGTCTCCGTAGACCATGACCTCGACCTTCTTGCCGCTTGCTTCATAGATCTTCTTTGCTATTCCTTCGACAACGGGCTGTCCGTCTCTTGGGAAGAGCTTTACGCTGTCTTCTGTTGCTTTGTTCGTTCCGAGGAGTCCGTACTTTTCGTTGTATCCTGAACCGTCAACAGAGGATGTGAGTATGTCGTCCATACCGAAAACTATCTGTGCGCCTGCAGCTCTTAAGAGCCTCTTTGATCTTTCTCTTGTGTGGATATCGCAGGTAATGACGTTCTTTGTGTAGTTAAGTATAGTCCTTACATCGTTTGCAAAGATGACTTCAACTTCTGCTCCTGCAGCCTTTATGAGTTCTTTGTAATATTCGATGTAGTCAACTCCTGTGAATCTGTGCTTTTCGTATCCGAAGAGCTCTCTCCACTTTGCCTCTGAAAGGATGTCGATGTAGGGGTTTACTCCTGCCTCGTCCATCTTTTCTTCTGAGATGAGATGGTTACCGACTTCGTCTGAAGGATAGCTGAGCATGAGATAGATCTTTTTTGCTCCAAGAGCCATACCTCTTAATACGATAGCGAATCTGTTCCTTGAAAGGATGGGGAATACTATTCCGAATTCACCGCCGGGGATCTTTGCCTTTACGTCTGCAGCTATCTGAGCCGTGGTAGCATAATTGCCCTGAGCTCTTGCTACTACGGACTCGGTGACAGCGATAACATCTCTGTCCTTGATCTCAATGCCTTCTTCTCTTGAAGCCTTGAGGATGCTCTCAGATACGATGCTGACGATGTCGTCACCCGTCTTGATGATCGGCGCTCTAACGCCTCTGGAAACTGTTCCTATACATCTTTCCATTTTTGTTTTCCTCCTGAAATGTATATATGAATATTTTATAAACGAATTAATAGAGCACCGAATCCGGATCTATAGGATAACCCTTGTACCTTACCTCGAAGTGAAGGTGAGGACCTGTGGATATACCTGTATTTCCGCTGTTTGCTATGTGCTGGCCCTGATAGACCTGGTCTCCTGCATGGACGAAAAGTTCGTCGCAGTGTCCGTAAATAGTTTCGTAGAGTCCGCCGTGGTCTATCTGTACCATGTAGCCGTAGCCACCCTGATATCCGGCGAATTCAACAACGCCGCCGTCCGATGCGTATACATGAGAACCTATATCGCATGCATAGTCGTTTCCGCCGTGCCTTTCGGCAACGCCGGCTACGCCGTAGTATTCTCCGAAGTATGCTGACTTGAAGTACTTTGTAGTCGAATCCAATGGGAATATGAAGTAACCTGTACCTCTGCTCTGAGGAATAGGTTTGGTCCCTTGGTAGTATACTGCGTTGATAGGATTGGCTGTCCTCGTAGAGGATATTATGGTCCTTTCAAGTTCTACTCCGTTCTCTCTTACGATCTCAGCTACGACCAGTTCCTCTCCGGGGATACCGGCGGATACCAATGACAGCTCGTCCGTATAAAGAGAAGAGTTTTCAATGTACTCGTTTTCAAAGGGAACGCTCTCGCTGTAGGTCGCTGTCTCTACAGAATGGATGTGTATGAGAGCCTTAGCTTCCTGGCCTTCTTCTAAGGGTTTTACGCTTCCTGTTTCAAGGAACCTAAGAGCGTCCTCCCCGTTCCATATGTCTCCGAGGAGCACAGGAACTTCGTCTATCGTTACTGTCTCAAGGAAGTTTATCTGAGAATACTCAACACCTTCCCTGTCGCCTGCGTAGTCTTCTCTAAAGGCTGCGATGATGTTTTTGGCTACATCTTCGCTTTCCATGATGACTGTAGTTTCTCCGTTGATCTTTATGGCATATCCTGTGGCCTGAAGATCCTTCATATATGTCAGGGTGTTGAGTATCTGGTCAGGACTGTCCACTGTCAGCCTGAATCCGAATATCCTGTTGAATTCTATGTCTCTTTTGACATCAAGATTGATATTTGCTCCCGTGACCTCAGAGAGCTTGTCTCCGAGGACCTCTATGGTCCTGTAGACTTCCTGTTTGTTCTTTGCAGTTCCCAGCTTTTTTCCGTAATAGCTGTATTCGTAAGCTGATACGGAGCTTATGATGATCAAAACGACAGCCATGGCGCTGACGACTGAAGAGAAGGTCATGAAGAGCTTTCTCTTGTGCTGATCCATTATGAAGACAAGGTCCCATATCTTGTCGCTTATCCAGTCAAAGACTATGGATCCGTAATATGCAAGGAGCCTTATGACATTGACAAAGAATATGATTATATCTACAGTATCTCTTCCGAGCTTGCAGAGGAAATCCCAAAAAGTCTCAAAGACGTTTCCTATGATCATGAACAAAGGTCCCCAGGCGTCCATGAATATCTTTTTGTAGACAGACCTCTCCTGCTCATCGGTCATATATGATCTTGTCTTAAAGCTCTTGTTTGCTTCAGAAAGACTCTTTACGAGCCTGCCTGTCCTGTGGATGATGCCTTCACGTCTCTTCCTTATGACGCGCTTTTTCCCAAGGGATGCCTTTGCTTCATAAACGGCTGCTTCACCTTCTTTGTCTCTGCGCGAAGAAACTGAACTGCTGCGTTTTTTGCGGCGGCTCCTGACCTCTTCTCTTTCCCTTTCCCTGACTCTTGCTCTGTGTTTTAAGTCTTCTTCAAAGTGCTCTTCATCGATGATCCTGTCCAGCTTTTTCCTGCTTTTTTCAGCCGATCTTTCGATGTCGCTCTTTGCCCACATCTGCCTCAGGTTCTGAAGGCTGTTATTCTTTTTTTCTTCAGGCTTTAAGCCTTTACTTTCTTTGTCCATTCTTTACTTCCTGCAATCTGTCATAAAAACAGCTGCATCTCTTTCCGTCTTCCAATATCCCTGTATCGCTGCACTTTTTGCAGGTGTAAACGGGATCGAGGGCATTTTCCTTGTACCCGTTCTCCGAAAGCAGGCTCTTTCTCTCTTCCGTTAAAGCTTTTTGCTTTTCCCTCGTCTCCTGCAGTCCTGCCATACCGGCAGCGCCCTTAAGTATGCCCCTTGATATCTGAATGCCAAGGGACATGAGTTCGTCTGAGATGTCTCTGAGCCTTGGTATGTCAGTATATATCCTTTCACGTATCCTTGCTGCCTTTGCAGCATTTTCGTTTCTTAAAGCTTCGTAGCGTTCTTCGACAGCTTTAAGGAGTTTTGCATTTTCTTCTTCATCCTCAGAATCCTTTTCGGTTTTCTTTGAAACGAGGATGCTGTTTATATAGTTGATGCTGGGACTGGATATGCCGCTCGTTTTTTTGCATGCCTCGAGCACATCACTAAGATCAAAGCCCATATCCTCCCAGCTGTCCATCACATCCATCTCGGCCTGGGTCGGGTTCCTTCTAAAGCCAAGGGCTTTGAATACCTTTTTGTAAAAGTCATATTTGCGGTCGGTCTCAGATAAAAAGTCCTCTACCTTTTCCAAAGTATCAAGGCCTCTTTCATTCCAGTCCATGAGTATCTTTTCCACATAGCGGTACCTGGTGCTCCTGTTCCTCTTGACGCAATATCTGTATCCAAGGAGTATGACAGAAGGAGCCATACCGAATTCTCTGAGCCAAACTGCAACTGCTTCCGGTTCCTTTGCTTCAAGGAGCCTTCCTGTTTCTTTTTCTATATCTTTGAAAAGGTCTGAGACCTCCTTGTCGTTGAGCCTGTTTGCGTTTTGCGAAGCTGTATTTACCTTGGTTCCGCTTCCGAAAAGTTTCTCCTTTATATTGACGAATTCGACCTCTTTTTTGCCGCTTCCATCTAAACTTTGCCTTAGTTCCACAAGGCCGCACTCCTGCCAATAGTCAAGGGCGTCTTCAACCTGTCTTTTTTCGAGGGAAAGTTCTGATGCGAGTTTTTCTTCGCTTACGTCCTTTCCGAGCTGAGCGTACATCAAAGCAAGCAGGTAGACCTTTACATAGTCTCCGGGCGCGCTTTTTGCATACTCGGATATGAAAAGGTTCTCCACCGGCGTTTCATATAGAAGGTAATTTTCGATCTGCTGTTTTTTGAATCCCATCAGCCTTGGATCTCCTCTATACGGCTCTCTTTGACCATATCGGCGAATTTCTGGAATCTCGGCATCCAGGTGAGTTTGACTGTTCCCGTTTCTCCCTGGCGCTGCTTTGCTATGATGACCTCGCAGATGTTTGTAGGCTCTGCTTCAGGTTTTTTGTAATAGTCCTCTCTGTGAAGGAACATGACAAGGTCTGCATCCTGCTCTATGGATCCCGAATCTCTTAAGTCGGAAAGCATAGGTCTCTTATCTCCGTCTCTTTGTACTGTGCCTCTTGACAGCTGGGACAGTACTATGACAGGACATTCCACTTCTCTTGCAAGCTGCTTGAGCTGCCTTGTCATCATGGAAACTTCGTTGACCCTGTTGTCCGTCCTCATGCCCGAGCTCATTATCTGAAGGTAGTCTATGACTATGAGGTCAAGGGGCCCGTCCGCATTCATCCTGCGGCATTTGTTCCTGACTTCCATGACGCTGATACCGGGAGTCTCGTCTACCAGGAGCTGCGCATCTCCAAACCTTGCGACAGCATCGTTGACACTCTCCCAGTCTTCAGGAGACAGATCTCCTCTTTTGAGCTTGCTCAGTTCCACTCTGCTCTGAGTAGAGAGCATCCTGTATCCAAGGGACTCCTCTGACATTTCGACGGAGAAGAAGGCAACCTTTTTGTGTCCTTTTAGAGCAGCATTCTCCGCTATGTTTAGAGCAAAGGCTGTCTTTCCCATGGAAGGTCTTGCTGCAAGTATGATGAAGTCTGATTTTTGAAGGCCTCCTGTCATATCATCAAGATCCTTGAATCCTGTAGAAAGTCCGGGGAGGACTCCTCCGTTCTTTTGAGCTGTCTCTATCTGCTCGATATTCTTATCGAGTATAGTCTGTATCTTGCTGTAATCCTTTGTCTGTTTTGTCTTTGCAATTTCAAAGATGAGCCTTTCTGCTTCATCTAAGACCTTCTCATTATCGAAAGTCTCATTGAAACTGTTTTCGACTATTTTAGAACCGGCGCTTATGAGCTGCCTGTTTATGGACTTTTCCTGTATTATCCTTGCATACTGCACTGCGTTTGCAGTAGTAGGGACCTCTGAAGCAAGTTCTGCTATATAGCTGCGGCCGCCCACTGCTTCAAGGCTCTTTCTCTTTGACAGAGCCTCTGTGACCGTAAGCATGTCTATGGGAGTATCCTGCCTGTAAAGGTCCAGCATGGTGTTGTAAACTTCCCTGTTGGCTTTGCTGTAGAAATCGTCAGGTCCTAAAAATTCGGACACCTTAAAGAAGACCTCGTTGTCGATCAAAATAGACCCGAGGACGCTTCTTTCTGCATCATCGCTGTGTGGAGGTATTCTTTCAGGCTGGGGCATATCAGACCTCTACTCTCAATTTGAGCATGGCTGAAACCTCGGCATAGAGCTTGAGCTCTGCCTTATAGTTTCCTGCCTGCTTTATATTTTCTTTCAATACGATCTTCTTTTTGTCTATGGCGATGCCGTAGGCTGCTTCAAAGCTTTCGGCAACATCCTTTGTGGTTATGGCACCGAAGAGTTTTCCGCCGTCTCCTGCTTTTCCTTTTATGACTACAGGACCGGAGCTCTCGATCTTTTTCTTGAGTTCAAGAGCAGCTTCCTTTTCCTCAGCCTTTTCTGCAGCAATGGCTGCATTCTTCTTTTCAAGGACCTTAAGGTTGGAATCTGTTGCCTGCATGGCAAGCTTGCGGGGGAAGAGATAGTTCCTTGCATGTCCGTCAGAGACATTGGCAACTGTTCCCTTTTTTCCTATTCCTTTTACATCTTCAAGTAATATTACCTGCATAATCGCCTCCTGTAACTATAGTAATCCTTCTAATCTCATGGCCTGTACTACCTGGCTTATGGCTTCTTCGGGACTTACATCGAGCTGCACTGCAGCGGCTTCTCTGTGTCCTCCTCCGCCCAGTTTTTCCATAAGGGTCTGCATATTGTATCTCCCGTTGGACCTGGCCGATACCATGGTAGTATCGTTGTTTCTTCCTGCTGCCACGGCAGCATCTACGCCCTTCATCATGAGGAGCTCGTCCGCAGCCTGAGATACTATGAGCTGCATGGCCGGATCTATATCCTTTGTATATGCCACTGCAACGCCGTTTGAAAGTATCTCTGCATTTGCTATGACATTTATCTTCTTTTGATAAAAACCAAGATCTATCTTGAAGAAGTCTTTGACTATGACTGTGTCTGCACCGTTCCTCTTTAGCCAGGATGCTGCCTCAAAGGTCCTGACACCTGTATTCGTAGTGAAGTTCTTTGTGTCAAGAGCGATGCCTGCAAGAAGAGCATCTGCTTCGAATTTGTTTATATCGCCGACTTCTCCTGAATACTGAAGCATCTCTGTGACAAGCTCGCTGGCAGATGAAGCATAGCTTTCCATAAAGCTCAGCACTGTATTGTCTACGGCGTCCTCTGCCCTTCTGTGGTGGTCTATAACGGCAATGTTCCTTGCAACAGAGCACAGCTCGGGCATCTCGGAAAGCACAGGCCTGTGATGATCTGCCATGACCACGAGGGTCTTTGGTGTGAGGGCACCTATGGCTTCTGCATGGGTCATAAAGTGATATGCAGGACTTCCGTCGTCGTTTTGCTGCTTTAAGGCCTGCTTGTATATGCTGTCTATTCCTTCGCCAGGATCTTCAAGGACAATGGAGCAGTCCTTTCCCATGTTGTTTACCATGGCGTAAATGCCTATGGATGAGCCGATGCTGTCCATATCAGGTCTTGAGTGTCCTAAGATGAGGACCTTGTCTGCATCCCTTACAAGGTTCATTAGAGCGTGAGCCATGACCCTGCTCCTTCCCTTGTTCCTCTTCTCAACTGTAGGAAGGGTGCCGCCGAAGTATTCCGTATCGCCCTTTTCGTCTCTTACTACAGCCTGGTCTCCGCCTCTTCCTAAAGCAAGCTCCAAAGCTTCTGTTGCTGACTGCTGCAGAACGGAAAGGGTCGCGTCGCCTACTCCGACTCCTATTGATAATGATGCCGGAAAATCTGCTTCTGTCTCTATGTTCCTGATCTTTCCGAGTATGGAGAAGTTGTTTGCTTTTATGACAGGAAGGCTGCTGTTTTTGAATATGACTGCATATCTTGAATTGCTCATATGAAAGACCGGTGCCTCAAGTTCCTTTGCCCAGCCGTATATGACCTCATCGATATCTGCGGCAAGCTTCGATCTGTTTTCAACTGCCGTTGCCTGGGTTATCTCGTCTAGGTTGTCGACATTTATATATGCGACGCAAATGAGCGAGTTACTGAATTTGAGCTCAAGGTCTTTTTCATAGGTCACATCCTTAAAGAAGAGCATCCTGTAGTCCATCTCGGTCTCCGATATGACTTCGGAATTGATCTCGTAGGATCTTCCTTTGATCTTGAAGTTCAGCTTCTCTCTGCCTTCCTGGAAGAAGGTGAGAAGGTCTTCTTTCGGTATGTATTCTGATAAGGATCCCGTTCCTTCAAAGACTTCTTCAAAAGCAGTGTTTGCCCACTGCACATGGCAGCCTCTGTCCAAAACGCAAAGGAGCAGCGGCGCGCCCTTTGAGAAGGAATCCATCAGATCCTCTCTGTCGCTAAGTATCTTTTCCTTGTATTCGGTCAGCTGCCTTAATACGTTCTTTTCTGTTATGTATCTGTGGTAAGCCCAAAGTCCTGCCACTAGCAGTATGCATATGATACCCGCAAGCAGGTTGAACCAGAGCACTACAATGCTGAGCACCAGCATCGCTACGATGTCTATGCCCATATATGCTCTTGCAATTTCAAGTCTGAGTTTAGTGTTCATATGTCTTTATTCTCTTCAGGGCATTTATTTCACGTCAAAACCCTGCCAATCTACAAATTGACATTTTATTTTAGCACAAAACTTATGAATACAATAGAACAAATATATGATGTTTGCGTGATTCGGGAAAAGTTTCCCTGTGTTATTCGCAGGCTTTGTGATATAATCATCGCCATGAGAATCAGAAAAGAAACAGATACATTAGAAAAAGAAGAAGTAAGCCTCATCGCATCAGCATCCGATGCTCTTGCGCATCCTGCCAGAGTCGAGATATTCAGATTCATCTACAAAAAGAATATGAACAGAGAATCCGTATGCAACAAGGACCTTGTTGCTAATTTCGACTACTCCCAGGCCACCGTATCCCAGCATATGAAAAAGCTCCTCATATCAGGCATCGTCACTGCCGAAAAGAAAGGGACCTATTCATACTATTTCGTAAATTTAGGCATGCTGGGGAAATACCTTGATGCAGTAAAAAAGCTCAACAGCTGATAAAGGACCCTTGATATTCAAAACGGACAGTTCCAAGATCTGGATACTGCCCGTTTTTATTGTCTTTATTCTGCTAAAGCTTCAAGTTCTGCTGAGGTCCTTAAGACTACATCTGCTTCTTTTACCTGACCGTTCCTAAGGTAAGTCACATGTACTGATTCGCCCGGATCGAAGGCAACAAGTATGGAGTACATCTTGTTCATGGTCCCGACCTTTATTCCGTTTACAGTAAGGATGACGTCCTTTTCCTGAAGTCCTGCTTTTTCGGCTCCGCCGCCTTTAGATACACTGGCAATATATATGCCTGTAGAGGATCCGTAATACTCTTCAAGAGCTTCCTTGCTTACGGATGTCTGCTGCTCTATACCAATAGCTGTTATGCCAAGATATACTCTTTCGTAATATCCGTTTTCTATGATCTGCTGCACTATGGGCTTTATGATATTTACAGGGATAGCAAATCCCATGCTCTCGCCGTCAGAAGCCTTTGCAGATGCAATGCCTATGACCTGGCCCTTAGAGTTAAGAAGAGGTCCGCCGGAGTTTCCGGAGTTGATCGCTGCATCAGTCTGGAAGAGACCTTCCATGGTAGTTCCGGAAAGGGATGACTCGCTTGCCACTGTAATGGTCCTGTCAAGGCCGCTGATGATGCCCTGAGATATAGACCTTTCAAATGTGAGTCCCAGAGGATTTCCTATTGCTGCTGCATAGGCTCCGATCTTTACTTTATCGGAATCTCCGAGCTCTGCAGCCACAAGGTCCTTTTTATCTATCTTTATGACAGCAAGGTCAAGAGTGGAATCATTCCAAAGGAGCTGTCCTTCAATGGTCTCACCGTTGTACAAGCTGACATTGATGACCTTATAGTTTCCGTCATGAACTACATGGGAATTTGTTACTATATATCCGTTTGGATCGACTATGAAGCCCGTTCCTACTGCCGTTGCATCCTGAGTATAATCTCTGCTGCCGCTCCATCCCCACATATAGCTGTAAGTCACTTCATAGGTGCATGTGACGCTGACAACGCTTGGCATGACTTTTTCTGCAATAGCCTCTGCCAGCGTATAGTCTTCGCTGACGTTTATGACGAGGTTCCCGGCCTGATCTGCAGTGATCCCCGATCCGTTCCCGATCTGGGCTGCAGCATCTGCGTTTGCCTTGTCTGCCTCTTCAGTATTTCCCGAGTCCTTGTTTATGACGTTCCTTATGGACTCAGCACACAGGCCTCCGGCTACGCCGAATCCGAAAGCCATTACGGCGATGAGTATCACCGCAATAATTTTCTTTCCTGTACTCATTGTTTTTCTTCCTCTTTTCTAAAGTATATATAGTTCACTGGGACTTGTCCTGTTCAGAGTTTCTACCGAAATATCTCTTTCACAGGAAAACCCCTTACTTTCAAGCACGTTGCTCATAGTGGCCAAAGCCATCTGAGGGAAGTTGTTTTCTTTGCTCAAATGGGCAAGAAGGAGTTTTCTGTACTTTGGACGGCCCCCGAGAGAGTCCTCCAAAAGTACCTTTGCCACTGCCTGGGCTGCAGCTTCATTTGAGAGATGGCCTTTGTTTCCCAGTATCCTCTGTTTCAGGAACCAAGGATAACGTCCTATACGGAGCATGCTCTCATCATGATTGCTTTCAAGGACCAGGATGTCGGCCTTTTTCATGTACTTATAGCAATCGTCGGTCACATATCCCGTGTCCGTTATTATGGAGATGCAGGCTCCGTCTCTTTCAAAGGAGAAACCTACAGGTTCTGCCGCATCATGAGATACGGAAAAGCTGCTTACCTCTATATCCCCTATATTGAATCTTTCCCCTGTGGTTATCTTCTTAAGATCTGAGATAGCCAGGTTTCCGCTGATAGCCTCGGCAGTTCCTTCATTGGCATATATCTTTATGCCTTTTTTCAAAAGGACCGGAAGTCCGTTTATGTGATCCGAATGCTCATGTGTTATGAGCACTCCTTCAGGCATACCATCAAGGCCGAAATACTTAAGACCTTCCATTATCCTTTTTCCGGATATGCCTGCATCGACAAGTATGGCTGTCGATTCAGACCTGATCATGTAACTGTTGCCGCTGCTTCCGCTTGCTATGCAGCCTATTGCTAATCTCATCAAAACACCTGTATTATCACTCTTCATTGTGAAGAAAATATGTTAAAATCATTAAGTATTATTGTACAGCATTTTCCTTTTTCGTGAAGGGGGATACATTGAAAAAGCTTGTAAATATCTATACCGACGGGGCTTGCTCCGGAAACCAAAACGAAGAGAATATTGGCGGATGGGGCTGCGTACTTGAATTTGCAGGAGTAGAAAAAGAGCTCTGCGGAGGAGAAGACAATACTACGAACAACCGCATGGAACTCATGGCGCTCCTTAAAGCCCTTTCTGCGCTTAAGGAAGATGGCCTGCATCTTAGGATCTTTTCTGACAGTTCGTACCTTGTGAACTGTTTTAAAAAGGAGTGGTATGTCTCCTGGGAAAAGAACGATTGGAGAAATTCAAAAAAAGACCCCGTTGAGAATCAGGATCTTTGGAAAGATATACTGACGCTCATAAGGAAACACAGTTTCGAGTTTTACCTTATAAAGGGGCACCTCAAAATACCTACGGAAAAAAATTACGAACAGTTCAAAAAGAACAACGGTGATGCATTCTCCTTTGCAGAATTTGCAAAGATATCCGAATACAACAACCGTTGTGACGCTCTTGCTAATGTATACATAAAGAAAAATCGTTAATAAGTTTTCATTAAATCTACCAGTCTGTCAAGTTCTTCTGCAGAGAAGTATTCAACTATGATCTTTCCTCTCTTAGAAGTACCTTCGACTGATACCTTTGTTCCAAGCCCTTCGCTAAGCTTTTCTTCAAGAGCTATGGTATCAGCATCCTTTTTAGTCTTTGCCTTTTTCTTTGCAGCCTTTTTCTTTGGTTTTAAGGATGTATAGCTTTCGATCTGCCTTACGGACCAGCCCTCCTTTGCGGCCTTGAGCGCCGCCTCTATCTGAAGACCTTCTCCTTCAAGGCCTGCTACAGCTCTTGCATGGCCTTGGGATAAACTGCCATTATTTACCAATTCTTTAACTTCCTCAGGAAGCTTTAAGAGTCTCAATGCATTGGTAACATAGGGCCTTGATTTGCCGACTACCTTTGCGGTCTCTTCCTGGGTAAGTCCGTACTTGTCTATGATCTCTTTGATGCCCTCGGCCTCTTCGATAGCATTGAGGTCTTCTCTTTGCATGTTCTCAATGAGAGCATAGAACGCATTGGTCCTTTCATCAAGATCTCTGATGATGGCCGGGATCTCTTTGAGTCCTGCAAGCCTTGCAGCTCTCCATCTTCTTTCGCCGGCGACAAGTTCATAACCTTTCTTTGCCGGTCTTAAGAGTATGGGCTGAATTACTCCGTGCTCCTTTATGGACTCTGCGAGGTCTGCAAGAGCTCCTTCATCAAAGACTTTTCTTGGCTGACTTGCATTGGGTTTTATGTCATTAAGATCTACGTATACTACGCTTTCAGAAGAAACCAAAGCGGTATCCTGATCTTTTTTTGATGCTGCTTTTTTTGCAGCGGGCTTTTTCTCTGCCGGTCTTGTTGCCGGCGCCGGTGTCTGGAGTACGGCCGAATCTCCAAAGAGAGAATCGAGACCTCTTCCCAGTCCGCCTTTTTTACCTGCCATTGTTCTTATCTCCTCTTAGGAACTCTTCAGCAAATGCCATATATGCCTTTGCCCCTTTGGACTTAGGATCATATGAAGTGATCGGGAGTCCGTAGCTGGGGGCTTCTGCAAGCCTTATGTTTCTTGGAATGACCGTTGAATAGAGTTTGTCTCCAAAGAATCTCTTGACTTCCTCTGCGACCTGTATGGAAAGGTTTGCTCTTCCGTCGAACATTGAGAGAAGTACTCCCTGGATCTGAAGGTCCTTGTTGAAACTCTTTCTTACAAGCTCGATGGTAGAGAGGAGCTGGCTGACACCTTCGAGCGCGTAGAACTCGCACTGTATCGGAACGAGGACGCTGTCGACTGCAGTCAGAGCGTTTATAGTGAGAAGGCTCAGTGACGGCGGACAATCGACAAAGATATAGTCGTAGGAGCTCTTTATCTCGTCTAGTGCACTTGCAAGTCTTTTCTCTCTTCCTTCTATAGAGATGAGGTCTATCTCTGCTCCTGCCAGGTCTACGCTTGCAGGGATGATGTCAAGACCGTCGACCACAGTTCTGTATATGGCCTTGTATGGATCGAAGCCGTCTTCTATGAGGATGTCATAACTCGTGAACTCAAGATCCTTTTTTGAGATACCAAGACCGCTTGTCGTGTTGCCCTGCGGATCTATATCAAGGACCAGTACCTTTTTCTTTTTCATCGCCAGGCATGCTGCCAGGTTTATATTTGTGGTGGTCTTTCCTACTCCACCTTTTTGATTGAATATCGCTATAGACTTTCCCATACTACCTCCTGAGAAAAATGTCATCTATTTTTGCATTGCTGATTATATATTGTTTCACGTGAAACATCAATAAGCCATTATTTATATTTCATTTCTTTTTTAATTTTTTTGATCATAATTTCTTTTTTTGTAATCAAAAAAGAATGTTTCGCGTGAAACACTCTTTATTGCTCTGTTATTTGATGCATATGTTTTATCTTTCTTACCTCATGTTTCACGTGAAACATTTATCGGTTTATCGTCTATAGCCTGACGTTTCACGTGAAACATTTAGATGACAGACTTATATAAATCACATCCTTATATTTATTTCAGAGGATCCTTGGAAGGCAGTCCTGCTTTTCTCGGAAATTTAGGCGGTGTTGTTTTGATCTTTTTTACTATAACAAAGAGGTGTCCGCTGCCTTCTATACTGTCCGTAACTATATCTTCTATTTCTCCTCCAAGTATGGAAATAGCCTTCTTTGCAGCTTCTATCTCCTCTCTTGCATCTTCTGTCTTGTATGCAATAAAGTAGCCGTCCTTCTTTACAAAAGGAAGGCAATACTCAGACAGGGTCGACATATTTGCAACGGCTCTTGATACTACAGCATCGAAGGTCTCTCTGTATGCCGGCCACTTGGCCATATCTTCTGCTCTCATATTGAGCACATCTACATTATCAAGATGAAACTTTTCTGCTGCAGCTGATACGACTTTGAGCTTTTTTGCTACGCTGTCAAGAAGATAAAACTCTTTGTCAGGGCAGGCAATAGCAAGAGGAAGGCCCGGGAATCCTCCGCCGGTGCCAAGGTCTAATATCCTCTTTCCTTTCATGAACTGGGGGATATTCATCACCTCAAGAGAGTCCCTTATATTCTTTTCATAGAATTCATTCGGGTCTCTAATGGCAGTGACGTTTATCTTCTCGTTCCACTCTAAGATGTATTCAGTTAGCTTTTTGTATATCTCTTCCATTTTTAACCATCACTAAGATTCTCTCTTGATCTTCTCAAGCCATACTAAAAGCACGTTTATATCTGCTGGAGAAACTCCTGATATCCTGGATGCCTGCCCTACAGATACAGGCTTTATGGCAGCAAGCTTTTCCTTAGCTTCATTTCTAAGACCATCCATTGACATGTAGTCAAGGTCTTCGGGAAGCGCCTTGGTCTCAAGATGCTTGAACCTTTCTATCTGAGCAAGCTGCTTATCTATATATCCTTTGTACTTGATGCTCACCTCTACCTTTGTCCTTACGTGATACGAAAGCTTAGGTCTCCCCGGATCTATCTCTTCTGTATTGTCATAAGTAAACTCCGGCCTTTTAAGAAGTTCTGCAAGAGAAAGCCCGTTGTCAAGTTTCGTTCCGCTGATCCTCTCAACAAACTCATTTGCCTCTGACGGTACTACTCTTACTGCTTCAAGCCTTGCCATCTCGTCTTCCATTGCTTTCTTGTCTGCAAGGAACTTCTCATACCTTTCATCTGATACAAGTCCAAGGTCTCTTCCTTTTTGAGTAAGCCTGAGATCAGCATTATCCTGTCTTAGGACAAGTCTGTATTCGGCTCTTGATGTCATCATCCTGTAGGGTTCATTGGTCCCCTTTGTTATGAGGTCGTCAAGAAGTACTCCTATATAACTTTCGGATCTGTCAAGGATAAAGGGTTCTTTTCCGTCTATCCAAAGACTTGCATTTATGCCTGCCATGAGTCCTTGAGCAGCTGCTTCCTCATAACCTGATGATCCGTTGAACTGTCCTGCGCAAAAGAGTCCCGGGAATGACCTATGCATGAGGCTTAGTTTAAGATCCAGTGGATCTATACAGTCGTACTCTATGGCATAGGCAGATCTTACTATCTGAGCATTTTCAAGGCCCGGTATAGTTCTGTAAAATTTTTCCTGTACATCTTCAGGAAGGGATGAACTCATTCCCTGAAGATACATTTCCTCAGTAGACCTTCCTTCCGGTTCTACAAAGAGCTGGTGTCTCTTTTTGTCAGGAAATCTTTCAAGTTTGCTTTCTATAGACGGGCAGTACCTTGGTCCTACTCCCTCGATGAGTCCGCCAAACAGAGATGACCTTGAAAAATTATCTCTTATTATCTTGTGAGTCTCTTCGTTCGTATATGTGAGCCAGCATGGTACCTGATCCGTTTCTACCTTTTCATTTAGGAATGAGAAAGGTACAGGAACTTCGTCTCCCAGCTGCACTTCCATCTTTGAATAGTCAATAGACGATGAAAGGACTCTTGCAGGTGTCCCTGTCTTAAATCTTCTTGTCTTAAGTCCCCTTTTATGAAGAGCCTCTGACAATTCAACTGAAGGAGACAGTCCGTTAGGACCGCTGGAAAATCCAGTATCTCCTATGAAAATCTTTCCTCCAAGGAAGGTGCCTGTAGCTATGATCACAGCTTTGCATCCACAGTAGGCTCCGGTCTTAAGGATAACTCCCTTGACGCCGCCTTCCATGTCCATATCTATATCTATGACTTCGCCCTGTCTTAAGAGAAGGTTCTCCTGCTTTTCAAGTGTCCTCTTCATCTCTTCATGATAGCGCCTCTTGTCTGCCTGCGCCCTTAGAGAATGTACTGCAGGACCTTTTGACCTATTGAGCATCTTGCTCTGTATAAAGGTCTTATCTATGCAAAGGCCCATTTCTCCTCCGAGAGCATCTATCTCTCTTACGAGATGTCCCTTTCCTGTTCCTCCTATGGCAGGGTTGCAGAACATATTTGCTACTGCTTCAAGGTTTATGGATAAAAGCAAAGTCTTCTTTCCCATCCTCGCTGCAGCAAGACCTGCTTCGCATCCTGCATGGCCTGCTCCTATGACTACGATGTCATAACTGTCAAGATATTTTATCTCCATCCTATTTACCTAAACAAAATCTTGAGAACACTTCATCGATGACCTGATCGCTCGCTGTTTCTCCTATTATCTCGCCAAGATAATCAAACGCTGCCTTTACATTCACCTCGATAAAATCCATAGCCTCCATTGAATCTATCATATGAAGAGCTTCCTTTATCTCAGAAAGCGCTTTTTTTATGAGGTCTGCATGACGTATGTTCGTGATCATCACATCGTCATTTCTTCTGACTTTTCCGCCGTTAACGAATTTTTCTATAGCGTCCTCGATCTTTTCTATACCTGTTCTTTCGACCATAGAAACTTCGATGCCGTCTTCATTTAATACTATGCCTTTGTCAGCTTTGTTAAGAAGAGTTATGCAGGGCTTATCCTTTGACATTTCAAGAAGCTCTTTGTCTTCATCAGAAAGCTGGCTGCTTCCGTCAAGTACAAGTATCAAAAGGTCTGCTTTATTGAAAGCATCCTTGCTTCTTTCTATACCTATGCTTTCAACTATATCTTCTGATTCGTGGATGCCTGCAGTATCGATAAATGAGATAGGTATACCTCTTATGGATGCTGTCTCTTCTATGGTGTCTCTTGTGGTTCCTGGAACAGAAGTGACTATGCTTCTGTCTTCCTTTAAAAATATATTCATAAGAGACGACTTACCTACGTTAGGTTTACCTACTATAGCTACCTTTAGTCCTTCTCTTATTATTCTTCCTTCATCGCTTGAAGCGCTTAATTTCAATAGTTCATCGTATATCGGCGATAGATCGTTTTTGAACTTTTCATATGTAAGGACTTCTATGTCCTCATCAGGGTAATCCATGTTCACTGTTATGGAAACGAGTATATCCAATATCTCTTTTCTTATCTCTCTTACCCTTTTTGATACGCTTCCTTCAAGTTGGTCTACAGCCGTTTCATAGCTTCTTCCTGTTTTTGCTTTTATAAGGTCTATGACAGCTTCTGCCTGAGAGAGATCTATCTTTCCTGAGATGAAAGCTCTTTTTGTAAACTCTCCTCTATCTGCAAGTATGGCTCCCATTTCAAGAAGCAAGGATAATATATTCTTTACAGATATATTTCCTCCATGGCACTGTATCTCTGCAACGTCTTCTCCTGTATATGTATATGGTCCTTTCATGAAAACTGCGAGAGCTTCGTCTATTACTTCTCCGCTTTGCTTTTTGACTATCCCGTAATACATATGCCTTGGTTCAAAGTCTATAGCTTCGCCTTTTTTGTTAAAGAAGACTTTTTTAAGTATTTCAAGAGAATCAGGACCTGACATCCTGACTATACCTATACCTGCTTCGCCGTATGCAGTTGAGATCGCTGCTATTGTTGTATTTTCCATAAAACAAAAGGCCGCTTTTAAAGGCGGCCAAAATATCTTACTTTTTAAGTTCTATAACGACTCTTCTGTAAGGTTCGTCGCCCTCACTTCTTGTTGTGATGCCGTTTACTCCGTGAAGAGAAGAATGGATCACTTTTCTCTCATAAGGATTCATAGGCTCGAGCCTTGCGCTCTTTCCTGTCTTAAGTACCTTCTGAGCAAGTCTTGTTGCAAGATTTTCAAGGGTCGCTTCTCTCTTTGCTCTATATCCTTCAGCATCGAGTATAACTCTTATGTACTCATCTTCGCTCTTGTTTACAACGAGACTTGTAAGATATTGAAGTGCATCCAGTGTCTGTCCTCTCTTTCCGATGACTGTACCTGTATCCTTTCCTTCAACATCTATATAGACGCTTTCTTCGTTTACTTCTACAGAAACTGTGACATCAAGTCCCATCTCGTTAAAGGTCTTTTCAAGGAATTCCTTTGCAGGGTGCTCCTCTACCTTTTTGAGATCAGTCGGCTTTTCGCTTATATTGGCATGATTGATCTCAACTTTAATATTATCCTTTGGTTGAGAGGACTTCTTTTTCTTGTTTTTGTTCTTTTTCTTTTTTTCCTGTACAGGAGCTTGTTCTAAAGTCTCTTCCTTTACTGCTTTTTCAACAGTCTTTTCAGGAGTCTTTTTTTCTTCCTTTTGTACAGGTTTTGCTTCCTGTTTCTTTTCTTTCTTTATTTCCTCAACTCTTACCTTAGCAAGTTTAGAACCTATACCGAAGAAACCCTTGCTGGGTTGCTCAAGTACAGTAACTGTTACCTGGTCTTTGGTAAGTTTGAGTTCCTGAAGGGCAAGCTCGACTGCTGCATCGATGCTGTCGCCCCATTTTTCAGAATATCTCATTTACTGTGCTTCCTCCAATTTACTTTCTCTTCCTGTTAAGTCTTTTCTGTACTTCTTCTTCTATTTCTCTTTCCTGATCTCTCTTTTTCTTTTTCTGATTGAAATAGAAAGTCTGGATCATTGTAAAGAAGTTACCGACTGCCCAATAAAGAGCAAGTCCTGCAGGGAATGATCTTCCGAAGAGGAATATCATTACAGGGAAGAAATACTTCATTGCTGCCATAGATCCTGATGGATCTGCAGTCTGCGCAGAAGAAAAGTAAGTAGTGATACCTGCTAAAAGAGGAAGTATCCAGCTGTCCGGCTGGCTCAGATCAGGTACCCACAGGAAAGATTCATGAACAGCAGTGATCATCTCTTGTGCTGTCATGTATGTAAGTGGATTCCTGAGAAGAGCAAACAGTCCTAAAATGATAGGAAGCTGAATGACCATGGGAAGGCATCCTGCAAGAGGACTGACTCCTGCATCCTGATACACTTCGTTGAGCTTCTCATTCATAGTGTTTCTGTCAGCTGCATATTTTGTCTGGATATCTTTGATCTTTGGCTGAAGATCAGCCACAGCAGCAGTGTATTTATTCTGTCTGTTGTAGAGTGGAAGCAGACATAATCTTACTAAAAAAGTAAGTATGATAACGGAAAGTCCATAGTTATTTACAAGGCTGTAAATAAAGGACATGACATATCCTATTATCTTCGCTAAAAAACCGCCCATTTAACCTCCTGATCCTATGGTACAGGATCAAATCCACCCGAATTTCCCGGATGACATCTTAGTAATCTCTTTACAGCAAGCACACCGCCTTTTAAAGCTCCGTATTTCTGGATAGCTTCAATTGCATAAGCAGAGCAGGTAGGAATGAACCTGCAGCAGCTCGGAAAACGAGGAGATATATACATTTGATAGAATTTTATAAAGAAGATCAAAATGTATTTCATATTACACCCGCTTTCACCATTGCGGCTTCAATATTTTCTTTCACATCCGCACACTTCGAATCATTGATCGGCTGTCTTGCTATAAATAAAAAATCGATCCCGGTAGGAATATCTCTTTCTTTTTCTATCAAACGGTAGGATTCTCTTAAAAGTCTTGCAGCTCTGTGTCTTTTGACACTGTTGCCGATTTTTTTGCTCGCTAAAAAAGCCTTCCGGTTATGATCCAGTCCATTTTTCAGATATACGATTACTGCATATCTGCTGCCAATAGATCTGCCTTTTTTCCGGAGTTTATCAAAGTCTTTTTTATTTCTGAGAACATCGATCCTTTTCATAAAAGATCACCGTCTAATATTAAAAAGGACTCGCATTGCTGCGGCCTTTTATGCGCTAAGAGACTTTCTACCCTTCTGTCTTCTTCTCTTAAGAACGTTTCTGCCGTTCTTTGTAGCCATTCTCTTTCTAAAGCCGTGTTCCTTTGCTCTCTGACCTTTTTTAGGCTGATAGGTCATCTTTCCTTTTGCCATTTATTTCGCCTCCTTCATATATCCTTTTTTAGGGCATAGCTTAGTAATTATATAGTTCAACTTTTGCGTTGTCAACAAAAAATGATTTTCCTTTAGGAAGTAAAGCTCTGAGCTTTTCATCTATATCTGTTGAGGTTATGAATACCTGTATATCCTTCATTGAATCTATGAGATATCTTTGCCTGTTTATATCAAGTTCTGATAGCACGTCATCAAGAAGCAGTACTGCATTCTTTCCTGTTTCTTTTTTTATAAGGTCTATTTCTGCAAGTTTTAAAGATAAGGATGCAGTCCTTTGCTGTCCTTGGGAACCAAAGGATCTTATATCTATACCGTTGACTTCTATTTTTAAGTCATCTTTGTGAGGTCCTATGGATGTATATCCTTTCGCTTTATCCTTTTCGAAGGACTTTTTTAATGCTAATTTATATTCTTCTTTTGTTATCCCTCTTTTAAAAGAAGCTTCATATTCTATTTTTAATTCTTCACTTTTTCCTGATATATCGCTGTGTATATCTTTACTTATAGAATAAAGTATATCAACAAACTTGAATCTTTCTTCCATTATCCTTATTCCGTATTCAGCAAGGGATTCGTCGAATACATCGAATAAGGAGTGGTCTTCATAATTACCTTTTAAAAGATAGTTCCTTTGTTTTAGCACCTTTTTGTAATTACCAAGATCGGAATAATAGATGGGTTTTATCTGGCAAAGTTCTCTGTCTATGAATCTTCTTCTGCTTTCAGGACCGTCCTTTACTATCCTAAGATCGTCAGGAGAAAACACAACTATGTATATGTTTTCAAGAAGGTCTGCAGTCCTTTGGAGCTTAACTCCGTCTACCTTTATTATCTTTCCTTCTTTACTGTAAACTATCTCTATCTCTTTTTCTCTTCCTTCATCATCTATAAATGAAGTAGCTTTAGAAAAGTCAGAACCAAATCTTATCATCTCCTGGTCTTTTCCTGTTCTAAAGGATCTTCCAAGACCCATTATAAAAAGAGATTCTATGAGATTGGTTTTTCCTTGAGCATTTTTTCCAAGTATAATATTAAGCTTAGGGTCAAACTCTAAGCTTAAATCATCATAGTTTCTGAAATTATCAAGTTTAATTTTCTTAAAAAACATCAGTTAGCTGATATTCTTACCGGCAGTACAAGATATGTGAATTCGTTTCCTTCAACAGGTTTGATAAGGCATGAACTTACGCTAGATCCCATTTCAAATACTAATTCTTCATCACTTATGGCTTTAAGGACGTCTATGAGATATTTTGAATTGAATCCTATGAGAAGATCGTCACCTGTAACTTCTGCTCCTACTCTTTCGTTTACGTTTCCTTCTTCGGATCTTGATTCAATGTCTAGTACATCTTTTGATACATTTATCTTTATTAGGTTGTTCTTTCCTTCTTTTGCAAAGAGAGAAGCTCTTTCTATAGAACTGAGCATATCTTCTCTGTTTACAATTACCTTTGTATTGAAGCTTGTAGGAAGGATGTCATTGTATTTGATGAAATCACCTTCAAGAAGTCTTGCTATGACTCTTGTATCTTCTGTAAGGAATTCTGCTTTTTTATCTTCAAAAAGAACGGATATTTTATCAGAACCTTCATCTTCATTTAGGATCTTGTATATTTCTCCAAGTATTGGTGCAGGGATAATGACAGTCTTTTCATTATCAAGAGAGCATTCTTTTCTTACTATAGCCATACGGAAACCGTCAAGAGCTACAGCCTCTATCATATCCTTCTTGATATCAAAGAGGCAGCCTGTAAGTATTCCCTTCTTTTCGTCTATACTTGCAGAGAAAACAGTCTTGTTTATAAGGTCTTTGAATTCCTTTTTATCAAGTTCAAAGAATTCTTTAGAACTTACTCCTCCTACTAAAGGGAATTCTTCTGAAGGAAGAGAAACTATAGAAAAATCAGAACCAAGGCAGTTAAGGGAAAGTTTTCCGAATTCCTTTTCTGTATCTATATTTATAAGAGAGTTTGGAAGTTTCCTTACTATATCACCTAAGAGTTTTGCATTGACTACCGTACTTCCGTCTACAGAATTTTGTACATCAAAACTTGTTTCGATGCTCATATTAAGATCAGAAGATGTAAGTGTTGCTCTTCCGTTTTCTACGTTAATGAGTATACCTTTTAGGATAGGAATAGTTGTTCTTACGGAGACTGCCTTACTGCATGTATTGACAGCTCTTAAAAGAGCGGCTTGTGAACATGTGAATCTCATTTAAACACCTCTTTATTATTTAATTTATATGCTGCTGTTGATGATGGTCTGTGGAAAATGTGGAAAACCATCAAAAAGCTTTAAAAATCAATAGTTCATCCCTGTGGAAAAGATGTGGAAAAATATCAACAGTTTCCACAGTTTCTATTCTACATTCTTGATTATAACATCAAGTGCAGCAGATAGTTCCTTATTATATTTAAGTTCTTCAGAAATAACTTCACAGCTATGCATTATGCTGGTATGGTCCTTTCCGCCGAATATCTTTCCTATTACAGGATAAGAAAGACTTAAATTTTCTCTTATAAGATATATTGCTATATGCCTTGGATAAGCAATGCTCCTCGTCCTTTTTGAAGAATTAAGATCATCTACGCTTATGCCGTAGTAATCAGCGACTGCTTTTTTTATTTTTTCCGGAGTAACTTCATTTTTTTCTTCTACTATTACATCAGAAAGGACCTTTTTTGCAAGCGATACTGTTATAGGTTCACCTGAAAAAGCAGAGAAAGCAAGGACCCTTGTAAAAGCACCCTCCATCTCACGAATATTGTTTTTTATATTCTGGGCTATGATATCGAATACTTCTATAGTTTCTTTTCTTGAAATATCAACATTTTCAAGTATAGCCTTGTTCTTTAATATAGCCATCCTTGTCTCATAATCAGGCGGCTGTATATCGACCATAACACCCCAGACAAATCTTGATACTAGCCTTTCCGGAAGGTCACCAAGTTCCTTTGGAGGTCTGTCAGATGTGAATACCATCTGCTTATTGTTTGATCTTAATGTTTCAAAAGTATAATAGAGTTCTTCTTCAGCAGTTTTGTTTCCTGCAATGAATTGAACGTCGTCAAAGAGAAGGTAATCTACCTTTCTGTACTTTTCCTTGAACTGATTTTGCTTTTTTAATCTGATCGCTTCTATGAGTTCTGAGACAAAGGTCTCTGCAGATACGTAGAGTATCTTTTTTCTTGGTTTATGAAGCTTTACGAACTGACCTATGGCATGCATAAGGTGAGTTTTTCCAAGACCCGATCCTGCATAAATAAAAAGAGGATTGTAAGTCTTTGTGAATCCGTCTGCTACTGCCATGGATGCAGCATAAGCCATGCGGTTAGTAGGTCCCGGCACGAAACTATCAAAGGTATACTTTGGATTGAGATAATCCTCCTGCTGCTGTCCGTCCTTTATGTTATCCTGGGATTCTGATTCTGTAACAACAGCAAAATAAGGCTTGCCAAAGACCTTCTCTGTGATCTTAACGACAGTCTCCTGGTTGTGATTTATAGTATTTTGAAATAAATGACTGTTTTCGGAATAGAAATACATCTTTCCTTCGCTTTCCGATATCTTTGTCGGGATCAAAGGTTTAAAAAAAGTACTCACAATAACAGGATCGAGCTCCGTATAAAGAAGCTCGATGACCTTTTCCCAATTCTGTTTAAATTCGGTCTTATTCATCTAACTAAACTCTTTCTTGTATGTGTAAATATTCTATCAGAAATAGTTTTCCACAGGAATATCCACAGGTCAAAAGCGAAAATATTAAGGAATATGGGACTTTTCCACCCCTTGTGGAAAAATATTATCCACTTTTCCACAGGAACTATATATTGTGGTTTTTAAAAAATCGCCAAAATAAAAGCCCCAAAATAATTTTTTGCAAAAAAAGAGGTCTGAACGAAAAAATTCGCTCAAATCCTTGATTTTTAACCCCGATTACGAGTATAATCGCATAGTTAGATTACACGATAATCTTCAAAAATTCAAGGGTAAGGAGAAAAAATGGCTTCAGAAATTCAAAAAGAAAATTACAACGCGGAACAGATACAGGTCCTTGAGGGGTTGGAACCTGTCAGAAAGCGTCCGGGAATGTACATTGGAACTACAAGCTCCAGGGGACTTCACCACCTTGTATACGAGATAGTAGACAACTCGGTGGATGAAGCTCTGGCAGGTTATTGTTCTCATATACAGGTAAAGATCAGAGAGGATAACTCCATAGAGGTAACAGACGACGGCAGAGGTATGCCTGTCGACGATCATCCAAAGATGCACAAGCCTGCTATGGAAGTCATCATGACAGTTCTCCATGCAGGAGGTAAATTCGGAGAAGGCGGATACAAGGTATCGGGAGGTCTTCACGGCGTAGGAGCATCTGTTGTAAATGCGCTTTCCGAATATATGCTGGTTGAGTCCTTAAGGAACGGACACATATATAGACAGGAATATTCAAGAGGAAAAAAGACAACAGAAGTCACCATAGTAGGAGACTGCGGAAACAAGACAGGATGCCACACCATATTCAAACCGGATCCTGAGATCTTTGACGATACTGTTTACAGTTTTGATACTCTCCAGGCAAGACTTCGTGAAATGGCATTCCTCAACAAAGGACTTAAGATAAGTCTTGAGGATGAAAGAGGAGAAAAGAAAAAGAAGGAATCCTACTGCTACGAAGGCGGTATCAAGGAGTACGTTCAATTCCAAAACAGGAACAAGACTCCTATCCACGATTCCATCATATATTATGAAGTAAAGAAAAAGGACAGCGAAGTAGAAGTAGCTCTGCAGTGGACAGATTCATATACAGAGAACATATACTCATACGCAAATAACATAAATACCATAGAGGGCGGAACTCACCTTGTCGGATTCAAGGCAGCTCTTACTAAGGTATTCAATGACTATGCAAGGAAGTCAAAGATCCTTAAGGAAAAGGATCCTGATATGGACGGAGACGACATCCGTGAAGGTCTTACTGCCATAGTTTCTGTCAAACTTTCAGAACCTCAGTTCGAAGGACAGACAAAGACAAAGCTTGGAAACGCTCCTATGAGGACCTTGGTAGACTCTGCAACAAAGGAAGAACTCATGGCCTTCCTTGAAGAAAATCCGAATCAGGCAAGAATCATAGTAGACAAGTGCATCAAGGCAGGAAGAGCAAGAGAAGCAGCAAGAAAGGCAAGAGAACTTGCAAGAAGAAAGACTGCTCTTGATTCGACTTCACTTCCGGGCAAACTTGCAGACTGCTCAGAAAAGGATCCAAAGCTTTCAGAGATATTCATAGTAGAGGGAGACTCTGCAGGCGGTTCTGCAAAGGAAGGAAGGGACAGAAAAACTCAGGCCATACTTCCTTTAAGAGGAAAGATCCTGAACGTCGAAAAAGCAAGGCTCGACAGGATGCTTGCCTCTGATACCATCAAGGACATGATCACAGCCTTTGGCTGCGGCATTGGAAAAGACTTCGACGCATCAAAGCTTCGCTATCACAAGATAATCATCATGAGCGATGCTGATGTAGACGGCGCTCACATCAGGACCCTCATGCTGACTCTTTTCTTTAGATATATGCCTCAGCTCATAGAAGACGGTTACATCTATGCGGCCCAGCCGCCCCTTTTCCGCTGCACCTGCGGCAAGGATATGAGATATACCTATTCGGATGCAGAGCAGGAAAAGACTCTTGCCGAAATGGCAACACTCTATCCCGGAAAGAAGATAGATATCCAAAGATACAAAGGTCTTGGCGAAATGGATGCTACCCAGCTTTGGGAGACGACAATGGATCCGGCGCACAGGACTCTCATTCAGATAACCATAGACGACGTTGCAAGAGCGGACCAGATATTCACTACACTCATGGGAGACAAGGTACCGCCGAGAAAACAGTTCATAGAAGAAAACGCTCAGTATGCTGAGCTGGATTTTTAAGGAGGCAGTATAAATGGCAGATCTTATCAACGACAGCAAACTGCTTCAGCACGAGATATACGATGAAATGAAAAAGTCCTACATCGATTATTCGATGTCGGTCATAGTAGCAAGAGCACTTCCTGATGTAAGGGACGGTCTTAAGCCAGTTCACAGAAGGATACTCTACGGAATGGATGCCCTTGGCATCACTCCCGATAAGCCTCACAAAAAGTCTGCAAGGATCACAGGCGAAGTCATGGGTAAATATCACCCACACGGCGATGCATCCATCTACGATGCAATGGTCAGACTTGCGCAGCCTTGGAACATGAGGTATCCCCTCGTAGACGGACACGGAAACTTCGGATCCATGGATGGAGACGGAGCAGCTGCTTCCCGTTATACAGAAGCAAGGATGGCGCCCTTTGCCATGGAGATGCTTCGCGATATCGACAAGGACACAGTCGACTTTGTTCCCAACTATGACGGAGAAGAAAAAGAACCTGTTGTACTTCCGGCAAGATTCCCGAACCTCCTCGTAAACGGATCCAACGGTATAGCAGTAGGTATGGCAACTTCCATCCCTCCTCACAACCTAAGGGAAGTAATCCAGGGGACCATACTCCTCATAGACGATCCTGAAACAACAGATGATGAACTTGCAAGAGTCATCAAGGGACCTGATTTCCCGACAGGAGCTACCATAGTCGGAAAGTCAGCTATCAAGGAAGCCTATAGGACCGGTCAGGGCAAAGTAAAGGTAAGAGCAAAAGGGACCATAGAAGAAGGTTCCAAGGGACAGGTCTCCATAGTATTTACAGAGATCCCTTACCAGGTGAACAAGGCCCAGATGATAGCCCATATAGCAGAGCTTGTAAAAGACAAGAAGCTCGAGGGCATCAAGGATATAAGGGACGAGTCCTCAAAGGGCGAAGTAAGGGTCGTAATAGACCTTAAGAAAGACACAAATCCTAGGGTCATGCTCAACAGGCTCTACAAGCACACAGAGCTTGAATCAAACGTGAGCATCATCATGATAGCTCTCGTAAACGGAAAGCCTGAACTCCTTTCTGTAAAGAGGATACTCGAAGAGTACATCAAGCATCAAAAGGAAGTCTTAACAAGAAGGACACGCTTTGACCTTGCAAAGGCAGAAGCAAGGGCACATATCCTAGAGGGTTACATCATAGCTCTTGATAACATCGACGAGGTCATCAAGACCATAAGGTCAGCCTATGACGATGCTAAGGAAAAGCTCATGGAAAGGTTCGGACTTTCCGACAGACAGGCACAGGCCATCCTTGAGATGCAGCTAAGAAGGCTCCAAGGACTGGAAAGAGAAAAGATCGAGACAGAACTTGCAGAACTTCAAAAGAGGATCGCTTACTACAAGAGCCTCCTTGCAGATGAGCACCTTCTCATGGGTGTCGTAAAAGACGAACTCAAGGAGATCGCAGTAAAATGGGGCGACGACAGAAGGACTGAGATCATAGCTGACGAAGAAGAAGTAGACGAAGCAGAGCTCATTCAGGAAGAAGATATTATAGTAACCGTATCTCACCTTGGATACATCAAGAGAGTCTCAGCAGACACCTACAAGACTCAGAAGAGAGGCGGAAGAGGAGTCACGGGACAGACCACAAGAGAGAACGACTTTGTAAGACATCTTGTTTCCTGCTCGACTCATGACACGCTTGTCTTCTTTACAAGCGTAGGAAAGGCTTACACCATCAGGGGCTTTGAGATCCCTGAAGGAGCAAGGACAGGAAAGGGCATACCTGCTATCAACTTCCTCAATCTTATGCAGCATGAGAGGATATCCTCCGTGATGCCATTCAGAGCAGAGGACGAAGGCAAGTACCTCATCGCTGTCACAAAGAACGGCATCATCAAAAAGACTGCCGTATCTGAGTTCCATACAAACAGAAAGACAGGCCTCATTGCCATCAAGCTAAAGGAAGGCGACGAGCTTGTAGGTATCAAGGAAACTACAGGAACATCAACTGTCATCATAGTCACAAAACAGGGCAAGTGCATAAGCTTCTCAGAAGAGGATGTAAGGCCAATGGGAAGGAACGCTTCCGGCGTACATGCTATAGACCTTGGAAAGAACGACGAAGTAGTCTCCATGGAGCTTGCTGAAAAGAAAGAAGAACTCCTTGTAGTCACAAAGAACGGCTACGGCAAGAGAACTCCTGTAAAGGAATACAAGATCCAGGCAAGAGGCGGCAAGGGACTTCTGACTTATGACAAGAGCAAGTTCGACAAGACAGGAGAACTTGTGGGAGCCATGGTAGTCGCTGATGATGACGAAGTCTTCCTCATCAACTCAGACGGCATCATCATAAGGATCAAAGCCAACGAGGTTTCAAAACTCGGCAGGACAACTCAGGGCGTCAAGATCATGAAGGTCGAAGAAGGAACTGAGATAGTCGCAATGGCAAAGGGCCCGAGAGCTGAAGGCGAAGACGATGAAACAGTGGAAGAATCAAAAGACACTTCCAAGAAAAAAGATGACGGCGATCAGCTGAGTCTCGTATAAAAAAGAATAACAGTCAAAAAAAAGAGAGGGTGCAGTTCGCAAAGAACGCACCCTCTTGGTGTCTAATAAAGATACTTATGTTTCTATATAAATAACAATTAAAAAATGCGCATTGTTCATAAAACAGAAATGAAATTGCGCTGTCAGTCAGGATTGGTGAATACATGGCCGTGATGGATACTTTTTCTGTCACGGCTGTTTTCTTGTTGATATTCCTCATAATTCTGAGTATAATATATTCGGAGTATTGTGTCTGCATATGAGGATGATGATTATGAAAGAATACATGACGATTAAGGAAGCTTCTGAAAAGTGGGGAATCGGGACCAGGTGGATCAATACCCTCTGCCATGAGGGAAGGATCGAAGGCGTTGTGAAATTCGGCGCATCCTTTGCTATCCCTTCTGAAGCCGAGAAGCCTGAAGACAGAAGAATCAAGAGCGGCAAATACATCAAGAAAAAGGATGAAAGGCTGTAATGATATGAGCGAAGTATTTGATATCAGAAAGTTTGATAAATACAAGGAAGACAATCGACGGGAAGTCAAAACAGCAAGAGATAATCTTCCTGTCAGTCTGTGGGATACCTACTCTTCTTTCGCCAACTGTTACGGTGGTGTAATCATCCTCGGGGTCAAAGAGCGGGAAGACGGTTCATGGTATACGACCGGTCTGAAAAATCCAGCCAAACAGCAGAAAACCTTCTGGGATATGGTCAATAACCGTACCAAGGTCAGCATCAATCTACTGACCGAGAAGAACGTCGAAATCTATGAAATGAACGGCGATACCATCATGGTGATCTATGTCCCGATGGCAAGGCGTGAGCAGAAACCGGTCTATATCAATGACGACCTCTTTGGCGGCACTTTCCGCAGAGACTGGGAAGGCGATTATCACTGCACTCCCCTGCAGGGCAAGGCTATGATCCGCGACCAGACGGAAGACACTTATGATATGAACGTCCTTCCGAATACGCCTATGAGCGATCTCAATTATGATACGGTCCATTCATATCGAAACAGGCATCAGCTTCTGAGGCCCGGCCATCCGTTTGAGGGTTATTCGGATGAAGAATACCTGCGCAGCATCGGCGCAGCGGCGATCGCGGAAGAAGACGATCAGCTGCATCCTACCGGCGCAGGCCTTTCCGATCCGCGCAATAAGGCATTGATGAAAATGTTCAACATGATCAATGTCGGTGAACGTGCCGGAAGCGGTGTGCCGAATATCCTTCAGACATGGAGCAACGAAGAATGGATCGAGCCGGTGATCGATGAACAATTCAATCCCGACAGGACGATTCTGAAACTGTCATTCATAAAGAAAGACAGCTTGGGTGGGGAAAGTCTCACCCAAAGGCCCACCCAAGCCACCCAAGGTCCCACCCAAGGTGCTAAAGAGATCCCAACGGTTTATAGTCTGCCCGAATTTGATCTTGCGATCATCAGTCTGATGAAAAAAGACCCGACGATCTCGCAGACAGCCATGGCCGCATCTTTGAACGCAAACATCAATACATTGAAATACCATGTGATGAAGTTGAGGGAAAAGGGCATCATTGATCGGGAAGGCTCTTCACAAAAAGGTCGATGGATCGTGAAACTGTAAGGATGGTTATATGGGAAGAACAGAGAATGTTGAGCTGACAGTATTGTGTCTGATAGAAGACGGCGACAAGATACTGCTTCAAAACAGAGTCAAAAAGGATTGGCGGGGGTACACCCTGCCCGGCGGCCATGTGGAACCTGGTGAGTCCTTTATAGACGCTGTGATCCGGGAAATGAGAGAAGAAACCGGATTGAAGGTTATTGAGCCGAGACTGGTCGGGGTAAAACAGTTCCCGATAGAAAATGGCAGATATGTTGTCCTACTGTTCAAAGCAACACAGTGGTCCGGCGATCTCCTCTCTTCTGATGAAGGGCACATGGAATGGATAGAATACGACAGACTGCCGGTGATCAATACAGTTGATGATTTTGATGAGCTTCGCGTCTTAAAACCAGGCGGTATATGCCTATGCATGTCCGCAAGGAAAGGCTTACAGATTACAGCCCCATGTTTGGAACTGACAGAAGCGGAAAAGGACTTTTGGGAAAGTGTTTCCCAGTCTAATGATGAGTTGGAAAAGTATGGTGTTGGCAAATACCGTTTATCTGAAGCCGAACTTCCCGCCTCAATGGAACAGAATGGATTTGTGGAAGTGACAACAGGATATGCGCTTATTGACCTCACACCTGATGCGCCAAAGTATTCTTCACAAATGGCGGAAGAAATGTTTGAGTCGATGCGACAGAATGATTTGGAAGCAATTCAGTCTATGCATTCAGCATGCGCTCAAAAAGCAATCTCAGCTGTTAATTCCAAGTATGATGAGCGTGTCCGGCTGTATCACGAAAGGATCAGACAATGGGATACAACTGTTTCAGTGACAATGATAGTTCGCGGAAGAAAAAAGTAGAATGAACTTTACTGTCTATATAAGAACAAAAAAGGTAAAAGAATAATGGAGATCACTTTAGGAACCAGAACTGCAGATACAGTCAGAATCTATTTTGAAAAAGCCCGGAATCCTGTGATAAAAGCCATGCTGCCGCAGAAAGCTGCGACTGTGGAGGAGGCGCTTAAGGACTATGAAGATACACTCCTGCCTGGAGCTTCGAGCTATGGCAAGACCATCCTGGCTGATGGCATCTATGTCGGTGATATCTGGTGCTACTGCATTGACCCCGATGAAGATCCAAATGCCATGCTGAGCTTTTGTGTTTTTGATGAATCTGTGTGGAATAAGGGGATTGCAACAAGTGCTGCCAGGCTGTTCCTTCATGAGACTTGTGCCAGGTATGGGCTGAAAACTGTCGGGGCTTTCTGCTTTTCAGATAATACAGCATCTATCCGTGTGCTCGAGAAGACCGGGTTCTGCCTGATAGAGGAATTCATGGAATACGGACGGCTCTCCAGGTATTATCAGTATGAAAATAAGGATCGGGGTAAAGCATGCTGAGACTTGAAAAAGTAAATGGGAAAAATGTATGGGATATCCTGAAGCTGAAAGTATCGGATTCCCAAAAGGACTTTGTGGCGCGTAATGATATCAGCATCATCGAAGCATACACGGCGATTACCGGAAACGGGTACGCCTTCCCCTTTGGTATCTATGAAGAGGATACCCCTGTCGGTTTTCTGATGATCGGATACGATACGGATGATTACTGGGACGACGCGCCGGAGATTGCAAAAGGCAATTATAATCTCTGGCGCCTGATGATCGATGAGAAATATCAGGGCAAAGGTTACGGCAGGGAAGCTGTCAGACTGGCGCTGGTCTTTATCAATACGTTCCCCTGCGGCAAGGCTGACTATTGCTGTCTATCATATGAACCGGAGAACGATGCCGCTCGGAAGCTTTATAGTTCTTTTGGCTTTAAAGAGACGGGTGAATATGATGGCAAAGAAGTAATCGCAGTACTGAAACTGGCGGAAAACCCCGGCATGAATCATGCAGATAAATATCAGGATGTACTGACCGCTGACTTTTCGGATATGCTCTTCCAGAATGCTTTTAAACAGTATTTTTCGGAGCTTGGAATACAGGTAACGGATTGGGATGGCCTGTTTCAGGAAATGAACGAAGAGGGCGGAAATGAGGCTTATATCCGTACCGCCACCGATGGAAACATCATTGGCTTTATTATGTTCAAGCCGGTTCCATTCAGCAGCTGGTTTTTTGAAGAAACCGGCGGCTTTATCCGTGAATTCTGGATTGCGGAAGCTTATCGCAGTCAGAGGAACGGAGCAGATTTACTGAAGCTCGCGGAGGATCGTCTGGCTGCTCGAGATATCCATATGATCCTGTTAACGACGGATACCGCAGAGCAGTTTTATCTCCGCCACGGGTTCCAAAAAGCGCCTGGAATGAAGGCAAAGAACGAAGATCCTGTTTATATCAAGCGAATATGAAAGGACAGCATTTCTGCTGAATGATACAGGGATGAATATTGAGAATATGACACTGAAAGACCTTCACCCCTCACAGTTTTACATTTCCGAGAAGAAACTGCATGATATCGAAGCGTGGTTTGATGCAGATAACCTCTCCGGGTTTGAAGCAATACCGGTTAAGATGCTGGACGGCATTCCGGTTATGACGGATGGACATACACGTGCCGCAGTGGCCCTGAGAGCAGGCATAGATACGGTTCCACTTACCTGGGACGAAGACGATCTTGATTGGGATATGTACAGGGTCTGTGTGAAAGCATGTGAAGAGAGACAGGTCTTTTCTCCGGCAGACCTTTTGTCCCGGATTATCTCCGAGGAGGAATATAAAGAGAAATGGGACAAATGGTGTGACATTATGCAGGCTGCCATAAGAAGAAGCAGGATCACAATTAAACCGTATACGGAAAAAGAGGTTCCGGATGTGCTGGCTTTTGAGAACCATCTTCGGGAAGAGGAAGATTTCTGGGGATGGGAGATCAATGAGCAATACATAAGCAGTGTTACTGCAAGCTTCCGTGACCATAGATTTGCAAATGCCATATCTCTTCTTGCATATATGGACGGGCAGATTGTTGGCCGTATTGATTCAGTCCTGATTCCCTCACATTTTGACGGCGCGGTAAAAGCCTATCTGGATTGGATCTGTGTCATAAAGAGCTATCGGCATCAGGGCGTCGCGCAAGCGTTGCTCGACGAGCTGAAAAAGAAACTGAAACAGCAGGGTGTATACACGTTGATTGCCTTGACGGCCAGCAACGATGAAGCCCAGCGTTTTTATAAGAGCATACCGGATTCAGAAATGCATGATATCGGAATCTGGATAAATATAAAATGACGAGCCAAAATATGGAAAGATTTATATTTGAAAAACCATCAGTTAAGCGGAAAGATGGAATCATCGAGCTTCTGAATGAATTTGTTTCAGCACATTCTGAGATCAATGGATCCGGCGGTCTTGACCGTATTTTTGAGGGATGGACATTTGAACAAGCACTCGAACGCTGCTTGAACATGGAATCCAAGGATTATGGTGTAAATGCTGGTCGTTGCCCTGGGAAAACTTTCTAGCCTTGAAGCAGAATATTTGCAGCAGTATTCAGCAGAATAATAATCAAAAAGTTTTCTAGAATCCATTGGAACATATGGAACAATCCGCCCGTTTTCATGCCATATATAAGTGGAGGGATGGATTCCGTACTGGAGGGAGGTGGGCATAGTGGACAACCGAACAGAACACGTAAACCAGAACGGTTTTCTTATGCTCAACGGCCCGCAGGATACGCTCTGGATCCCGCGATCTTCCAACAAGTCATGGCTTACACTGTTCTACGCTTTGCCCAAGGAACTGGTGCAGAAACAGCCGGAGTATCTTTTACTGTCGCGCTGCCCATATGATGTTCTGAGGACAGACCGTTACGACGATCTGATCAATGACGATCTCTTCCTTCAGCTTGTCTGGGACTGTTATGCCTGGATGATCTTTCAGCGGATCCCCGTTCCAAAGAAAGACGGCACCTACCGATATATCCCCGGGCTGGATCTCCACTATTCCGGAGACTTCCCTTTATGGCGCTTGTCATACTACATGGTCGGAGTCATGAGGGATATGCTCGAACAGTTCGGCACCAGCTTTCAGGCGCTGTTCCGTGTGCAGAAGGATCAGGATATCCCTTTTATGGAACTGGACCGCTGGGCTGTTTTTTTCGGGGACATGACTGCCGCCATCATCATAAAAAAGGACTGGCAGCCGATGATCGATGACATTTGGAATAACCGCACACCGGAGGATTATTCCGAATTCTACAGCAGGGTCAAGGCCGCTTTTGAAGCGCAGTGGTCTCACAAACGCACCACCATCGGAAGACAGATGCGCTCCCTGGAAGCATTGATGGAAAATGCGGACGAAAAAGCCGCGGTCCTTGCTGTCGCCGATGAGAATGACTACGCTAAAGAGGCAGTAAACCGCATTGCCGGGGAGCAGTTCCTTGCGACGCTTTCTGAAAGAGACCAGACGATCCTCCACATGAAAAAAGAGGGATACACGAATCAGGAGATTGCTGAGAAAGTCAGCTATAAGACCCACAGCGCCGTGGTCAAACGGATGAAGAGGATCGCCGCTTTGTTTGAAGATTTCACCAAAGAGAGATACAGGGAACACCTTGATACCTTCGATCAGTGATCCGGTCTTTCGGCATCATTCCATCGCTTCCCATCCATCAGAATCCATCATATCTGTGTGAAGCAGCTCTCAGAAATGAGGGCTGTTTTTATTATGCTCAAAATCATGAAAAAGGAGGTACACACCATGAGCAGCGAACTGTTTCACGACCTGCCGGATATCATTGACGCAAAGATGCTGGCCGAAACCCTGTCTATCTCCAAGTCAGGAGCCTATGCCCTGATGAATGAGAAAGACCTCCCGACATTGAAGATCCGTATTACAAGATTCCACCCTTTCCGGCACACCATCCCAGGCATAATTACTGGTTCGAAACTGAGGGGCATATCTGGGTGAAGAACCTGTCGGCTTACTGGTTCCCGAATATCGCTTTCGAGGAAGAGATCGGCGGGACCGTTTTCTCTGTTTCCGCATCTTACACCGGCACCGAGACCCTTGATAAGAAACTGGAAAGACTCATGGCCGAAGCGGCAAAGGATTCCCTGAAAGGCGGTGATCACTGATGACAGAAAGCGTAAAATGTGGTATAAATGGAACTACCAATCCTGTACTGACAGTTGCCCGAAGTAAGGAGGATTTTGAAATGATCGGGGCAACTGAAAAGACCACAGCATTGTACTGCCGCCTCTCCCAGGAGGATGAAAGACTTGGGGAGTCGCTGTCCATCGAGAATCAAAAAAACATGTTGGAACGATACGCTAAGGAACACCGTTTTCCAAGGCCCGTTTTCTACGTGGACGACGGATACAGCGGGACGACCTTTGATCGTCCGGGTTTCCAGAAAATGATCTCGGACATCGAGGCCGGGAAAGTGGGTATCTGCTTATCCAAAGATCTTTCGAGGCTCGGCCGCAATTCCGCAATGGTCGGTCTCTATACCAACATCACCTTTGCCAAGTACGGCGTCCGTTATATCGCCATCAACGACAACTTCGATACCATTGACCCCAACAGCCATCGTAAAAGAGATCTTCAGGATGTGCATGGAAGGGCGAGGCCCGGGGCAGATCGCGACGGAGCTGACAAACCGGAAGGTCCTGACACCTTCTGCCTATCACGCCAGAGAAGGCAGAAAGATCCCGCAGAAGCCGAATGACTACCCGTATTACTGGCATTCTTCGACTGTGGTTACGATCCTGGAACGCAGGGACTATACCGGCTGTACGGTAAACTTTAAGACCTATACCAACTCCATTTGGGAGAAAAAGGTCCGCTTTAATCCCGAAGAAAAGCAGGCGGTATTTCCGAACACCCAGCCAGTCATCATTGAACCGGAGGTGTTTGAAAAGGTCCAGGAGATCCGGCAGTCGAGGCACCGCAGGGATCGCACCGGAAGAACGAGCCTGTTATCTGGACTGGTGTACTGCATGGACTGCGGCAGCAAAATGTACTATTGCGGCCATACTGGCGGAGATGAATCAGGAGACTGCTTCACCTGCTCTACAAACCGCAAGAACCATGAGAAATGTACGCATACGCACTATGTCCGTGCAGCTTCATTGGAGCAGATCGTCTGGAAGCATCTTAAGATGGTCATCGGCTATGTATCCCGTTATGAGCTACATTTCCGCTCATATATGGAACAGAGGCTTCGTCTGGAAACTGCGGAATCGCTCAGGGTCTTAAGCCGCAAGCTGACCCAAAAGGAAAAACGAGTCAAAGAGCTGGACGGTCTGTATATCCGTCTCTATGAGGACAACGCATCCGGTAAGATCTGTGATGACCGTTTCTTCATGATGAGTAAGGCGTATGAGGACGAGCAGGCTACACTCAAAGAAGAGATCGCTTCTATACAGAAAGAGATCGAAGTACAGGAAAGACAAATTGACAATTTGGAAAAGTTCATCGGGATGATCCGCAGATATGAGGATCTGGACAGGCTCACGCCTTATGCCGCAAGAGAGCTCATCAAGGCGATCTACGTTGGCAAGCCAGACAAGAGCTCGGGGAAACGCCGCCAGGAGATCAGAATCGAATATGACTTCATCGGTTATATTCCGCTGGATGAACTGTTAAAAGAGGTGCAGGCATGACCGCAAGGTCATGTCTACACCCAAAGAATACGAAACTGTTTTACGAACAATTAGCTAATCCAGGTTTCTATATGAGATGAAAGCTTCATGCCTAATAATCAAGCCAATCGAGGGAAAGGGTGACTTTAACGTCTCCGTCTCCCAAAATGTTTTTTAGTTCACTTTCATTTGCGCTTGGTATATATGCAAGCAAAGTATAGCTCCAGCTGTTGGATCCGTAGTGAAGGCATAGATCGCTTCCCCTGTAGAGGACCAGGTATCCGGGCCTTGTTGTCATCTGTTCATCACTTCTTTCCAAAGACCAGGGAAGAGGACCCACCTTTTCAAAACCTCCGTATTCGCGAAGCTCAAGCTCTATTTCTCCTTCTTCAAGTTTTTCCTGAAGGGCTTTTGCAGCAGGGTTATCTTCAAAGTTAGCATAAAGGAAATGTCCGTTTACATTTATGGCAAGAACGCATTCGCTGGGGAAGGAAGGATATATGGGGTCTCCTTTTTCTATATCTCCCTGCCATGTGTTTATGCCTCCGAATTCGTAAAGCTTGGTATAGCCCATTTTAGCAAGCTTTTCGGCCGCCTGTTTTGATCTGTTTCCGGAGCGGCAGTAAATGAGGATGATCTGATCAAGGTCAGGAAGCTCTTTTGGCATTTCGCTACTTATGGACTCATTTGGGATCAAGACAGCTCCGGGGATATGTCCTTCAATATATTCATCTTCTCTTCTGACATCGACTATGATGTGTCCGTCATTTTTCCCCATCATTTCCATAGCAACATCTTGTGATATCTGATGGTATGTCATTTCTTCTACCTCCGGGTTTTTATCGGATGAGCAGGATACAAAAAGAAGCAAAGCACATAAGAAAAGCATTACAAGAAAGATGGGCTTTGAATTTGTGAAATGTTTAAGTTCGTTCATACCGTTCATCCTTTCAGCTAGTATTATATCCAAAAAGGGTTCGATAATGAAGCAGGTTTGACTAAATGTTAGAAGTTCGTCACCTGTAGACTTTCTTAAAGAGCTTATGCTTTGACAAAGATGATTCTTGTGCTAATATATTGAAAAAAGAGACAAGGAGACCTAAACCAATGAGCAGAGTCTTTTCAGGCGTACAGCCTACAGGAAATATACACATAGGAAACTACTTAGGAGCTTTAAAGCAGTTCGTCGACCTCCAAGAGGGCAGCGAATGTATCTACTGCATAGTAGACCTACACGCCATTACAGTGCCTCAGGATCCAAAGGAGCTTAAAAAGCACATCCTTGATGTTGCAGCCCTTTACATGGCCATAGGAGTAGATCCAAAGAAGAGCATAGTGTTCGTTCAGTCAGATGTTAAGCAGCATGCAGAGCTTGCATGGATACTCAACTGCAACACCTACATGGGCGAGCTCTCAAGGATGACCCAGTATAAGCAAAAGAAGCAAAAATCAGAGAATCCAAGCGTAGGGCTCTTTGATTATCCTGTCCTTATGGCATCCGACATACTCCTTTATGATACAGATGTAGTACCTGTAGGAAACGATCAAAAGCAACATATAGAACTTGCAAGAGATATAGCCATCAGAGTCAACGGCAAATACGGAAACAAGACCTTCGTAGTCCCTGACGGAAGATTCATGAAGTCAGGAGCAAGAGTCATGTCCCTTGACGATCCGACATCAAAGATGAGCAAGTCAAATCCAAACGAAAAGAGCAGGATATGCCTTCTTGATGAGCCGAATAAAGTAAAGAAAGCTATCATGAGCGCAACGACTGACTCCGAAGGCGTCATCCGCTACAGCATAAAGGAAAAGCCGGGCATCTCCAATCTACTTGACATATACAGCGCATTCTCAGGAAAGACAGTTGCAAGTCTCGTAAAGGAATATGAAGGACACGGATACGGAGACCTGAAAAAAGACCTCGTAGAAGTAGTCAACGGCGCACTTGCACCTATCCAGGAAAGGTACAAGGAGATAAGAAACTCCCAGGAGCTGATCGACGACTTAAAGGAAGGTGCGGAAAAAGCAGAAGCAATAGCCGAAAGGACCGTAAGGAGAGTAAAGAAGAACTTCGGACTTGGCCTATAAAAACACGTCAAACCTTTCCTTCTTAGTAGGGGGAGGTTTTTTGTTTGCGACTGAATTTTCTTGACATAGGATTATTGCCGAAATATAATGTAAACCTGCAACGAGGTGTGGCTCAGTTTGGCAGAGCGTTGCGTTCGGGACGCAAAGGCCGCTGGTTCGAATCCAGTCACCTCGACCAAAACAAGGGACCCCAAAGGGGGTCCTCTTGTTTTGGAGTGACTGGATTCGGACCAGGCTGGTTCACGAGAGGCCGAGCCGAAGGCGATGGCCGAAAGATCCAGTCACCTCGACCACGAAAAGGAGGCAGAGGCCTCCTTTTTTCGTGGTCGAATCGATAGTGTGGATTCGAACCAGCGCGCGGTTCACGCGAACAGCTGCCGAAGGCAGCTAAGGAGCGATCCAGTCACCTCGACCAAAACAAGGGACCCCAAAGGGGGTCCTTTTGTTTTGGGGTGACTGGATTCGAACCAACTATTTATTATTGACATATGTCAGTAACAGTATATAATTTATGCAGATAGGAGTTGATACCATGCCAAGACCCACCAGATGCAGGAGGATAGAAAAGATGCCACTTTACCGCAGCTTTTCTCCCGACGATACAGAACCAACTGAATCTGTGAAAATGACCGTAGATGAATATGAAGCCCTAAGGCTCCTTGACGATGTGGGACTCACTCAAGAAGAGTGCGCAGTCAAGATGAACATCGCAAGAACTACTGTCACAGCCATTTATGAGAGTGCAAGAAAGAAAATGGCAGATTCCCTGGTTCGCGGCAAACGCCTTCTCATAGTCGGCGGATGTTGTGAGTATGGCAGCGTGGAAGTTCCGTCAGAACTAATATCGAAAGGAAATAAAGAAATGAGAATTGCAGTAACTTATGAAAACGGAGAAATATTTCAGCACTTCGGACGTTGTCCTCAATTTAAGGTATATGACATTGAAGACGGAAAGATAGTTCGTGAGCAAGTCATCGATACCAACGGGACCGGACATGGTGCTCTTGCAGGATTCCTTTTCAATGCACAGGTAGATGCTCTTATCTGCGGCGGCATAGGAATGGGCGCACAGATGGCTCTTGCTGATGCAGGCATCAAGCTCTATGGCGGAGTGCAGGGATCTGCAGATGAGGCTGCAAAAGCCCTTGCAGAAGGACATCTTGAATTTGATCCTGATGCTCGCTGCGATCATCATGACCATGAAGACGGCTGCGATCACGGTGAAGGTGAAGAATGCTGCTGCCACTAGGAGTAGTGAAGATACTTTAGTGCATGTAAAGAAGGTCTAAGATCCTTAGTATCATAAAAGATAAAGAGGTAACAAAAGGGGGACAGTGTTCAAACTGTCCCCCCTGTCATGTGTGCCATGTCCCTTATTTCAAGGCATCATATAGTTCCTTGTAATATACTGAATCGTCTCCTCCGAGTATGCGATCGATACTTTGTTTCATTTCATCATCAAGAAGGCAGGAGACTACCATAGGAGAAAACCTCTTGCGGGAAAGTGTCATCATCTCTGTTGCAAGGTTTTCAACACTTCCATTGTAGTTGTCAGTCATATATAGCGCTGCGGCAGCAACGTCTACCATTTGCCTGTAATTTGACTTGTTTCTCACATAGCCTGCAGGAAAACCGTCTGTTCCGTCATACCATCTGTAACAGCCGTAAGCTATATCGGCAAACCTTTCAGTGCTTCTTCTCTTTTTAAGGTCATCATAGCCTGAAATGGTGTGCACCTCATAGGCTTCCTTTTCGTCTTCAAAAAGGTTCCTTGTTTTCATTGTCCTTTCAAGATTCATCTTGATGAGACCGAAGTCTGAGAAAAGCCCGCACATGGCTGCATAGTTCTGTATGACATCCTTCTTTTTATCCATATCGCTTATTTGCGATATAAAGGGGATATCGTCAAAGAAGGATGGATCTTTCTTTAAGAGCTCACTGCAAAAGAGCTTCATTATGTCTCCCGCTTTTCTTGACCTTACAAAGAGGTCTCCTGAAAAGCGCTTCATGATATGACTTGCAAGCTGACTGTATGTAAGGCAGCCGTCGATCTCGTTGAAGTTAGTTATGGCAACGTCAACGATGAAAAAGAAATTGTCGTTGAATTTGTCCGAAGGGCAGGTCAGAAGACACTTCAGCATTTTTTTGTAGGCTTTGTCCAAAAAACGTATATTATCTTCATTGTTTTGAAGAGCAGGATGTTCTTTTAGGAACTGCCCGTAGATGGTAGCAAGCTGTACATTGCCGTAAAGGCCTGATTCATCGTAGCGGTCATAGGGAGTACTATCGATGAGCTTTTTAAGGCGTTCATGAGTCGTATCAAGATCTGCATAACCGCAGTTGTATTCCATATCGTAATAGGGCCAGGTCCACCTGAGACTTTGATCGGGACTTAGCTGTTCAGGTTTGAAGATCTCGTAGCAGGCATCAAGGACCAAAGCTATCTCTTCCTTTGTCAGATTGCTCCTTGAAAGTCCGTTTCTGTGGCTGCTCATCTGCTGATGAGAGGCTCGCACATAGCGGTCCCACGGAAGACTCGGCTCAAGGGTTCTATAGTAGTCGTCCTCCATGACATGAAGGGCTTTTGCATTGATCGCAATGCGCCTTTTGAGGCCTATGTTGCAAAGGCTGATATTGTGAAGGGCTCTTACGATATAGCTTCTTGTCTGGGTATCATTTATATCTTCAAAGTAACGAATATAAGATGAAGCCTCCGTAAAGACCATCTCATTTCTAAAGGAAAGTCTGTCTCTGAATTCGCAGTCAACACCCTCTGTATACCTTCTCATATAATAAAGGCCCATACCTGTCATATAGAGTTCTTTTATGACAGAGTTTCGGTCCCTTCTTATGCGGTAAAGGCGAAGGAGAGCTTCGTGGATCACAAGGTAGACTCCGGGGTCTAGGTTGGTCTTCCAATCGAGGAGCACATCTGCAAAATCACTCAGATCCTTTATTTCTTCATCAGTCGCTGAGAGTATATTGTCAAGGTCAGGGAAAAGACCTTCTGAAAGGAGTCTGTTATTGTCGTCCTTAAGCCGGCTGACGATCTTAAGCTCTGCTTTGTGATCGGACAGCCAGGCATCAAAGTCTTTGTCAGAGCCCTTGTAAAAGTTTGCAAGATCCCTTATCCTTTTCGTATTTTCTATATATTTTTCCTGATAATCTTTCATGGATAGATCCTCTTATCAGGAAAGAGCTCTTTTGAGAGTCTGCATCAGCACCGATATGTCTATGGGCTTTGGAATGTGGCCGTCCATGCCGGCGGTCTTTGCTTTTGCAATGTCCTCTGCAAAGGTATTTGCAGTCATGGCAAAGATGGGAACAGAAGAATCTTCTCTTCCTAATGCCCTTATGGCTTTTGTTGCTTCGTAACCGTCCATGACTGGCATCTGGACATCCATGAGGACTATATCGAAATGGCGAAGAGGTGATGAACTGAAGACATCCACGGCTTCTTTACCGTTTTCGGCTATCTCAATGAGGCAGCCGGTCGAGGAAAGTATCTCCTTTGCTATTTCACGGTTGATCATGTTGTCCTCAACGAGGAGCACACGTTTACCGCTAAGATCCGGAAGACTGCTTTCTCCGGGACCTTCATTGTTTCTTGTAAGGGCCTTAGTCAATCCTGTAAGAAGGGATCTCTTAAAGAAAGGTACGGGTATAAAGCCGGAGATACCGCTCTTTTCTGCCTGGTATTCTATGGTCTGCCAGTCGTCCGTGCTGACCAAAACGACGGTCATGCCGGAATAGGACCTGGTGATATAGGTGGCTGTTTCAAAAATATTGTCGGAAGGACCCCTTTCATCTCCAATGATGAAAATGTCGTAAAGTTCCTTCTTAAAGTTACTTTCAGTGATCGCATCAATAGCTGTAGGCGCAGAATCCACTATGGTATATTCAAGGCCCAAGGGCTTAAGCGCATTTTCGTATTTGCTCTTGAGCCTTTCGTTCCTTTCGATGATAAGAAGTCTTTTTCCTTTAAGTTCAGACTCGCTCTCCGGTTCATCTGCAGCCTCTAAGGGCAGAGTTATGGTCACCTTTGTTCCTGTTCCGACGGCGCTGTCTATGTGGATGGTGCCGTTCATGGCGTCGACGAGCCTTTTTACTATGCTCATGCCAAGGCCTGTGCCTTCAATGCCGGAAATAGTAGAATTGTTGACCCTTTCGAAGGGCTCAAATATGCGGTCCAAAAAATCCTTTGACATTCCCATGCCGTCATCGCTGCATATGAAAGAAAGCATTCTCTTGTTTGACTCAGATGGGGCAGGATCTTCCTTAACCGTAAAGAGTATATTTCCGCCGTCGTTTGTATACTTTACAGCGTTGCTCAGGACATTGACC
Organism: Anaerovoracaceae bacterium; assembly: GCA_045546135.1. Taxonomy (GTDB): domain Bacteria; phylum Bacillota; class Clostridia; order Peptostreptococcales; family Anaerovoracaceae; genus RUG13409. Next base: position 52,107 of record JAZQCD010000025.1, read on the forward strand.
AGCACCTGTTTTATCCTCAAAGCATCTCCGTAGAAAAACTCTGTTTCAAGATCTTCCGGGTCGAGGACGCCATTGTGATGCTTTTCTTCAAGCATGGGCCTTATGAGGTTTACAGTATCGTTGACAAGCTCCGGAAGAGAGAACTTCTCAAAGGAAAGCTCCATGCGCCCGGAACTGATCCTCGACATGTCGAGGATGTCGTTTATGAGACTTAGAAGATGTGTGCCTGCTGCGTCGATCTTGTCGAGGGCATCGGTGACCCTTGGCTTTTCGTCTATGTACTTTTTTGCAAGGGCTGTCATGCCTATGATGGCATTCATAGGCGTCCTTATGTCGTGAGACATATTGGAAAGGAAGGTCTCCTTTGCTGCGTTCGCTGCATTGGCTTCCTTTAGACGGAGCTTCAGTTCTTCGTTTTCTTTTTTAAGCTCTTCGATTAATACTTTGTCGTCCATGATATCTTCTGTCATTGCCATACTTTGAGGCCCTACACTGTAAAAACATAGCATTCAAGTATGCTGATTATATATCGAAGAAAACAAAAAGGTCAACAAAATACCGCAGGCTAATTGACCTGCGGTATTAAAGATCTAATAGTTCGTATCTTCTATTCTACGGGCTGAGGGTCAGAGACAGACACCTTATGATCGTACCAGTTGTCCTTTGAACCAAGGAGCGCGCAATCGAACTCCTTGTCAAGGTAAGGTACAGGTATATCGAAGCCGTATACATCTTCGGACATACCATCTTCGTATGTGACAGTGTCAGTGGTGGGCTCGAGGATGTTTTTTCCTCCCTTGTTCATCTCTTCGACTGTACCAAAGTAAAGCTTTGTGATCTTTTTTGAAGCAAGAGATATATGTATGGTCATCTTGCCGTCCTTTACTGTAAGTATGCCTCTGCCTTTGTTTGCTTCATTCACATGGAACATGCTGCTGTCCGTATCGAACTCTGCAGAATATATGCCGTCTTCAAGGACCGGTTTTTCAGCATCTTTTCCATTTCCCTGCCCGCAAGCTGTGAAGATAAAACAAAAGGCGAGGAAAAAACATAAGAGTATATGTTTTTTCATATTTTATGCCTCATTTATTACTTGATGGAATCGATAGCAGCCTGTGTGTGCTGTACGTAGATTGCCTGGATGTCAGCAAGTCTTCCGAGTCCTTCGATCTGTGTATCGATGCTGTCGAAAGCCTGTGCTGCTGTGAACTGGCTTACCCAAGACTCCGGATCTTCAGGATCTGCCATGTCGTTGTTGGCGTGGTCGCCTGCAACTACCATCATTGGGCGAAGAACGACTTTCTTGAAGCCTGCTTCTTTAACTGCAGCGATGATGTTTTCGCAAGCAGTTTCTTCCGGTTCACCTTCAACGGTTCCTATGAATACGTTCTTGTATCCAAGAGCGTTCATCTGAGCCTGCATCTGAGAATATGTGACCTTTGCAACGTGTGCTGTTCCGTGTCCCATGAGAACGAGTGCTGTGTCTTCAGGAACTGCTGCTGCTGTAACGACAGCCTTTGCTGCTGCTTCCTTGTCAGCATTGATAACTGTAGCATCGGATCCTACTTCACCAAGAAGCGGTTCTGCAACTGCAACTGTCTTGAACTTATCCTTATACTTGTCAAGTGCTTCGCTGAGTTCATCGTACTCTGCGCCGTGCATAAGGTGTGTCGGCTGGATAACGAGGTTCTCAACACCGTTTGCAACAGCTCTTTCGAGAGCCTGTGTGATGTTGTCGATCTTTTCTCCGTCACGAGCCATTACGTGGTTGATGATGATCTGTGCTGTGAAAGCTCTTCTTACAGACCAGTCAGGGAATGCCTTTGCAAGAGCATCTTCGATTCCCTTGATGTCGTTTACACGGCTTTCATTGAAGGATGTTCCGAAGGATACAACGAGGAGTTCGTTCTTTCCGATCTCGTTCTGATTTCTTGGATCGTCCTTGGATGCATCGCCTGTGTCTGCTCCGAAGTAATCAGGGGATGCTTCTTCGCCTTCAACGAGCTCTTTCTGAGCATCTGTGAGTGCGTCCCAAGCTGCCTTTGCTGCTGCGCAGTCAGCTTCTGTGTCTTCGGTCCATTCCTGAACATAGATCTTGTCGATGAGTGCTGCAACTTCTGCTGCGAGTTCTGCATCTGTCTTTACCGGTGCTTCTTCCTTCTTGCCGCATGCTGCGAAGCAGAATACCATTGCAAGAACGAGAAGCATGGAGATAATTATTTTTGCATTTTTCATGATTAAAACCTACCTTTCTGCAAATTTATTCTCCTAATTACTCGAAAAAACCTCACGTCGTTTTAGATGATCTTTTTGTATGCGGATTAAAACAAAAGACCCGCAACTTGCTGCGGGCCAAAAAAGGGCTTGGATAAAGGTAATAACATAACCTGGTTTTGTCCATTGCTCCGGTCGTCCGCAGAGATAAAACGGACCGCCTAAAAAGCGGTCAGAACAGTCCGGTATTCTGGCTTTCCCAAAAGCAGGTTTTGAAGGGTCATTTACATGACAAAGGTGCCGCAAGAAACGGCATCTTCCACTGCTTTTTGGGATCTACAGTAACGGCCTTGCGCGGGATTTTCACCCGTCTTCCCCAAACTGTTCCCGATATTGTTTTTTTCATCTATGAAGTTATACTTCTTCAAGCATTAGTTGTCAATAGTCCAAGATTACAGAAATAAACAGATTAAATTGTAAAAAATAAACAAAATGTAATAATTTAGAGGGTTGTCTTGTGTAGGCAGATAATATTAAGGCATTTCAAGCATATCCCCCTAGGGGGATATGCTTGACGAAGTATTATTGTGTGATATACTAGGGAAGAATTGAATGGATGCAGTGCTGTCCCCAATGGGCAGAGAATAGGAAATCGCGTGAAAATCGCGAACGGTACCGCCGCTGTATGCGCTGATGAAAGGGCCAAAGACGAAAGTCAGTCATTGGAGAGATCTGAGAAGGCCGGTCCTTTTGAGGAGGTCAAAACCCTCATAGGCGCGAGTCAGAAGACCTGCTGCATTTTTAGAAAAAGACCTTAGGCCGAGTAGCCTTAGAGTCTTGTTTATATGCTATGGAAAAAGACGGCTGTAGCAGAGGGGCTTTCCCCTGCTACTTTTTTGTTGCAATGATAGAGATAAAGAATCTAGTAAAAAAATTCGGAGACTTTACAGCCGTAGACGGACTGGATCTAAAGATAGAAACAGGCGAATTCTTTGGACTTCTCGGACCAAACGGCGCAGGCAAGACTACGACCATCAGCATGCTTTCTACTGTGCTCCTTCCCACTTCCGGCGAGATACTCATTGACGGCGTAAAGCTTGACAGAAAAGCATCTTCTCAAAAGAGAAAGCTCTCAGTCATCACCCAGGAATATTCCATGCGCCAGGATATGACCATGGACGAGGTAATGGAATACCAGGGAAGGCTTTACTATATGCCAAAAAAGCTCATAAAAGAAAAGAGTGAAGAGCTCCTTGAGTTTGCAGGACTTACTGAGTTTAGAAAAAGGACAGTAAGGCACCTTTCCGGCGGCATGAAGAGAAAGCTCATGATATGCAGGAGCCTTATGATAGAACCTGAGATCCTGCTCCTTGACGAGCCCACAGCAGGCATGGACGCCCTTTCGAGAAGGCAGATGTGGAACCTTCTTCGCCAGCTCAATGAAAGGCATATGACCATAATCCTTACCACCCACTATATAGAGGAGGCTCAGGCTCTTTGCGACAGAGTCGCCCTCATAAACAGAGGAAAGCTTCAAAAACTGGACACTCCCAATGCCCTCATAAATGACCTTGGGGCATTTGCAGTAGATATCACCTCAGAAGAAGGTCTTGTCAGCAAGTATTTCCACAACAGAGACGAAGCAATACAGTATCTCTCAGAAGCAGGCAAGGATGCATCCTTTAGAGCTACAACACTTGAAGATGTATTCGTGGATGTAGCAGGAAGGAAGCTTGGGTGATCGCTATGGGCATAGTAACTGTTCTTTGGGAAAAATGGGTGGAATTCAGACGCGACTTTTACAAGATCACTGTCGCTGCCATGATCTCTCCTTTAATGTATTTGATCATATTCGGTATGGGCATTCAGACCACATCTCACGGCGAACCCTACCTTCATTTTTTAGTGCCAGGCGTAGTAGCCATGTCTACAATGCACGGCTCATTTTCTGCTATCGTTCAGAATATGAGCACTCAAAGGCTTTATGAAAAGGCTTTGGACCAGGTCATGGTATCGCCTACGCCTCTTTGGCAGTTCATTTTAGGCCAGGTCATAGGCGGGAGTTTAAGGGGCCTTTATGCAGGATGCGTAATACTCCTTCTTACTCTTCCGATCAGGACTGACCTTATCTTCAACGGGCTTTCAATACTCATCATGTTTTTAAACGGCATGGTCTTTTCTACCATAGCTTTGGTCCTTTCATTTACGGCAAAGAGCTATGCAGACCCGCCGAAGTTTACGTCGTATATAATCACGCCCATGTCCTTCCTTTGCAACACCTTCTTTTCAACGGAGCAGATGCCGTCAGGCTTTAGGCAGGCAGTATCACTGCTGCCTCTTTCTCAGGCATGCGACATGATAAGAAAGATAGCAAACGGACAGCCTGCAGGAAGCTTTGGTTTCATCATCCTTTTTGCATACCTTGCAGTATTCGGGACCATAGCCGTAGTATTCATATATAAAAAGAAGAATCTCTAAAGGGGGCAGCCATGGATAAGAAAAGAAACAATAAAGACAGAACATCCTTTGGCAGGTCCGCAAAGAGGTTTGGCATCGTATTAATTTGCCTCATGCTCATATGCCTTCAGGCAGCAATGCCAATGAGCCTCGTTTTTGCGGAGAGCGCTGAAGAGACGGAGACAAACGATACAGCAGAAAGGATATTAAGAGCCCAAAAAGAGATACGTACAAAAAAGGCCGGCAGATACGGCATGGTACCTATCTATGGAAAGGACCTAAAGGACGGGACCTACGATATTACTGTAGATTCCACTTCGCCATTCTTTAAAGTAAGGAAAGGATCCATAACTGTAAAGGACGGCGAGATCACAGGAAGCATCACCATAGGAAGTACCAGCTACCTTTATGTATATCCTGGAACAAAGCCTGATGCATCAAGAGCAGATCCCAGCACTTGGGTATCTCCTACTATTGCAGATGGCAGGACCACCTTTACTTTCCCCATCGAAGCTCTAGACAAAGAGCTCGATTGCGCAGCTTTCAGTAAAGCAAGAGAAAAGTGGTACGACAGAAAAATAGTATTCAATGCCTACAGCCTTCCTGAAGAAGCTCTCCTTATTAAGCTTCCTGATTATGACCTCATAGAAATGGCTATCTCATCTTTAGATGCCGGCATGAGCGAAGACATACTCGATGACAACAAGTACAAGCAGGGTGGTTCCGAAGGATCTCCCGAAGCTATAGCAATAGACATGCCTGACGGGGAATACTCCATAGAAGTAAATCTCATAGGAGGAAGCGGCAGAGCCAGCGTCAGTTCCCCTACCCTTATGGTAGTAAGAGACGGAAAGGCCTACGCAAGGCTCATTTGGAGCAGCCCCTATTACGACTATATGGTAGTTGACGACACCATGTACAAAAACCTGATAGTCGACGGCGGCAACTCCCAATTCGAGATACCCATCACTCTCATGGACGATCCAATGTCTGTAGTAGCTGATACCACTGCCATGGGCGACAACCTGGAAATAGAATATGCACTTACCTTCTATTCCGACACTGTAGGAGAAAAGGGAGCCATCCCTCAGGAGGCAGCAAAGCTTGTTTTGGTCATAGCTGCAGCCATCATAGTGGGCGGCGGAGTGCTCAACTACTTTGTAAAGAAGCATCGAGCAGCTTAAGGAAGGAAAACAAAATGTCTTACTTTCCAATACTTATACAATTTGATGATGCCAAGGTCCTCATTGCAGGGGGCGGCGCTATTGCTCTTCATAAGGCAGAGCTTCTTTCAAAGCAGGGAGCAGATGTGACTGTCATAGCTCCTGAGATCTGCGATGAGATAAGAGCCCTTCCTGTAAAACTTGAAGAGCGCTGCATCAGAAAAGGAGATGCCAAAGGAAAAGTCTTAGTTGCGGACGCCAGCGGATCGAAGGAAGCAGAAGAAATCCTTTCAAAGGAATGCAAAGAGGAAGGCATACCCTACAACTGCGCAGGCCATGGGGATGCCTGCACTGCCATATTCCCTGCAGTCTTTAAGAAGGGCCGAACAACAGTTGCAGTGTCAAGCCTTGGAGCAAGCCCTCCTGCAAGCGTATGGCTTAGAGACCTTCTTGCAAAAGAAGTCCCTGAAAACATGGACGAGATCTTAGAGCGCATGGCGGAGATAAGAGGCCTTGCAAAGGAAAAGATCGATGGACAGGCAAGGAGAAAAGAATTCTTTCATGAAGCCTTAAGAAAGATGATAGACAGCGGAGAGGTCCTATCTGATGAAGATCTCAAGGAAATATTATCAAGGTATGTAGGGTGAGGCTTCACCCATATATATAAAAATAATAGAAAAGGTAGTAAAGAAGATCCGCTGTCTGATAAAGGAGTTAAAGAGTTCAAAGACGCAGCGGAAAAAAGGAGAAGAAATGAAACACAAAAGCATTAGACTCATAGCACTTTTTCTTTGCATCGCAATGCTTGCAGCATGCGGAGCAGGCGGAAAAGAAGAAGGAAAAAAGGATACGGAGTGGACTCCTGTCACAGTAACAGATGACCTTGGAAGAGAAGTCACTATAGACGAACAGCCAAAGGCAGTAGCTGCTATCATGGGAAGCTTTGCTGATACATGGGTGCTCGCAGGAGGAGAACTCAAAGCAGCAGTCCATGATGCATGGGAAGACTTTGACCTGAACCTTCCCGAAGGCACAGTAGACCTTGGAAAATATAACGCGATCAGCCTCGAGCAGCTCTTCAGTGCAGAAGTAGACCTTGTCATAGGCAGCGCAAATACAAAGAAACAGGTAGACCTTAAGGATACCCTCGAGCAGGCAGGAGTAAAGACACTTTACTTCAACGTCAACAGCTTTGATGACTACCTCAGGATGCTCAAGGTATGCACAGACATTACAGGAAGAGAAGACCTTTACCAAAAGAACGGACTTGACATTCAGTCTGTCATAACAGGAGTCAAAGAAGACGCTTTAAAGAAAGCTTCCGAAAAAGGAGCTCCAAAAGTACTCTTTGTTAGAGCGGCAGCATCAACAGTCAAAGCAAAAGGATCTGATGACACGGTCCTTGGCATCATGCTCAAAGACCTTGGAGCAAACAACATAGCAGACAGCACAAGCCTTCTTGACGACTTAAGCATAGAAGTCATCATCAAGGAAGATCCTGATATGATATTCATCACAGAGCAGGGTTCTGACAGCGAAGGCATAAAGAAGGCTCTTGGAGACGCTCTTACAAACAACCCTGCATGGTCAGGCCTTACAGCAGTTAAGGAAGGAAGAGTCTTCTATATGGACAAGACTCTTTATCACTTAAAGCCAAATGACCGCTGGGGCGAAGCATATACACAGCTTGCAGAGATCCTCTACGGAAAATAAAACGAAGTATCAGTGAATAAAGAACAAAGCAAAACTAAAAAGAAAAAAGAACTCCCTGGCACTCCTCTCATCATAGGAGGCATAACGCTCCTCCTTATCTCAGCAGTGCTCAACATCTGCGTAGGAGCATCGGGAGTTTCTCTTGGGAAACTGCTTACAGCGCTGTTCCAGGGCCCGGGCACTTCCATGGCCCAGAGGATACTTTGGTATGTCAGGCTCCCAAGGACAGCTGCCTGCCTACTTGCAGGTGCAGGTCTTGCAATGTCAGGTACCATCATACAAAAGGTCCTTTCAAACAATCTGGCATCGCCGGGCACCATAGGCGTAAATGCAGGCGCCGGCTTTGCAGTAGCCCTTTGCTGCGGCCTTGGCATATATACGTCATGGGCCATAGCAGGAGCATCATTCCTTGGAGCTCTCGGCGCCACCTTCCTGGTAGTATCAGTTGGAAGGAAGGCTCACGCTTCAAAGACTACGGTGGTCCTTGGCGGCGTGGCAGTGACAGCATTCCTTAACGCTATGACAGAGACAGTCATAACCTTTGTACCGGATGCTGCTCTTTCCAGCAGGGACTTTAGAGTGGGAGGCTTTTCTGCTGTGAACCAGGCAAGGCTCCTTCCTGCAGCCATACTCATCATTGGAAGCATCATAGTAGTTACTTCCCTTGCCAATGAGCTTGACGTCCTCTCCCTTGGAGATGATACAGCAAAGTCTCTTGGAATGAACGTATCGATGGTAAGGAACGGACTCCTTACTCTTGCAGCTCTTCTTGCAGGAGCCTGCGTAAGCTTTGCAGGGATACTTGGCTTTGTAGGCCTCATAGTTCCTCATATGGCAAGAAGACTCATAGGAAATGAGAGCAAAAAGCTCCTTCCCTTTGCAGTGCTCCTTGGAGCAAGCTTTGTTTCCATCTGCGACCTGATCGCAAGGATGATATTTGCTCCTTTCGAGCTTCCTACAGGAATACTCATGAGCTTCCTCGGAGGACCGTTCTTCATTTGGCTCCTTCGCAAAAAGAAAGGAGGCCTGTGATGATAAGGATAAAAGACCTTCATGTAGAATACGATGAAAAGGAAGTAGTCCATGGCCTCGATGCAGAGTTCCCGGACGGAAAGATCACAGTTATCATAGGACCTAATGGCTGCGGTAAGAGCACCACTGTCAAATCCATTATGAGGCTCGAGGACAGGACCAAAGGCACCATAGAGATCGACGGAAAAGATATAGGCAGCATATCCCAAAAGGACCTTGCAAGAGAGGTTGCTTATGTGTCTCAAAGCAAGAACATAGCAGACATCTCAGTCTACAATCTGGTCCTTCACGGAAGGTTCCCATACCTTAGCTATCCAAGGCACTACAGAAAGGAAGATAAGGACAAGGTGGCAGAAGCCCTAAGGCTTACGGGCATGACGGATTATGCTGACAGAAAGCTCGAGAGCCTGTCAGGAGGACAGAGGCAAAAGGTATACATGGCCATGGCCCTTGCCCAGGATACAAAGACCATCATAATGGATGAGCCTACTACCTTCCTTGATGTTAAGAATCAATTCGAGATGATGGATCATGCCAAGTCACTAAAGGACATGGGCAAGACCATCATCATGATACTCCACGATTTTGAAGCAGTGCTTCACTATGCAGACAAAGTCATACTCATGGACGACGGCAGAGATATTTTGTCCGGGACTGCTGAGGAAGTGCTAAGGTCAAAGGAACTGGAGGAAGTCTTCGGAGTCCGCGCAGGCTTCTTTGAAGCAGAAGACAGCCTTCACATATATTTAAAGGCCTAAATAATTGGCGTACGCAATGAAGCAGGCCCCTTTCGCTGGACAAACTTTAGCGAAAGGGGTTTTTATCTCATTGAGCTTTTACATATCGTGCATGATTATCTGACCGTGCGAATAGTAAGGTATCGACAAAACTTTGGCAATGTTATCGAAATGTTCAGCAATGTTATTGCAATGTCCGGCAATGTTTGATCGCCGCAAGATCTAAAGGCGGTGATTTTTTTATGAACGATATTGACATATACCCTGTGGGGGTATATTATTGTGACAAACCAAAGGATACCCTGTAGGGGTATAACAAGGATAAAACGACTTTGCATAAGACCGTATAGCGGTCATGAAAGGAGGGCGCCGTGTCAGAGCTTACTCAGGAAGAATATATAAATGAAAAGTGCAAAAAGTGCGCTCATGTGGATATCTGCACCAGCGAAAAGAAGACTAACAGAGATGGGGCCTCAAAGAAGAAACTCCTCAACAGACTTGCAAGGATAGAAGGCCAGATAAGAGGTCTCGAAAAGATGGTAGAAGACGACCGCTACTGCATGGACGTATTGACTCAGTCATCAGCTATAAGCTCAGCCATGAACTCCTTTAACAAGGAGGTCCTTATAAACCACATAAGGAACTGCGTAACAGCAAATATCAAGGCAGGAAATGATGAGATCGTAGAAGAGATGCTGGGGATGCTTCAAAAACTCATGAAGTGATCAAAGCGGCGCAGCCTGCCTTATTACCGCTCAAAGCACCTCAGGATAACACGACTATGCCTTTTTGAGAGCTTTTGCGCTCGCCATGGGCTGCCGCCCGCTTGCGCAAAGCTCTTAGCAAAAAGTCATAGTCTATCCTTCGAAGTGCTTTTCGGGCGAATAAGGCAGGACACGCCATATCGATAGATTTAGGAGTAAATAATGGAACAATACAATGTGACCGGGATGAGCTGCGCTGCGTGCCAGGCAAGGGTAGAAAAGGCTGTATCAAAGGTGCCGGGAGTAGATTCCTGCGCTGTAAGCCTTCTTACCAATTCAATGGGCGTCGAAGGAAGCGCAAGCCCTAAGGATATAATCAAAGCTGTAGAAGAAGCAGGATATGGAGCATCTTTAAAAGAATCCGGAAAAGCTTCCAATGAAAAACAGCATTCAGGATATGAAGCAGAGGAAGAAGCTTTAAGAGATCATGAGACTCCTGTTTTAAAAAAGAGGCTCATTGCATCGGTCGGCTTCCTTCTTCTCCTCATGTACCTTTCCATGGGCCATCATATGTGGGGATGGCCGGTGCCGGCCTTTATGGAAGGAAACCACGTGGCCATGGGCCTTGCGCAGCTGCTTCTTGCAGTCATAGTCATGGTCATAAACCAAAGGTTCTTTATATCCGGCTTTAAAGCCGTGATTCACGGAGCGCCCAACATGGATACTCTTGTTGCCATGGGATCTATGGCTTCCTTTGTATGGAGCACCTACGCTCTCTTTGCTATGACAGGCGCTGTCCAAAGAGGAGATCATGAGGCTGTCATGACCTACATGAACGAATTCTATTTCGAGTCAGCCGCCATGATAGTTACCCTCATAACCGTGGGCAAGATGCTTGAAGCAAAGTCAAAGGGAAGGACGACAGATGCTTTAAAGAGCCTTATGAAGCTTGCTCCAAGCACAGCAGTTATTCTAAGAGACGGCGCTGAAGTCACAGTCCCAATAGACGATGTGCAGTCCGGAGATATATTCGTAGTAAAGCCGGGAGAAAACATCCCTGTAGACGGCGTAGTCACAGAAGGAACATCTGCTGTAAACGAAGCAGCCCTTACAGGCGAGAGCCTTCCTGTAGATAAGGAAGAAGGATCTACTGTATCGGCAGGTACAGTGAACCAGTCAGGCTTCCTAAAGTGCAGAGCAACTAAGGTAGGAAGAGATACTACTCTTTCTCAGATCATACAGATGGTCTCAGACGCATCTGCGACCAAGGCCCCTATAGCAAAGATAGCTGACAAGGTCTCAGGTATATTCGTACCTGCAGTAATAGGCGTAGCCCTTCTTACGATACTTATCTGGCTCATATTCGGGAAAGAAATAGGCGTAGGAGCAGAAAAACTTGGCTTTGCTCTTGCAAGAGGCATATCAGTCCTTGTCATCAGCTGCCCATGCGCACTTGGCCTTGCTACTCCTGTAGCCATAATGGTAGGAAGCGGCATGGGAGCAAGATCCGGAATACTCTTTAAGACAGCAGTATCTCTCGAAGAGACAGGAAAAGCTCAGGTAGTAGTACTGGACAAGACAGGGACCATCACAGAAGGCCAGCCGAAAGTAACAGATATGGCAGCAGCGGACGGAGTATCTGAAGAAGAGCTTCTCTTAAAGGCAGCAGCCCTTGAGAAAAAGAGCGAGCATCCTCTTGCAAAGGCTGTCATGGCCATGGCAGAGGAAAAGAAGCTGCAGGTCCCGGAGACAAAAGACTTTGCATCCCTTACAGGAAGCGGAGTAAGAGCCTCTCTTGATGGAAAATCGCTCCTTGGAGGCAGCGCCTCATATATGGATAAGGAAGTTGGCCTTGGAAAAGAGATGCTTGAAAAAGCAGATAGCTTTGCAAAGATGGGAAAGACTCCTCTGGTCTTTTCCGAAGACGGAAAGCTCCTTGGCATCATAGCAGTAGCAGATACCATCAAGGAAGACAGTACCCAGGCCATCGAAGAACTCCGCGGCATGGGCATTAGAACTGTCATGCTCACAGGAGACAACGAAAAGACTGCAAAAGAGATAGCAAGGCAGGCAGGAGTCGACGCAGTATGCGCAGGCCTCATGCCAAATGACAAGGAAGAGATAGTAAGGAAGCTAAAAGAAAACGCCAAGGTCATCATGGTAGGCGACGGCATCAACGATGCTCCTGCCCTTACAAGAGCAGACATAGGCATAGCCATTGGAGCAGGAACTGATGTTGCAATAGATGCAGCAGATGTAGTCCTCATGAAGAGCCGCCTGTCAGATGTGGCAGCAGCAATTAGGCTTAGCCGCCAGACTCTAAAGAATATCCACGAGAACCTCTTCTGGGCTTTCTTTTACAACATCATAGGCATACCCCTTGCTGCTGGCATGTGGATACCTATCACCGGATGGAAGCTGAATCCCATGTTCGGAGCAGCTGCCATGAGCCTTTCAAGCTTTTGCGTAGTGAGCAACGCCCTAAGGCTTAATTTCTTTGATCTTCACTCTGTAAAAAGAGACAAGAGAGCAAAGAATGAAATAGATACAAACAGACTTAGCGAATATCTCTTTGGAACTGCAGAAGAAAAAGCAGAAGAAGAGAAGGATGAAAAGGAGACAAATACCATGACAAAGACACTCAAAGTAGAAGGAATGATGTGCGAGCACTGCGAAGCAAGAGTAAAGAAAGCTCTCGAAAAGGTCGAAGGAGTCACTGAAGCAGTAGCAAACAAGGATACAAAGACAGCAGTAGTAACTTTGAGCTGCGATGTTCCTTTTGAAACACTCAAGGCTGCAGTTGAAGCCCAGGACTACGAGGTATTAGGAGAAGCATAAAAGCATCTAGTATCAAATATCTGAGGAAACAGTGCAGGACTTTTGATCTTGCGCTGTTTTTCTTTTTGCAAAGTGCTGATATAATGGGCAAAGAAAAAAAGAGCAAAGGAAAATCATAATGAAAAAAGCTGTCATTTTTGATATGGACGGTACCCTTTGGGATACTACGCCCCTCATATATGAAGTATGGAATGCAACACTTCAAAAACACGAGGATACAAAGCATCTTCACCTAAGTCTTGAGGAGATAAGAGGTCTCATGGGAAAGACCATGTACGAGATAGGGACTGCCATTTTCCCGGGCTTTACTGTGCAGCGGATGGAAGAGATCTTTACTGAGTGCACGGATGATGAAGACAATGCTCTCGTGCTTAAGGGTGGAGAACTTTACCCGGGGCTCGAGGATACTCTTAAGACCCTTAAGGAAAAGTATCATCTATATATAGTGAGCAACGGCCAGGAAAAGTATGCTGAGAACTTCATAAACTTTTACGGCTTTGAAGATCTCTTTGAAGATGAAGAAACCTTTGGGCGCACCCTCCTGTCAAAGGCTGAGAACATAAAGCTCATGATAAAGAGAAATAAAGTGGAAGAGGCTGTCTACATAGGAGATACACATCAGGACGAGACCTCTGCAAGGGAAGCGGGAGTTCCTTTTGTCTTTGCGGCTTACGGCTTTGGAACAGCAGAGTCACCGGACAAGAGCATAAACAGCTTAGTAGAACTTCCAAAAGCTTTGGAAGAGATGGGATTTTAGGCAGCATTTTCAAAGGGCTGCCTTTTCTTGTGCTAAAGGGAAAAAACGGATATAATAAATGAGCATGGACAGGAAAGATATATCCAAAGGAAATTGAGATTATGGACGAAGAAAGAAAAGACAGATATGAAGATACAAGGGAAGCCTTTGATGAGATAGAAGCAAAGATCAAAGCTGCTCAGGAAGGGATCTCGGAAAGTCATTTAGAGTATGATACAGCCATAGAGGACGATACAAAAGAGTCTTCCAGCGAGGAAGTAATAATAGAATCGCAAATAGACGATGCATTCCAAAAAGCGCAGCAAGAAGAGCCTCTGAATGAGCATTTGGTACAGCCTGAAGATCCCATGGCAGATCCGGAAGAACTGCCCAAAGAAACCGGGAAAGGAGCTGCATTAAAGGAAAATAATAAAAAGAAAAAGCCTACGTGGATCTTTGTGCTTCTTGCACTTCTCCTCATAGGAGGCGCTGCTGCAGGCTGGTATTTCTTAAGTCCTGCTGTCAGATTTACAACATCAGCTCCCGCTGCCGAAGCAGGAGAAGAGTTCGACCCTCTTTCCATCATAGATAAGGTAAGAGGCGGAAGCGTAAGCGACGTTAAAGTAAGCGGCCCAACAGGATCGCTTGAAAAGGGCGAATATACCTATACATATACGTACAAGGGAAAAGATTATCCTGTCACAGTCAGCGTAAAGGATACAAAAGCTCCTGTGCTTAAAATAAAAGAAAAGGAAGAGGATCCATCTTCTTCAGAGGAAGCTGCCCCGCTCTTTAATGACAGAGAACTTGTAGACCCTGCTCTCATCGTTGATGTATCAGACTACGGCAATGTGACGCTTACCCTTGACGATATGGGCAATGACCTTACAAAGGTTGGTACCTACAATGTCACAGTAAGGGCAGAGGATGAAGACGGAAATAAATCGGAGATAACTGCAGAGATAGACATTCACCCATATGATACAGTCGCGCCGGTCATAAGCGGTGCAGGTGACGTATATGTCAAGGTCTGGTCCGGCTTTGATCCATCAGCCGGAGTCAGCGTGTCCGATGATAAGGACCCAAATCCTGTCCTTACTATAGACAATAACGGTTTTGATACAAGCACAAGTACTGTCGGGACCTATACAGTTATCTATACAGCTAAGGATGAGTACGGAAACGAATCGAAGATAGAAAGAAAGATCACAGTCTATGAGATCCCTTACTACTATCCAAGCTCCAACGCATCGGTATACTGGGATTGCTCCGGTGAATGGCAGCCATATCTTGTTGCAGTAAACAGATCCCAAAACTGCCTTACAGTATACGGAAAAGACGGATACGGAAACTATACAGTGCCGATCATTGCCTTCCCCTGCAGCACTGCAAGAGAAGGATACAATACGCCTATCTCTACCAATGTTCCCGGAGGCAGGTTCCATTCTGCATGGAGGGCAGATTGGTGCTACATGGTAGACGGCAGCTGGGGCAGGTATGCCATATCGATAGATACGAGTTTAGCGCCGGATCCCTATGATCGCTGGGGCATCATGTTCCATTCCGTCTGCTACTACAGCCAGAGCATAAACGACCTTGAATACGACGAGTACAACAAGCTCGGCGGTCCTGCATCCCTCGGATGCATAAGGCTTTGCGTAGCAAATGAAAAGTGGCTGTACGACAATTGCCCTGAAGGGTTCCCGATAGTTATCTACGATGATTCAACATCACCGGGACCTTTAGGAAAGCCCGATCCCATCAGGATAGATACAAGCGACGACAGAAGAGGCTGGGATCCCACAGACCCTGATCCAAACAATCCATGGTAACTTTGCAGTTTATATAAAGAGAGGTAAATGAAATGTCAAAAGAATTCGATGCTATCAAAGAATGCGGGATATATTTTCTCGTGACAATCAACGGTGATTATCCGGCAGCAAGGCCCTTTGGATCCCTTGCAGAGATAGACGGAAACATCTATTTCAATACGACGGATCACAATGAAGTTCATAAGCAGCTTAGAGCAAATCCTCACATCCAGATCGTAGCAAGGAAAAAAGAAGGTTTCGGCTGGGTCAGGATGACAGGACTTGCAGAGGAATGTACAGATCTTGAGATCAAGAAAAAGATGCTCGAGGGCAACAGTATGAAGACCAGATTCGAAGAGATGGGCCTTGAGCACTTCCTTGTATTCAAGTTCGCTATAGAGAACGCAGAATACAAATAAGCAAAAAAGCATAGTTTTCAAAACCGTGACGATTTTCGTGACGGTTATTTTATTTTTTATACATATTTTTTATTAATGTGACACATTTGATGATGTTCTCAAGGTTAAAATCATAGCGAAAACAGCGAAAATGGCGGTAGATTCTGCCTCTATTCATTAAATGTATAATTTTATTCTTTACATTAGTATACTCAGAATGTAAAATAAACGCAGATAACTGCGGAGGAGGGCTAATGAGTGCTCTTGAGTCGGACCATGAAATTTCCGAACACCTCCGTTTTCGCATTTTTATATAGAAGTGCGACTTATGTATATTAAGCAACATATATATATTAATCAACAAACTGTGTAGCAGTTATGCGCTGAAAAAAGTACAATTTTAATTCATCAAAGATTGCCTGCACCTATGCAGGCGGGGCAAAAAGATAGAGAAAAGGAGTTTAGTTATGAAGATCTCATTAAAGAGAGTACTGGCACTGACGCTGGCCTTCCTCATGATCTTTCAGTCGGGACTTGTATCTCCGAAGCTTGTAACAAACATCTTCGCAGAGCAGTCTGTAGTGGAAGAAAATGAGCCACAGACAGCGCCCGAAAAGGGAAATACGGCACCTGCGCAAAAGTGGGTAGTTTCTTTCCTTGGGAGGTATGGAGATGTCCTAAAGACCATATCAGTAGCTGATGGGACTAGAGCAACAGAGATCCCGCAAGCACCCAGCTACGAAGGATATACCTTCGCAGGATGGAAGATCGATTACGGTCCGGGACAGGGATCCTATTTCACGGCAAGTACGGTCATTACCGGAGATATGGAGGTACAGGCCGTATATGAAAAGATAGTTCCAAGGTACATAGTTTCCTTCCTTGGAAGGTACGGCGATGTACTCAAGACCGAAAGTGTCAAGGAAGGGTCACCTATTCCAGTCCTTCCTACGGCTCCAAGCTATGAGGGATACACCTTCAGCAGATGGGTCGTCGATTTCGGACCGGGAAAGGGCGAGACCTTTACCGCCGAGACACCGGTAACGGGAGACATGGAGCTGATCGCAGTCTATACAAAGATCGAAGCGCCTACCGTATACACGGTAGATTTTGTCGTTGATGGAGAGACTGTAAAGAGCGAAGAAGTTAAAGCAGGAACTACCCTTGAAGGACTCCTTCCTGCAGATCCTGTAAAGGAAGGCTATACCTTTGACGGTTGGTACGTTGGCGGAGTCAAAGTATCAGGTTCAACTGCAGTTAACGAAGGAATGACCGTAGAGGCAGTCTTCACAAAGATAGAAGAGCAGCGCGGCGGTGAGATCACTCCTGTAGATCCTATCAAACCGGCACCGGCACCTTCAGGTGACGGCAAGAATGCAGAAGGAGACACATGGACAGTCACCTTCACTGACAGCCAGGGGACCCTCAGCACGGTAACCGTTGCTGACGGAGGAACAGTCTCCGAACTGCCTGTAGCAAGGGAAGATGCAGACAAGGTATTTGATAAGTGGACATCCGGCGGATCGGAGTTCACTACTTCTACTGTTGTAAACTCCGACATGCAGGTCACGGCTACCTACAAGGATGCGTATACAGTCACCTTCAGAACAAGAGATGGTGAAGATGTAGCAAGCACAAAGAAGGTAGCAGCCGGCACAGCTATCGGAACTATGCCGGAACCTCAGCAAAGAGAAGACTATACAGCCTACTGGGTCACAGCTACATATCACGAAGCCCAGGACGATGTCCAGGCTTATTGGGAAGAGGGCACAACAGAGATAACTGAGAGCTATATCGTCAATTCCGATATATCCCTCATGCCACATTATACTGAGATCTCCTATACTATATCTTTCTTCGAAAGTGAAACAGCGACCGAGGCCATAGCCACTAGGACAGTCAAAGCCGACACCAGTTATTGCCTCAACGATATACCTCAGGTCCCGCAGAAACTCGGTTTCATAGGCAAGTGGGTATATGACAAAGCAGGCGTAGTCACTGATTTTACAAATAAGAGCGCAGTCTCAGGAGATACAAGAGTCTGGGCTAAGTATACACAGAACATATTCACAGTCACATTCCAGTATGAGGATGCAAACGGTAACACCGTCACTCACCAGACAGATTCCTATTATGACGGTGACGATCTTGAAATGCCACCGGATCCGGCAGTCGACGGAAAGGAATTCGTTGGCTGGTTTGTTGGTGAAACAGAGTACACAGGCGGAGAAAATGTTACCTCTAATATGACGCTTGTCGCTCATTTCATCGATGAGTACAGTGTCAAGTTCATCATCGACTACGGCAATGGAAACGAAGAAATACTTTCCCAATACTTCAGGACAGTAGGAGAACCTATAGGCACAATGCCTCAGGATCCTTTCAATGCAGGAAAGATCTTCGTCAAGTGGGTCGTTGAAGGAACAGACACTGAAGTCACTGCTGACACAGTCGTCACAGAAAACATCAGGGCAATAGCTGTATTCAGAGATATAGACGTATACAACGTAACGGCAGAATACTATTACGAGAGTAAGACGACATCCGGCAAAGAGGTCGTATTCAATACTGATCTCTTCCAGTTCGAGAGTCATGAGTTCCCGTATACTATAACAGCACCTGCTACAACGAAGACGATCGAAAGTGAAGTTCCGGGAGCTCCCGAATACTATCCGGAAGTACAGACGATTACTGTGGTTGAAGGTGATTTCGTCAACACACACGAGATAACTGTAAGGATAAAGTACGTACCATATACGGCAGTATATGATTTCGTATATAGATTAAAGAACCTGACAGGAAACGGATACACAGTTATCGAAAGTGTTAGAAATCATGGTATTTTAAACAGCCAGGTAACTCCTACAGTCAAGTCATATGACTATGCAACACTTGAGAGTGCTGAAACTGTTACCATAACAAGTTCCGGACTTCAGCCGGACGGAGTTACAGTTAATGAAAGCACTGTACAGAAACTGTATGTAGACTACGCACGTAAGAGTTTCCAGATCTCCTATGAGACCAATGGAGGAAGTTATGTTGCAGGTCAGACCGTTCCTTACGGAACAACAGTACAGCTTCCTGCCGCGAATCCTACTCGCACAGGATACACCTTTGATGGATGGTATTCTGATGCTGCACTCACGCAGCGAGTAACTGGTTCGGTGACGGTAAACAACAACACGACACTCTATGCCAAGTGGAATGGACAGAGAGTCAATTACACCATCATCTATATGAAAGAGCAGTATGTCAGTGGTCATGGTAATAATATGCAGACGACCTGGGTGTACGAAAACAGTAGAACTGCTCAAGGGACTGTTGGAGATACTGTATATGCAGCAAATGCTCAGGCCATAGCACTGAATGGTTATGAGAAACTTGCAACGATCAATGGAACGGCAACATCAGGCGGAACTGGCGATGATACAGCGATTGAGATTCAGGCTGATGGCAGTGCAGTACTTAAGGTTTATTATAGTTTAATTCGATATACGTTAATTTTTAACCTTAACAGAAACACCGGACGAATCACCATGAATGGGCAGACTTACACTGGGTCAAATTACAGAGTAGTGGGAGTCGTTCTTGGAGAGGATGTTTCTTCAATGTGGCCGGCAACGAGATCAGAAGTCTATGCCAGTGACAGGTATTTCGATGGATGGGGAAATTATATAACTAAGAGATATGAACTAATTTGGGATAATGTTAGCGCTGCTAACGCAAACCATGAAAGAACGTTTACCGCGAATTGGACAACTAATAATTATGATAGAGATGCATTTTATTGGTTGCAGCAAGCAGATGGGACCTATAAAGTCGAGGAAAGTTATAGTCAGTATGGATTGAATACTGATGATCTAACTGCAAAGAATATAGATGGATATACTAAGCATGGAGGGAACGCCACAACACGACCATCAAGTGACTATCCACAAGGAGGGAGATCTAACTCGTATAGGTATACTCAAAATGCCAACGGGGATTATGTTCAGGACGATGATGCAACATCAAATTTTGTATGGTATGGAGGTCATAAATATCGTACAAGAAATGCATATACCGATGCTGGAAAGACACGATACAGTAGAGAGAACAAATATCAGTATAATTTCTACTATGATCGCGCCAGTTATAAAATTGACTACTATTATGGTACGACAAAAATCAACACGATTGAGGATGTACTGTATGAAGCAGATATAACTGGAAGCAGATACAACTATACACCATCAAGACCTGCTGGCGTTGATTCCGATTACACCTGGGGCGGATGGTATTCAGATGCAGGACTTCAGAACACATATACGTTCGGAACAATGCCTGGCAACAATCTGGTACTCTATGCAAAATGGAATGCTCCAACATATACAGTATTCTTTGAGGTTGATGGAGGAACGCCGGATCCTGCAGATGTTACTGTAGAGAAATATCATAAGGTCCAGAATCCTGGTGCTCCGTCTAAAGAAGGATACACATTTGACGGTTGGTATACATCTGCAGATGGGACCACGCTCTTTGACTGGAACACCCAGATCACTGCAGATACGACGGTATATGCACATTGGACACGTAATCTTCTTACATATACGGTCAAGTATGTAGATGCAGATACTAATGAACCATTAGTACCAGAGAAGATTATCAGTAACCCGAACTACACAGTAGGACAAAATATAACCGAAAACGCTATAGCTATAGCAGGATATAGACCGGATGAAGGAACCAAGACGTTAACACTTACGTCAAACGCCGGTGATAATATCATAACATTCCTCTATTCTGCTAAAACTGCTACCACAAGCTACACGGTCCACTATATTCTGGATCCGGCTGAATATCCTGGAAATATTGCAGTAGCAGAACCCAAGACAGTTTCCAACGTAGAAGGTGATACGGCCTCTGTCATAGAGATGGCAGCAGCGGTAGATTATGCAACCCTGAGAGCGGCTCACCCGGAACTTGCCGAAAAAGAATTCTTCCCGGATGCGGTAGAGAAGACTCTTGTACTTGCTGCAGATCCAGATTCAAATGTGTTCTACTTCTATTATTCCAGCTTCAAAGCTGCAAGTGTAACGGTACACTTTAAAGATATGGCTGGAAACGAGATTGCTAGTGACGATACTACAGAACTAAAGGTAGGTAAGACATTTACACTCGTTCGTACACCGATAGCAGGCTGGGATCTCAACAAAGTAGTAGTAGGAACAGCATATGATGGAACAGCAGCAGGAACAGACTACAAGATTACTGAGGCTGTAGCTGCAAGCGGCCTTGAATTTACTATCTTCTATCAGAAGAAGGCTACCGTTACTGTCATTGGAGGCAGCAAGCAGTATGACGGAACAGCGCTTACGCTTACAGGAACTCTTGCAAATGATGTTCAGATAGATGGTCTTCTTGAAGGGGATTCCATCACAGGACTTACATATACTTATGCCAACGCTGATAACACTGCCCAAGATGGACGTATCAATGCAGGCATTACAACTGTAACTCCAAGTGCAGCAGTATTTGACGGCACACACGCAGGCACAGCTAACTACTACTCTGTTAAGTATATAAGCGGAACTCTTGAAGTTACACCTATCAACGTAACAGTACGTATAGAGCCTGACCGCTGGACAGGAAACGTATACAACGGAACTGTGAAGAAGACGGGATTCACTAACGGTTCCAAGGGCATAGCAGACTATATCATCATAAGCCATGATGGATATAAGACTGCATACCTTGAGACTATATGGGATATTGTTAAGAGTGCTCCTGTAACGGGATCTAACTATACAAATGTCACAGAGGATACCAGTGCAGCCGGACTTCAACGCGTTGCCATCGCAGAGAGTGACGCAGGCGACTATGTATATAATGTAGTAGTAAATGAAGCTGATCTTCCTACAGCAAACGGCAACTACAGTGTAAGCCTATATGTACGTCCGGGACGTCTTCAGATCCTTCCTGCACCTCTTACTGTAACAACAGGAAGTGACAGTAAGGCTTATGACGGAACTCCTCTTACTAAGGATGAAGCAAGCCTCACAGGACTTGTAGCAACAGATGAAGGGAAGGTAACTGTTGCAGCAACAGGAACCATAACAGACCCTGGTTCTGTAAGCAATGGATACAGCATCACATGGGGTGATGTAAAGGAAAGCAACTATACAATAACCGAAGACCTCGGTACCCTCACGGTTACTGCAGGCCAGCTTAAGGTCACCGTTAAGGATATAGAGAAGCCATATAACGGACAGGAACAGCAGGGCCGCGGTTTTGCTGAAAGCGTAACAGGAGTAGCAGAGGGAATCGATAACGAGAACTACAAGGTTGAAGGACTCGGTATAGGCGATACACTCACGATAACCTATACACCTGCAACAGGTACCGACGCAGCAACCTACACTGGAGGCTTTGCAACAAGCTATACCATAACAAATGCAAACGGCGATGATGTCACAGTCTTCTATACATCTGAAGATGGAAGCATCGTTCCCCAGTTTGTTGCTGGTAAGCTTGTTATCACACCTCTTGATGTGGTCGTTACCATCGTTGGTAACAACAGTTCCGTTCCGTATGATGGAACATCACATACCGTAGAAGGATACGAAGTAACTTCCATCACCATAGATGGAGAACCGACAACTCTCTACACAAAGAATGACTTTAGCTTCGACCACGAAGCTGAAGCCAGCAGAACTAATGTAGTAGAGGGAAGTGATACTGACGGAAGGACCCAGATGGGCCTCATCCCAAGCCAGTTCACAAACAACAATGCAAACTTTAACACTGTCACATTCAACGTAACAGACGGTTATCAGGAGATCACTCCTGTTGAACTGACTGTTGTTATGGCTGACAGAACAGTGCAGTACACAGGTTCCGAGCAGTATGGTTGGACCAGAAGCGATGAAGGCAAGGAGACTGTAACAGGTCTTGTAAGCGGAGATATCCTCAAGATCGATTACACACCTTCCTCCGGAACCCTTGTAGGAACCTATGACAACGGCGTGTACGACGAGACAACATTCAGAGTAGTTAGGATGGTCGGTGAGACAGAGTCTGACAACACCTCCAACTACACCTTACAGTCCGCAACGCCGGGCAAACTCAATATAACTATTGACCTTGATCTGGTCGTAGAGAAGAAAGAACATCTCGCTGAGGGAGAGACTGCAAAGCAGTACAAGGAAGGCGATGTAGTCACATTCGATATCTCTGCAAAGAACGTATATGACACAGTAGCTACCATAACCCTTTCCGAGATTCCGGGAGTTACACTCGCTCAGAGCACATTTGAAAATGTAGCAGCAGGAGAGACTGTGACCACAACAGCAACATACACCATCACATCAGCAGATATGGTGGCAGGAAGCTTTACCAACACGGTCAATGCAACCCTTACAGTTGCAGGCGTCGATCCTGTAACTGCAAGTGCAGAAGCTACTGTGACCATGGAAGAGGTAGATGGAGAACTTACTGTTGAGAAGACCGCAAACCCGGCAAGCGGAGTTAAGGTTGGCGACACTGTAACATACACTGTAGTCGTAACCAACACAGGAAACGTAACGGTAAGCGGAATCACCCTTACAGATACGCTGGTAACCTTGAGCGAGGCGGCATTCGAACTTGCTCCTGGTGAAAACAAGACCATCACTTACACCTACACAGTAACTCAAGCTGATGTAGATGCAGGAGAGATCGAGAATACTGCTACTGCAACAGGCAAGGATCCAAAGAATGCTGACGTAACTGCATCCGGTAGTGCAACAGTTACTACATTAACAGCAGCACCTGCACTGACAGTTGAAAAGACTGTAACATCAACACCTGCAAACGGAGAATCTTATGCACTTGGCGAGACAGTCAGTTACAAGATCACAGTAACTAACAGCGGCAACGTAACAGTCTCTGAGATTTCTACTAAAGATCCTCTTACAGGAGATGAGTGGGCGAAGGATTCTCTTGCACCCGCCGCAGTTGTAGAATACACAACCACATATACTGTAACAGAGAACGATATCCTTGCGGGAGAGGTCAAGAACGTAGCAACAGCTACAGGAAAGGCACCAAAGGGAGATACAGTTACAGATTCAGGCGAAGTAACCGTACAGACAGAGGCAAAGGAAGCAGAGCTGACTGTTGAAAAGACAGCTGCTCCAACAAGCGGACTTGAAGTAGGCCAGACAGTTACATACACAGTAGTCGTAACTAACAGCGGCAACGTAACAGTAAAGGATATCACCCTTGCTGATGCTCTCATGGCAGCAGCAGATGCACCTGAAGCATTTACACTTGCTCCGGGAGCAGAAAATGAGATCACCTACACCTACACTGTCACTCAGGCAGATGTCGATGCAGGAAAGATCGACAACACTGCAACCGCAACAGGTACAGATCCTGAAGATGAACAGGTAACAGCATCCGACAGTGCACAGGTAACGACCGTTGAAGCGGAAGCAGCTCTTACAGTGAAGAAGACAGCTTCGCCAACAAGCGGACTCGAGGTCGGTCAGACAGTTACATACACAGTAGTTGTGACCAACAGCGGCAATGTAACTGTGAAGGGGATCACCCTTTCCGATACGCTGGTAACCCTGAACGAGACAGCATTCGATCTTGCACCTGAAGAGGCAAAGACCATAACCTACACCTACGTTGTAAAACAGAGCGATGTAGACGCAGGAAAGATCGACAACACTGTAACAGCAACAGGTAAGGATCCAGAAGATGCTGCAGTTACTGCAACCGATAATGCAACGGTAACCACAGTAGAGGCTCAGTCTGCTATCGAAGTAACAAAGACAGCATCACCTGCAAGCGATGTGAAGGTCGGAGATACCGTTACATTCACAGTGACAGTTAAGAACACAGGCAATGTAACTCTGACAGGAGTTGCATATACAGATGCTCTTGCAGACGTTACAGCAGGAGAACTCAGCAAGACAACTCTTGCTCCGAACGAGACTGCTACAGCAACAGTCACCTATGTTGTAAAGCAGGCTGATGTTGATGCAGGAAAGATAGTCAACACAGTAAGGGCAGAAGGCACAGATCCAAAGAATAACAAAGTAAACGATGAGGGAGATTGCACAGTAACAACAGTTGCAGCAGATCCTAAGCTCACCGTTGATAAGACAGCAGATCCTGCAAGCGGCGTCAATGCCGGCGATACAGTTACATACACCGTTGTAATTACAAACAGCGGTAATGTAACGATCACAGGAATAACTCTTGCAGATACTCTTGTGACATTAAGAGAAGCAGCATTCGATCTCGCACCTGGCGCTGCAAAGATTATAACCTATACATATAAGGTAAGCCAGGCTGATGTCGATGCCGGCGTTATAAACAACACCGCAACAGCAACAGGTAAAGATCCGAAGAACGCTGATGTAACAGCAAATGACAGCGCAACAGTTACCGCAGTGACCGCAGCACCCGCGCTGACAGTTGAAAAGACTGCAGCACCTACAAGCGGAGTTGCAGTGGGCGATACAGTTACATACACCGTAGTCGTGACTAACAGCGGTAACGTAACAGTAAGCAATATCACTCTCACCGATGCTAAGATGCCTGAGAGAATTGCAAGCTTTAGCCTTGCACCTGCAGGCACAAAGACCGTCACCTATGAGTAC
>JAZQCD010000026.1:0-20341 GCA_045546135.1 Anaerovoracaceae bacterium
AAAAAAGAATAAATGGTAATGTTTTCTTCTTTTTCCATCTATTCTTATCAATTTTTGAAAACTTAAATTCCACTCCGTAGAATTTACTTTTACAACATAGAACTTAAGTTTACAAAGTGGAAGTTACTTTTACAAGTCACCTAAAAAACTCCAAAAAAAGGCATAGTCCCGGAGGACTATGCCGCTTTTAAAGATCATATCTTTTCTACAGCAATACCGGTGCTGTGTCCGTTGATGTCAGCCTTTTCGTCTGCAGCTGCAAAATCTATTGAGTCTGCAAGAGTCTCTGAGCAAATGTATGCGCTATACTCCATTGCAGCCTTCTTAACATCCTCATCTGCATCGAGAGTGATGGTTATGCGGTCCATCATCTCAAGGTCCTTTGCTTTTCTAAGCTGCTGGATCTTTGAAACTATCTCTCTTGCAAGTCCTTCACGAATAAGGTCGTCAGTGACTTCCGTGTTGAGTATTACGGATACTCCGCCCTCAAGGGCAACGTCGAAGCCTTCTTTTGCAGATACTGCAGAACTTACCATTTCAGGAGTGACTTCGGTCTCTTCGCCTGCAAGGTCAAGGACAGTCTTGCCCTTTTCTGCCATCTCTGAAAGAAATGCCTTTGGATCCACCTTTGCAAGTGCTGCTCCGAATGCTTTTATCTTTGATCCAAGAACAGGTCCTGCAGCTCTGAAGTCAGGCTTCAGACTGTAGTTGATATATGTATCCATGTTCTTTTCGAAGATGACTTCCTTTACATTGAGTTCTTCCTTGATAAGACCTGCCATGTAGCCTATCTTTTCTTCGAAAGCACCGTCTATGAGAAGTTCTGAAAGAGGCTGACGCACCTTGAGCTTTGTCTTTTCTCTTACGCCTCTGCCCATGGTGACTATCTGCCTTACAAGGTCCATCCTCTCCTCGAGACCGTCGTCAAAGAGTTTTTCATCGGCCTTTGGATAATATGCAAGGTGAACAGACTCTTCGCCTGTAAGAGCCATATACATCTCGTCAGAAATGAACGGAGCGATAGGCGCAATGAGTCTTGAAACTCCGCAGAGAACTTCATAGGTAGTAGAATATACAGCCTTCTTGTCCTCATCCATACCCTCTGCATAGAATCTTCTTCTTGCGCGGCGTATGTACCAGTTTGAAAGGTCTTCGATGACGAAGTCCTGAATGAGGTGCACGACTCTGTTGTGATCGTAGTCGTCAAAAGCTTCTGTTACAGCCTTAGCAAGGTGGTTATACTTTGAAAGTATCCATCTGTCGAGTTCAGGGCGCTTTGCATAGTCGACAAAACAGGTAGATGCATCTATATCATCCGTATTTGCATAAAGAGTAAAGAAGTTATATACATTCCTTAAAGTTCCGAAGAACTTTCCCTGTATCTCCTTGAGACCGTCCTCATCGAATTTTGTCGGGACCCAAACAGGAGATACGTAAAGAAGATACCATCTGGTAGCATCTGCGCCGTATTTATCAAAGAGCGCAAAGGGATCTACGGTATTTCCCTTGTGCTTTGACATCTTCTTTCCTTCCTTGTCAAGAACCAGGTCGTTTACAAGAACGTTCTTATAAGGAGCTCTGCCCTTGATGAAAGTGGAAATTGCCATGAGGGAATAGAACCAGCCTCTTGTCTGGTCTATACCTTCGCATATGAAATCTGCAGGGAAATATTCTGTGTCGAATTCTTCCTTGTGTTCAAACGGATAATGCCTTTGAGCATATGGCATGGCGCCTGAATCGAACCAGCAGTCCATGACCTCAGGGATACGGCTCATGGTCTCGCCGCACTCAGGGCATTTGATATGTACATCGTCAACATACGGGCGATGGAGTTCAATGGTCTCGTCTATATCTTCTATGGCCTTTTCAACGAGTTCTGCTCTTGATCCGATACTTTCAAGATGACCGCATCCCGGGCATCTCCAGATGTTTATAGGAGTACCCCAATAACGGTTACGGGATATTGCCCAGTCCTTTACGTCGGCGAGCCAATTACCGAACCTTCCTTCGCCTACATAATCAGGATGCCAGGAAACTGTGTTGTTGTTTGCAACAAGTTTATCCTTAAGATCCGTCATCCTTATGTACCAGGATGGTTTTGCATAGTATACAAGAGGGGTATCGCATCTCCAGCAGTGTGGATAGTTGTGCTCGAGCTTTTCCTTTGAATAGAGCTTTCCTTCTGCTGCGAGCCATTTGATGATCTCAACATCAAGGCCTTCTTCCATGATGAAGTGACCTGCCCATGGAGTTGCGGTATATTTTCCTTCTTCATCTACAGGATTTACTACAGCTACGCCGTATTTCTTTCCTGCGTTGTAGTCGTCTTCACCGAATGCAGGAGCACAGTGAACTATGCCTGTACCGTCTTCTGTGCTGACATAATCTGCAGTTCCTACGAAAAATGCTTTCCCCGGGACCTCAACGAAGGGCATGAGCTGTTCATATTCCATGCCTTCAAGATCTCTTCCCTTGTATCTTTCAACTACAGTATACTCTCCCTGAGGACCGAGAGCTGCCTCAAGACGGGCCTCTGCAAGTATGTAGTACTTGCCGTTTTGTTCTGCTTTTACATAATCGATATCAGGTCCTACTGCAAGGAACTCGTTGGATGCAAGGGTCCATGCAGTTGTAGTCCATGCGAGGAAGTAAGTATTCTCTTCGCCCTTTTTCTTAAATGGAACATACAAAGATGTGACCTTGATCATCTTGTATCCCTGAGCCACTTCGTGGGATGCAAGTCCTGTTCCGCAGCGAGGACAATATGGAAGGACTTTGTGTCCCTCGTATATGAGCCCTGCTTTAAAGAACTCTTTGAGTATCCACCAACCTGTCTCGATATAGTTGTTATCGAGAGTTATATACGGATCGTCAAGATCTACCATATATCCCATGCGGTGGGTCATATCTCTCCAAAGAGCCTCATAGGTAAATACTGAAGCTCTGCACTTCTCGTTGAATTCCTTGATGCCGTATTTCTCTATATCCTTCTTTCCTGAGAAACCGAGCTGTTTTTCGACCTCGATCTCAACAGGAAGTCCGTGAGTATCCCATCCT
Organism: Anaerovoracaceae bacterium; assembly: GCA_045546135.1. GTDB lineage: Bacteria > Bacillota > Clostridia > Peptostreptococcales > Anaerovoracaceae > RUG13409. The sequence continues at coordinate 3,058 of JAZQCD010000026.1, forward strand.
GCTTTTCTGCTGACTCTGAAGCCCTGCATGGTCTTGTATCTGCAGACTGAGTCCTTGAGGGTCCTTGCGATAACATGATGGATCCCCGGTTTGCCGTTTGCCGTAGGAGGTCCTTCATAGAAAAGGAAATTGGGCTGGCCGTCTCTTGTTTCAACGCATTTTGAAAGAAGATCCGCTTCATCCCATTTGTCAGCTTGCTCAAGCTGAACTTCTGCTATTGGTCTGTCTGATAGATTCTTGTACATATCTTCACCTAATACTGTATTAATTCAACTTTTGGATTATATCATAAACAAGGTATGTATCATACCCCAAAGAAGAGAGTTTTCTTGCTATTTTAGCCTTTGTTTTATCATCAAGAGGGCCCTTTGCAGCCATTTTAGATGCAATGTCTTCTGCTCTTTCTCTGTCTCCATCCTTATGCTTTGCCGCTTCCTTTTCAGAATCTGAGGCTGAGACTCCTTTTTTCTTCAGTTCAAACACTATCCTCTTTGAAGAATATCCCTTTGCAGCATATTTTTCTCCAAGGCTCCTTGCGTACTCTTCGTCGTTTAAAAAACCTCTGTCAAGGAGCTTTTCTACAGCTTCCTTTGTCTCATCTTCGGAATATCCTTTGCCGATGAGTTTCTTTTCCATGGTCTTTGCTGACACGCCGAACATATCTAGGATATCTGCTCCTGCTTCAAGAGCAGATCTGTTCATAGGAGCTTCGTAATTATACTCTTCTATTTCTATAGGCTGGGTAGATCCAAAGACAAGGTTTTTATATACAGCTCCGTAGACACTGGTCTCAAGGTTTTCTTCAAAGCCTTCAAGGACGCAAAAGCTGCCAAAGCCCATGGAAAGGCCTTTGCCCATATATTTTGAATAGCTCTCTTTTTTTGTCCATATGGAAAGAAACTCTTCTCTCCACTCCCTGCTCCCTGGGGAAAGAGGAGCAAGGTATTCCTGCTCTTTTGCATGAAGCTTTTTTACTGCGCTGTAGCTTAGCTTCCTTGAAAGTTCTTCCATGTCTATTCCCACAGGACTTTCTGAAAAAGCGCAGGCCCAATGCCCTTTAGTGTCGGTGATAGAAACATATCCATCCGCTACAAGGGGAGCTCCTTTTGCGTCGTGAGCAAGTCTTTGCCCGCTGATAGCAAAGACTATGTCTTCTGACTTATATATTCTGTTTTTTTCTTTTTTAACAAGATATATCTTCATATCGATAAAAAGCCGCCGCATAAGGCGGCGGCAAAAAGCACTTGATAAAATGCGATCAGCTAAAGAATCCCGGCATAAAGAAGAGCCATACGAGTATATATCCTGTAGTCACGGCTGTGAGCGTGAAGGGAACAGAATATTTCATGAAGGTCTTATTTTCGACTTCAAAGCCTTCTCTTCTCAAAATGCCTATTCCTGTGATATTTGCAGATGCTCCTACCGGAGTAAGATTTCCTCCTAAGGTAGCTCCTACCAAAAGTCCGAAGTAAAGGACATACCTGCTGAAAGGATATGCATCGGACTGCATGAAGTTATCAGTAAGTACTGCAACTACAGGCAGCATGGTAGCAACGTAAGGTATGTTGTCTATAAATGCTGAAATGAGCACTGACATCCATACTATGATGGTGTATGCAAGGAGCATGGAGCCTTTGCTTAAGGAACTTCCTCCGCAAAGTTTGAATATGCCGTTTGCAAGAAGGTCGATTATACCGGCTTCCTTTATGGCGCCTATTACTATGAACAATCCTGCAAGAAGGAAGAGAGTATAGAAATCAAGTTCCTTAAAGCATCTGAGAGAGTCCTTTGCGCTCTTTTCTTTAACAGTCTTTCTGATTATGCCTATGAGGAAATACGTAAGGCATATAAGGCCGTTGGAAATGTCCGGCTTATAGAACTGTCCGGGAGCTGCTGCATCCTTGTAAGGGATAAAGGAAGCTGCAATAAGAGTAAGGACCGTAAGTCCGAGGAGCCATGTAGGGACCTTGTCCTCTACATCAGTGTGTCCTTCTATATTGACAGGATCCTTTTGCTTTCTGAACATGAAATAGATGATGACAGTGCTAAGGATAGCTCCTATCTCAGTTACGAAGAACATTCCCGGAGTTCCGTTGAGGAAGAAGAAATCCATGAAGTCGAGTTCTGCTGCCTTTGCAAGAAGTATTGACGTAGTATCGCCGACAAGAGTGGCAGCTCCCTGAAGGTTAGACGAAATGGATATGCATATTATGACAGGGACCGGAGATATCTCCAGTTTCTTGCATATTGCAAGAGCAACAGGAGCTATCATGAGTACTGTTGCCACATTGTCAACAAAAGCTGAGACTATGCCTGCAAAAAGGCTCATGATGACTACCATCCACTTAACATCCGGGACCTTTTCGACTATGATCTCGCTGAGTCTTTTGGGCATGCCGGAATCGATAAAAAGTCCTACGGTTCCCATGATACCGGCGATCATCATGAGGACGTTCCAATCTATCTCTCCAAGGGCATCTATGGGTGAATATGAAAAGCTGTCAAAGACGCCGATAGACCCCAGGATCACAAAGATGAGAGCCGACCCGCATGCTACATAGGGCCTGATCTTTTCCATTGAAAAGATCATTATGTAAGTGATCGCAAAGATGATCAGACAAACAAGTGTTGCCGTATTCATATATATATTTATACCTCCTATAGATATTCGTCGTTAGCAGAGAGCTTCTTTACCATGGAGTAGCTTATGATGAACATGACAGCAACGAAAACTACAAAGATAATGGTCGCATATGCATTGGTCATGGAAGCTATGAAGTCGTAGCAACCGTGGATGACCATTGGCATTGCAACGCAAAGTCTCTTGCATGTCTTTTCCATTTCTGCATCGCCTCTTAATTGGCTCCTCTTTGCAAGTCCGTACCACACTCCCATGAAAACGCCAAAGCATGCGTGTCCGGGGACTGCGGTTATGGCTCTTACAAGAGCTGTAGTAAGTCCGTATATGAGCACGTACTGAATGTTTTCCCAAAGGGCAAACCCAAGAGATATGGTGACTGCATAAACAACGCCGTCGAATTTGCAGTTGAATTCCGGAGACATCCAGGTGCTCTTACTCAGCACTGCATATTTTGCTGCTTCTTCGGACAGTCCTACGATAAAAAAGTATAGGATGAATCTGTAAAGGACCGTAGCCTCATTAAAGATAGCGTCAAGGATCAATATACCGAGCCTTTCGCACATTACTGCTATAAAGGTGGATACGATGCCCATGAGAACGAGTCTTCCTAACATGCTGTGAGATTCGGGTTCCAATCTGTCGTGTTTGTAAATGAATCTCAAGAGAAAGAAGGCCGGTACTACGGCCGCAACTATGAGTATGATATTGCCGCTGTAGAAAGAAGTCATCAAAGGTATGAGCGATCTCATTACATTCCCTCCTTAAGTATCTCTATTGCTTTATTGAGCTGAGCGTCGTTTACAAGGAATCCCTGCTCGTCGTAGCAGTCCTCTGTAAGTTCGACTTCAACATCAGGTGTTATACCTACTCCGTGTATAGGATTGCCGTTTGGAGAAAGGTATTGAAGTTCTGTATACTTTACAGCGCTTCCGTCAGACATGGTCATGACATTTTGTATTATGCCCTTTCCGTAGCTTAGGGTGCCGACTATGGTACCTTCTTTGTTGTCCTGTATGCCGGCGCTGAGTATCTCAGATGATGATGCTGTATTTCCGTTTATGAGTACAACATAGGGAAGAGAGGTCCTTCCGTCTACGGTTTTGTAGGTGCTGGTCCTTCCGTTGTGGTCTATGGTGCTGACGACGACGCCCTGGTCCATGAGTTCATCTGCAACTGTTCTTGCAGCTGAGACAAGGCCGCCTCCGTTGTCCCTTAGGTCTATTACAAGGCCCTTAGCGCCTGCATTTTCTGCTTTTGTAAGAGCTGCCTTGAAATCCTTGCCTGTTTCTCCTATGAACTCCGATATCTGAATATATGCTATATCATCATCCAGCATCTCATATACGACAGATTCTACGGGGATCTCTGCCCTTGTTATTTCAACTTCGTAAGTCTCTTCGCTCCTTAAAAAGCCCATGGTGACAGTAGTCCCAAGTTCGCCTCTTATGGTATCTCTTAAGCTGTCTCCGTCCAGTTCCCTTGCGTCCATGCCGTTCACAGAGATTATGATATCTCCCTTCCTTACGCCCCGAGCGTATGCCGGACCTTTTGTATTGACAGCAATTACATAAAAACCTGACTCCAAAGGCTCATTGAGGAAGGTTATGCCTACTCCGTAATAGGTCTCCGTACCAAATAAAGACTCAAGGTATGCTTGATAATCCTCTGCTGTGATGTACTCGGAATACTTGTCTCCAAGTCCGTCCACAAGGCCGTAGTAGGCTGATTCCATAAGCGCCGCTTCATCGACTTCGATATAGTAGTTGTTTAAGAGGAAATTCCTGATCTCGTCAAGTTTTCCATACTCTGATTCATAATATGAGAGTCTCTCATAATCGTCGCCGGAAACTGTATAGTTTCCGCCGGCTCCGCCTCTCATAAGGATTATGGTCCCAGCGCTTCCTACAAGCAGCGCTGCGATCACAATAAAAATTACTGTTCGTTTACTGATCTCTATCATAGACTTTCTCTGACATCTGCTATTCTCATCTGCAGCTGCCTCGTCCCCCTGTATTCATTTATTCCAAGCTCGCCGGCAATATCTATAGTGCCGCTGCTGACTATATCATAAAACTTTTCGCTTCCCCAAAAAGATATGCATGAAAGGTATATGCCGTCCTGGGTCCTGACTGTGAACTTGAGATGCTGTCCTTCCGAACCTATGCGCCTACAGTCTGTGACTTTAGCAAATCTGACGCAAAAGATAGGAACAGGATTTGCTTCTCCGAAAGGTTCAAGAAGAGACAAAGCCTTTACAAAACTTAAGGTTATCTCTTCGGGTTCAAGTTCTTTTTCGATATATATATTCTTTTCAAGGACGCCGGGATCCTTGTCAAGGATGTCCTTTACAAGTTCCTGCATCTTCGATCTGAATTCTTCGAGTTTTCCCTTTGTCACCGTAAAGCCGCAGGCTCCTGCATGACCGCCGAACCTGTCGAACACATCCCCGCACTGTTCAAAGAGTTTATGAAGATTGATCCCGGGGATGCTCCTTCCCGTGCCTTTTAGAGTGCCGTCCGATGCGGGACTCACTATGCACACAGGTCTGTTGAGTTCCTCTTTTAAACTTCCCGCGACTATACCTGCAACGCCTTCGTGAGCGCCGGGAGCAAAGATCACAGGAGCATACTCTCCGCAGTCTCCTGCTTCAAGAGCCCTTCTGCATATCTTTGACGTCTCCTCCTGTATGGCCTTTCTCGACCTGTTGGTCTCGGCTATGCCTGCAGCAAGTTCCGTCAGTCTTTCGTATGGATGAACGCTCTCAAGTAGTTCTACGCCGTCATCGGCACTTCCCATACGCCCAAGAGCATTGATATTAGGAGCTATAACAAAGGATATCCCGGAAGCATCTACAGGGCCGTCCAAAGACAGCTCTTCAAGAAGCGCCTCGAGCCCCGGTCTTTGCCTTCTGTTCAGTATATCAAGGCCGTACTTCACAAGAGTCCTGTTCTCATCAAGAAGCGGTACAAGGTCAGCTATCGTAGATATGGCTACAAGATCCAAATAGCTGTTCAAAGTGGCTTTGCCGATGAGACCTGACAGTCTTTCTATGCCCTGAGCTATCTTGAAAGCGACCCCGCAGCCTGAAAGTTCCGAATAAGGATACTTACTGTCTGATCTGTGGGGATTGACTGTAAGGCAGTCAGGAGACATTCCGTCCCTGAGGATATGGTGATCTGTGACTATGCATTCCATTCCAAGAGATTTTGCGTACTCGATCTCGTCTCTTGAGGTGATGCCGCAGTCCACTGTGATGAGGACCTGGGTGCCGTCTGCTTTGATGCGGTCAAAAGCAGCTTTATTGGGACCATATCCGTCATCGAATCTTGAAGGGATGTAATAGGTGACGTTTTGTGTAAAATTCTTAAGAAGATTCAGCATGAGCGTAGTCGCAGTGACTCCGTCAGCATCATAATCTCCGTATATGCATATCTTTTTTCCTTCTTTGCAGACCTCAAGTATGCGCTCGCATACAGCCTTTAGATCCGGCAAAAGGAAAGGATCATAGGTATCTTTTGGCGTAGACGAAAGAAAATCCCCGAATTTATCTTCGGGAACTCCCCTTCTTTTCATTATCTTAAGAACAGAAACGGGAACTCCCGGGAGTTCCTGTTTCACTTCTATATCATTGTCTGCTAATATCCATTCAGCCATCTATATCAATAGACACCGGGTACGACATGATACCTGGCATTTCTGTCAAGTGGATCCTGATATACACCGTTGATCCTTATTTCAAAATGTATGTGATTGCCTGTTGAAAGGCCTGTGGTACCGACCAAAGCTATCACCTGGCCTCTTCCTACATACTGTCCCACAGATACGAGCACCCTTGAAGAGTGAGCATAAAGAGTAACAACTCCGCCGCCATGGTCTATCATGACGTAGTTGCCGTAGCCGTTAGGATCCCAGCCGACCCACATTACTCTGCCGCTGTTTGCAGCAAGTATATTAGATCCGCCGTATGCTCCTATATCTATGCCGCTGTGGAAACTGTAGCCGCCGAATATATATCTGGTACCGAAAGGTGATGTTACTATGGTGCTCACAGCAGAGGGCCAGCACATGCTTCCGCCGCTGTAGTCTCCGTCGCCCTGAAGTCTTTTGATCTCTTCCACAAGGGCATCCGCCTGTACCTGAAGAGCATCCATCTGAGCTTTCATCTCTCTGTTGTCAGCCTGCGCTGCAGCTCTCTTTTCTGCAAGAGCCTGCTGGTCTGCATCAAGAGCTGCTTTTGCTGCTTCGAGTTCAGCCTGCTGGGACTCAAGTGACTCCTTTAAATTTGTGAGCTCTACCTTTGCCTGGAAGATGACTTCATATTCCACTTTGAGTTTGTAAAGAAGATCGCTGTCTGCAGCATATATCTTCTTTGACATCTCTATATTCGTAAGAAGCTCGGTCACGCTGGTGGAATTGAGAATGACGGAAAGCATTCCTGAATTGCCTTTTTTGTACATGGCGCGAAGCCTTGCATTCAAGGATGTATCCTGTTTTTCTACTTCTGCTTCCTTTTTCTCAAGTTCTGCAAGTTTTTCGACTATCTTTGCTTTTGTCTCGTTGATGCTGTCAGTAAGACCGTCTATTCTTATCTGAGTGTCGTTGATCTTGACCCCGAGGTCTATGATCTGCTGAGACATCTCCGAGATCTTGTCGTTATTTGCTTTGATGAGATCCTTTTTTTGATCTATTTGATCGTTGATATCATCGAGCTGTTCCTGTGCAGACGAAGCATAAGCTGCAGTCATAACAGAAAAGACCATGACCAATGCAAGAAGTAAACTTGCTATCTTTTTCCCCTTTTTCTTCATCTTTTTCCTCCTATACCTTGAGGAACCTTCTCATGGATATGATACTTCCGCAGGCGCCGATGCTGATGCCAAGAGATACGAATATCCACGAAAGGTTTATTATGACGAATTTAGAATCTACAAGAGTAGTTGCAAACAAAGTCATCATATCTACTCTAAGTCCCGTTTCCAGCTTTATATATAGAGCTGCCGATATGCCAAGAGCTATGGCAGCAGATATGAGGCCGATAAGCATGCCCTCAATAAACATAGGTCCTCTTACGAACCAGTTGGTAGCGCCTATGTACTTCATTATCTCTATTTCTTCCTGCCTTGCAAGGACAGTGAGTTTGACCGTATTTGATACGACCATGACCGATACTATGACAAGGAAGATTATGACTACAAGAGCGCTCCTTTGGATGACAGTGGATACCTTAAGGACCTTGTCTACCTCTTCCTGATAGAAGCGAACGTCTTCAACTCCTGTAAATCCGTAGGCGACCTGAGCGACCAAGGATCCTCCCTTGATATCTGCAAGTTCCACTCTAAGAGAATTTGGAAGAGGATTCTCTGCAAGTCCGTCAAGGAGGTAAGCATTGTCTCCCCAGGAGACTTTGAACTCTTCCATGGCGCTTTCTTTCGACACATATTTGACTGAAGCCACCTGATCCATGGATTCTATGCTGGTCGCTATTTTGTATGCATCTTCGGTCGTAGCATCATCGTAAAGGAAAAGCACTATGGTGTTGAACTCATCCTTTATCTGCTCTGTCAGGTAGTTCACATTGACTGTGAAAGCAAAGAAAAGAGCTAGTATGAGGAGCATTGCAGTAATAGAGAATAGAGAAGCAAGGCTCATTCCCTTGTTTCTGAATATCTGCACTACAGCCTTTTTGAGGGAATACCAAAGTCCGCTAAACATTTGCTTCATCCCCCTTTACATCGCTGATGATGCGGCCGCTGTGTATGGTGACGACTCTTTTATGCATCCTCTCTACTATATCTGCAGCATGAGTTACCATGACTACCGTAGTTCCTCTTTTGTTTATCTGGTCAAGGAGATCCATGATGGCCCATGCCGTATCTCCGTCGAGGTTTCCTGTAGGCTCATCTGCGATTATATATTTCGGATTGTTTGCAATAGCCCTTGCTATGGCAACTCTTTGCTGTTCTCCGCCTGATATCTGGTCAGGGAATTTGTCTGCAAGGTCTTCTATGTCGACCATGGCAAGTAGCTGAGGTACCATCCTTTTTATAGTCCTCTTTGAACTGTGGACTACTTCCTTTGCAAAGGCCACATTTTCGTAGACCGTAAGATTCGGAAGGAGCCTGAAATCCTGGAACACCATCCCTATCTGCCTTCTGAATGCAGGGATCTCTCTGTTGGAAAGATCGTCTATGATCCTGCCGTCTACTTCGATATCGCCTTCGTCAGGTTCTATCTCTCTTGAAATGAGTTTGATAAGTGTAGACTTGCCTGCTCCGGTAGGACCTACTATAAAAACGAATTCTCCGTCATCGATATGAAGATTGGCATCTTTTAAGACGGTCTTTTCTCCGTATACTTTTGTAACGTTTTTGAAATCTATCAAAATATGAACTCCTTATTTCTAAAAAGTCTTCCGTATATTATACAACATATCGATGATATTTTAAAGATAAGCCAAGATATATTAGAAAAAAGCCAAAAACCCTAGACCGGAAGTACACAGTTGTATTCCGCTCTGTATATGTCTTCTATGGGCATGGCATCTATCTTGTGATAATTGCCTGTACCAAGGAAGGACTTCAGTTCCCCTCTGTGTATGCCCTTTGCGAACCTGTTTACTACAAGCTCTGCCTTTGGGCATATCTTCCTCACATCATCTATGAACTTTTCTGAAGATATGAGTTTTGTAGGCATGGGATCGACGACAAGATATACAAGGTCTGACTCCTTTGCAATATCAAAAAGGAGCGGCTTATCATTAAGTCCCGAGCAGTCGAATATGGCCATGCTTCCTGCAGAGCCGTAGAAATTCCTGAGTATATCCTTTTCGAAATATTCCTCTCCCGGCACTTTCACATACCAGTTATACCCCATTTCCATATTCAATTCATGTTTTCCGTGTGAAGAAAAACCATGAAGAGTCCTTCCTGCAAAGCGCCTGTCAAAGCCAAGAGCTTGATAAAAATACGGAGTTCCAAGTTCGCACAGGGTCCTCAGACCTTCCGGAGTGTGCCCTTCGAACAGTCCGTTCCTTAGGACATAAGCTGAGACAAAGCTTGCGCCGGCTCCCCTGCAGGCGCCGATGACACTGACTCTCATGGTCTCCTTTAAAGGACCCTCCCTGTCAAGGACCTTGTCCGGTATCCTTTTTAATATCATACATCTTCTCCGATCACCAAATACCAATATTTACCTATATATTATCACCTCTTCAACTAAAAAACCACCGGAAAAACCGGTGGTCTATGTGATCAATACTGCTTTGTCCAGGCCCAGCTGAAAGCGTAATATCTCCAGCCTTCGCACTGTCCCCAGGGGATGAAACCTCCTGTTAGTCCTGCGTCCCAAAGAGCCTGAGCCTGAGCAGCCAGGTAATCCGGTCCGCAGTAAGTCGTAGGATTCCAATAGGGAACATCCCAGCCCGTTATCCATGTCCTTGGTATGGCAGGAGTCTCTATAGTCTTTTGAAGGCCTGCAGCTCCCACTGCCCAGTTATAGACTGTATTGTATGGGTTTTCCCAAAGATATGAATCCTCATCGTTAAAGCTGAAATGGTCTGTGTATGGCATTGATGATATGACATCTACGATGTTTGACATTGCAGGCCAATACTGTCCGTAGGATGTAACATAGCCATAGGAGCTCTCTCCGAATACGTCTACGCTGACATAGACGTCTTTTCTGTGTATCATATCGCAGGCATAATAGAGGAAACCCTGAACGGCTTCGCACTTGTCTTCTCCGTAAACGGAGTTGTAATCTCCGTCGCCGTACTCATCCTTGTACCATGCGAATTCATCGAATCTGACATAGTCGAATTGAACTTCATTTAGACCGAACTTATCTATGGCTTCAAGAGCGAGGTTTACTTTGTAATACCATACATCTCTTTGATATGCGCTTGGCCAAAGGCCTCCGTCATAGTCTCTGTAACAATCTTCGGGATGGTCTGCTGCGTAAAGGTCGTCCTTAAAGCAGACTATACGCCCTATGACATAAAAACCCTCCTCCTTGAACCTTCTCACCATGTTCTCAAAGTCTTCCCAGTCTTCGTAGGTCTTTGCATAGGCTGTAGGACAAAGCTCCTTTGCAACATCCGACTTGTATCCCAGGATACCGTCATAAAGGTCTATGCACACAGCATTGACGCCTACATCCTTTGCGCACTGTATGAAATCATTTGCATACTCTGAGCAATACATGGATATACGCATGGTCCTTGCGTCCTCGACTAATGGATTGTCTTCAAATCTTGCTTTTTCTACAGGGTAGTAGTCGAGCTTGTTTGGATCTCCTCCGTAAAGGTCGAAATACGGATATACGGCATCCTTGTGCCATTCAGCCACAGGTTTGCCGCTGACTTCTCCCATGTAGACTGCATCTGCTTCTTCCTGACTGTCTGCAAGATATTTTGAAAAGACATAACCTTCCGTTTCGCCGTACTTTACTTTGTACATCTCAACATTTAGGTGCTCATCGTCTGTGAATCTGTCAAAGCCTGTGATCTCAAGCCTTGTTCCCTTCTTTGCCCAGCCGAGGATCTTTGCATCTTCAGCATTTTCATATACTGTAGCAGAGGTCCTTACGAACTTTTCAGTCTCTGTTATTACCTTTTGATAATCAGTTACGAAAAACCCCGGTTTGATATAAAAGATATCCTCAACAGGATTTCCCTCTTCATCAACAGAACCCATGTTTATCGAAAGCTTTTCGTAAGTCACATTGCCCTCTTCATCCTTTTCAGGCTGATCTATGAGAGTGACTTCAGTGCCTCTGACTACAGGATCTGCAGGAGTAAGCACAAGTTCTCTGCTTTTGATCTTGCCAAAGAGATTCTTTTCTATGATCTCTTCGCCTGTCCAAAGTTCTATCCTGCTGCCGTCTGATGACAGCCACCCTTTCGTCTTGTTTGGCTCAGGAACTTCTTCCTCTCCGCATGCAGCAAATGAAAATATGCACGCTGCTGCAAGGAGCATTGCCAAGATGTATTTAAGAATCTTTTTCATTCCCTGATCTCCGTATCTAAATAATTATCGATAACTGTATATAACAATAACACAGGAAGAGTCAACCTGAACAGCATTTTTTATGCAAGTTCTGCAATAAAAGAGCCCCGCTGAAATGAAGCGAGACTCATATGAAAGCATTAATCTACTTTTTTCTTATAAAACAAGGAACCTATCAAAAACAGCAGAATACCATGCCCATAGGAGCAACCGCACCGCATGAGAGTGGAGTCTTCATACCCAGCCCTGAGCATCCATAGCCTTTGCTACCTTTAAGAAACCTGCGATGTTTGCTCCTGCAACGAGGTCATAACCAAATCCGTATTCTTCTGCTGCCTCTTTAGATGAATCATGGATGTTCTTCATGATGTTTTCGAGCCTTGCAAAGACGTCTTCTTTTGTAAAGACTGTAAGCTGCGCATTCTGGCTCATCTCTATGGCAGAGCATGCGACTCCGCCTGCGTTTGCAGCCTTTGCAGGACCCACCAAAACTCCGTTTTTCTGCAGATACTCAAGAGCATCCGGTGTAGTCGGAAGGTTTGCGCCTTCGCAATAGTATTTGCATCCGCTTGCAACTATCTGCTTTGCGTGCTCTAGATGTACATCGTTTTGAGTAGCGCACGGGATATACAAGTCCGCTTTGACACCCCATGGCTTTTCGCCCGGGAAGAACTTTGCTTCAGGGAACTTTTCTGCATAAGGACTGCAGATGTCCTTGCCGCTTGCACGAAGCTTTAGCATATATTTTACCTTTTCGCCCGTGATACCGCTCTCGTCAAGTATGTATCCGTCCGGTCCTGAGAATGCTATGAGCTTTGCTCCTACCTGTTCAAGCTTTTGAGCTGTGCCCCATGCTACGTTGCCAAAACCTGAAATGACTACAGTCTTTCCTTCGATGCTGTCTCCGCAGGCCTTGAGCATGTTTTGAACAAAGAATACTATGCCGTATCCTGTTGCTTCCGTTCTGCCTGCAAGACCTCCTGTCTCAACGCCCTTTCCTGTAAGGACGCCTGCATCATATTTTGCTGTAAGTCTCTTGTACTGGCCAAAGAGATAACCTATCTCCCTGCCGCCTACGCCGAGGTCACCTGCAGGAACGTCGATCTGTGGACCTATATGCCTGTAAAGCTCTGTCATGAATGCCTGGCAAAAACGCATGATCTCTCTGTCAGACTTGCCGTTTGGATTGAAATCGGAACCTCCCTTGCCTCCGCCGATCGGAAGGCCTGTAAGAGCGTTTTTAAAGATCTGCTCAAAACCAAGTCCCTTTATGATACCGGGGTAAACATTGGATGCAAATCTGAGACCTCCCTTGTAGGGCCCAAGAGCGCTGTTGAATTCGCAGCGGTAACCTGTATTTACCTGAAGTTCTCCGTTGTCATCCTCCCAGACTACTCTAAAGGATACCATCCTTTCGGGTTCCACTATCCTTTCGACCATCTTGTTTTTTACCCATTCAGGATGTTTATCAAGAACAGGACCAAGACTCGAAAGGACATCATCTACGCTTTGAATGAATTCTTTTTGCTCCGGGTATTTCTTTTCTACCTGCTCGATGTATTTTTTCATATCGACTGACATATCTATATCCTCTTTTCTTCCCTTATCTTTAATTTATATTTTTTAAAGTCCCTTCCAGGGAGCCACTTTACCGTGTCTTACTTTAAAAGCTTTTTTTGCAAGCCTTGCCATGGGCAGATCGTTATTTGAATCCGAATAGAACTCATCAATAAGATCTGCCGTAAGGGCTCCGGCATCGAGACCGTCTCCGTATTTCTCAGTAAATCTCTTTACTTTAGCTTCGTTCGAGTTGTTGGGTCCAAGGAGCTTCCCTGTATCTTTATCGACAAGAGATGCGATAAGACTGACACCAAGTTCCTTAGAGACTCCTTCAAGAAGAAAATCCGGAGAAGCAGATATTATGAGATCGTCAGACCTTTTTTGATCAAGATACCACTTCTGTATATTCTTCCTGTGTCCGTCCCAAAAATCATTCACAGCTTCATCAACATCATCGATAAGAGCAAGGAACCTGTAGAGCCTTGCCTTGAATTCATCCTTGCTTATTGCATGGAACCCAAGTCTTGCGCAATCAAAAATGATGGGGAAAAAATATTTCCTTACTTTAGGATACCTGCCCATGCAATACCAGACAAAATCCACTGTGGAATCTCCGTCATATATGGTGTTGTCGAAGTCGTAAACATTCATTTTTTGTTATTTTAGCACAAAACTTTGACAATACAACTGTTTTATTTCAATAACTATCTTTCTTCTCTGAAATATGCAAGGCCCAGCGCCGCAGGCGGCTGGTCCTCTCTTCTCTGCCTGATGGACACGAGGATCAGTACCAGTACCGTTACTATGTAAGGTACTATCTGATATATCTGAGTCGGTATGTACTTTGAAGGAAGCCACAGGTAAAGGAGATTGAGGGCTCCGAAAAGAAGAGATCCCCATATGGCCTTTGCAGGGCTCCAAAGACAGAATATTACGAGAGCTACTGATATCCAGCCTTTGCCGTCAAGAGTATGAGGACTCCATACAGTACCTGCTGTTGTCATGACATATACGACGCCTCCCATGGCTGAGATACCTCCGCCTATGACTGTAGCAAGATATTTGTATTTAGCGACATTGATGCCTGCAGCATCAGCTGTTGCAGGATTTTCTCCAACAGCCTGAAGGTAAAGACCCTTCCTTGTCTTAGTGATGAAAAGATGCATGGCAATAGCCATTACAAGGCCTATGTATACAAATATATTGTATCCAAATAAAAGCTGCCCTATTACAGGAATGTTTCTTACAGACTCAGGAAAAACAGGGCCCGAGAAGGATGTCCTTAAATAATTCTCTATGAAGATCTGTCCGCCTTCTTTGATCCTCATAAGTTCGCATGCAAACTTACCAAGACCTGTTCCGAAGATAGTAAGAGCAAGTCCTGTAACGTTTTGATTGACTCTCAGTGAAACAGTAAGGAATGAGTAGATCAGGGATCCCAGCATTCCGAAGATAAAAGCGACCAAAAGCGAGATGATCACGGCTACCCACGACAAAGCTGCAGCGCCTGCTGCCTCCTGATACATATATGTGCCGATCAGTCCAAAGGCTCCGCCCATGTACATGAGTCCTTCAACGCCTAAGTTCAAATGACCAGACTTTTCTGTAAGTATTTCACCTGATGTTCCGAATAGAATTGGGATACCGGCAGTTACAGCCGCGCTAATGAAACCGAGTATGTTAAAGTTCATTTATGCTTCCTCCTTTCTGTTTCTGAATATCAGTTTGTAATTGATAAAGAATTCACATCCAAGCATGCAAAGAAGTATGATGCCCGTGATGACCTGTGATGCAGTGGAGGGAACTCCTAAGGTCGTATAGACAGAGCCTGCTCCTTTTTCAAGTACGACTATGAGAAGTGATACTGCTACCATTGCAAAAGGATTGAGCTGTGAAAGCCATGCAACAGTTATGGCCGTAAAACCTACGCCTCCGGCGATCCCTGAATTGAGAGTGCCGTTAGCACCTGCTGCAAGAAAGTATCCTACAAGGCCGCAAATGGCGCCTGAGAGCATGATAGTTCTGATGGTTATCTTTCTTACGTTCATTCCTGCATATCTTGCAGTATTTTCAGATTCACCGAGAACTGCTATCTCGTATCCATGCTTCGTATATTGAAGATATATGAACATAAGGAAGACAAGGATGAATACGACTATCCAGCCGATATGCACTCCGAAGAGTTTTGGGAGGACCGCCTTTTCGGAAAACATTGGTATGATCTGAGATCCCGGTACGCCTTCCCAAGGACCGCCTTGAAGCCAGGCAACTATTCCTATGGCTATATAGTTGAGCATGAGAGTAAAAAGGGTCTCATTGGTATTCCAGCGGGCTTTGAAGAAAGCAGGAATGCCTGACCAAAGGGCTCCGAATGCCATGCCTGCAAAAGCCATGACAAGAAGAAGCACTGCGCTCGGCATCTTGTTTGCGAAGTTAAGAGCAAAGAAGCTTGCTCCTATGGCGCCCATGGTGATCTGGCCCTCTGCTCCGCAGTTCCAGAACTTCATCTTAAAGCATGGAGCAAGAGCAAGGGACGTTCCAAGCAGAGTCGTTATATTCCTTAGGATCTGTCTTCTTCCTATTCGGCTTTTAAATGGCGAGAAAAAGATGATAGAAAATGCTTCTCCCGGATCTGCACCTACTGCAGCATAAATGATCATTCCAATGAGCAATGCAAGAAGAAAAGCAGCAAGCCTTATGAGCCACATCTTAAGAGGCTCGATATTTTCTCTTTTAGCAAGCCTTATCAAAGGTGTTTTATGCATTTTCCTCTTCCTCCTTTCCTCCTACGCTTGTCATGAGGAGACCTATCTCCTCTTTTGAAGTAGTCCTTGCATCGACTATTCCTGAGACCTTGCCTCCGCAAAGGACCAGGATATTATCACAAAGGGAGAGAAGTACGTCCAGATCTTCACCGACGTAAATGACCGCAACTCCCTTTTCTTTTTGCTCATTCATAAGGTCATAAATGGTATATGAAGTGTTGATGTCAAGACCTCTTACAGCATAAGCTGTCATGAGGACTGAAGGTGATGTGGCTATCTCTCTTCCGACGAGGACTTTTTGAACATTTCCGCCGGATAGTTTCCTTACGGGATACTCTATATCAGGAGTTGCAACATCCAAATAGTCGAATACATCCTTTGCAAGCTTTTCAGGTTCTTTTCTGTCGACGAAAATGCCCTTTCCTCTGTTCCAGGTACGAAGCATCATATTGTCAGTCATACCCATGCCGCCGACAAGGCCCATGCCAAGTCTGTCTTCCGGGACAAAGGCCATGGCTACGCCTGCATCCTTTATTTCCATAGGGCTTTTTCCTACCAGATTCATGGTCTGCCTGTTTTCAGGGGAATAGATTATGGTCCCGGAAGCTACATGTCTTAAGCCTGCTATGGCTTCAAGGAGTTCCTTTTGTCCTGAACCTGCTATTCCTGCAATGCCCAGGATCTCTCCACCGTAGGCTACGAATCCTACGTCGTCAAGTTTTTTAACACCTTCCGAATCCCTTACAGTAAGGCCTGCAATGGTGAGCCTTACCTGAGGATTCTTTGGCTCAGTTCTCTTTATATCAAGTTTGACTTTCCTTCCTACCATCATTTCCGTAAGGTCGGAAGCGGTCGTTTCATTCGTTCTTACTGTTTTGATGTGCTTGCCTTTTCTCATTACGGCAACTACATCAGATATCTCCATTACCTCATTTAATTTATGAGTGATGATGATTATGGATTTGCCGTCGGCCTTCATGGCTCTCATGACCTCGAAGAGATGCTCTATCTCCTGAGGCGTCAAGACAGCCGTAGGCTCATCGAGTATGAGTATATCGGCTCCCCTGTAGAGGACCTTTATGATCTCGACGGTCTGTTTTTCGGACACCGACATCTCGTAGACCTTTTTGTTTGGATCTATCCTGAATCCATACCTGTCGGCTATTTCCTTAACCTTCGCCGCAGTCTGCTTTCTGTCGAGCTTTCCTTCTTCTTCGAGGCCGAGTACTATGTTCTCGGCAGCGGTGAAGACGTCCACCAGCATGAAGTGCTGATGTATCATGCCTATGCCATTGTCAAAGGCATCTTTGGGC
>JAZQCD010000027.1:0-38445 GCA_045546135.1 Anaerovoracaceae bacterium
GACATTTCATAGACCTTTTTACTAGGGTCTATTTTAAATCCGTATTTATCTGCTATCTCTTTGACTTTCGCCGCTGCCTGTTTTCTGTCGAGCCTTCCTTCTTCATCAAGGCCCAAGACGATGTTTTCTGCAGCAGTAAAAACATCGACCAGCATGAAGTGCTGGTGTATCATACCTATGCCATTGTCAAAGGCATCTTTGGGCGACGCTATGGTCACCTCTTTTCCGTTAACGAAAATACGGCCCTCGTCGGGAAAATAGATGCCTGCAAGCATATTCATAAGAGTAGTCTTGCCGGATCCGTTCTCTCCCAGGATGGCCATTATATCGCCTTTATTGACATAAAGGTCTACATTGTCGTTTGCCACGGTAGAACCAAATCTTTTGGTTATACCTTTCATATCTATGGCATGTGGTTTGGAAATATTCTGTTCCAAATCTTTTCTCCCTTTATCTTTAGACCAAGAGAGAGGGGAAGATAGCCTTCCCCTCTCTCATCAGAGGATATTTTAGTCCTTTAAAACTAGTAAGCTTCGTTTACGAGAGTGATACCGTCGATCCTAAGTCCGAAGTAAGGAGCGGACTGATACTTGGATTCTTCGAAGATTCCTTCTGCGGTGATGCAGGGATCTGTATCTGCATTGAAGTCTCCGTCCGTATCACGTGCGAAAGCTTCCTTTATGTGCTCTCCGCCGACTGTGACAGCATTCATATCGAAGAGTTTTACGCTGCCGTCGAGAAGAGCTGCCTTCGCCTTTTCGATTGCGTCAGCAGTTCCGGGAGCAGCTACCGCCTCGTTGAGCTTCGTGAGGGCAACTTCACCCTCTGCAAGGCCGTGACAGTAATCCGGAGCAAGCTTTCCACCATCAATAACTGTTTTCAGAGCATATTCAAAGTACTTGGTCCAGTCTATCCTTGCGGAGATGATGGATGCGTTTGCAGCTTCAGCAGTCATGTCCTTGTTGTATCCTACGTGGAATACTCCGTGCTCCTGAGCCTTTGTTGCGGGAGTCACGTTATCTGAATGCTGTGAGATGACTTTGCATCCGTAGTTGGTGATGAGGTTCTCTGCAGCCTGAGCTTCCTTTTCAGCATCGGACCAGGATCCTACGAACTGTACGTCCATGGTAGCTTCGGGGCATACGCTCTTTGCTCCGAGATAAAATGCCGTGTATCCGGAGATGACTTCTGCGAAGGTGTATGCACCTACGTAGCCGAGCTTTGTCTCGCCAAGCTCTTTGAGCTTCATTCCTGCTGCAACGCCTGCGAGATATCTTGCTTCATAGATCCTTGCAAAAGCATTGGATGTATTGTCTAAGTTATCGAATGCGCCTACGCAGTTGGTCATGCCAACGAACTGTACTTCGGGGTTCTCTGCTGCGACCTGGAGCATTGCGGGCTCCATGCCGTAGGAGTTGTTGAATACTGCTACGCAGCCCGCTTCGACCAGCTCTTCGTTAGCTGTACGCGTGGGATCTCCGTCTGCCGTATCATACTTGAAGATCCATTCTACGTCGTGACCCTGAGCCTTGAGGCTTTCTGCTGCATCCTTTGCTGCGACGATGAAGTTGTGGTCGTATGCCATGTTATCGTTACCTATGCATACCATACCGAACTTCACAGTTTTTGATTCTTCTTTCTTTTCTCCGCATGCTGCGAAGGCAAAGATCATTGCCAGTGCAAGAACAACTGCCAATATTTTTTTCATTTGTTTTCTCCTTTGCTAACTTTTAAAAACTATTTCCCCGTCTTTTATAGACGATATTACCGCTAAACTCTCTACTCTAATGCCAAGGGCCTCGAGCCTTGCATGGCCGCCCTGATGTTCTTTTTCTATTGCTGCTCCAAAGCCAACGCACTTTGCTCCTGCCTCTTCCAAAAGCATTGCAAGGCCAAGTCCTGCTTCTCCTGATGCAAGGAAGTCATCTATGATGAGAACTCTGTCTTCCTTTGACAGATATTGATGAGCTACCCTTACGGTGGAAACAGTGCCTTTGGTAAATGACTTTACATCTGCAGTGTATGCGTCCTCTATCATGGTGCTCGGAGCGCTCTTCTTAGCAAAAACGACCGGGATATCGCCAAGAGCCTGTGCAGCAGCAAAAGCTATGGGTATACCGGACGCTTCTATGGTAAGTATCTTATTTGGACTTTCATCTTTAAAGAGCCTGGCAAACTCTTCGCCAAGGGCTCTTACAAGGGCTACATCGATCTGGTGATTGAGGAAGGAATCTACCTTCACGATCTCAGTTCCGATGCATGTACCGTCCTTTTTGATCCTGTCTTCAAGCAGTTTCATCTAGATCTCCTTTCAGATGACACCGTTATTATATCCCTATCCCATAAGAGTTAAAGGAAAGGCAACCCAAAAAGAGCAAAGATGCAGAATTTTCCACATCATCATTCGGGATATTCCGAACATTAGACGCAAAAAACTATCTTTTCGGTCAAATGAATAAAAAAACCGGGACCTGTCTGTCCCGGGCAAAATTGTAATATCTAGACCTTTTTAAATACTGAATCGAGTATGATCTGAAGGGCTACTTCATTCTTTCCGCCTTCAGGCACTATGATGTCAGCCATGGCCTTGTATGGTTCTACGAACTGAAGGTGCATGGGCCTTACGGTTGTCAGGTACTGATCCATGACAGACTCGATGCTTCTTCCCCTCATGTTCACATCTCTTTTGACTCTCCTAAGGACCCTTACGTCTGCATCTGTATCGACAAAGATCTTTCTGTCAAGGAGTTTAACAAGTCCGGGGAAAGCAAAGAGAAGTATTCCTTCTACTATTATGACAGGCGCGCTCTCCACATGTTCCCATGGTTCTTCACTCCTGTTGTGAGTAGTGAAGTCGTAGATTGGTATGTCCGTATCTCTTCCTTCCTTTAGGTCTCTTAGGCACTTCTCCATCAGCTCTCCGTCAATGGAATTAGGATGGTCATAGTTTGTAAGGCAGCGCTGCTCGTAAGTCGTGCCAGGCTGCGCCCTGTAAAAGGAATCCATGCTTATGAGCACTGCATTGTGCCCTAATGCATCCTTGATCTTCTTTGCAAGAGTCGTCTTGCCGCTTCCCGATCCTCCGCATATACCTATGACTAAACTGCTCATTTTTTCCTCCAGTCGATGGGATCCTTTCCCATGGAAACAAGTATTTCGTTTACTTTTTTAAAATGTCCGTTCCCAAAGAAACCGTTGTATGCAGACAAAGGCGACGGATGGGCCGACTCTAAAACGAAGTGCCTCTTGTTTGTTATGAGGGCCTTCTTTTTCCTTGCATAACCTCCCCAAAGAAGGAATATACAAGGGTCTTCTCTTTCATTGAGAAGTTCTATGACTCTGTCCGTAAAGACCTCCCAGCCTTTGCCTGCGTGGGAACCTGCCGCGCCCTTTCTTACAGTAAGAACGGCATTGAGAAGAAGAACTCCCTGATCTGCCCAGTCTTCAAGACTTCCTGTTGTCCTTACTATGCCAAGTTCATCCTGAAGTTCCTTATACATATTGACAAGAGACGGTGGTTTCTTAAAGTCCGAAGGGACCGAAAAACAAAGCCCCTGAGCCTGACCAGGTTCGTGATATGGGTCTTGCCCCAAAAGGACCACCTTGACATCTTCATAAGATGCATGTTTAAAAGCGTTAAAGATATTGTACATATCAGGATAAATGATCCTTGATGAGTACTCAGATTTAAGGAACTCTCTAAGCTTTAGGTAATATTCTTTTTTGAACTCCTCTTTTAAGATATCATCCCAGGAGTTGCCTATGCTTACCATGGACTATTCAGCTTTCGGAAGGTTACCAAGAACGAAGTTCTTCATATCTTCGTAGACTTCTTCTTTTCCTATCTCGTTTAAGATCTCGTGTCTCATGCCGGGATAAAGCTTAAGGCTTGCCTTTTCGCATCCAAGGCTCTTAAGCTTTTCATAGTATTCCTTTGGTCCTACGCCGTAGGCTCCTACGGGATCTTCTTCTCCTGCTACCACAAGGATAGGGATATTGACATTGGTATCCTTGTAGCACTCTTCAGAATCCATGTATCCAAGGAATCCGAAAAGATCTGCGTATCCTGCTGCTGTGAATGTGAATCCGCATCCGGGATCTTCGTCATATTTCTTTACTATCTCAGGATCTCTTGAAAGCCAGTCATAAGCAGATTTTGCATCTGGTATCCTCTTTAGATAACTTCCGAATGCCATATTCGTGACGAGCTTTGAAAGGTGCCTGTCACCTTTAAACTTCCTTATCATTGAAACAAGAGTCTTTCCTGCTCCTACTGCTCCGTTCTTGTTTGCAGTGCCCATGACGATAGCGCCGTTTATGTCTCTTCCGTACTTTGCAAGGTAAGACCTTACAACGAAGGATCCCATGGAGTGACCAAGTATGAAATGGGGGATCCCGGGATACTTTTCATCTATGAGCTTCCTGTGCTCTTCTACGTCATTTATCATAGTGAGCCAGCCGTCCTTTGGACCGAAATATCCCCAATCCTTTGGATCGCAGGACTCTCCGTGTCCTATGTGGTCGTGACCTGCTACAAGTATGCCGTTTTTTGCAAGATATTCTGCAAAAGCGCCATACCTTGTTATGTGCTCTGCCATGCCGTGGACAAGCTGCAGTATGGCTACAGGCTTTCCTTCAGGGACCCATTCGCAGCAATGTATGCTGTTTATCCCGTTAGTGCTCTTGAATGTATACTCGTTCATAATACTTCTCCGTTCCGCTGAATAAATCAGCCTTTACCATAAAAGGCGAAACCTCACTTCACCCATATTTAGACTATTTTCTCTTTATCTTAAGAGCCTTCCCCGTGACCCCAGACCATGTAAAGAGGGCTCCCACTATGATGAGGAAGAGTATGCCTATCCACTCTATGATAGGAACTTTGGATACTCTGATATTGACTGTGACTATAGTATAAACGACTATGACAGCAACTCCAAGGACGCCGAACACCTTTGCAGCTTTGCTTGAGGGTCTGAAGAAAAGCCATATCAAAGCGCCAAGGAGCGGCAAAACGAAGACGCCGGACCTGACTGTAAAAGGTCCTATGTGTATCCCCGTGGAATGCCACGGCGACGTGACATATACATTCTGAATGAAGAGCCAAAGTCCTCCTATGAGCATGACAAGGCCAATTACAAAGGATGCTCTTCTGTCGCTGAGTATGCCGTTTATAAAGTCTATCATTTCTTTTCTCCCAATATCTTCTTAAGGTATTGACCTGTATATGAATTTTCTACCTTTGCTACGTCTTCAGGAGTACCTACTGCGACTATGGTGCCGCCTTTGTCTCCTCCGTCAGGACCAAGGTCTATGATCCAGTCTGCAGTCTTTATGACGTCAAGGTTGTGCTCTATGACGACTACAGAATTTCCTGCATCTACGAGCCTTTGAAGAACGTCTATGAGCTTGTCGACATCTGCAAAGTGAAGACCTGTAGTAGGTTCATCAAGGATGTAGAGAGTCTTTCCTGTAGACCTTTTTGCAAGTTCTGTTGCAAGTTTGATCCTTTGAGCTTCTCCTCCTGAAAGCTGAGTTGAAGGCTGACCGAGTTTGATATATCCAAGGCCTACTTCATGTAGAGTCTTCATATATCTGTTTATGGCAGGTATATCCTTAAAAAACTCAAGGGCTTCGTCTACGCTCATCTCAAGAACATCGTAGATATTCTTTCCCTTGTATCTGACTTCCAGGGTCTCGTGATTGTATCTTCTTCCGTGGCATACATCGCAGGGCACGTAAACATCAGGAAGGAAGTTCATCTCTATCTTTATTATACCATCTCCTGAGCAAGCTTCACAGCGTCCGCCTTTAACATTGAAGCTGAATCTGCCCTGATCGTAGCCTCTTACCTTTGCATCGGTAGTCTGAGCAAAGAGATTCCTTATGTGAGTGAATACTCCCGTATACGTAGCAGGATTGCTCCTTGGTGTCCTTCCTATGGGGCTTTGGTCTATGTCTATGACCTTGTCTATATTTTCAAGACCTGTAAGCTGCTTGTATTTGCCCGGCCTTGCTTTTGTCTTGTAAAGCTTCTCTGATACTGCTCTATATAGTATATCATCTACAAGAGATGACTTGCCGCTTCCGGATACTCCTGTTACGCAAATGAATTTTCCAAGAGGAAAGCTGACATTTACATTCTTTAGATTGTTTTCTGCAGCGCCTTTGAGCTCAATTGCGCTGCCGTTTCCCTTTCTCCTTATGCCGGGGATCTCTATCCTCTTTGCTCCGGAAAGGTACTGGCCTGTGATGCTCTCCTTGCAACTCTTTATGGTCTCAAGGTCTCCTTGAGCAACAAGATATCCTCCGTGCTCTCCTGCGCCGGGGCCTATATCTATGATCTGGTCAGCAGATTCCATAGTCTCCTGATCGTGCTCCACTATGATGAGAGTATTCCCTATATCAGTAAGGGACCTTAAAGCTTTCAGGAGCTTGGCATTATCCTTTTGATGAAGACCTATGGAAGGCTCGTCAAGTATGTACATGACGCCCACCAAAGAAGATCCTATCTGAGTCGCAAGCCTTATCCTTTGGCTTTCTCCTCCTGAAAGAGTTGCAGATGCTCTTGACATAGTAAGGTACTCAAGGCCTACCTCTGCAAGGAAGGAAAGTCTTGCTTTTATCTCCTTTAGTATGAGCCTTGCAATGGCCATATCCTTTTCTGAAAGAGTATTTTGAAGCTCTTCCGTAAAAGCAAGAGCCTCTCTTACAGGCATTTCCGTATACTCTATGATGCTCTTTCCGCCTACTGTTACTGCAAGTATCTCAGGGCGAAGCCTCCTGCCTTTGCAGGATTTGCATTCGCTTATGCTCATAAGGTCCTCGAGCTTTTGCCTTATGATCTCCGTCTGGGTATGAGCAAGCCTTGATTCCATGCTCTTTGCAACGCCTGAAAACTTCTCAGCCCAATGTGCTACTGTCCCGTCTTTTCTCACATGGTCGATGGGGATCTTCCTTCCGTTCGTTCCGTTCCAGACCTCATCAAGGAAACTCTTTGGAAGCTTGCTGTACGGCAAATTGATATCCACTCCGTGATCCTTTGCCAATGCTCCCATCATCTCCTTGTACCAGCTTGGGAACTCAACAAGGGACAGAGCCTGCTTAAGAGCGCCGTCCGGTATGGAAAGAGAAGGATCAGTAACTATGAGCTCGGGATCGAAATACTGAATGAAACCAAGTCCGTTGCATTCCGGACATGCTCCGAAAGGCGAGTTGAAAGAAAAGCTCCTCGGTTCAAGGTCTCCTATGGAAATGCCGTGCTCAGGGCATGCAAGGGATGTTGAGAATATGAGTTCCTTTGTCTCATCACCTGTCTGGCAAAGAGCAAGGACAAGGCCGCCTTCAGAATGCTTTATTGCAAGCTCAGTTGATTCTGCGATCCTTCCTTCTGCGCCTTCCTTTATGACTATACGGTCTATTACTATCTCTATGGTATGCTTGTAAGTCTTTGCAAGCTTTATCTCGTCTTCGCCTAAGGTCTTTATCTCGCCGTCTACTCTGACTCTTAAGAAACCCTCTCTTTGTATCCTTTCAAGGACCTTTTCGTGCATACCTTTTTGAGCCTTTACGACAGGAGCCATGAGAGTTACTCTCGTTCCTTCGCCAAGGGCCATTATCTGCTCTGTTATCTGGTCTACAGATTGGCTGCTTATCTCTCTGCCGCATACTGGGCAGTGAGGCTTTCCTATACGGGCGTAAAGGAGCCTTAAATAGTCATATATCTCAGTTACGGTGCCGACTGTCGATCTCGGATTTTTTGATGTGGTCTTTTGGTCTATGGATATGGCAGGAGACAGGCCGTCAATGGAATCTACGTCAGGCTTATCTACCTGTCCGAGAAACATCCTTGCATAAGCGGAAAGAGATTCTACATATCTCCTTTGTCCCTCCGCATAAATGGTATCAAAAGCAAGGGATGATTTTCCAGATCCCGAAAGGCCTGTGATGACTATCATTTTATCTCTTGGGATAGTCAGACTGATGTTCTTTAAATTGTGGGCTCTTGCGCCCCTTATTACTAGATCTTTTTGCATGAGGAAAGTATATCACAAAGATTTAAAATTTTGATAAATACTTGCACTTTAGATATGAAAAAAGCGGCGCCATTGAAGTCCGTCCACTTCGGCGCCGCACCCTCGTTAGAGGAACTTATAAGCCATATGTACAATAGGATCGAGCGAATTATCGAACTCTCCCCCATTATTCTTGAGCATAATAACAGATGATCTTTGACATTGCAAGTGGAATCACAAAAAAATACACAAATCTTTTAGATCTGTGTATCGTTTTTGCACTAATGTCAAATCTTCGCTCTCACATCCAGGAGCCTGTCTCTTAGGACTGCAGCTCTTTCGAATTCCAGAGCCTTTGCAGCCTCCTTCATCTCCTTTTCCAGCTTGTCTGCGTAGTCCTTGAGTTCCTTCTTTGTAAGCTCGAGGAGTGACTTTCCTTCGTAGGCATCCACATCTGCTTCTACCTTTGTAGTTACCTCTATGACGTCCCTTACGGCCTTTTCTATGGTCTGAGGAGTGATGCCGTGCTCTTCGTTGTACTTTTCCTGTATCTTTCTCCTTCTCGTGGTCTCGTCTATGCAAACCTGCATGGCGTGAGAAATAGAATCTGCATACATGATGACTCTGCCGTTCACATTCCTGCTTGCCCTTCCTACTGTCTGTATGAGGGAAGTCTCAGTACGAAGGAAGCCTTCTTTGTCAGCATCGAGTATGGCGACAAGGGACACCTCAGGAAGGTCAAGACCTTCTCTTAAGAGGTTGATGCCAACAAGGACGTCGAATTCTCCGAGCCTAAGATCTCTTAGGATCTCGTTTCTTTCAAGGGACTGTATATCTGAGTGCATGTACCTGCAGCTTATGCCGGCAGACTTAAGATATTCAGTAAGGCTTTCGGCCATCTTTTTTGTAAGAGTAGTAACGAGCACTCTCCTTCCAAGGCCCACCTCCTTGTTTATCTCTCCTATGAGGTGGTCTATCTGCCCCTCTGTAGGATGTATCTCTATGGGAGGATCGAGAAGGCCTGTGGGCCTTATGACCTGCTCCGCAGAAATGCCTCCTGCTTTTTCTCTTTCGTACTGGGCAGGCGTTGCAGAAACATAGATGATCTGGTTTACTCTTTCTTCGAATTCATCGAAACGAAGGGGCCTGTTGTCAAGAGCAGAAGGAAGCCTGAATCCGTAATCCACAAGGGATGTCTTTCTTGCCTTGTCTCCGTTGGCCATGGCTCTGAGCTGAGGAAGCATGGCATGGCTTTCGTCGATGATTATGAGGAAATCCTTTGGAAAATAGTCTATTAGAGTATAGGGACTTGCTCCCGGAGGATTCCCTATGAGGTGCCTTGAATAATTCTCTATGCCCTTGCACATGCCTATCTCTCTTAGCATCTCAAGGTCGTACCTTGTCCTTTGCTCTATCCTTTGTGCTTCAAGGAGCTTGCCTCTGTCCTTGAACCATTGTATCCTTTCCTCGAGCTCTTCTTCTATAGTGACAAGGGCCCTGTCCATATGCTCCTTTGACGTAGCATAATGACTGGCAGGGAAGATGGGCACATGGCTCCTTGTTGCAATGACTTCGCCTGTTAGGGGATCGAGCTCCTTGAGACTTTCTATCTCGTCTCCGAACATTTCTATCCTTATGGCATGCTCCCCTCCTGCAGGGATCACGTCTATAATGTCTCCTCTTACTCTGAAGGTGCCTCTTTCAAAAGTAAGGTCGTTCCTTGTATATTGTATGTCGACGAGCTGCCTTAATATGTCGTTTCTTGATATTTCCATGCCGGGGCGAAGAGAGATCATCTGATTTCTGTATTCGTCAGGAGAACCAAGTCCGTATATGCAAGAAACTGAGGCAACTATGATCACATCTCTTCTTTCCGTAAGAGCTGCGGTAGCAGAATATCTTAGCCTGTCTATCTCCTCATTTATATCAGAATCCTTCTCTATATATGTATCCGTCGAAGGAACATAAGCTTCAGGCTGATAATAGTCATAATATGAAATGAAATACTCAACAGCATTTTCAGGGAAGAACTCTTTGAATTCTCCGCAAAGCTGAGCAGCAAGAGTCTTGTTGTGAGAAATGACAAGAGTAGGCTTGTTTACAGCCGCTATGACATTTGCCATGGTAAAGGTCTTTCCGGAACCTGTTACGCCGAGAAGAGTCTGGTGCTTTTTGCCCTGGTTTATACCGTCTACGAGCCTTCTTACAGCCTCAGGCTGGTCGCCTGTCATTTTGTATGGAGCGTGAAGTTTAAAATCCATGATATCCTAAAAAAGCATGCAAAAATAAGCGTACGAAAAGAGAGGGCTTACTCAAGCACCTCATATAGAGATGAAGCATCGTCCTTGGAAACGTGATCCGGGGTCGAGAGGACCCTCACCTTTACTTCTGAGTTCCCGAAAACTATCCTTATCTCATCTCCCGGCTTTATATCCTTGCCCGGTTTTGATTCCTTGCCGTTGACGAATATCCTGCTTTCTTCGCAGGCGTCGTGGGCTACTGTCCTGCGCTTTATGAGGCGCGCCACCTTTAAATACTTATCTACTCTCATAGTGGATATATTTTAATGCTTTAGAGTCTTTCTATCAATAAAAACCATATCATTTGTCTAAAGTCTTTGCATTTGCTACATATACAAAAAAAGGTCTTTATTGTATAATCAATCCTGTACATTAGCGAGAAACATCATTCGCTGCAACGGATTTTCGGCATCGATCTTTCTGATCCACACATTTTTTCAATCATGCAGTCCGGTTTTGCAGCATAGCAAAAAAGGAGGTATTAAACTTTGGATATCACAGACATACTTGCCTTGCTGAGCGGGGTCGCGCTGTTCCTTTTCGGTATGTCCCTCATGGGAGACAGCTTGAAAAAGGTCGCAGGAGCAAAACTTGAGCTCATACTCTATAAGCTCTCCAGCACTCCCATAAAAGGCATACTCCTCGGCACGGGCGTTACAGCCATCATACAGTCTTCATCAGCCACTTCAGTCATGGTAGTCGGTTTCGTAAACTCCGGCATGATGAAGGTAAAGCAGGCCATAGGCGTTATCATGGGCGCCATCATTGGTACCAGCGTCACAGGCTGGATCATTGCACTTTCCGATATAAGCGGCGGTGGATCCGGTATATTAAGTCTTCTTTCTACTGATACACTCACATCTTTCATTTCCATCATAGGCATAGGTCTGTATATGTTCTCAAAGAAGGGCTCCAGCAAACATGTCGGAGGCATACTTCTGGGATTTGCAGTGCTCATGTTCGGTATGAAAGCAATGAGCGGAGCAGTCTCAGACCTTAGGACAAACGAAGGATTCATAAGTCTCCTTACAAGCTTTTCATCGCCCCTTCTTGGCATACTCGTAGGAACTCTCTTTACGAGCGTACTTCAGAGCGCATCCGCAGCCGTAGGTATACTCCAGGCCCTTGCAGTTACAGGAGCAATATCCTTTGAAGTAGCCCTCCCCATAGTCATGGGTATAGCCATAGGAGCTGCAGTTCCTGTTCTTTTCTCAGCCCTTGGAGCAAGCACTGCAGGAAAGAGGACTGCCCTTACCTATCTGCTAGTAGATCTCATAGGCGTCATACTCTTCAGCGTCATATTCTATTCAGCCAACGGCATAGTACATTTTGACTTCATGGAAAGGACCATGAGTTCTGTAAATATAGCGCTTCTTAATTCCATATTCAGGCTCATAATAGTAGTTCTCCTGACACCATTCATAGGACTTATGGAAAAATTGGTCATGTTCCTTGTAAAGGATGGCGGAGACGAAGAGGTCCTAAAGGAAATAGACAGGCTCGAGGAAAGGTTCCTTTTGCACCCTGCCCTTGCCATTGAGCAATCAAGGATCACCATAGATTCCATGGCTGAAAAGACCAGAAGGAATGTAAGGGATGCAGTAGCCATCGTAGGTAAATATGATGAAAAGCTGTATAACAACATAGTCAAGTATGAGGATGCTATCGACACCTATGAAGATAAACTTGGAAACTACCTTGTAAGGATAACTGGTTCCGAGCTCAGCGAAGCTGAAAACAAGACCATAGGAGAATACCTTCACACCATCACTGACTACGAGAGAATAGCTGACCACGCGCTCAATGTTGCAGAAAGCGCAAAAGAGATCAACGAAAAGCACATCAACTTTTCTGAAGAAGGCGACAAGGAACTGAGCGTGCTCCTCAATGCCGTTGAAGACATAGTGGATTTGAGTGTAGAAGCTTTCGTATCCGATGACCTTGCCCACGCTTACAGAATAGAACCTTTGGAAGCCAGGATAGACGTGCTTTGCGATGAGCTCAAAGCTCACCATGTAGACAGGCTCAGAGAAGGCAAATGCACCCTCGAGCACGGCTTTGTCTTTAACGACATGCTGACAGACCTTGAAAGGATAGCAGACCACTGCTCCAACATAGGTGTAGCAATAATTGAGCACAGGACCGATGAAAAGTATGCGCACGCTTACCTCAACGAACTTGAGCAAAAGCATACGGAAAGGTTCGACAGATATCTAAAGGAATATAACGAAAAATATTCGATCTAAAGGAAGAAGATATGACAGACTATACAGAACTTGCAAACGAATTAAGGGCCATATCAGAAGATGTAAAATACAGCGTTTCCATACTTTCAAATGCATCTGCGCTTCTTTATGAAAACATGGAAGAACTGAATTGGTGCGGATTCTACTTAAGCACAGGAAAAAAGCTGGTCCTTGGGCCTTTCCAGGGAAAAATAGCCTGCACTGCCATAGATTACGGCGCAGGAGTATGCGGAACGGCTTATTCAAGAAACGAGACAGTGCTCGTAAAGGATGTCCACTGCTTTGACGGGCACATAGCCTGCGACAGCGCATCCAATTCCGAGATAGTAGTTCCCATCCATGTAAAGGGCAGGATATTCGGAGTCCTTGACATAGACAGTCCGAGGCTCGAAAGGTTCGATGAAAGGGACAAGGAAGGACTTGAAAAAGTCGTATCAGTACTTGAGAACATATTGAACGGTTTATGATATTTCCTATAAAGTATGCACTAAAAATGGGCTAATCACAGCCCATTTTTATTATTCTGCATATCGTATCGGCAAGAGCTTCCACATCATCCTCGCATTTTTTTGAAAGCCATGCGTCAGTTACCGTTTCAAGACCTGATCTTATACCTATCTCTACATACTCTTTTCCTTGGTCAGAGCTGTAACTAAGGTCAGAGGCTGAAGCGTTGCAATCTGAAAACACATTAGAACTGTCATATGCATCCTTTATATCCTCTATATCTTGGGATCTTGCTGAAAAGTAGCTCATATATTTCTTTATAAGCTCAAGGCCTATTGATACACATGAATTAAGCGAAGGCTTTGGATCTGTCTCTTTGGTTCTTTTAAGATTTTCTGACAGTTCGCCCTTTATATCATCTCCAATTGCTTTAAAGAGCATATATTTATCACTGAAATGAAAATAAAATGTAGAACGATTGATATTAGCTTCACTGCAGATCATATCAACTGTGATCTTGGGAAAATCTTTATCCGGAAGAAGTTTTAAAAATGAGCTTTTGATCAGAAGGTCGTTGTTTTTAAATGTTTCTGCATTTCTCTTGTTCATTTCTAGTCCTCCTTCTTTTGATCCAAAGAAGAAGGATCGTTCATATATATGACCTTTTTTCTGTCCTCTGAAACAGATCTCAGACTTATGAAGCGGTCCAATATATCATCCATCATTACTCCCGGAGGAGTTATCTTGTCTGAAGGATCGTCAAGGAAGAAGTAAAGACTCATTTTATTACTGCCGCTCTTTAAGACTAGCTGGCCGTCCATCATATATCTGGCCGGAACTGCAGAAATATTGGCGCTTGAATAACCATAGGACTGAATGTATTCTTTGGGCTTTTTTACGGTCATTTGATCAACTTTATCAAATCGATACTCTTTGCTTCCCATTATTACATGAAGTCCTGTGCTGTCTATTTCGTAAAGGCCCTCATGAACAAACATCTTGAGTTTAGAAGTGACTCCGGGATATATGAGTCTCTTGTATATTGTAAGGAAGATAAGATAGGCCATAAGCAATATCAAGAACATGTTGTTTTTTGTAAAACCTTGCGTCCATGCCCACAGATCTATGACTCCGTTTTCATTTACCACACTTACTCCCATGGGCCAGAAAATGAGTATGCCC
The DNA here is from genome assembly GCA_045546135.1 of Anaerovoracaceae bacterium. GTDB lineage: Bacteria > Bacillota > Clostridia > Peptostreptococcales > Anaerovoracaceae > RUG13409. Next base: position 14,191 of record JAZQCD010000027.1, read on the forward strand.
ACAGCAATAAGCATAAGAGTTGTGATCACATCTAAAAAGTATCGTAATCTATAATTTTGATAATAGATCCTTTTCATGACAAGTCTCCTGTAAACTAAAAAACCACCCTTTCATAAAAAGTATAGCATATGAACGTAACTCTTTAGTACCGATACTTTGATAAAAAATGTCGGGTCAAAAAACATCCGCCAAATCAGGCGGATGTATATTTTTATGTTTTGTTTCCCGGACCCTGTATCAGGATCCCGGACCCTTGTGAAGCTATCAGAATACTACTTCTTGTTGACAGCATCCTTGAATGCTTTGCCTGCCTTGAATACAGGAGCCTTGGATGCAGGGATCTTGACTACTTCGTCCGGCTTCTGTGGGTTTCTTCCCTGACGAGCCTTGCGAGATTTTACTTCGAATGTACCGAATCCGATGAGCTGGACCTTTCCGTCCTTTTTTCTGAGCTCTTTCTCAACAACTGCTGTAAAAGCGTTGATAGTTGCTTCTGTGTCCTTCTTTGTAAGACCTGTTTCAGCTGCGATAGCTGCTACTAATTCTGTCTTGTTCATGATATCCTCCTAATAATTCATATACTTCAGTCCGAATCGAACATCCATATCATATATCTAATTACATTTTACCCTTGGGCAGTACCTTGTCAAGCAAATTCGTTAGTTTTTCAAGCTTTTTGACCCCTTTGAGTTCTTCTGCCGTTATGGATCTTGTAAAGAAAACCATGACCACATAAACTATTACAGCTATAAAAATGGAAAGGAGCGTTGAGAAAGCATTTCCAAGGACAGGGAACAAAAGCTTGTACGTGCCCCATGCAAAAATACCCATGACTGCCGACGCAAACAAGGGCTTGAATATGCAAAGCATGAAGTCAAGTTTTACCCCTGTATACTTCCTTGCAGAAAGGTAATTGAGCATGGCCGAGATGAAATATGTGATGACCGTACCAAAGGCTGCGCCTCTTGCATTAATTTCAGGTATACCGCAAAGGATGTAAGTGGCCACTATTTTCACAAGAGCCCCTATAAACAGATTCCTGACAGGAACGCTTTGCTTTCCTATGCCCTGAAGTACTCCAGAAAGTGCCTGGTGTATAGCAAGGAGTGCAACGCCCGGAGCATAAGCTGCAAGGCATCCTGCAGCATTTATGGCTGCATCCTTTTGAAGAGGATAAAGAAGCAGCATTATGGGCTGTGCAAGTACGAATATTCCAACAGCGCAGGGCATTCCGACAAGGCTTGCATATCTTACTGAAAGCTGAGTATTCTGCCTTACGAAGTCGGAATCTCCTCTTAATTTTGCATCTGCGATGACAGGTACAAGGCTCATGCAAACAGCCGCAGTAACTGCATCAGGCATGTTGATGATAGGGGATGCCATTCCGGAAAGCTGACCGAAAAGTGACCTTGCTGTATCTGAATCAAAACCGATGGATATGAGCCTGCTCTTTACTATCATCGTGTCCATAGTATTGATTATGGGCATGATGAGAGCTCCAAGAGTGATGGGCACAGCTATTGAGAGAAGTTCCTTGAATATGGAACTGCTCTTCATTTTAGGCTCATCTGTTTCAGGCTCGAATTCAGCTTTGAGAAGAGGTTTTTTTCTCCAAAATGCTATTGCAGTATATAGAAGAGCAAGGCCTCCTCCTATGGATGCACCGCTCGTAGCGCCTGCCGCTGCATACTCAAGGCCTCTTCCCATGAACATCATGGCAAGAACGAAACCCGTAGTGACTCTGAATATCTGCTCGACCACCTGGGATACTGCAGTTGGGACCATGTTCCTTTGCCCCTGGAAATATCCTCTGATGGATGATATGACAGGGCACATGACAAGAGCAGGAGCGAGGCTGTACATGCACCAGATCGCATTGGGCTCCTTTATGTATTCGCAGATCTGAGGAGCGAAGATGAACATTACAAGGCCTGTAAAAAGACCTATGCATGCCATGAGGAAAAGGGAGTGCCTGTAGATCCTGAAGCTCTCTCTGTATTTTCCTTGGGCTCTCCTTTCTGCGACCATTCTTGAAATAGCCGTAGGTATGCCGGTAGTAGATATAGTGAGCAACGCAATATATATGGGGTAAGCTGTCTGATAGTACCCCATACCGTCGTCACCTATTATGTTGGCAAGGGGTATCCTGAAACACGCCCCCAGCACCTTTGAAAGGAGACCTGCAACGCCAAGGAGCGCTGCGCCTCCCACGAATGTTTTTTTGCTTTTCTCTTCCATTAACACTTCCAAAAAGTCAAGGCAAAGAGCCTGACTTTTTTATTCCCTTTCCTGTATAAGGCCCTCCTTGTATGCCTCTACCAACATCTTGAGGGTCTCTATGGTCTCCTGACGCTTCTTTCCGTCGTCAGTATCCTTGTTGAGCATGCGGACCGAAATATCCTGCCTTGCCACCTGAGTGGAATGGATATCGAGTTCCTGCTCTACGGCCTTTTCTCTGCTTTCGAACGGATCATGGGCCGTAAGGATGAATCCGTATGAGTTCTGTACCAAAGAGTATCCGGCTATGCCGGTAGTCTTTTGGTAAGGTTTTGCAAAACCACCGTCTATTACCATGGCTCTGCCGCCTGCATGAAGAGGATTTGTACCCTTCTTTACAGGCATATGCCCGTTGATTATACACCCATTGACAGAATCTGCATCAAATTCTTTCAATATTTTTTCAACTATGTCCACCCTGTCCATGAGTCTGTAGTAAGGATTGTCTTCCTCTATCCATGTGACAGGATCGTCTATGAAAAGCCTCTCAAAGGTAGTGATCTTCTTCTTTCCAAAGAGAGGGCTTTTGTAACCGCACCAAAGGAACCAGCACATGTCTATGCCTCTTTCCTTGCTTATCCCCGGTTTTCCGAAATATCCGTTCCTCACAAGGCCGTCTGCATAATTGAACCAGTCTTTGCCTTTTCTGTATCCGTCAGACGTATTGATGGGGTCGAATTCTCCGTCTTCCGTAAGCGGCATGCAGCCGTGGAACAGAAGGTTTCCGTTGACTCTCTTGTAAAGGCTTCCTTTTTCGTAAAGGAAACGCACATGGTCTTGGAGAAGTTTGCTCTCCATAAAGGCTTTTTTGAGTCTCTCAACTACGGCCTCTTCCTCCTCTGTGAGCCTGTATGGATCCTTTGGATCTATGGTGGGGAAATTCTTATCCTTCATAGGATACTCTATGCCGTCTACTACGACAGTGCCCTTTTCGTAGTCCACCTTATGAAGGAGAGGAAGCGCATCCATCTCGTAATATGGATGCTTTTTTACGATAGCGCCCTCGAGCTTGAACTGTATGATGGCTATGGCCTTTGATATCTTTGCAAGGGATACAAGGTCTGTATCGTGCATGGCATCGATCTCTGACGTTACCGCTTTAAAACAGCTGCACGGATCGTCTCCGTAGGTCTTAAGAGCAAAGGTGATGAGGGGTCTTAAGGATATACCGTAGCCCACCTCAAGTGTATGGAGATTGTCATACCTTGTGCATATACGAATGACATTGGCTATGCAGGCAGTATTTCCTGCTGCTGCGCCCATCCAGAGAATGTCGTGGTTTCCCCACTGTATGTCTACATCGTGATAGTTCTTTAGGAACTCGACCACCTGGTCTCCGCCCTTTCCTCTGTCGTAGACATCTCCTAAAATGTGGAGCTTGAATATGGATGTATCAGATATGAAGTCAGAAAGCGCGATTATGAGATCATCACCCTCGTCTGCTTCTATTATTGAACGTATAATGCTCTCTCTGTGATTGCTGGTCCTGAAATCGTCGCTCCCGTTTGTGCTGAAAAGAAGCTCTTCCATGATATATGCGAACTTTTCAGGCATCTTCTTCCTTAAGAATGACCTTGTATACTTGAAGGTGGTGACTTCGACCAGTTTTACGAGCCTGTTCAAAGTCTTCTCGTAAAACTCATTCATATCTACTCCTGACTTTTCAAGGAGCTCCAGTTTTTCTTTTGGATAATATATGAGAGTAGCAAGGGTCTTTCTCTCTGATTCAGGAAGATCGGGAAAACTCTCGTCTATCTTTCTTCTGATGGTACCTGAAGCATTTCTCATGATATGGACGAAAGCTTCATATTCTCCGTGGATGTCGGAAAGGAAATGCTCTGTACCTTTAGGAAGGTTTTGAATGGCAAGAAGATTTATGATCTCTGTAGCTGCAGAGATCTTGCTGGGATAAGTTTCTGACAGAAGTCTTAAATATCTGAGATCGCTTTTGCTGATATCCATGGTCGCCTCCCAAAAAATCGTATCATTGTACATATTATATCATACCAGTCCTTTGACTAACCATTGTTAAAACTGTATAATACAAATCGTAATGTTAGTAGTTTATCCAAGCAAACTTAACGGGACCATCAAAGCTCCTGCCTCTAAGGCTCATGCCCAGAGGCTTCTTTTCATGGCTGCGCTTTCAGACTACAAGACAGTCATAAACAATGTCCCAAGCTGCGGAGATATAGACACGACCATAGACTGCTTAACAAAGCTTGGCTGCAGAATAACAAAGAAACCCGGCGTCATAGAGATAGAACCTTTCCCAAAGAATACGCCTGCTCAATATGCAGACTTTGACTTTAGAGACAGTTCTACGACGGCACGCCTTGCCATAGCAGTAGCAGGAGCTCTTGGCATCAAGACCACCTGCCAGGGATCTGTGAACCTTCAAAGAAGAAGGCTCCTGCCACTTACGAGCAGGATGGCCATAAGGGGAGTCAAGTTCTCTAACTTCTCCATACCCTGCACAACCGAAGGAAGGCTCCTTGGAGGAGAATATATATTCGAAGGAAACGAAGGTTCTCAAAACATATCAGCCCTTCTCATAGCTCTTCCTCTTCTAAGAGACCCAAGTGACATAAGACTTGCAAGTCCTCTTGTAGACTCATCCTTTATCGAGATCACTATCAATGCTCTTAAGGATTTTGGCATAGTCATAGAGAAAACGGATCACGGATATCATATCCCGGGACAGCAGTATTATCACACACCAAGGACCGTGACAGTAGAAAACGATTGGGGCCTTGCATCCATGTGGGTCACTGCAGGCGCTGCCTGCGGAGGCGATGATACCTGCGTAACAGTCACTGACCTTCCTCTGAATTCCCCTCAGGAATACAGGGATATAAAGTCTATAATAACCCTTCTTCACTACGACTTCATGGGTCTTAATATCGACGCAAGTGAATGCCCGGACCTTGCCACGCTCTTTGTTGCTCTTGCCATAGTAAAAGGAGCAAACCTGGAAGTAACAGGCGTACCTCAGCTTAAGTTCAAAGAAACCGACAGGATGAAGAACATGGCCGAGATAGCAAGGACCCTTGGACAGCACACAAGGATACTTCCTGACGGCATTGAAGTAGAAGGTATAGGATATCCTGACTACGAAAGAGGAAGGCTCATAGATACCAAAGGAGATCCTTGGGTATTCATGTCCATGGTGCTTGCAAGCGTAACAGCGACCATACCCTTCGCCATAAAGGATGAATATGACGGAGACAAGATAGACAGGAACTTCCTAAAGACTTTCCGCGAACTTGGCGGACAATACGAAATAGTAAAATAATAAGATCTGAAAAACTAAAGTTTCAGATCTTTTTATTTTCCTTTAAGTTCGGTTGCTATCTCAGATATCTTTGCAAGCCTGTGATTGAGTCCGCTCTTTCCTATGGGAGGGTCGAATATGGCTGCAAGGTCTGCAAGAGAAAGTTCCGGATTGTCAAGTCTAAGTCTTGCTGTTACCTGCAGTTTTGCAGGCAGGTAATCAAGTCCTACAGTTCTGTCTATATACCGTATATCCGATATGATCTTCTGCGCTGCATTGACAGTCTTGTCCATGTTTGCTATCTCGCAGTTGTTCTTTCTGTTTGCTTCGTTCTTCATCTCCTTTGAGATGCGCACATTTTCAAATTTGAAAAGCTGATTGGTAGAACCGATGACCGTAAGGAACTCGGATATCTGCTCAGCATCCTTTATATATACGACCTCTTTGCCCCTTCTTTCGACTACCTTAGCCCTAAGACCAAAGCTCCCAAGAAGCCTTTTTACATCCGATGCTATAGTCTCATTTGCGCAGCTTATCTCAAGGTGATAGGCTTTCCCTGGATCTGATACAGAACCGGCAGCAAGGAATATGCCCCTTAAAGCAGCCTTTTTGCAGCAGCGCTTCCTGTAATTTGAACTTTCGAGACCATCCTTTATATAGTTAGAACCTTCTAAGACTCCAAGTATACCGACCTCTCTTAATATGGCTTCCGAGTTCATCTCAGGGGTTATGGTAAGAGAATAGGTATGACCCTTCCTCATGAACTGTCCCGAGCCTACGGACAAAGAGGTCTTAGTTCCGAAATATGATTTTACAAGGGTTATGAAAAGACGCGCCACGGCAGGATTATCTGTCGTGACTTTCAGTCCCGGTTTTCCTCCGATTATGACTATGCTTCCTGCAAATCTAATATATCCCGTAAGCTGCGCTAGCTGGCAGCACTTACGGCTCGTATCGAGACTTGTAAGTTCTTTTTTTATATCGGAAGTAAAACTCATTTCGTCTTTCTAAGTTCTCTGTTCGAAAGCTCTACCGTAAAGCCCTTTTCTCTTAATCTTCTTGCTATCTCTGCTGCTATGACTACGCTCCTGTGCTTTCCTCCTGTACAGCCAACAGCGATATTCAGGTGATACTTTCCTTCTCTTCTGTATTTTGGAACGAGATCGCAGTATATAGATACCATCCTGTTTATGAAGTCGTCTGTCTCAGCAAAACCAAGGACGAAATCTCTTACCTTTTTGTTTTTTCCTGTCAAAGACTTAAGGCTTTCCACATAGTAGGGATTTGGAAGGAACCTGACATCCACTATCCAGTCTGCCTCTTCAGGCATACCGTATTTGAAGCCGAAGCTTTTTACGGATATCCTGAACTGTTTTTCAGCATCCACACCCAGCATATCCATGATCTCCGAATAGAGCTGAGCAGTTTTTATCCCTGTAGTATTTATGACATAGTCTGCCTTGCGTCTTACTGCTGCAAGGAGCTCAGTCTCGGCAGCTATGGCAGCTTCTGTGTTGCCGTCGGTAGCCAAAGGGTGATCTCTCCTTGTCTCCTGATAGCGCATTAGTATAGTCCTTTGGCTTGCTTCAAGAAACATTATCTTGTATTCTATGCCCTGCTTTTCAAGAGACTGAAGGCTTTTTCCAAGGTCTGAGAAAAAGCGTCTTCCTCTGACATCTGTTACTACAGCTATCTTCGATATGGAAGGGTCTCCTTTTAGATGCTTGACAAGGTCTGAGATCATATCAGGAGGCAGGTTATCCACACAGTAATAACCTATATCCTCAAGGCATTCTATAGCAGTTGACTTACCGGCACCCGATTGTCCGGTGATGATCAATAGTTCCATTTAATACGCTCCCCCAAAAATTATTTTATATATCTCCTATGATCCTAACCTCAGGTTCGAGACATACTCCGCTCATTTCATATACTTTGTTTTGAACATCCTTCATGAGTTCAAGAACATCGCTCGCCGTAGCTCCCCCTTTATTGATAACGAAACCTGCATGAAGTTCTGATACCTGAGCTCCGCCTACAGTATATCCTTTTAATCCTGCCTGCTCTATGAGAGCGCCGGCAAAATGTCCTTCAGGTCTTTTGAAAAAGCTGCCTGCGCTTGGATATGAGAGGGGCTGCTTTTCCTTCCTTGCTTTTGTGAGCTCCTCCATCTTTGCATGGATCTCGTCTATATTTCCTTGACAAAGCCTCATCTTGGCTTCTATGATGACTTCCTTGCTGTCCATAAAACGGCTGTGCCTATATGAAAGCTCAAGTTCATCTTTGTCATATTTGTATATATCGCCTTCCGGAGTTACAGCTGTAACAGAAGTAAGAACATCTGCCATGGATCCGCCGTAAGCGCCTGCATCCATATATATGCCTCCTCCTAAAGATCCGGGGATACCTGATGCAAATTCAAGGCCAGTAAGGCTCTTTGCTGCAGCGACCTTTGAGATATATGAGAGCATGGCACCTGCGCCTGCTGTGATCACATTACCCTCTATCACTATCTCTGCAAACTCTTTTCCGAGCCTTATGACTACTCCGTCATATCCCTTGTCTGTAAAGAGCACATTGCTGCCGTTGCCAAGTATCATCCACTTTGCGCCAAAGGTCTTGATGACAGATAATGTATATCTAAGTTCTTCCAAATTCTCGGCTATGACAAAAAGGGCCCCATTGCCGCCGCAGCGGAATGTGGTCTCTTTTGCCATGGATGCATTTCTTATGAGTCTGTCCTTATTGATCTTTTCTGACAGTTTTTCTTTTATTATGTCGTAATCCATATTTATCTTCTCTGTTCGTTTGCCTGGTGAGCAAGAGATACTACAGCATCGAGCCTATTGTAAATGCTTCTTTCGAGCATATCCTTAAAAGGTCCTATGTCGCCGTCTTCTATATACCTTGTCATCATGCTGTTGTATTCTCTGTCATCTACAGAAAGCTGCGGCAAGGGGTATCCAAGTTCAAGAAGTGAGAACATGAGCACTGCCATGGAGATGAGAGTCGTCTCATCTCCAAAGGGGTAGAGCCTGTTCATTTCAAGATGAAGCTTTACAGCTCTCTTAAGAGGATCTTTCCTGTCAGGACCCTCATTGATGTATTCCTTTATGAGTGACTTAAACTTTGACGGTACGTTTTCTTCCGGTTCAGGAATATGATCCCACTCATATACAGCGCTGTGATTCTTTCTGAAGACCTCATCGTCAGCTACCTCAAGTTCAAGATCCAGGAGCATTTTTGCCCACCGACATACCATGCGAAGCTCAAGATCTGTGCTCATGGAGATATAACTGACCATATCCTGATAGACTTTCCTGAAATGGTCAGCAAGGGTATATTCAGCTAAAGTTATCTCCTCGCTGATGCTCCCTTGTATCATCTTTACGACAGCAGTCTTGTGGACTTTGTCTCCACGGATCTTAAGAATACTGTATATCCAGCTCCACTGATCGCTTTGCTGCATCCAGGTCCTGAATTCAGGATCTTGAGGAAAATTCCCTTTAAGCTCTGTTAACTTTTTGTTGATGAGATCTATCATATGCAAAGACGGTCAAAAGACTATTTTAACTAAGCTCTTGTAGCTTCTCTTTCAAGAGCAGCTTCGAGTCCCTTTGCGAACTGGTCTGCGCAGGATGTGCCTCTGCCGCCGCATTCGTTTCCTTTGAGTATCTCTATGACTGTCTTGGGATCCTGACCCTCAACAAGTTTGGATATGGCTTTAAGGTTTCCGTTGCATCCGCCTTCAAATGCTACATTGTGGATCTTTCCGTCCTCAAGATCAAAGGATACGCATCTGCTGCATACGCCCTGATTGTAATGAACATATTTCATGATATAAACTCCTCCGTGTGTTTCTTTTTTATCCATATAAGAATACCACAGAAAGACAACAAAGAAAACAGAAAAACTCTTGCATTTTAGCAAGTATTATTGTAAACTAATCGGGCGTAATTGAATATGCTTATTTAAACTTAAGCACGGAGGGTTGACCGAGTGGCTAAGGAGCTCGCCTGGAAAGCGAGTAAGGCTGAGAAGGCCCCGTGGGTTCGAGTCCCATGCCCTCCGCCATTAGAAAAAAGAGAGTACCAAAATATGGTGCTCTCTTTTTTTACCTGTTGATGGAAAGGCATGGGACGAGAACCTAATTATCCTTCCCCATATTGTAGAAGAAATCGAATATTCCCTTTCCGTCTTTGTAAGAAGACAGTATAGCAGGCAGATGCACTCCGGTATTCTTTGGCTCTTTAGATAGCAAATATACTGTACCATCACCAGTCAAAAGAAGGTTGTAGGTCTTATCACTTGTATATATGGTCAACTTCTCACAGGGAAGTTCTCCTCTCATGATTTCTCCGGGTGATACCAGTTTCCTGCCGTCCCATTCGAGTTCATAAAGATACTTTGCCAATTTATCAACATCACCAGCAGATAAGGCAAGGTTCGTCTCACCCTCAAAATCGGCATCTCCATAACTGTAACTGATTCGGCTTGGTTCATAATCATAAATAACGACCTGCACAGCCTTTATATCAGAATTACTGATTTTTAATTTCACTGATTTCCTGTCACCGATCAATGTGAGAGTCAATACAACTGCAACGATCAATATGAACAGTATAAGCAATACTTTTGATCCTTTTTTCATGTGAAATACCTCTTTTATAAACTGATGACCAAGGTGAACCGTCTAATTAAGAGATTCTTTTCTGTAATACCCTCTTATCACGGTGCCATTATCAAGATGTGCAGGTTTAAGTTTTGAGAAATGATCAACTATATCATTGAACATTTTCTGAACACTCTCTTCGACATCTTTATTGTCATGCCACATATTAGTTGTTATTATCTGCACTTTTTTTCGTCCTTGCTTTATCTCAAGTCCTCCATCAAATGAAGTTACTGCACCTAACATTTGACCGCCACCTTCACGAGGTCCACTAATGTACACCTCATCAATGTCATCAAAGAGACGAATTTTCTTTCCCATTTTAAGCACGAGACGATCATCCTCTATCGTATAGCTACCTGTTCCGTAGAAACATTTCATGTCTGATGATAATGCCGGCCAAATGACTGTTGGAAATGTAGTAAAAAGGATCATCCCGCCAATAGCATAACCTACTTTTGGTCCATTAGTAAGTATCATCAGCAGCATGCATACTCCGAGCAAACCTGCACCTATGATAATTCCTATAAAATTCCTTAAATCGAACCTCTGATAACAAAACTGCCTTTCCATTTCATTTCACCATCTTCAGATACTTTTATTAAAGATTAGTTTTGTCTTATTATAATAACAATTCAAATTATTACTATGCTAATATCCAAAATATGGGACATACATATGGTCGACTGAAAAAGCTCCCGACGAAGGATCAACTATAGCTCTCAATCTTAACTTTGCAAGTTCAATGTAGTCTCCTATTATAGTGTTAAACTCCACAACTGACCCATAAAAAGCCACCTGGCTACTATTCCCATTATAGTAACCAAGAGAATAATACGTACAAAATGATGATCCGGCAAAAGCATAATTGTTCAGTTTGTAAACACCTGACGAGATGTATCTGTTTACTGTAAAGCTAGCCATGACCATATATGTTGCAAGCGCATGAATATAATTCACAGTGTAGGTATTACCAGAATTTGTAGCCCAACTTTCGCCTCCGTAAAAGCCCCTGACTGACATCAGAGAGAAAGTCCCGTCCTTGTAAAACTTAAGAGTATACTGATCTCCATTTTGAAGTTCTTTTGAATAAACTCTATCAACTTCGGAAGAATCAAAGGAGCATGCTATTTCTGAATTGCTTAATGCACAAAAGTCATCATATGACATGTATCCCCCTATTCCGGCTTCTGGGAACAGCTTTTTCACTTCTTCGTAAAAAGATACCATCTCATAGTAACGTTCAACAGAGCCCTCCTTTACATCTGCACTCACAATAGTAGAAGATGTAAAAACGAGAAGCAGACACATTAATAATACTATTACTCTTGTCATTTAGTTATCCTTCTATTACACCACGATTGCATTATTGATAGATACGTATCATCTACAATAAGTTTAGCCCATAATAAACAACAATTCCAATTGTTAATTTTTATATCATGATATTGTATTTTTTTATATCTCTGGTATTATAGGTCTTAAGGAGGGTCGTTCTATGGATATCAAAACCTTGATCTATTTTCTTGAGATTGCAAAGACCGGTAGCATAACATACGCAGCACACAATCTTCATATCACGCAGCCAACACTTTCACTTCAAATGAAGGCACTTGAAAAGGAAGTCGGACATACTCTTTACACAAGAGTATCCAAGGGGATCAAACTAACACAAGCAGGAAAGATCTTAAAAGATAAAGCGCAAGAGATCGTGTACTTAAACGAATCTACAATGATAGAACTTGACAAACTGAAACCAAATCTACCCAGCGAACTCAAAATCTCTTGTGTAAATAATATCATTAGAAAAGACTTATCCATGGCAATAAACGAATTCAGGACAGCTCATCCGGACATCAAACTCTGCTTCTACAGCGGTGATATGGATCATATAAGGTATGATGCAAGAAACAATGAAAGCGATATTCAGATCGGATATTTCGGCATAGATGATCCTAATGCTGTAACCACGAACCTACGCCTTGACCTTGGTATACTAATGAATTTAAATAATCCTTTGGCAGATGTCGAAACGATTCCTTTAAATTCATTATATTCAATGCCTTTGGTAGCCCCAAAGAAATCTAATGTTGGACCTGTATTAAAGAGAAACGGGATAAACTATGAGGATCTGGATATAAAGATGGAGATCGATGATCCTGTAAACTTTTATGGTGTTCTCAGCGATATCGATATTTTTGTTCTGTGCTTAAAGCCATCTCAAAATGTACTCGAGCAGGGACTGTTGTGCTTTAAACCTTTTAAACCCAACATAAAGGGATTTGTAAGTTTGAAATACTCTGAACGAAGAGATAATCCCAATATAAAACTATTTTTGGATCATCTTTATAATTATGGCATCGTGAATGTACCTATTATAATCCAATAATTTTTTCGTACTCTATGTCATTTAAGTTTTGCACGGCAAGATCTCATTTAACCCTGTTCGGGTCCCATGCCCTCTGAACTCACGATTTCAAACACCCTATAGGAATTACTTTAACTCCGTTTTCAGCTGTAAAAGATATGAGCGCCATATCACGCAGAAATGAGTTTTTCAAATTCATTTTATATATTTCGAGTATTTTGTTTATAATAATTCGTAGTTTTTATTTATACAATTTCGGATCATGCTGCATCAACTTTGTATTTAAATGAATCGATATTCATTGCAATCTTGTTCATATATGTTACAATCAACTAGTAATCATTTACTTTTTAAGACAAAAGGAGGTACTAAAGAGATGATATATCTTGTGATCAAGCTGCTTCTTGGTGCAGCTGCAGGATACATTGCAACAAGCCTTATGAACGGGAAACAGAATACTATCTGGATCAATATGGTCCTTGGTATAATCGGATCCTTTGTAGGACATTTCCTTGCAGGGCTCATAGGGATAAGCGCAACAGGTATTGCAGGTTTTGCTATTTCAGTAGCAGGAGCTTGCGTAGTCATATGGGCTGCCAGAAAATTCGCAAAATAATAAAGCAAACAGTAAAAATCAAAAACCGCTTCCAAGTCTGAAGCGGTTTTTATTTGGACTTAGTGTATCAGGCACTTAGCATGGTCTTTACAAATTTAAGGCACTCTGTCTGAGCTTTTCCTCCCTTTAAGTGGAATGCTATCCTTGGAATGCTGCCTCCATATATGGTGAGCCTTGGGCCGAATGCATCCATAAGGTTTGCCATATGCTGAGCATCCATAAGGCTCTTTTCTTCAAATATGAATACTGCTTTATCTTGCTGCTTTGCGATCTTTGCTATGCCGCAGCGGCTTGCAAGATTTCTAAGATATGCAATATCAAGAAGATTATCAGCAGTGCCCGGAATGTCTCCGAACCTGTCAAGAAGCTCATCGACCATCTCATCTCTGTCTTCGTCTGAAGCGATGGAAGAAATCTTTTTATACATCTCAAGCCTTGTGACCTCATCCTGTACATAGTCTTCCGGAAGGTAGGCTGAAACTCCAAGTTCTACCTGTGTATCTGCTTCAAGCGGCTTGTCCTTTGGCATCTGGCCTGTCAGTTCCTCAACAGCTTCCTCGACCAGTTTGCAGTAGAGTTCGTAGCCTATGGAAAGCATATGCCCTGACTGCTCAACGCCAAGGATGTTCCCTGCGCCTCTTAGTTCAAGGTCCCTCATCGCTACCTTGAAGCCGCTTCCAAACTCTGTGAACTCCTTTATGGCTCTGAGCCTTTTTTCTGCTATCTCGGAAAGCTGCTTGTCTTTTTTGTAGAAGAGGAAAGCATATGCCATGCGGTTGCTCCTTCCTACTCTGCCTCTTAATTGATAGAGCTGAGAAAGACCGAAGTGATCCGCGTCTATGACTAGCAAAGTATTTACATTTGGAATATCGAGCCCCGATTCTATGATGGTAGTCGCGATGAGTATCTGAGTATCTCCTGCAGCAAAATCCATCATCACATCCTCGAGCTCATGTTCATTCATCTGCCCATGCCCTATAGATATGGTCGCCTCAGGCACCAGTTCATGGATGTGCCTTGCCATAGCCTGAATACCCCTGACTCTGTTGTAGACGACATAGACCTGTCCACCTCTTGCAAGTTCTCTTTTTATGGCAGCAGCTATTGCTTCGTCATCCTGCTCCATTACATAGGTCTGAACAGGATACCTGTCTTCAGGAGGCTGCTCTATGACTGACATGTCGCGCACCCCTATAAGGGACATGTGAAGAGTGCGGGGTATAGGCGTTGCAGAAAGAGTCAGAACGTCTACGTTTTCTTTCAGCTTTTTTATGACCTCTTTATGCTCTACGCCAAAGCGCTGCTCCTCGTCAATGACAAGGAGTCCAAGGTCTTTGAATTTCACATCCTTTGAAAGAAGCCTGTGAGTCCCTACTATGAGATCTATATCACCTTTAGACAGTTTATCTACGATAGACTGTCTTTCCTTTTCATCTTTGAATCTTGAGAGCATATCGATGGCAAAAGGATAGCCGGCAAACCTTGATAGGAAGGTATGATAGTGCTGGTTTGCAAGGACCGTTGTAGGAACAAGCACTGCAGCTTGTTTTCCCTGCTCAAGGCATTTGAATATGGCCCTTGCAGCAACTTCTGTCTTGCCGTAGCCTACATCTCCGCAAAGGAGCCTGTCCATGGCCTTTGGACTTTCCATGTCCTTTTTTATCTCTTCGACGCAGCGAAGCTGATCCTCTGTCTCCACATAAGGGAATGAATCTTCAAATTCCTTTTGCCATGTACTGTCGGGTTCAAATGCAAAGCCGGGAGCCGATGCTCTTTTGGCCGCATTCTTTAAAAACTCTTCGGCCATCTCCCTGATGCTCTCTTTTGCTCTTGTCTTTATTGTCTGCCAGTCAGAACCCGAAAGCCTGGATATCCTTGGAGGAGCCGCATCGGACCCCATGTATTTTTGTATGTTCTCCATCTGATCTACAGGAACATACAGAACATCCTTTCCCGCATATTGTATCTTCAGGTAGTCCCTTGTAGATCCGTCAACAGTCAGCTTGATCACGCCCGTAAAGAGTCCTATGCCGTGCATCTCGTGAACGACATAGTCTCCCGGCTGAATGTCCGTAAAGGCTTTGATGGGAACTCCGTTTTTTGATTTCCTCCTGCGCGAATATTTTGCAGAAGGGAATATATCATTTTCTGAAATGTAAAGGACTTTTTCTTCCGGTATCTCTGCTCCTGATATGAGGACGCTGTCTACGAGCTTTACTCTGTCAAGACCTTCTCTTCCAAGGAAATCTCTCAAGTTGACAAGTCTGTCCGCTGTAGAGCATGCGACCGTTATATCATATCCATCCTTTAGATATTTCTTTAGATCTGCAGAGAAAAGATCCATATGGCCTGCAAAAACAGGCGCAGACCGAAGGACAAGGCCGGGAAGATCGCTTTCAGATCTGACGACTGCAGCATCAGGTCTTAAGTAGTCAAGTATATTTCCGGGCTCGTCCCAGTCCTCGTCAAGCTTTACCTGAGATATATCTATTTCCTTAAGATTCTCTATGGATCTTTGCGAAAAACTGTCAAAGCTCCTTATGGAATCTATCTCATCGTCAAAGAGTTCTATACGGACAGGATCATCCATACCGGGCCCAAAGATATCGACTATATCGCCTCTTACTGCAAATTCTCCGAAGGATTCGCAGGAAGGCATACGCTCATATCCCATGGTTATGAGTTTTGCTATGAGATCGTCTCTTTCTATATTTCCCCCGGAACTAAGTTTAAGGCTCCTTGCAACGAAAGATCTAAAAGGAGGAAGCTTTGCATCCATGGCGCTTGAAGGAGCCACCACGGCGACCCTTTCTCCGTTTGCAAGAGCGCTGTAACATGCAAGGCGCCTTGCATCGGCTGCCTTGCTCTTTGCTTCATATCTGAAAGTTTCACCCTCATCTTCAGGAAGGACCATGACCTTTTCTCCGGAATAAAAAGCCAGGTCTGTTGCTATCCTCCTTGCAGATACTATGGTCGGAGTCTCTATGAGTATCTGAGGCGCTTTTTCAAAAAGTCTTGAAAGAAGAAGCGCCTGTTTGTTGTCCGATATACCGTTCATATTTATCCTCAACGTGCTTTATCCTCCCAAGAGAGATCCCCGGGGAGGTCTGTAAACTGCCTTGGCCGCTTAAAGGAAGGACCCTTAAGCGGCTGATATGGATTGTATATCACCAAAGCTTAAATGTCAAAGGCAAAGGACAAGACCTTTCATGCTTCACTGAGAGCAAAAAATGGAGTACAATGATATTTAAGAAACAGAAAGGAGAAGATCCATGGAAGACTGCATATTCTGTAAAATTGCAAATCATGTGATAGAAAGCAATTACGCTTACGAAGACGATATGATCACGGCATTCTATGATCTGGAGCCCCAAGCTCCCGTCCATGTGCTCATAGTACCGAAGAAACACATAGGATCCCTTGATGAAACGACCGAGGAAGACAAAGAGGTCCTTGCTCATATAATGCTCAAGATCAAGGAGATAGCTGCAAAGGAAGGTCTTGAAAAAGGTTACAGAGTCGTGATCAACACAGGAGAAGACGGAGGACAAAGCGTCCATCATCTTCACTTCCATCTGCTCGGAAAAAGGGCTTTAAGCTGGCCACCGGGCTAAAAACTTGCCTGTACACAAAGAAAAGCCGGTCCCCTAAAAAGGACCGGCTATGTTTTTAGTTCATGGACTCTAAGGCCTCTTTTGCTTCTTTTTCGAGTTCTACTTCATCTAAAGGGGAGAGTATGTATATGCTGAAGCCGTCACCTGTTTTGAATGCAACTCCTGCCCTTGACCCTCCGTCCTTTTTGCGTATATCCCAAGGCGTATGTTTCAAAGCATTTTCAGGATCTTTTTCCATCTTTTCAAGAGCATCTTCAAGAGAAGTTATCAATGCTGCAGTTTTCAGGATATCAAAGTGTATCTTTGGACCTTCAGTCTCTTCCTCTTCTTCATCTCCATCCTGAACTACCAGTATCTCTTTTAATTCCTTGATATATTTTTCAAGTTCTCTTTTTGATATGGGTCTTATGATGAGATGCTTTGTCTTGATGACCAAGCCTTTTTTTACTGCAGCTTTCTTTTTTGTTTCATCGCTGACATTGGCAAAATCCATAGCAGCCTTTATGCCGTACTGCACCCACACAAGAGCTGCATCAGCGGCCTTTGATATGGCAGGTCCTAATACTTCCCATTCGTCTTCGCTGATCTGCGACGTTACATAGCTTATAAGTGGGATATTTCCTCTTGTTCCTATGCCAACTCTGCATCTTGGGAAGTCGTCGTATTGAAGCTGATATATGACAGACTTCATACCGTTGTGGCTTCCTGAGCTCCCGGATGCTCTGATCCTTAAAGCGCCTGTCTCAAGGTCTATATCGTCATATATGACGAACAGATCTTCAGGATCCGCTTTATAGAAACTCATTATCTCCCTTAAGGATTCGCCTGAATTGTTCATGAAGGTCTGAGGCTTTACGAGTATAACCTTTTCTCCGAAAAGCATAGTTTCTCCCAAAAGAGCTTTGAACTTAAGCTTGTTTATCTGCACGCCAAGCCTTCCTGCGATCTCATCGACCGTAAGGAACCCCATATTGTGATGGGTCATCTCATATTGTCTTCCGGGATTTCCAAGCCCGCAAATGATCTTCATGATAATCTTTACCTGATTTTGAAATATGCTGCAGCCTTAAATGTGGCTGCAGCATCAATATTTATTATTTAATGGGACCCTTAGTCAAAAAGTTCTGACAAAGGCTGGTTGTTATATACTCTGCTTATAGCCTGTGCAAAGAGATCGGCTACTGAGAGCATCTTGAATTTAGGAAGCATCTTGTCTTCGTGAAGAGTTATGGTGTTGAGGAATACCATCTCGTCGATAGCAGAATCTCTGATCCTGTCTATGGCAGGTCCTGAAAGGACTCCGTGAGTTGCTATGGCTCTTACGCTCCTTGCTCCTCTTTCCTTTACTGCATTTGCAGCATTGCATATGGTTCCTGCAGTATCTACCATGTCGTCAACAAGTATGCAGTCCTTGTCCTTGATATCTCCTATGATGTTCATAATTTCCGATACATTAGGTCTTGGGCGGCGCTTGTCTATGATGGCGATGGGGCATCCAAGGGGTTCTGCAAGATTCCTTGCTCTTCCTACGCTGCCGTGATCGGGAGATACTACTACGAGATCAAGATCCTTATCTTTGAGCTCATTCTGATAATACTTGACCATAAGAGGATTCCCCTGAAGGTGATCTACCGGAATATCAAAGAATCCCTGTATCTGAGCTGAGTGAAGGTCCATGGTGATGACCCTTTCTGCTCCTGCTGCCTGAAGTATCTCAGCGACCAGTTTTGCCGTGATCGGGTCTCTTGGCCTTGCAGTCCTGTCCTGCCTTGCATAACCGTAGTATGGTATTACTGCATTGATGCGTCCTGCGCTTGCTCTCTTCATTGCATCTATCATGATGCAAAGTTCCATGAGGTTGTCATTGACCGGGTCACAGGTGCTCTGGACTATGTAGCAATCCCTTCCTCTTACGGACTCGTGGATGTTGATAGCGACTTCTCCGTCGGAGAATTTCTTTACATCCGCTTTTCCAAGTGGCACTCCAAGCTTTTCGCAGATCTCCCTTGCGAGCTCAGGATTTCCGTTTCCTGCAAAGACTTTGAATTCAGAATAAAGTGATCCCATTTTTCTTTTTAGTTCCTTTCGACTTCTATATGATATCAGGGTTTATGGCTACCCTGTAGCCGTCTTCAGTATCTGAAAGTATCATGATCGGGAAGAAATTCCCTATCTTTTTGTCTCTGATGCCCTGGGTCACTATGACTGATCCAAAACCCACAGCCTTTGCATCGAACTCCGTCAGCATATCCTCTATGCCTTTAAGAGTTCCGCCGTTACGCATGAAGTCATCGATAATGACTGCCTTTGAACCCGGCTTTATTGCCCTCTTTGCAAGGCTCATCTTCTGCACTCTGTCGGAACTGCCTGAATAATAATTGATGGAGATAGTCGCTCCCTCAGAAACTCTTGCTTCCCTTCTTATTACAACAAGTGGAAGGTCAAGGAGCCTTGCAGTCAACATCGCTACTCCTATGCCCCTTGTCTCTATGGTCACGACTATATCGGCTTCTGAGGATGCAAAATGCTTTGCGAACTGCATAGCGCATGCCTGCCCTATTTCGGGATCGTAAAGAAGGTCTGTTGTAAAGATATATCCGCCGCCTACGTTCCTTGAAGGGTCCTCCAGCATGGCCTTCATCTTTTCAAGTCCAGCTATGGCTTCTTCTTTCGTTATATACGGGACATATCTGACACCGCCCTTGCTTCCCGATGTTGTCTCAACATAGCCAAGTCCTGCCTCGTCCATGGCAGTCCTTACGAGCTTTAAGTCCTCGGAGATGCTGGATTTTGCACATCCGAACTTGTCAGCAAAAAAGCCAAGGGAATAATCCTTGTTGGGATGTTCTGTCAGTATCTGGGTTATGATGCAGGCTCTTTCAGTTCTTTTCATCAGTTCTTACCAAGTATCATCTCTCCCACCTTGTATATGTCTCCGGCACCCATGGTGATGATCATATCTCCTTCGGAAGAGTTGTTATTAACGAAATCGGCTATCTTATCGAAACTGTCAAAGAAGAATACATCCTTGTCAGGATGTTTTTCCTTGATCCTTTCCATCAAAGTCTTTGAAGAGACTTTGTATATATTCTTTTCTCTTGCAGCATAGATCTCAGCAAAGACCACCTTGTCTGCATCCTCAAAGGAATCTGCAAACTCATCCATAAGAGCCAGAGTCCTTGTATATGTATGGGGCTGGAAGAGGCACCATACAGTGTGGTGAGTGAAGTGCTGAGCAGCAGCAAGAGTTGCTTTTATCTCTGTAGGATGGTGAGCATAGTCGTCGACTATGGTACATCCGTTCTCGGTCTTTCCTATGATATCGAACCTTCTCTGTGTGCCCTTGAAGGATTCAAGAGTCTGCTCTATTGAATCAAGATCAACACCTAAGTTTATGCAGGTAGCTGCGGCAGCAAGTGAGTTTGCCACATTGTGCTCACCAGGTACTCCCAGCTCTATCCTTCTTTCAAATCCATTCTTTGAATAGAGGTCATAACTTGGATGCCCTTCCTCATTAAAGCTTATGTTCTTTGCATAAAAGTCGCTGGTCTCGCTGAAACCAAAGGTAACGACCTTCTTGTCGCAGTTTTCTGTAACAGCTTTGACAAAAGGATTTGAGTCGTATGCAACTATGAATCCGCCCTCTTTTAGGTTTCCTGTAAAGGATTCAAAGGACTTTGCTATATGGTCTATATCCTTGAAATAGTCAAGGTGATCAGAATCTATATTGAGTATTATCTCAATGAGGGGCTTAAGGTCAAGGAAGTTGTCCATGTATTCGCAGGCTTCCGTGACCAGTTTTTCAGTCTTTCCTATGCGGGCATTACTGTGGAATTCATTGAGTATACCGCCTACAAGGACTGTGGGATCCATGCCTGCATGCTCCAAAATGAGTGATACCATGGATGTGGTAGTAGTTTTTCCATGGGTACCTGATACGGCTATGGATATGGGGTATTCGGTCATCATAAGTCCTAAGGCTTCTGACCTTGTAATGACAGGGATCCCGGCTTCCTTTGCTGCGACTATTTCGGGATTTTCCAAAGATACGGCAGTGGAATAGACAACAAGGTCTGCTCCTTCTACATTCTTTGCATCGTGGCCTATATATACCTTTATGCCCTGCTTTAGAAGGTTTTCTGTGACATCGCTTGCTTTCATGTCAGAGCCTGATGCTATGACTCCTCTGCTTGCCACTATCTCGGCAATGGCGGACACACCGATGCCGCCTATGCCTATGAAATGTATGTGCTTGTAATCTCTTAGTTTCATTTTATTGCTTTGCAAGTCAAAAAGCATTACGCTTCCTGAGCTTTCCTTATCCTCTTCTCTACTATTTCTTTGCCCATTATCTGCTGTATGGTCCAAAGATCCGGGCTGTTTGATCTGCCTGTTATTGCTATCCTTATGACTCCCGATACATGGCCTACATGACCCTTGTATAGGTCTGGATTCTTTTTATAGTCCTTTGGTTTTACTGCGTAGCCCATATCTGCAGTTATGGTCCTGACCTTTTCGAACCAGGCTGAATTGTCATCGGCGGGGTCATAGGTCTTTAGATATCTTTCAAGTATCTCTTTTCTGTCTTCCTTTGAGACTTCTTCCGGCCACTCTGATTCATATACGAAGCACTCGTCAAAGAAGTACTTTACGAACTCGAAGATCTGCTCTGCATATATGAGGTCTTTTCTTGGTTTTTCTCCGCCTCTGTCTATATCGAAGACTTTAAGGAGCCTCTCTTTGTTATCCTTTAGAAGCTTTGCTTTTTCCGGGTGATACTCTTCTGCCCATGTGACCATGAAGTCATAGATCTGGGCTGCTGTCTTCCTTGCAAGTACATCCTTTGAGACATCATTTAGCTTGTTTGTATCAAAGAGCGTTCCTGAATCGGACATCTTTGTTGCAGAGAAGGTGAACTCATCGTAATCTGATAAAGGATTTGCTATCCTCCACTCCTCAAAGTCTGAACAAAGTATGGTCATGAGGTATTCTCTTACTGCTTCCGGGAAGTAGCCGAGTTCCTTGTAATATGAAAGTCCAAGCTCTGGGTCCTTTCTCTTTGAAAGCTTCCTCTTTTGCCCCGTGGTCTCGTCTATCTTCATAAGACTTGTATTATGGACATATACAGGGTGCTCCCATCCCATAGCTTCAAAGAGCTGTACATGGATAGGCAGTGATGCCATCCACTCCTCCCCTCTTACTACATGGGTAGTACGCATGAAGTGATCGTCTACGACGTGAGCAAAATGATAAGTAGGCAGATCGTTTTTCTTTAGTATGACCACGTCCTGAACATTTTCAGGCATGGATACATCGCCCCTTATCTCGTCAAAGCATGTAAAGTACCTGTTCTCATCGCCGGGGCTTTTGAAACGAATGACATAGGGCATGCCCTTTCCTATCCTGCTCTTTATCTCTTCAAGGGAAAGATCCCTGTCCTTTGCATATTTGCCGTAGATACCGGGGTTTATCTTAGAAGCTTCCTGCTCCTTTCTGATATCTGCTATTTCTTCTTCTGTCATGAAGCATGGGTATGCCATGCCCTTAGAAACAAGATATTTGACGCATACCTTATAGATTTCTTCTCTTTCGCTCTGCCAGTAGGGACCGTAGGATCCTCTTTCAGCAGCTTCTGGATCTGATACAGAAGGGATGCTCCCTTCTGTCCCCTCTTTGCATGCTCCTTCATCAAAGTTTATGCCAAAGTACGAAAGCGTATCGAGAAGTACAGGGATCGCTCCTTCTACTTCTCTTTTTTCATCTGTATCCTCTACTCTTAAATAGCATACGCCATTTGACTGATGGGCCATCCTCTCGTCTGCCATAGCGCCGAAAAGATTGCCAAGGTGAATGAATCCCGTAGGACTTGGAGCAAGTCTTGTTACTCTTGCGCCTTCGGGCAGATCTCTTGCAGGATATCTCCTCTCAAGATCCTCTAATGTTTCTGTTATATCAGGGAACAAAAGTTCCGCTAATTCTTTATGATCCATTCTATTTCCTCACTTAATGTTCAACCGACCCATTATATCATCATTTTATACTATTGCGAGAAAAAAGCATAAAAGAAGATGCACTTTTGGAATACTTTTTTAAAGCAATAAAAAAGGCTGCGAAAAAAGACACAGCCCTTACAAAACATATCAGGAAGCTAGCTGATCCTCCGCATCCCGGACTTAAGTCTTATCATGTGCATGATATGACCCTGAAGATACCATATGGTCTCGTAATGAAGGAAGTCCTTCATATTCATATCGGTCATTAGAATTACCTGAGGCGGGAATTCATCGTCAGGAGCCCAGTAGGAGATGACGAATGCAAGGTCTCTAAAGAATGGGACTCTGTAGCTGACATCGCCCCTTCCGTAGGGTTCTCCCCCCAAAAGCTCGCATCCCTTTGCAAGTTCCTTTTCCTTTCCTTCGAACATCTGAGCATATTCCGATACTATGCCCTTGCCTGCATAATATGACCCCGTGACCGTATCGGCAAGATTATGTATCTGCGTATACTCTAATGAGGCCTTTGCTCCGGGTCTTGAAAATGCTATTAGGTCATAAATTGTCATGGCTTCATTAAAACCTGCTTTGTTCCATGTCTTTGCATCCGAAACCTTTGAAAGATCATCTCTTTCTTCGAGATCCTCATCTCCGTAAAGAGCAGTAGTAGTCTCTTCGGGAGATCCGTACCAGGTGACCACAGCATCTTTCCTGCTGATGCGGTAATGCCTTGTCAGCATATCTATATATAGATATTCCTCATCGATCTTTAGATCCATCTTTTTTGCAAGTTCGTCAAAATCATAGCCAAGGAATATCTCAGCTGCGTGAAGGACCATCTTGTCGTGATTTCCAAGATTTTCGTCCTTTTGCATGTTTTCTGCAAATTTTTCTATACTCATAGTATTTGCTCCTGCCGTGTAATACTTATCGCTTCTTGAAGTTCCCACTGCCAAGGTCCTCTATACTTTGAAGCGGGAATTCCTGTTTCATATACCACCGTGTCCTATTGTAATATATACAAAAAAAAAAAATCAATACAAAATCCAAATCCAAAGCACTGCAAATATTTAAAAAAAGTGATAGACAAGAAATGATTTTATGTGTATAATTCAAATGTTCCGCAAAAATGAATATGGTGCCTTGGTCAAGTGGTCAAGACGTTAGCCTCTCACGCTGAAATCAGGGGTTCGACTCCCCTAGGCACTACCAAGTAAAAGCTATCCGAACCCAGTCTTTTTCAAGACTGCGTTCGGATTTGTTTTTCCTATGGAAAGTTTGGATGAGCTTTATGAAAGATACTATTTAGGGGAGTCGGACCCCTATACTATTTATACTCAGTAATTTTGTATATATAGTATGATCCGGTGTCATTCATTGCATAATTCAGAAGCAGATAATCGCCATCTGCAAAATCCAATTTGATATAGCAGTGATAATC
>JAZQCD010000028.1:0-10325 GCA_045546135.1 Anaerovoracaceae bacterium
AAGACCGCTTGGCCTCCGACTTATTAACGATGTCATTCTCTTTGAGATTTATCTCCGCAGGAGATCCTGCGCCCTCGATCACGATGATGTCCGCAATGTCTTCGAGCCTCTGGAAGGCTTCTCTGATGACCGGGATCAGCCTGGTCTTATAGGCAAAGTAATCTCTCGCCTTCATATTGCCTATGGACCTGCCGTTAACGATCACCTGTGAACCTTCATCACTGGTAGGCTTGAGAAGGATAGGATTCATGCACACCATTGGCTCAATTCCGGCAGCCTCAGCCTGTACGACCTGAGCTCTGCCCATCTCAAGACCTTCCTTAGTTGCAAAGGAATTGAGGGCCATATTCTGAGATTTGAACGGGGCAACTCTGTATCCATCCTGCCTGAATATTCTGCAGAGGCCAGCAGCAAGAAGGCTCTTGCCTGCATTGGACATGGTGCCCTGTATCATTATGCTTTTTGCCATGATCTATTTCCTCTCTTCCCTTGAAGGGAAAATGATATATCGATAATTAAAGTCCCTGCTGCTCAGCGCACTTTTCAAGGAATCTTGCTATGAGCTGTGGGCAGGATTCGTAGTAAAGGTGAGGATAACCTGCAAGAAGGTTTCCTTCTGCATGTTCGCATTGCCACTCCTTTGATCCGTTTGGCTTTGTTGCTGTCATAGCGTCTCCGCACTTATCTGAATCGAAGTAGTGGAACTCATGAGCTCTGATAGTTTCACCTTTCTTCACAAAGGCGCTGTTTTCCTGTGGGTGAAGGGTTATATAGCCAAATCTACCGAGTCTGTCTGTCTTCCATGACTTTCCTTCTATGATGCTGCACATTGGATAATATGTGCCGTTCATATCCATCATTTCATTGTGAAGATACATGAAACCTCCGCACTCTGCAAGGCAGGGCATACCGCCCTTTACAGCAGACCTGATGCTTTCCTTCATGGACTCGTTTTCCGAAAGCTCCTTTGCATAGAGTTCCGGATATCCGCCGTAGAGTATTATTCCTTGAGTGCCCTTGGGCAGTTCTTTGTCATGTATGGGAGAAAAGGATACGAGTTCTGCTCCCATTTCCCTTAGAAGAGCCAGATTGTCCTTGTACATGAAGCAAAAAGCTTCGTCGTCTGCAAGAGCGATCTTTACAGGCTGGCCTTTCTTTGGTCTTTCAAGCCTTTCGCACTCTATGTTTTCAGTACACTTTGCAAGTTCTATGAGAGCATCCATATCTATGGTCTCTTCAAGAAGCTTTGCTAAGCTGTGGAGCCTTTCTGACATGTCATATATCTCGTTTGGAGTCACAAGGCCAAGGTGCCTTGACTCTATGACCATGCTTTTTGCAACAGGCACGTACCCAAGAGCCTTTACTCCAAGCTTTTCTATTTCAGGTTTCAAAGACTCAAAGATCTTTGCAGGCATCCTGTTGAAAATGACTCCTTTTATGCCGCTGCCCTCTTTGAACTTTGCAAAGCCATATAGGCTAGCAACGGCAGAAAGGCTTTGGCCCCTTGCGTCGATTATGAGGATCGCGGGAGCGCCTAAGACCTTTGCAACGTGATAACTTGATGCGTCAGCAGAATCTGCTGCCATGCCGTCATAAAATCCCATGACGCCTTCGATGACAGAGATGTCAGACCCTTGGGAGTTCCTCAAAAAGCAGTTCTTTAGCTGATTCTCATCAGCAAAGAAGAGGTCAAGGTTTGCAGACCTTGTGCCTATGACCTTTTCGTGGAACATGGGGTCTATATAGTCAGGGCCGCACTTAAAGGATGACACCTTAAGACCCCTGTCGCAAAGAGCCTGAAGGATCCCGCAGGTTATCATAGTCTTTCCGCTGCCGCTGGAAGGAGCCGATAAAAGGATCCTCGGAGCAGCTGCGCTGATTTTATTATTGTTGCTATTCATTTACTGACCTATTGCTTATGCTACTTTATGTATCTTATCTTCTGTCCTCACTCTCATCTGCAGTAAGGTTCGCTGCCGGGACCCCGGGTCCTTCGCAGGATACGATAAATACAGGGTTCTGAGCTGTCATGAGATGGTAGCGCCCGAGCTTTCTTCCCCTGGCTGCGCTTATCTGTACATAGTCTTCATTTACAAGGCCCAGTTCCTTTATGGACTCTGCAACGTCGCCGAGACTTTCTACTGTGACCGTATTCATGACGACTCTTACTTTAGGATTCTTTTCAAGTGCTGTCTTTATGATGGGTATCATGCTTCCTGAGCTTCCGCCTATGAACACATGGGTAGGCACAGGAAGGCCTTTCAGTGCTTCCGGAGCAAGACCTCTTATTACGCTTACATTGGTGATACCAAGATGCTTCATATTGCTCTCGATAAGAGCGCAGGCATCCTCATTCTTTTCTACTGCATAGACAAATCCGTCTTCAGCTGCTCTTGCCATCTCAAGTGATACAGAGCCTGTTCCGGCTCCAACGTCCCAGCAAACGGAAGACTTTAAAAGCTCAAGCTTTGAAAGAGTGACAGATCTTATCTCCTGCTTTGTCATAGGGACTTCTGCTCTTAAAAATGCGCTGTCATCAAGTCCTTGAGAAACAGTCTCTTTTCCTGCTTTACTATTTTCAGCAAGGAGCACTGCCAGGGAGTCAAAGTCTTTATCCTTAAGCTCTTCTGCTGTTCCTTTGCTGATCTTTTCGTCTTCGTAAGAGAGCTTTTCTCCTACTGTGAGCTCTACATATCCAAGACCGTTCCCGCAAAGAAGCTTTGCGATCTCCTTGATCCCAAGATCTCCTCCTGTAAGAGCGAAGACTTTTTCGTTATTTCTTATCTTTGATACTATATTGCAATATCTTCCGTGAGCGCTTACAAGGAGCGCATCATCCCAGGACTGTCCTATGCGGCTGCAAAAGTAAGGGATGGAGGAAATTCCGGGAAGGACCTTTACGCTAAGGCCATCAAGAAGCGGAAGAAGCTTCTTTGTCCCGCTGTAAAATCCAGTATCCCCTGACATTGCCACTACAAACTTTTGTCCGGAAGATTCTCTTATTATCTTTTCTATATCCTTTGGAAGTATGGCAAAGCTAAGAGGCTTTCCGTAAGGAGAAAGGCTTTCTGCTATCCTCTTTGCGCCTATAACAAGGTCTGCATTCCTGCAGGCTTTGTCTGCTTCAAGGGTCAGTGTATCTCCGTCGCCCATGCCTATGCCTACTATTGTCACTTCCTTTAATGGCTCAAGGCCAAAGCGCTCTTTGAAAAGATCCAGGCACTGGCCGTAAGACAGACCTTCTTCCTCAAGAGGTCTCTTTATGACAACAGACTTTACACCGCAGTCTGCAGCAGCTTCTACCTTATCTGTAAATCCGCCTTCAGCTCCTGTGTCTTTTGTGACCATGTAGTCTACGCCGAGCATCTCCATAGTAGCCTTGTTTATTTCGTAGCTGAAGGGTCCCTGCATACCTATGATGTGGCTGCAGGGGTAGCCAAGATCAAGAGCTCTTTGTATGCCGTCAGGCATAGGAAGTATGCGGGCATAAAGGCGGTCCTGAAAGCCCTTTACAGCAGTGTATTTATCAAGTTCCTTGCTGCCTGTTGTAAGGAGGACCTTTCCCTCCACCGTATTTAAGAAGCTTACTGCTTCATCTGTGTCTGAGACAAAAACAAAGGAATCATCAGTCCCTTGAACATCTCTTAATAGCCTCATATACTCTATGCCTTTTTCGCTGCATGCATTTTTAACATTCTCTGTTACTACTGCAGCGTAGGGGTGAGTAGCGTCTACGACCAAAGAGGGTTTCAGTTCATCAAGGAGCGCTTTGATGCCCTCTTCATCCTTTCTTCCGCAAAGGACATGGATGTTGTCCGCTGAGTCGATACGGGTCTTGCCGTATTCTGTCGCCACGCTTACATATAGATCAAGATCCCGGCCCCTGCATGCAGAAGCCAGGTTCTTTCCTTCAGTTGTTCCTGCAAAAAGCAGTACTTTAGTCATGTGAATATCCTCTGGGCGTCACCATTTTTCCGTTAAGTTCTTTTGTCTGAGAATTGCCTATAAAGACTGTGGAGAACATATCGACTTCTGTATCTCTTAATTCTTTGAGAGTAAGGACCTGAATGGATTCTCCTTCTCTTCCTATGTTCTTTGCTATGCCGCAGACTGTCTCAGGTGCCTGGTGCTTAAGAACAAGGTCACAGGCCTTCTGAAGATAGTCATGTCTTTTATGGCTTGATGGGTTGTAAAGGCAGATGACAAAGTCTGCTTCTGCTGCAGAAAGGAGTCTTTTTTCGATCTTTTCCCATGGCGTCATAAGGTCTGACAGGGAGATGACTGCAAAGTCGTGCATAAGAGGAGATCCAAGTATTGCTGCACCTGAAAGGACTGCAGATACGCCGGGGATGGTCTCGACTTCAACGCCCTCATACTTTACTGCAAGTTCTTCGATGAGGCCGCTCATGCCGTATACTCCGGCATCTCCTGAGCATATCATTGCAACGTCTTTGCCTTCTGATGCTTTTTCAAGAGCAAGCTCGCATCTTTCCACTTCTTTTCTCATGCCTGTTGTAAGCATCTCTTTTCCGGGGAAATGCTCCTTTACAAGGTCTATATATACAGTATATCCGATGAGGATATCTGCACTCTTTAGAGCTTCCTGTGCTCTTTGGGTCATATTTTCATAGCTTCCGGGACCAATGCCCACTACATAAAGTTTACTCAAAACTGATTACCTCCTGACATTTTCCAAGGGCGAAGGTCATTCCGTTCTCCGCCTGCTTTCTTCTAACGATATCTTTTCCGCCGGCAGCTACTGCTGCTCTTTCGCAAACGCAGTCCACGCCGGTAGTCATATTAACAAAACTTGATGATGAGAACTCCCCAACCAATGCATTGAGTTCATCCGCGCTGTAACACATGAATGGTATCTTGTATTTCTTTGAAAGAGCGAGGAGTCCCTCTTCATCTTTTTTAAGATCTATGCTTGCAATGGCCCTTACTTCTGCTGCCTCTATACCTGCTGCTTCAAGCTGCCTTAAAAAGAAAGCTTCAAGTTCTTCAAAGGGCTTACCCTTCTTGCATCCAAGGCCTACTGTATAGATCTGAGGGATGAGATGAAGAGTATTCCTGAAAAAAGACTTTGTTTTGTCTTTCGAGACCCAGATGCCATACTTTGGGATCACTTTGCCATCCTCTGAAGTACCCCAAAGGCAATTCGGCAGTTTCCCTTCATAAGGAAGATCCGAATAAAAGCCTACGGGATTTCCTGCAAGGAGCTCTGCTGATATTTCCTTTGCCAGCTTCATGCTGCCTATCTTAAGGTGGTTTTTCGTCGCAAAGACGTCAACAGCAAAGAGCCCGTGAATATCAGTAGCCGTTGTTACGACAGGCGTGGAGCCAATGGCATCTGCAATTTCAAGGGCAAGCTCATTTGCCCCTCCTATATGTCCTGAAAGAAGGGGTATGACGAAATGGCCCATTTCATCGGTGACGATGACTGCAGGATCCGTTGTTTTGCTCTTTACCCATGGAGCAATAGCCCTTACAGCTATGCCTGAAGCGCAGCAAAAGATGAGTGCATCTGCTTTTTCAAAGCCTTCTTTTGCCCAGGAAACTGCAGACCCTTCTATGGGAAGGACTTCTCCCCGGCTGTATTTTGAAGACGCAAAGCAAAGGCACTCATGCCCTTTTCCCTTTAGTGCATCAGCTATCCTTACTTCTGTCTCCATGCCTTTGGCGCTATAGGCCGCAAGTCTTACTTTCATCTTCTTTACTTCTTTGCTTCTCTGTATCCTGTTGTGAAATCAGGATTGTAAAGATCTGATCTTCTGTAGTTGGTATGTGTGACTATGTCTCCCACTATGATAAGAGCAGTTCTTGATACATTGTTTTCCTTTGCGCACTGAGCAAGGGTACCCACTGTGCATATATATTTTCTTTCGTCGGGCCAGGTAGCTTTGTACACTATGGCAGCCGGAGTATCTTCGCTGTATCCGCCCTCGATGAGATCCTTCGATGTTTCTTCGAGAAGTCCTGATGAAAGGAAGAGTACCATGGTAGCATGGTGAGCTGCAAAGGACTTGATGCTCTCTTTTTCGGGCATAGGAGTCCTTCCTGCCTGCCTTGTGATGATGATGCTCTGGGATACATCCGGAAGTGTATACTCAAGATTGAGAGCCGATGCTGCTCCGCAGAAAGAGCTGACGCCCGGGGTATAGTCATAGTCTATGCCCTTTTCATCAAGTATATCCATCTGCTCTCTGATAGCTCCGTATATGGATGGGTCTCCTGTATGAAGACGAACTGTCATAAGGGCCTTCTTTTCTGCTTCCTCCATGGCTTCGATGACTTCCTCAAGGGTCATCCTTGCGCTGTCATATACAATGCAGCCTTCCTTTTTGTAATTAAGAAGGTCAGGATTTACCAAAGATCCTGCATAGATGATGACATCAGCTTCTTCAAGATAGTTCTTTCCTCTGAGTGTGATGAGGTCAGCTGCTCCGCTGCCTGCTCCGACAAAATGAATCATATTTTCCTCCTGTATTATGACGGGAATTTATGGGCCCCGCCATTTTGCCTTTATTTATCCTTTATGATCATCAAGGAGAAGTAACCTGAATCGTAGGGGATCTCCTCGGCAGATCTGTAAACATGCTGATCTTCTGTACCGCAGTTTTCGACCATCATGACCTTCTGGCCCTTTTTCTTTGCAGCTTCGACGGTCTCTTTGATATTGTTCTTCATAAAGACTTTTACGCCTTCGTAATCAAGACCGTCTGTTGGCTTGTAGGTCCCGGGGATCACGTGAAGTTCCTGATCGTCCTCGCAAAGGGACTCTTCAAGAACAGCTGCTGCTGCGCAAAAAGATGTGATGCCGGGCACCATTTCTGTTGCATAGCCCTTTTCTGCCACCTTTTTGTGAAGGTAGCAATAGGTAGAATAAACCGTTGTATCTCCTAATGTGATGAAAACTACGTTCTTTCCTTCTTCAAGCTTTTCGCAAAGCTGGGCTGCTCCCTTTTCATATGCAAGCTTTCTTACTTCCTGATCCTTTGTCATAGGCATGTCTATAGCAAGAAGTTCTTTTTCGGAAATCTCAGGTACTGCCCCTTTTGCTATCCTATATGCAAAGCATTTCTCTGCTTCACGCCCTGGGAATGCTACTACATCGCATTCTTTCAAAAGTCTTGCTGTTTTAAGAGTGAGGAGTTCAGGGTCCCCGGGGCCTACTCCTACTCCGAATAATTTACCTTTTTCCATTTCTACTTTTCCTTTGCTTTAAAATTGTAATATTTCAAACACCTGCATCAGGCAGGAGTTTTTGTCCGCTTTTTAGTTCTTCCATCCACTTAAGAGCATCTCCTGTAGTGCAGAGTATGCCGTAAACAGATGAGAATACGACTACCGAGATCTTCATCTCGCTCCTTGTTCTGTTGTTTACATAGAAGTCTATCTTTTCGGCTACTATCTTCATAGTCTCCTCAAGAAGCCCTGCTTCTTTGATGGCAGCGAGCATCTCGTCTGTCGTAAGGCAGGAAAGGATAGTCCTTGCAGTCTCTATATCGCAGCCGGCTCTGACAGCGCATGCTGCCATGAGCTCTGCTCTTCCATCTGCTTCTCTTGAATGGGAGTTCATGATGCCGCCTGTAAGCTTAATGAACTTTCCTATGTTGCCAACAAAAAGGAGTTCCTTGATGCCTTCGGCAGATGCCATGTCAAGGCCCTGCCCAAGGTAGTTAGAGCATTTGACAAGCTGCTCATCCTTGACTCCGCACTCTTCTCTTATGAAGTCTGCTCCGTAGTTTCCGGGGCACATGACAAGTCTGTCATAGCCGTTTGCATGCTTTTGCTTTATCTCTATCTCTATGGTATCAAGAAGGGCTTTTTCGCTCATGGGCTCTACTATGCCGCTTGTTCCAAGTACTGAGATGCCGCCTTCTATGCCAAGCCTTGGATTGAAGGTCTTTTTTGCTATCTCGACTCCTTCGGGGATGGAAATGACGACCTTAAGGCCTTCCGCACCTGAGCCGTCTGAAAGAGCTTCTTCTGCTGCTCTTTTTATCATCTCCATGGGAACAGGGTTGATGGCAGGTTCGCCAACCTTTTGCTTAAGTCCCGGTTTTGTGACTCTGCCCACTCCAAGGCCTCCGTCTACAGTGATCCCCGGCTCCCTTGACCAGGATACCTCGGAATATACCATGACCCCTGCAGTGGCATCGGGATCGTCTCCGCTGAATTTCTTTATGGCGCAGGAGATCTTGTCCTTTTCCATTTTAGGCTCAAGGACTTTAAGGCTTAGGAGTATGCCCTTTGGAGTCATTATCTCGACCCTTTCGGGCATCTTTCCTGTCACAAGAGCAATTGCTGCTGCCTTGGTCGCTGCTGCAGCGCATGTACCTGTGGTATACCCAAATCTTAGCTTCTTGCCGTTCTTTACAGCATAGTAGTCCTCTATACCTGTCCTGTCTTCTATGTTGTCGATCTTTTCGATATCTTCCATGCTGCCTCTTTTAAAGTATCTCTGACAAGGTCTTTATGAGGACCTCATTTTCTTCGTGTCTTCTTACTGCTATGCGGCAATCGCCCTTTTCAAGTCCATGGTAATTAGAGCAATCCCTTATGAGTATGCCTCTTTCAAGGAACTTTTCATAAAGCCCGGGAGCATCGTAGATCATGAGAAAGTTGGCATGTCCCTTTTGCACCTTAAGTCCCAGTTTTGAAAGCTTTTCGCAAAGGTATTCTTTTTCTTCGAATATCTTTTCTTTTGTTTCCTTTGTCCACTCAGTGCACTCAAGAGCAGCGCAACCTGCAGCCTGTGCAGGAGCAGAAACGTTCCAGGGCTGAACGCAGGAGCACATATCGGAAAGCATCTGCATATTTTTGCAAATGCCATATCCAAGCCTTACACCTGCCATGCCGTAGAGTTTTGTAAAGGCTTTAAGTACAAAGACTTTGTCTCCCTCCTTTAAAAGAGGGATCAAGGATATGCTCCTTTCCTTATCGATGAGATCCATGAAGCACTCATCCATAAAGAGCCATACATCATTTTCTCTGCACTTCTCAAGGATCGAGAGAAGCAGATCCTTATCTATGCAAAGACCCGAAGGGTTGTTTGGATTGCAGAGCATGACAAGGGATATATCCTTTGTGATGTGCTGCAGTATGTCCTCTGTAAGCGCAAGTCCGTTTTCTTTTTTAAGTCCGTAAAGTATGACTTCAGTATCCTTGCCTACGGTCTTGAGAGCACTCTCGTATTCGGAGAATGAAGGAACAGGAAGAAGAGCCTTTTTGGGCTTTAATACCTGCACGAACTGAAAGATCAGTTCGGCTGCTCCGTTTCCGCATACTATGAAGTCCTCAGAGACTTTCAATGTATCAGAAAGCATCTTCCTTAGCTTTGTACAGTAAGGATCCGGATAAACAGAAACTTCTTCTGCCGATCTTCTGATGGCTTCCTTTACAGCTTCAGGAGTCCCATAGGGATTGACATTAGCTGAAAAGTCATAGGATATTTTGTTTTTGTAAATGTCACCGCCGTGACCGTAATTGTTTCCGATGATCATGATGTTTTATCGATTCTGCTGTATACTGCTTTCTGCTCGAAGGAGGTGTTCGACAAGATGCCGATCTTGGACAGATCGTGCAGCGCAGTCACTGCCGACGAGAGCGAAAGCAGGATAAAGTTAAATAAATATTATAAGAGCTCCTACGAGCTCAAATACGCAAAGCAGAAGTATGCTCGTTAGATACATGAGTCTGCAGCTCCTGTTTATATCCTCCGCCTCAGGAGCCCTGTCGGGATCTCCCATAGTAGGTTTTTTGTAAAGTTCACCGAAGTAGTAAGCATCTCCTCCAAGCTGCACATGAAGAGCTCCTGCGCAGGCGCTTTCAGTCTGAGCTGAATTGGGACTTGAGTGGTTGAACCTGTCCCTTTTCCATATGCGCATGGCGTTGGCTCCGTCAAAGCCCTTGCCAATATATGCAGCGGCTATCATGCCAAGAGCGCTTATCCTTGAGGGTATATAGTTAAAGACATCGTCCAGCTTTGCAGAAAAGCGTCCGAAGTCTACATATTCTTTATTCTTGTATCCCACCATGGAATCCATGGTGTTAATTGCTTTATAGGCTATTCCTAAAACCGGACCGCCTATTGCAAGATACATAAGTGGTGCTATCACACCATCTGAAGTGTTTTCAGCGACTGTCTCAACAGCGGCTTTGATAACTCCATTTTCATCAAGACCTGCTGTATCTCTTCCCACTATCATGGAAACAGCCTTTTTTCCTGCCTGAAGTCCATCTGAATTTAATGCCTTGTAAACCTTCATACTTTCAGTATACAAGCAAGTCGGAGGCCAAGCGGTCTTAGGAAGACAAAT
>JAZQCD010000029.1:0-111634 GCA_045546135.1 Anaerovoracaceae bacterium
AGTAGTTAGAACCATACAGCTGATCAGCTTGATAGTCTCTGCTATAGTATTTGTAGCTATATTGATAATAACAAGCAATTCTCATGCAAAATATGCATGAGAATCATGTTTATTTAGACGAGGAGTTTTTTATGAAAAAGGTATTACTCATATTATTTATGTCCCTGGCATTGGTCCTTGGCGGCTGCGGCGCAGCTGATAAACCAAAGGATGACCAATCAGGAGAGATCATCGAATATGTTGATGATGACGGATACAAGATGTCCAATGATTCATCGGATTTCGTTATGATAAATGATGTGGTCCCGGATGTGATCCTTGAGATAAGATATTATTCCACATACAACTTTGTAGGTGAGCGTATCGACGGCTATGAAGAACCTCTTGCTTTTCTTACAAAAGAGGCAGCAGCTGCTTTAAAGGAAGTAAGTGACGAACTTGTTACTATGGGATACAGGCTAAAGATATTCGATGCCTATAGGCCTCAAAAGGCAGTCACTCACTTTGCTACATGGGCAAAGGATATGGGTGATACCAAAATGAAGGAGTATTTTTATCCTGAACTTGAAAAGGATGTGCTTTTCCCTCTTGGATATATAGACGCTCATTCAGGTCACAGCAGAGGAAGCACTGTAGATCTGACTCTTTTTGATATGACTCTTGAAAAGGAAGTTGACATGGGCGGTACCTTCGACTATTTCGGAGAACTGAGCCATCCTGACTTTACAGGTATCACTGAAGAGCAATATGCAAACAGGATGATATTAAGAGATGTGATGGTAAAGCACGGATTCAGGCCTCTTCCTGAAGAATGGTGGCATTTCACCCTTGAAAACGAACCCTATCCTGATACGTACTTTACATTCCCGGTAAACAGCGAATCAATAAGATAGATACAAAAATAAATATATTTGACTATTGACAAATAGGTGATATATCCCATATAATATACATGACGGGTTGGAGAGAGGAATCATATCACAAATTACCTCCCTTAGAATGAGATGTTTCATAAAGCAGTAGATCTTGAATTTAATGAGGGAACAGAATTAGAAGTCACTTTCCAAGACGGAAAAGTTATTTCCTTTGATATGTCAACACTATTTGATAAATATCCACAGCTTGTTGCTCTTAATGACAGAGAGCTATTTACATCTGGTAAGCTTATTGGATATTACGGAATCATTTGGAATGACGATCTTGATATTGAGGTCGAGACTATCTATGAAGAAGGAAAGATAATAAGAATTAAGCGACCGGAAGTATCTCATGCAGCTGGGATGGCTGTTGCTGAAGCCAGAGCAAGAAAAGGAATCACTCAAAAAGAGCTGGCAGAGCTTACAGATATAGATCAATCTGATATCTCGAAAATAGAAAGAGGTACGGCTAATCCTTCAATAGGAACTCTCAATCGTATTGCTGAAGCGCTGGATTCAAAACTGACAATATTGATTGAATGATCCAGTGATAAACTCTTCACATTGTAAGACATTTCGATTACAGAAATGTCTTTTTGTGTTGAGTTAATATTGTTGAATAATAACTAAAGCATTAGTTTTTAGGATATAATAATAAGTAAACGATATGAATGGAGAACTTGTAATATGATCTTGTTTATCAATGCTTGTGTAAGGGAGGGATCCCGCACAAAAAGGCTTGCAGATGCTCTTCTTTCAAAACTTGATGGGGAAGTGAGAGAGTGCTGCCTTAAAGATGTAGTTTTTCCAATTGCCGATGAAGCATTTCTTCAGAAAAGAGATGAGCTTCTCTCAAAGGAAAGCTTCGATGATCCCATGTTTGATCTTGCCAATGAGTTCAAAGATGCAGATACCATAGTCATTGCAGCACCTTATTGGGACCTTTCTTTCCCTGCAGCACTCAAGCAATACTTTGAACAGATAAATGCTGTTGGCATCACATTCAGATACACTCCTGAAGGAGTTCCGGAGGGTCTTTGCAAAGCAAAGAGAATATATTATGTCACAACAGCAGGAGGAGATTACGTACCGGAAGAGTTTGGTTTTGGATATGTCAATGCTCTTGCTCAAGGATATTACGGGATACACGATGTAAGGCTCATTCAGGCAACAGGTCTTGACATCATAGGCGCAGACACGGAAAAAATACTTGGGGACGCCATAAGCAGCATTGAATCTCATATATAGAGGAATAGTATTATGGGCAAGAATAATAAGATAAAAATAGCAATACTCATTTTTGCTATAGCCATGTGCCTGTATGGCGCTTTAAATGGAGAAGCAAGAGCAGTATTCATAAAAGCCGCAAAGATATGTATGGAGTGTATAGGCCTTGGCTAAGCATTTAAGACAGATAGTACAATCAGCCTGGGCCATGATTTCCAACGGCTATGTAAAAGGATTCCTTCCCGGAGCTCCTTTTATCTACGAAGGGCCTCTAAAGCATTTTTGTGTGCCCGGAATGAATTGTTACTCCTGTCCCGGAGCACTTGGCGCGTGCCCTATAGGTTCTCTTCAGGCTGTGCTCAATCAAAGAGAAAGGAGATTTCCTTTTTATGTTCTTGGATATCTGATTGCAGTAGGGATGCTTGTCGGAAGGTTCATATGCGGATGGCTATGCATCTTTGGTCTCATTCAGGAGCTTCTTTACAAGATCCCGACACCAAAGATAAATATACCTGAAAAGATAGACAGGCCTCTTAGATATCTGAAATACTTTGTTCTGGTGATACTTGTAATAGGGCTTCCTCTTTTCTACAGAAACGAGTACGGTGCAGGGCTTCCGTTCTTTTGCGAATTCGTCTGTCCTGTGGGGACCCTTGAAGGCGGCATACCGCTGGTGCTTCTTAACGATGCCTTAAGACCTGCTCTTGGATGGCTTTTTAGATGGAAGATGCTGATCCTCATATTATGCATTCTTGCATCAGTGTTCATATACAGACCGTTCTGCAAATATATATGTCCCCTTGGAGCTTTTTATTCCTTATTCCAAAAGATAAGCATAGTAAAGATGAAGTTGGATAGGGATCTATGCATAGACTGCGGCGCCTGCAGCAGAGCATGCCATATGAAAGTAGATCCCAAGGAAGATCCAAACAGCAGCGAATGCATAAGGTGCGGAGAATGCATGAAAGAATGTCCTGTTCATGCACTTTCCTTTGAAGGAATAGGCAAAAGCATAAAGAAAGATAAAAAGGAGTTTGGAAAGAATGAAGAAGTCAATTGTTAGTATGGTATTAGTTCTGGTCTTGATCTTTTCACTTGCTGCCTGCGGTTCAAAAGGATCTGACAAGAAAGATCCTGAAAAGCAGGAGACAGCAGGTATTTCTTTTGAGACCACCGATCTTAAAGGAAATACTGTAAAGTCTGAAGATATATTCAGCAAGAACAAGATAACCATGGTAAACCTTTGGGGCACGTACTGCGGGCCTTGCATTGCAGAGATGCCGGACCTTGCAAAGCTTGATAAGACTTTAGAAGAAAAGGATTGCGATATAGTTGGCATAGTCATAGATGTCTACAGTGCAAGTGACACAGCCATGGTAAGAGCAGCCAATGACATCATCGATCAGACAGGAGTTGAATATCTCAATCTCGTTCCATGGAGCA
This sequence comes from Anaerovoracaceae bacterium, assembly GCA_045546135.1. GTDB lineage: Bacteria > Bacillota > Clostridia > Peptostreptococcales > Anaerovoracaceae > RUG13409. Next base: position 3,588 of record JAZQCD010000029.1, read on the forward strand.
GCATTTTTGAAGCATTCCCTGCAGAGTTCGTTCCTACAACATATTTTGTAGACTCAGAAGGAAAGCTCATCGGAGAAGCTGCCATAGGATCAAGAGGTGCAGATGACTACGAAGCGATCATAGATCAGCTGCTTGAAACGATCGAATGATTTATTGATTCCGTGTAATGGATATTTACACGGAATCGTTCTATTATGTAGTAACATATAATGAAGTGTGTAATTTTTAGTATAGAGAAATCGATATAAAAATGGAAAATACAAGGCTGCAAAAATCTGATCTGAAAATGATAACGAAACTAAGCTTCAGGCTCCTTCCAATACAGGTGCTCCTTGCTATGATAAATGCCATTAATGGCATAGTCTCAGGCATCTTTGCATCCAATTTCATTGGTTCTGATGCCATGGGCGCTGTAGGTCTTTATTCTCCTTTGGTTCTTCTCATAGGAGCAATAGCCATGATGCTTGTAGGAGGGTCTCAGATACTTTGCGGTGAATTCAAAGGGAAGAACCTTCTTGACAGGACTCAGGATATATTCTCATTGGATATTATTATCTCAACCGGCTTTTCTGTTCTTATAATCGCCTTCGTCCTTTTGTCCGGCGTATTCGACCTTACAGGCATATTTACCAAGGATCCTGTCATAAGGCCACTTTTCAACCAATACCTTATGGGCATGTCCATAGGTATACTTCCTCAGATCCTTGGGCAGCAGCTTTCCGGTTTCCTTTCTCTTGAAAATCAAACAAAGAGGACCTTTGGAGCCAGCATAGCATATATACTCGTAAACCTTGCTTTAAACTACATTTTTGTCGGAAAACTCAGGATGGAAGCTTTCGGCCTTGCTCTTGCATCTTCTATAGGGCTTTGGATATTCTTCCTTGTTCAGGCTCAGTACTTCGTTTCAAAGAAAGCAGTGCTCAGGTTCAAATTCAAGAACTTTAAGTTCAGTGACTCAAGGGATATCATCAGGATAGGAGCACCCGGAGCTTTGTCCTTTGGATATCAAGCCATAAGGGGCCTTGTCCTTAATTCCATGATACTTGGATCTGTGGGAAGCGCAGGACTTTCTGCCTTTGCTGCATGCAACTCCTTTATGCCGCTTTTTTGGGCAATACCTACAGGCATGATGGCAGTGTCGAGGATGCTCATAAGCGTCAGCGTAGGAGAAGAGGACAGGCAGACTCTAAAAGATATTATGAGGGTAGTCTTTTACAGATATATCCCTCTCATGTGCATCATAGCGGCAGGAATAATCATATTTGCAAGGCCTATAGCCCGTATGTATTTTCAGGACGAGATGTCAGATGTATTCATTATGACCATGAGAGGATTCAGGATCATTCCTTTCTGCATGCCTTTGTCTGTTATCTGTATGCATTTTACTTGCTATGGACAGGCAATGAACAAGCAGGTCCTCATACATTCCCTTGCTCTGCTTGACGGAGTAGTCAATATGGTGGTATGCTCCGCTGTCATGATGCCTTTCTTTGGTATGGACAGTATATACTATGCAAATATATGCAACGGCACCATAACCGTCCTCTTCGTTCTTTTCTATTCCTGGATATGCAATAAGCATTTTCCAAAGAATATGGATGATCTTATGGTCATACCAAAGGATTTTGGATATAGCGAAGAAAACAGGATGGACATCTCTGTTGATACCATAGAAGAGGTAACGAGCCTTGCTGAGTCTGTTCAAAGGTTTTGCGAAGCCAAAGGCATAGAAGGAAAGAGAGCAAAGCTTGCGGGCCTTGCCATAGAGGAGATGGCAGGGAACATCGTAGAGCACGGCTTTATAAAAGATAAGAAAAAGCATTCTATCGATGTGCGTGTAGCTGAAAAAGACGGTTCTCTTATCTTAAGGATCAAGGATGACTGCATAGCCTTTGATCCTTCGGAAAGAAAGGATATATCAGATCCTGAAGATCCTGTAAAAAATATTGGCATCAGGATGATATATGCTATGGCAAAGAGCGTGCAGTATCAAAACATATTAGGACTCAATGTTTTGACCATACGGATCTAGTTTTAGCTTTGAGCAGGACTTACAATGTACAATAGCTATATCAGAGGAATACAGAAAACAAATGATAATTATCGATCATATCGAAATCGAAGGTAATTTAGGCTCAGCCGATGTCTTTATACATGTAACGGCAGACCGAAAAGAAGAACGAGAAGAAGGTCTCTTTGCTCTTCTCAGTCAAATGTCAGATTCGAAGGACTCTTGCATAGTGACAGTTCCTGTATCCGATTGGAACAAGGACCTTTCTCCATGGAAAGCTGATCCGGTGTTTGGTAATGAAGCTTTTGGTGACGGAGCAAAGGAGACTCTTGATACGATCCTTTTAAATGTGATTCCAAAACTGGAGGAAAAAAGATCTTTACCCTTCAAAAATGTTTATCTTTGCGGATATTCGCTTGCCGGACTATTTGCTTTGTGGGCATCATTTAGCAGCGATGTCTTTACGGGCATAGTCGCTGCTTCTCCGTCGGTTTGGTTCAAGAATTGGATAGAGTATGCTAAAGCTCATGAGCCTCTTGTCAAAAGGATATATCTAAGCCTTGGAGATAAGGAAGCAAAGACGAGAAACCAGCTCATGTCTAAAGTAGAAGAATGCATCAATGAGCAATATGAGCTGTTAAAGAGCAAAGGCATAGATACGGTCCTTGTTTTTAATCCTGGGAACCATTTTAAAGACGCATCCCTAAGGGTCGCAAAAGGCATGGCGTGGATGCTCGAGGATCAAAAAGAATAGAGAAAGTATATATAAAAAATAGGAATAATAGGAAAGATGATGGATCTAAAAAACAAAAAAGCATATATATTCGATCTTGACGGTACACTTCTTGATACCATGGCAGACCTTGCTGCAGCAGTCAATCATGCCCTTGGTGCCAATGGACTTCCGCTAAGGACTATTGAAGAAGTAACCGCTTTTATAGGGAACGGCGTCAGAGTACTCATAAAAAGAAGTGTTCAGGAAGACACTTCAGAAGAGCTTTACGAAAAGGTTTTTTCTGATTATCAGGCTTTTTACAGAGTCCACTATATGGATAAGACTGTCCCTTATGAAGGAATGAAGGATATTTTGCTCAAATTAAAAGAAAGAGGACTTAAGCTTGCAGTCATATCAAACAAAAATGATGCAGAAACGAAGCTTTTGATGGATCATTTCTTTCCCAGGATCTTTGACATAGTCTACGGATCTATGGAGGGTATTCCGAGAAAACCTGCTCCTGATATGGTATTTAAGACGGTCGATGAACTTGGACTTTCAGTTAAGGACTGCCTGTATATAGGAGACTCAGAGGTCGATATAGCCACTGCTCAAAATGCAGATATGGATGTACTGAGCGTCGCATGGGGATCGAGAACTCCTGAGTTCCTTAAGGAAAAAGGAGCCGTGATGATCATATCAAAGCCAATGGATCTTCTGAAATAGTATCAAGGTATTCATATGAAATATCTCATTTAACAAAAAATCAGGATCAGCATTTTGTTTTGCCTATGATTGTGGTATCATCTAGCAAAAAGGAGATAAAAGATGGAAATAAGGCATGCTGTTTTAGAAGACATAGATGAGCTGATGAAGATATTTGAATATGCCAGAAAGTTTATGGCATCTCATGATAATCCTGATCAGTGGGGCCTTGACAACTGGCCTCCAAGATGGCTCATAGAAAAAGATATAGAAGCAGGGAAAAGCTATGTGTGTCTAAATGAAGGAAAGATCGTAGGTACCTTTTTCCTTGATTACGGCAAAAATGTTGAGCACACCTATGATCAGATCGAAGGGAAATGGCATGGAGATCCTGTATACGGCGTTGTTCATCGCATAGCCGGTAATGGAACCGTAAAAGGCATAGGACAGGCCTGCATAGACTGGGCATATGAAAGATGCGGGCATCTTCGCATGGATACCCATGAAGATAACTATGTCATGCAGAATCTCCTGAAAAAACTTGGCTTTGAATATTGCGGCATCATTTATCTTGAAGGCCGAGATGAAAACGACAAAAGGCTGGCTTTCGAGAAGATATAATAGGTTTATAACTTAGCTTAATAAATGAATCAGCAGGTCTTTATATTTGCCTCTGCTTAAACAATTAAAACTAGCATATATGATTTATTATAAAACATACTAAAAGGGCACTTCAGGTCTGAAGTGCCCTTGAGTATTATGGCTCTTATACTTCGATGAGATCTTTGCATTTCTTTGCGATCATCTTTTGGATCTCGTATTCGCTTCCAAGACCTCTTATCCTGCACCTTACTTCAAGGCCGTCTCTTTGGAATCTCGGCTTCCATGAATCCTCATCGTCTCCTGCCATATCGTTGTTTGCATGATCACCTGCAACTATCATCATAGGCGAGAGGACTATTTTCTTATGTCCGCTCTTCTTGACCATTTCAGCTATGTCATCAAGAGAAGGGGTTGCCTCAACTGTCCCTATAAAGAGGTCATTAAAGCCTTTTTCTTCTGCTTTTTTCTGAAGTTTTGTATATACGACATTTGCATTATGCTCTGTACCGTGGCCCATGAAGACTCTTGCTGTTTCTTCATCTGATTCTTTTTTCGTAGCCTCATCAAGAGCATCGACCAGTGCATCAAGGTCTCTGTCTTCTGTGAGCAGGGCATGACCGACTCTTAAGACTTCGAACTTGTCTAAAAATGGCTTTGCAGCTTCTACTGTAAGGTCATATTCTTCACCTTCCATTATGTGAGTGGGCTGTATATATACTTTCTTAAAGCCGTCTTCTGATAGTTTTGCAAGGGCTTCTTCCACATTGTCTATAGCTATCCCGTCACGTTTAAGAAGCTTTGCTTTTATGATCTTCGATGTAAAAGCTCTTCTGATGATGTATTCAGGGAAGCACTCGGCAAGGGTGCTTTCGATAGCGCCTATAGTGATGCTCCTGCTTGAATTAAAGCTTGTTCCAAAGCTTACTACCAAAATAGCTTGTTTCATTCTGTCGCTGCTCATATTTATCTTTTCTCCTTCATATCTGAAAGTGTATCTTGATTTAACCTAAGTCCTATTTAACCACAGGAGGAGCCTTAGTTCAATTTGCATATCCTAACAGATGAGCTTGCCATTTTGTAATAAATACTGAAAGCCTGCAATAGTTCGTTGACATACAGCTTTGCTGGAATGTACTATATTTTTGAAAAGTATCTTATGGAAATCGCAAACATCTAAGAGGGCAGAACTAATGAAGGATCACGAATCAAACAATATTGAAAGGCTCAGAAGTCATTTAGCAGAGTGCACTGTTCTTTTGAAAAGGAACGGCGCTTTTCCTCTCGAAAGACCCGGCAGCATAGCTGCTTACGGAAGTGGAGTAAGAAATACAGTCAAGGGCGGCACAGGATCGGGAGAAGTCAATTCAAGATACTTTTTGACCGTAGAGCAAGGGCTCATAGATGCAGGCTTTGTTCTCATAGATACAGAGTGGCTCAATAAATACGACCTTAAAAGAGCAGATGCAAAAAAAGACTTCATTAAAAGCATAAAGGACAGAGCAAAAGAAGAGAAGATAAATATCATTGCAGCCTCCATGGGTGCTGTCATGAAAGAACCTGAATACGACCTTCCCATGAAAGAGGGAGCAGATGCTGCAATATATGTGCTTAGCAGGATATCGGGAGAAGGAAATGACAGACTTCCTGAAAAGGGCGATTTCAAACTCACGGATACGGAGGTAAGGGATATACTCTGGCTTGATGCACGCTATAAAAAATTCATGCTGGTCATAAACACAGGAGGTCCTCTAGATCTTGCACCTGTTAAGGATGTAGGAAATATACTTGTTTTGTCTCAGCTCGGAGTAGAGACAGGAAGGGCTTTGGCAGATATACTCCTCGGAAAGGAAGTGCCGTCAGGAAAGCTTGCTACTACATGGACGAGTTTTGAGGACTATCCTTCCATCGGGACTTTTGGCGAAAGAGACGACAGCAGATACAAAGAAGGCATTTTTGTGGGATACAGATTTTTTGATGCAGCAGGGGTAGACCCTCTGTATCCATTTGGATTCGGCCTTGGATATACAGATCTTGAATGGGCTTTCACTGAAGGGAATATCAGCGAAAATATAGTCTCGCTTAAGGCAGAAGTAAAAAATATAGGTGCATACAAGGGAAGAGAAGTCCTTCAGGCATATATATCCTGTCCTGACGGAAGGATGATAAAGGAGAAAAGATCTCTTGCTGCATATGCAAAGACCAAAGAGCTTGCTCCTGGAGAAAAGGATATGATCGAACTAAGATTTGACCTTCTTGATCAATCCTCATATGACGAAACTACAGCTGCATATATACTCGAAAAGGGCACGTACACTATATTCCTTGGAAACAGCAGCAAGGATACAAAGGCGGTAATGAAGGGAGTTCTCAAAGAGGATCATATAGTAAAAAAGGTTCGCAATGCTTTCCCAAAGCCTGATTTTGAAGACTGGATGCCAGGCCCTTGCACTGCTTGTGAAGACTGCCAAGATGTCCCCTCCTTTGATATAGATCTTTCTGCTTGCAAGGCTGAGGAGGTCATATACGGAAAGGAACCGGAGATAGATGCAAGGATCGAGGCCCTTGATGAGAAAGAACTTGCCTATCTTAATATAGGAAGCTTTAGCGAAAAGGGAGGGATCTTAAGCGTCATTGGAAACGCATCCACATCCGTTGCGGGAGCAGCAGGCGAGAGCAGTTTTAAGCTAAAGGATAAGGGCATCGATAACCTCATAATGGCAGACGGTCCTGCAGGACTCAGGCTTGCAAGGCATTATTATACGGACGAAAAAGGGGTTCACGCCATAGGATCGACTATCCCTGAGACTATGCTGGATATTCTCCCCGGAATAGCAAAGTGGCTCTTGGGAAAGATGGGAAGACCAAAGAAGGGCGTAGTAGTAAAGGAGCAATTTACGACAGCTCTTCCCATAGGAACAGCCATAGCACAAAGTTTTAACGATGACTTTGCAAAGCTATGCGGTGATATCGTAGGAAACGAGATGGAAGTCTTCGGTGTGGATCTTTGGCTTGCACCTGCACTCAATATCCACAGAAGCGTACTTTGCGGAAGGAATTTCGAATATTTTTCAGAGGATCCTGTCATAAGCGGCAATATGGCAGCTGCTCTTACTTTGGGAGTCCAGTCTCACAAGGGAAAGGGCGTTACAGTAAAGCACTTTGCTTTCAATAACCAGGAGACCAATCGATACGGAAACAGCAGCATGATGAGCGAAAGGACTGCAAGGGAAATATACCTTAAAGGTTTTGAGATCGCTGTTAAAAAGTCTCATCCTGCTTCAGTCATGAGTTCATACAATCTGATCAACGGAGAGCACACTTCGGAGTCAAGGGCTCTTATCACAGACATACTCTTTGATGAGTTTGGTTTTGACGGCATAGTAATGACAGACTGGATCATCGGAGGAGATCTGCTTTCTGCGGGAGGAAAATACAGTAGTCCTAAATCTTTCAATATTGTTGCAAGCGGACACAGCCTCATGATGCCGGGAAGCAAGAAAGACTACGAGGAGCTTTTAAAAGGCCTTGAAGAAGGAAGGGTGACAGCGCATCAGCTAAAGATCAATGCATCAAGACTCCTTAGACTGATCGACAGACTTCGTACATGATCACTTAAGACCCTGACCCATTATTTAAACTGGGTATTTGTAAAACTAAATGAGATATCAAAAAAGGGCATCGCTTTTGCGGTGCCCTTGCGTAATATCGATATTTTTTGACTTTTCAACTGAATATATATATAATACTTCGTCACAGGTAATTAGTTTGGAGATATATCCAAAGACATAATTGCCGATCAATATTAATATCATCTTGCATTAGAAAAAAAGCAAGATGAACTCAAAAAAGGAGATGTTACAAACAAAATGTACAAAAAGATCTTAGCTTTAGTTCTTGCAGCAATTATGGTATTCAGTCTTGCTGCATGTGGCGGAGACAAAAAGTCTGAAAGAAAAGCAAACAATGAGATCATTATAGGTATAGGTCAGGACCTTGGCGACAGCCTCAATCCTTATCAGATGACAGCTGCAGGTACCAAGGAGATCATGACTAATGTATATGAGGGTCTCTTTAAAGTGACCCCCGCAGGAGAATATGTACCGGCTCTTGTTGACAGGTATGAAATATCAGATCTTGGCAAGACGTACAGATTCATCCTCAAGGATGGTATCAAGTTCCACAACGGCAAGGTAATGACAGCTGCCGATGTAGTGTACTCTTTTGAGACATGCAAGGTTATCACTGTTGACTCCAGCCTTCCGGGAGTACTTGAAGGCGCAGAGATCAAAGCAGAAGGAAATGATGTCATCATCACTCTTCCTGCAGCAAACAACGATTTCTTTGCCTATCTTTCTCTGGTATATATCATTCCTGAAGGTTCTTCCGACAGCGTTGTGACTGCTCCTATAGGAACAGGTCCGTACAAATTTGCTTCAAGAAGCGTACAGGAGAATATAGTATTCGAAAAATTCGATGAGTATTGGGGCCAGGCTGCAAAGCTTGATAAGGTCACCTGCAACATCTATGAAAACCCAACAGCAATGATCGCTGCTCTTAATGCAGGAGCCATCGACATTGCTCCTCACCTTACACTTGATCAGGTCAAGGGACTTGGCGATAATTACAGCACTCTTGATGATACGATGAAGCTTGTTCAGGCACTCTACCTAAACAACGGAAGAGAGCCATTCAACGACATAAGAGTAAGACAGGCTATATGCTATGCTCTTGATGTAGATGAGATCCTTCAGCTTACAGCAGAAGGTCACGGAGCAAAGCTCGGTTCATCCATATATCCTGCATTCGGAAAGTATTTTGATGAGAGCCTTGTAAATAAGTATCCTCACAGCGTTGAAAAGGCAAAAGAGCTCCTCACAGAAGCAGGATACCCGGATGGCTTCTCCATGTCAGTCACAGTGCCTTCAAACTATACTCCTCATGTCAATGTCGGACAGGTCATAGTTCGCCAACTCACTGAGGCAGGCATCAAGGCAGAACTCAAAGAAGTAGAATGGGAAACATGGCTCAAAGACGTATACCGCGGAAGAGATTTTGATTCCACAGTTACAGGTTTTGATGCATCCGTTCTTACTGCAAACGCTCTTCTTCAGCGCTGGGTCAGCACCAACAGCAGAAATATGATCAACTTTAACAACGGCGCATATGACTCACTTATCTCTCAGGCAACTGCAGAGACTGATGATGCAAAGAGAACAGAGCTTTACAAGGAAGCTGAGGCCATTCTTTCAGAATACGCTGCCAACGCATACATCCAGGACCTTCCTGAATATGTTGCTATAAACAGCGAACTTGAAGGATATACATTTTATCCTCTCTACAAGATAGACTTCAGCCCCATCAGCTACAGATAGAAATCGATTTATCCTATTAGATGAAATACGCTGCAAAGAAAATCATAAATTTGATGATCACGGTCGTTTTGGTCTCGTTCCTAACATTCTGTGCCTTCCAGGTCATAGGCGATCCTGCGGCAAGAATGCTGGGACCGGAGGCTACAGCTGAAAAAATTGCCGAGCTCCGCATAGAGCTCGGTTTTGATCGTCCTGTTATGGTTCGTTACTTTGAATGGGCAATGAACTTTCTTAAAGGCGACATGGGCATTTCCTACAGCTACAAGCTGCCGGTGGCAGGCATGGTGCTTCCAAAGCTTGGGACAACTGTAGTCCTTACACTTATGGCATTTATCATCACCTGCGTATGCTCCATAAGCATAGGCGTATTTCAGGTAAGACTTAAAAGCGCAAAGATAGACAGGATCATGACAATCATTAATCAGCTGGTCATGTCCATCCCGCCATTTTTTATAGGCATACTTTTTACATGTATATTCGGCCTTGTGTTTCATTTGTTCACACCTGGCTATTTCGTGTCCTTTTCCGACAGCCCCATGGGCTTTATAGGATATATGTTCCTTCCTGCTCTTTCCATAGCTATCCCAAAGATCTGCTCAGCAGTCAAGATGCTCAGGAGCCAAACAGGAGCAGAACTTGAAAAGGACTATATAAGGACGGCTTTTTCAAGAGGTATGAATACAAGAGCTGCAGTTAATCACCACGCTCTTCACAATGCCATAATCCCGGTCGTATCCTTTCTTGCAGTATCTCTTGCAGAGATGCTTGCAAGCTGCATAGTAATAGAGCAGATCTTTGCCATCCCAGGCATCGGAAGGCTCCTTCTTTCATCCATAAGCAGCAGAGATTTTACTGTAGTCCTTGCTATAGTAGTCATACTGGTAATATGGGTCATAATCGTTAATTTCATAGCGGATATCATCTATCCGCTCATAGATCCCCGTATAAAGGCAGGCAAATGAAGAAACTTTTAAGGTCAGACAATTGGTACCTTAAGAGCGGTGCCTTCATAACAGGATCTCTTATCATCGTAGTCATAGTAAGTCTATTTTGGACTCCCTACGATCCAAACTACATGGACGGAGCAGCAAGGCTTTCGGCTCCTTCTCTTTCCCATATCTTCGGTACGGACAATTTCGGAAGAGATATTTTCTCAAGAGTCATGGGAGGACTTGGGACTACTTTCTTTACCTCCTTTTCCATAAACCTAATAGGTGCCATCGTAGGGACCTTATTTGGGTCCTTTGCAGGATACCTTGGCGGTGTTTTTGACAATACCCTCATGAGGATATGCGACGCCATTACGGCATTCCCCAATGTGATGCTGGCCCTTGTCATAGTGGCTGTACTTGGATCCAGCGATACCAACATAATACTTATCCTCGGCATACTCTTTATCCCAAGCTATGCAAGGCTTGTAAGGAGCGAATTCGTAAGGCAAAAGGACCTTAACTATGTAAAGATGGCAAAGCTCATGGGAGCAGGCCCTTCGCGTGTCATATTCATCCACATAATGCCCAATATATATACGACTCTTCTTCCGGCTCTTGCCATAGGTTTCAACAATGCAGTTCTTGCAGAGGCCAGCATGAGCTTCCTTGGAGTTGGGGTATCTGCAAACAGGCCATCTCTTGGTCGCATGCTCAATGAGTCTCAGAACTTCCTCATAAGCGGAAAGGCATGGTATGCAGCATTCGTAGGACTTGCTATAGTCCTTCTTGTCATGGGACTTTCTCTTCTTGGCGAAGGTCTTCAAAAGGAAACACAAGAGAGGAAGAGATAATGCTGGACGTAAAAGACTTAAGAGTACAATTTCTTGAAAGTCCTCACAAGTGGGCAGTAGACGGCGTATCCTTTCATATGGATGAGGGAGAGCTCATAGGCCTTGTTGGAGAATCAGGCTGCGGCAAGACTGTCACTGCAATGGCCATGTCCGGACTCCTTAAGAAAAAGGACTGCAGATACGAAGGCACAGTAAAGCTGGACGGGCAGGAGATGCTCGATACTGACAGAGATAATATACGAAGCCTTCAGGGAACTAAGCTTGCCGTCGTTTTTCAGGAACCTTTGACAGCACTTGACCCTGTCATGAGAGTAGGCCCTCAGATCGAGGAGGCAATAATAGTCCATCATCCTGAAATAGCTGATGCTGAAAGAAAAAAACTTGCCTTTGAAGCGATGGAGAATGCAGGTCTTTACGACCTTGAGACTGTATACAACAAATATCCCCATCAGCTTTCAGGAGGCATGCTCCAAAGGGTGTGCATTGCGGCGGCCCTCATATCAAAACCAAGGCTCCTCATAGCAGATGAACCTACGACTGCCCTTGATGTTACGACTCAGGCTCATATACTTGCTATTTTGAAGAGGATAAACAAAGAGCAGGGCACAGGTATAATCATGATCTCTCACAACCTTGCAGTGGTAAATGCCCTCTGCAAGAGGATCATAGTCATGCACAAGGGAAGGATAGTGGAAGACGGACCTGCAGAGGAGATAATGAAGGCTCCCAAAGACGAATATACGAAAGCACTCATTGCGGCCATTCCTACAAAGGAAAAGGTATATAGATGCAAAGAAGACTCCTATTAAAAGTTGATGATGTAAGCAATACATATCATGATACAGACGGATTCAAGAAGATAGTGACTCCTGTCCTTGATCACGTCAGTTTTGATGTGTACAAAGGAGAGATCGTAGGACTTGTAGGAGAATCAGGCTCCGGGAAATCGACCCTTGTCAAATGTATCCTTGGAATGGCAGAGCATACAGGCACCATCACTCACTATTCAGAAAGGCCCCAGATGGTATTTCAAAACCCTGCATCAGCTCTAAATCCATCCATGTCTGTAGGACGCATCCTTGAAGAGGCTTTGATATTAAAGGGCGGCATGTCCCATACAGAAAGGATGGAACTTGTAAGGAGTACCATAGAGGCAGTAGGACTTAAGGAAGAAAACATACATTCCATGCCAAGCCAGCTTTCAGGCGGTCAAAAGCAAAGGGTCTGCATAGCAGCGGCCATAATCACAAAACCTGAGCTTGTCATATTGGATGAGCCGGTATCGGCCCTCGATGTTACCATACAGGCGCAGATCTTAAAGCTCCTTGCCGATCTTAGAAAGGAATTTGACTTAAGCTACCTCTTTATAAGCCATGACCTTAACGTTGTATACCAGCTTTGCGATTATGTCATAGTACTTAAGAAGGGAAGAGTCGTAGAGCAGGGTGATATAGACACAGTATACGACGATCCAAAGGATGATTATACAAAAGCGCTTTTGGAAGCTGCAGAGCTTATGATCTGAACTCAGCATTGATATTTATTTTCGATTCTCACGGAAACTCCATGCACAGTTTGGCAGTTTCCTTTTTTATTGAGTTTCTTATCTAGCTTTGGTGTGATATAATCTGAAAGGTTAAGACAGTTTATAGTTGATTCATATAATTGAAAGGAAAATAGTATGGAATTCACAAAGATCGAAAAAGTACATGCAAGACAGATCATCGACTCCCGCGGAAACCCAACAGTCGAGGCAGAAGTTACTCTTGTTGACGGAACAGTAGCTCTCGGAGCAGCTCCAAGCGGAGCTTCCACAGGAGAATTCGAAGCATTGGAGCTTCGCGACGGAGATAAGAGCCGTTTCGAAGGAAAAGGCGTTCTCAAGGCAGTAGAAAATGTCAATACAATAATCGCTGACGCAGTAGTAGGACTTGATGCAGCTGACACATATGCAGTTGACGCAGCAATGCTCAAAGCAGACGGAACAAAGGATAAGTCAAAGCTTGGCGCAAATGCCATCCTTGCAGTTTCCATCGCAGCAGCAAGAGCAGCAGCAACATCCATCGGAGTTCCTCTTTACAGGTTCCTGGGCGGTGTAAATGCAAACAGACTTCCTGTTCCTATGATGAACATACTCAACGGAGGCGCACATGCAGATTCTTCTGTTGATACACAGGAATTCATGGTAATGCCGGTTGGAGCACCAAGCTTTTCTGAAGGACTTCGCTGGTGCACAGAGGTATTCCATTCTCTTAAGAGCCTCATCAAAGAGATGAAGGACGTAACAGCTGTAGGCGATGAGGGCGGTTTTGCTCCAAACAGCCTCGGCGGAGACGAAGATGCCATCGAGCTCATACTCAAGGCCATAAAGAAGGCAGGATATGAACCGGGCAAGGACTTCAAACTTGCAATGGACGCAGCAGCTTCTGAATGGAAGAGCGAAAAAGGAAAGGGCTTCTATCATCAGCCAAAGTCAGGAAAAGACTTTACATCCGATGAACTCATAGCTCACTGGGCAAGTCTTGTTGAAAAGTATCCTATCGTATCCATCGAAGACGGACTCGATGAAGAGGACTGGGAAGGCTGGAAGAAGATGACCGAAAAGCTGGGAGATAAGGTCCAGCTCGTTGGAGACGACCTCTTCGTTACAAATACAGAAAGACTTAAAAAAGGTATAGAGCTCGGATGCGGAAACTCCATCCTCATCAAGCTCAACCAGATCGGTTCTGTATCTGAAACTCTTGAAGCTATCAAGATGGCACACAAGGCAGGATATACAGCAGTTACATCTCACCGCTCCGGCGAGACAGAAGATACCACCATCGCAGATCTTGCAGTAGCACTTAATACCTGCCAGATCAAGACAGGTGCTCCTTCAAGATCAGAGCGTGTTGCAAAGTACAACAGACTCCTCAGGATCGAAGAAGAACTGGGCGACTGTGCAGTATATCCGGGAATGGGCGCATTCTAAGGTATAGAATCATTTAAAGATCAATATCTGTTTTGTACCGGCTCTTTGATTGGAGCCGGTATTTTTATTGCATACAAGAACTTAATGAGAAGTTTCGCCATCAAAGAGCATCACATTATTAATCCATCGAATGTGAAGCATTAGCACACAGTTTTTTCTTAATAATTACATATTATTGACTTAAATGATAATATATAATCAAAACGGCAGGAGGGGTGTTTTCTTGCCATTATATGAACAGAATATCTTTCGTGTAATTTTAGATCGAAATGAGGTGCAGTATATGAAGGGGTATCTTGGATCACCTCATTAAGAACGAGTTTTGTTTCGTGTTTTTAAAGGATGATAGAAAAGAGAAATGGATAATAAAAAAGAATTCAACGAAAAAGAGCTTCTGAAAAAAGTAGAAGAAGCTGCAATGAAGGGAGCAAGGAAGGGCTCTTCCGGAGATCTTGGAAAAGATATAATCAAAACTCTTTTCACTAAGGTCATCATTCCTACATTGCTCATACTTGCAATCATGCTTTTGATACTGCCCAAATTCAGTATCAACAATTACTCATTCAAGAATCTCTTCAAAAAAGAAGCCCCGGTAGAAGGACAGGATCTGACTCTTCAAAACTACGGATTCTTTGGATACAAAGCAGCTGATTTTGCAGAAGTCCTTTTGGGCGACGGATCTGATCTAAAAAAGCTCGAGGTTCTTACATACAAAGTATCTGATGTGACGACCATAACTTCTGCAGGACTTGGAGATCTTTCCATATTCAGCAAGACAAAGGCTGTCACATACAACGGTACTGCTGTATATACAGTGGATCTAAGGAGGCTCAATGCTTCGAATTTTGAAGTAGATCAAGAATCAAGGGTCCTCAAGATAAAGATCCCTCATGCACAGCTTGAACCCATAAACATACAGAGCAAAGATATAGAGTTTGGAGAAACTGAAAACGGTCTTCTCAGTTTTGGGGAACTTAAGCTAACTGTTGAAGAGATGGCGCAGATACAGACTGCAGCTCAAGAGAAGATGGAACAAAAGCTTTTGGATGAGAACATCCTTGAGCAGGCAGACAGGTTCGCGAAGGTTGCTGTTTTTGAAACCTATCAGCCACTTCTTTCAAAAATGGTCTGGGGATATACCCTGGAAGTTGAGTTCACAGATTAAAAATCAGCTACTGAAAATCACCTGCTTAACTACAGGTGATTTTTTTATATTTACATGATATAATCAAGTGTGTTTGTTAATATTTTGAAATTGACGGAGTCTGAATTATGAAAAGCAAACTTAAACAATTGATAGCCTACCTTATAGTATTGGCTGTTCTCATCCCTTTGGGATTCATAACGAAACTGTTTTCTGTTGAGGACCTTAAAGAGATCACCTTCGACGTGACTAAGTTATGGAAACTGTTTGTCGTCGTATTCTTCGTTTTGGTAGTACAGAATCTCATATCCATGATACTGAGTTCCTTTAAACCGAAAAGGCAGAGGACACAGTCTCTTATTTCTATCTTCAACAGCTTGATAAAATATGTAGCTTTTATAGTCATATTATGCTGGGGGCTTTCCATTCTCGGCGTCAATGTATCGACCATCGTAGCCAGCATAGGAATAGTTGCCTTGATAGTAGGTTTCAGCGCAGAAAGCCTCATCGCTGACGTTGTCAACGGCGCATTCATGCTCTTTGAAAACCAGTACAATGTAGGAGATATAGTCGAAGTAAACGGATTCAGAGGGACAGTTTCAAAGATAGGGATCAGGACTACATGCATCACCGATCCCGGCGGAAATGTCAAAATAGTCAACAATTCCGATATGAGGAACATACTCAACAGGTCCGACAACCTTTCCTTCTCCGTAAGCGACATAGCAGTTCCCTACGAAACTGATCTTGCAGCTCTTGAAGAAAAACTCCCGGCTCTTATGGATGAGATATTTGAAGGCAGAAAGGATGTTTTCAAAGCTCCTCCTTCATACAAAGGAGTACAGCAGCTTGCAGACAGTTCTGTTATCTTAAGATTCATAGTCAATGTGGATGAGAAAGATATATATACTGCTGCAAGGCTTCTTAACAGAGACCTTCTTCTCGGGTTCAGAAAACTTGGAGTGGAATGCCCATTCCCGCAGCTCGATATTCATAACAAATAGGTAAAATGGAACACTATAAAGGCGCGGAGGAGTTTTCGCTCCCGACTTCTGAGTACTCTTACCCAAAGGAGCATATCGTCCTCCCCGAAAGTGAATATTACGGACAAAAAGAAGACTCTTTTGCTCCGGAGACAAAGAAAAAGTCTAAAAGCACAGCTCTTAAGCCGCTTTTAGCTCTTATCTCTGTAGTCTCCGTAGTTTTTGCGTCCTTTGGTTTTGATTTCCTTGCAGGGGAAAAGGAGATATCTCCTGAACCTATACCGGGCGTTGAAGGTGACCTGGCATTTCCAATTCTTGAGAATCTTGACCCTGACTTTAAAGGAGAATATGCATGGGGAGGGTACGGTTCTGAAGAGTATGTACGTGTGATACCTTTTGCCGGCAGTGACTATGTGTATCTGGTCATGGGCGGCGCATGGGAATACTTTGGAAACAGCCTTGGTACTTTAAACGGCGCGAGCTATGACAGAAACAGCAATACGCTGACTCTTGAAAACTGCAATATTGAGATGCTGGACGTCAATCTCATGGGTAACAGTTTTACTGTCAAACTTATAGGTGATAACAGAATAGGCAGCATAAAGATGTGGGGCGCATATTACGGAGGCAGCCTTACGATCAAAGGCAACGGAAGACTTTCTGTGGACGGAGATATTTCACTTAAAGGCGAATTCAGTCAGACCTGCCTCATGGTAGATGCAAATGTTGAGATCATGGGATCTGTAGTGATAAGTGCAACATCTATGGAAAAGGCTATTTATTATCTTGCTCCTGTAAAGATGACTGGAGGAACACGAGCTACCGGTGCTTTCTTTACTTATTATAATGATCAATTTGATAATAGTGGAAACTATATAGGTTCAATAGAGACTGACATATATGGCATAGAGGGTCCTGAAAAATATTATGATTATGGAGTAGTAGATGCATCCGGGAACCTTGCGAAACATATATCATTCTCTAAATGATGAAAAAACTTGCATATATACTGAAGACGGACATTCGTGTCCGTCTTTTTTGTGATAGAATACTGTGTGATATGTGCCCGTAGCTCAGCTGGATAGAGCGCCAGACTCCGACTCTGGAGGCCGCAGGTTCGACTCCTGTCGGGCACACCAATGCAGGGTATGACCTGCTTTTTTTATATATTTTTTTACAAAAGTAAAATTTTTTGTTTCTATTTCTTGATAGAAATCACATTTTTATATAGTATACTATGTAGGAGAGGTGAATAGACACCTTTTGTTTTAGTGTCCAATTATGTCATTAGAAAATAATAATAAACAGATAAAGAAAAAAAGCAGCGGAGCATTTGCAGCAGTCCTCAGGATACTTGGGACTCTGATGCTCATACTTGCTATACTTGTAACATTGCCTACAGCAGTGCCAAAGCTCCTGGGATATGAAGTTTACTGTGTCATATCTCCGAGTATGGAACCTGCTATTCCCACAGGAAGTCTTATCTATGTAAATAAGGAAATTGCTCAGCAGGACATAGCAGCAGGCGATGTCATAGCTTTTACGAAAGACGGTGACCTTGTTTCTCACAGAGTAGTTGAAAATAGCATCTCAAAAGAGGAATTCATAACAAAGGGCGATGCTAATGAGTCTAATGACCTTAAACCTACAGAATACAGATCGTATATAGGGAAGGTGACAAGGCACATTCCTGTAATAGGATCATATCTGATGACCTTCCTTGATACCGAGGGGCAGATAGTTGCCATGGTCTTTGTTCTTGTCGGCGCAGTTTTGAGTCTCATAGGAAATTTAAGAGCTCCCGCCAAAAAGAAAAAAGAGGACTTCACTCAGATAGTTTTTGATGATGATGCGCCTGAAGTTGATACCGCTGATGAAGATGTCGACGTAAACATATCCTTCGATCAGGACTTTACTGATCTTAGCAGTCTTTTAGATGAAGAACCCATACTACCTGTTTCTGAAGTTCAGGGCGATGAAGAAATAGAAGATGCTGTCTTTATCCCCGGTCTTTATGATGACGTAGAAGAGAAAGAACCTGTTGAAAGGCAAAGACAAAGAAGAAGGTTCGGAAAGCTAAGAACTGCTCTTATAGCTATCTTTGCTTTGGTCTTTGTCATATCTTTAGGCGGTATAATCATAAACAGGATACCCTATTGGCAGAGCAAAAAGATATATGACGATACAGCCAAGGAATATACTACACCTACTGAAAAGAGCAGCTCATCGGAAACAGGTCCTGAGGAAGATCTGAAGAAACCGCCTATCCAGGTAGACTTTGCAGCCCTTAAGGCTATAAATCCTGACATAGTCGGGTGGATCTATTGCGAAGGAACTACGATTAACTATCCTGTACTCCACGGGAAGAGCAACGATACATATATACATACCACATATCTTGGTGAATACAATTTTGCAGGATCTATATTCATAGATGCAGCAAACATGACTGACTTCTCCGATAACAATACCATCATTTACGGTCATAACATGGCCGATCATTCGATGTTTGCGTCCTTAGGACTTTGGCAGGAGCAGGAATTCTTTGATTCCCATAATGTCATTTGGCTCCTTACACCTAAGCAGAATTACAGGATTGAACCTTTCAGCGCATATATAACCTACGCAACGGATAAAGCTTATGTCATATACCGAGGCGTTGGTCAGGAACTTGCTTCATATGTGGACTGGGTCGCATCGAGATCTTTTGTTGAAAGTGACAAACAGCTTTACCATCAGGGAAGGTATGTCTTGCTTTCAACTTGCACCAATGCCGAAGGAGATCTTCGTTCTGTCATCCACGGAATGCTGGTGCCTGTAGGCAAATAAGGAGAAGATAATGAAATATGCAGGTATAATCACAGCCGCAGGTCTATCCTCAAGAATGAAGGATTTTAAGCCTCTCATGTATGTCGGTGACGGCACCATGCTGGAATGTGTAGTCAGAAATTTCAGACTTGTCGGGACCAAGGAGATAGTCGTAGTGGGCGGATACAAGGCAGATCTACTGAAAAAGCATACAGACAGTCTTGGGACTTCCTTTGCTGAGAATAAGGACTTCGCTTCAACGGGTATGTTTGAATCTTTTTGCATAGGACTTGAATCTTTAAAAGGTGATTATGACAGGATCCTTGTTTCTCCCTGCGATGTACCTGTAATAGACCATGATACTATGAGGATGCTCTCGGAAGCAGAGGGAGACATAATCAGACCTGTCTGCAATGGTAAAGGAGGACACCCTGTAATACTCAGCAAAGAGGCCGCAGAAAGGATCAAAACATACAGAGGTGATGAAGGACTCAGAGGCGCTATAAAGGAATCGGGCATCTCAGTTACAGAAGTTGAGGTGGACGATATCGGGACTCTGATGGATGCAGATACGCCGGAAGAATATGAGGAATTAAGACAACTTAAAGTAAAACAAATAAGCGGCGGCAATCTGTGGAGTTACGTGGCCATAACACTTATGAAAGGCGGTTTAGTTCTCAATCCATACATTGCAGAATTTCTTGACATGATAGATCATACAGGATCCATACAAAATGCATGTACCTGTCTTCATATGTCATATTCTACAGGTTGGAAACTGCTGAATTCAGTAGAAAAGGAACTCGGCTATCCTGTCATCGAAAGAAAGACGGGCGGAGAAAACGGAGGAGGGAGTTCCTTTACAGAAAAAGGTGCAATGCTCCTCAAAGCTTACAGCGAATATCAGGAGGATGTAAGAGCCTATTCCATCAGTTCCTTTGAAGAACACTTCAAGGACCTTAAGTGATGACAAAAAGCGCAGAATAAAAATCCGGTCATTGACCGGGTTTTTATATTTCAGTTTTGTCTACTATATGCATATGGTTTCCTAGACAACCTATACCGTCTATAGGATCTCTTATGACGCCAAGTTTGTAATCAAGACTGGCTTTCAAGGCTATTTCAGCAGGAAGTCCTACTCCGTTATATCTGGTTATGCTGTATTCATCTGCAGCTATTATATCAAAAGCGTCCTGTTTCAAGGGTCCGCATATGACCGCTTCCACCCACAGATCTGCAAGTATCTGCGCAAGCTGTGCATCAGTTTTATCTTTTCGCTCGATGACCTCAAGGCAGTTTCCTGTATTTCCGTCACATATGAGCATATGTGTGCAGTTTTCAAAAAGATCTGCTACCATGTCGGTCATTTCAGGTCCCTTTGCAGCTATTGCTATTTTTAGCATTTTTATCCTCCCAAACTTTAAGTTTTCTTATTATATCATAATCTTGCAGTAGTACAAATACACTAAATAATGTAAAATATTCATGTTGTGATAGGCCAAAGTACCTTTACGGCAATATACAAGGTAAGGAACATTAAGTAATGGACGTAAAAGAAATTATGGAAGATATCCTCAAGGACAGGTGCTGCTGCAGCGAGTCCATGATAAGATTCGGTCTTAAAATCAGAGGAGAAGAAAACGAACAGTTTGCAGACGCTGCATCAGCCCTTTGTTCAGGTCTTAAGAACGGAGCTATATGCGGCTGCCTTACAGGCGGAGCCATGATGCTGACCATGTTCGACAAGCAGGCGAGTACTGCCATGATAACAGAGCTTTTTGCCTGGTTCGACGAAGAGTACGGTGACAGATACGGTTCTGTAAACTGTGAAGACATACTTACAGACAGGACTCAAATGTGGGTACTGTGTCCAACGATCATGGAAGCAACAGCAGAAAAGTGTATGGATATCCTTAAAGACAAAGGACTTATAGAAGAATAGACAGTAGTAGGAAAAAGATGAGTGCAAAAACGAAGAACATTTTATCGCTGATCATCAACTTGGTGGTAGTAGCTGTGACTGCATATTCAATGTCATTCTTTTTCAGAAGCATGGGAAGCGGCAATATGCAGGTAGCAGGAGCTGCAAGCTTTAAGTATTTTACGAACCTTTCAAACTATTTTATAGCGTTTACTGCTCTTGCGACCATACCCTGCAACATAAAGAATATAAAGACGGGAGGAATGCTCCCAAAGGGTCTATATATGGCAAAGTTCATGGCTACAGTTGCAGTGACTGTGACTTTTCTGACCTGCGTATTCTTTTTGGCTCCGATAAACATACTCATACTTTCTCCTTACGGAGTGCCACCTCTTAGGGCCTATCTGTTCATGTTTGCGGGAAATACTTTCTTCCTTCATTTCCTGACACCGGTCCTTGCAATAATAGTTACGCTTCTTTTAGACAGGACTGATGAATTTAGAAAAAAAGATCATCTATTGGGAGTCCTTCCTGTACTTCTTTATGCCATAGTATACGGAGTGATGGTGGCTGTGGTCGGAGCAGGAAACGGAGGGTGGCAGGATTTTTATCATTTCACTTTCGGAGGAAAGATGTATATGATACCTGTATCTGCAGCAGTGATGCTCTTTGCCACATGGCTCATATCAAGAGTTGAATGGAAGATATATACCGGAAAAGGCAAGAAAACAGACAGAAACTGAACGTTGCAGATATAATTTGATAAGTATGTACGGATTATTTTAACAAGAGCTCCTAAATGGCTCTTGTTTTTATGTATTTCAACAAAAATGGAGAGTGCGATTTTGTAACAAGAAAACAAAAAAATATATAAAAAAATCATTGACACGAATGAAAAAAGGCGTATAATAATCAAAAATAAAAAAGCAAACCTCACTAATACTTTTTTCATACTACTTTTCGAACAAACATCCCGGGTCGGTAAATCTGATCCGGGGTGTTTGTTTTTTCTTGATTGTTCGCCTTCTTTGTGATACCATAATTTAACAAGGAAAATAATGTAAACGGAGGGAAGCGATGAAAGACATCATAGTTCTTGTTGCTACTGTAATACTCAGCGTCGTTATAGCAGGGCTCATACTAAGTCTAAGGTCAACGGCAGAAGACATCAAAGACAAAGCTGTAAAGGAGATAGAGAACGTATTTTCTTATGAGGAGGTCATATACGGATGAAAGATATCATAGTAATGCTTGCAGGTATCATTCTTGCAGTATATATATTCAGCTGCATAGCAGGTGATGAAAACAGCATCAGATCATCACTTAAGGTCATATGGGAAAAGGAGATCCCGGGCAGGCAGTATGTCCTCATGGTAGATGAGAAATGAAACAGTTTCTTGTACTTCTTGCTGTCCTTCCGATGATGCTTGTATTTTTGCTTCAATTCATCTTTCTTCAGCAGCTCAATATGAAGATAGATCTGATGACTGATATAGTATATGAAGCAAAAGAAACAGCAAAACAGCAGGGCGGATTTGATACAGACGCTTTGAGAAACAAACTGTCTGAAAAACTCGGTGTCGATGCAGAAGACATACTCATAGAAGCTCCCGGGCTTTATTCAGTAAAAAGAGTTAAAGGAGACGGAAGCAGAGGCATCATAGAATACAAGGTCACTGTACCTATGGGAAAAGTGAATGCAGGAGTGAAATATTTCGGTCTTGATGAAAGCGCAAGATACGGATATTGCATAGATTCATGCTGTCCGAGCGAATATCTGGGAGAATAGAGATGAAGATATATATCATCTTTCTTTCTATGCTCCTCATTTTTTCTCTTGCTCTTGCATTTACTATGGACCTTAGCAGCTATATGCAAAAACAAAAGCTTCTAAAGAAACTGGCAGAAGACTGCGCAGAAGCAGGAGCCCTGTGCATAGATGAAAGGAGCGCAAAAATAGATCGCCAAACTGCATTAAGGGCAGCTGAAAAGATCCTTAATAGTTCAGATCTTTTTCCTAAAGGAACTGCAGAGATAGAAAGTCTTGAAATAACAGAAGGCGGCAAAGGAGTAAGGGTCAGGCTTGTTTACAAAGAAGAGGGCATGCCAGGTCCCTTTTTGTCTGGCATTTCATCTATTTCAAGGGTCTCCGAGTACGTGTGGGAATGACAATCCATTTTAAAAAAATTGTATTTTGATATGTATAGTAGTATAATAGCAAAATCAAAATCAAAACCTTTACGTAAGAGGAGAAAAAACAAATGTCAGAAGAAAACAAGTACACATTTGAAAACGAGGAGTACCGCCAGACGTATTGGCATACTTGCTCACACATCATGGCTCAGGCTGTAAAAAGACTGTGGCCGGAAGTAAAGCTTGCAATAGGACCTGCTATTGCTGAAGGCTGGTATTATGATATGCTGGCACCTTTCGCATTCACTCCGGAACACATGGAAAAGATCGAAGAAGAGATGAGAAAGATATGCAAGGAAAAGCTTCCCATCGAACGCTTCGAACTGCCAAGAGACGAGGCTCTTAAGTTCATGGAAGAAAGAGAAGAACCTTTCAAGATCGAACTTATAAACGATCTTCCTGAAGGTGAAGCCATTTCCTTCTATAAGCAGGGAGAATTCACAGATCTTTGCGCAGGCCCTCATCTTGACAGCACAGGAAGAGTCAAAGCAAACGCTTTTAAACTGCTCACATGCAATTCTGCATATTGGAGAGGCGATTCAAACAGAGAGACTCTGCAAAGGATCTACGGCATCGCATTCCCAAAGAAAGATGAGCTTGACGCATATCTTGAAAGAATAGAAGAAGCAAAGCGTCGTGATCACAGGAAGCTCGGAAGAGATCTCGACCTCTTCGCATTCAGAGATGAGGCTCCCGGATTTCCATTCTATCTGCCTCATGGAATGATAGTCAGAAATGAGCTTATGAACTATTGGAGACAGGTCCACAGAAAGTGGGACTATGTGGAAGTTCGTACACCTCAGATCATGAAGAGGACTCTTTGGGAGACTTCAGGTCACTGGGATCACTACAAGGACAACATGTATACAACGGTCATCGAGGATGAGGATTACTGTATCAAACCAATGAACTGCCCCGGTGCCATTCTTGTATATTCTCTTGAACCTCATTCTTACAAGGATCTGCCACTTCGCTACAGCGAAATGGGAGATGTACATCGCCATGAGATGAGTGGTACTCTTCACGGTATGTTCCGTGTAAGAGCCTTTACGCAGGATGATGCTCACATACTTCTTGCAAAGGATCAGATCCAGGGCGAAGTCGTAAGGATCACAAAGCTCATAGACGAGGTATACAATGTATTCGGTCTTCCGTACAAGATCGTTCTTTCTACCATGCCTGAGGACCACATCGGAACAAGAGGCGACTGGGAAAAAGCAGAAGCAGCTCTTGCAGACGCTATAACATCAATTGGCAAGACCTATGAGATAAACCCGGGAGACGGCGCATTCTATGGGCCAAAGCTTGACTTCCATGTAACTGACTGCCTCGGCAGAGTTTGGCAGTGCGGAACAATACAGCTTGACTACCAGCTGCCCGGAAGATTCGACCTTGAGTATGTAGACAGCAACAGCGAAAGACAGACACCTGTAATGATCCACCGCGTAGTTTATGGTTCCATCGAAAGATTCTTTGGCATCATTACTGAGCATTTTGCAGGAGCTTTCCCATGCTGGCTCGCTCCTACACAGATCGAGATACTGCCTGTAACAGACAGAGCTCTTGATTATGCAAAGAGCATCAAGGAACACTTCGATTTCTACGGTTTCAGATCAGAGATCGACGGCAGGAATGAAAAGATAGGAAAGAAGATCAGAGAAGCTCAGCTCAAAAAGATCCCATACATGGTCGTTGTAGGCGACAAGGACATGGAGAACGAGACCGTTTCTCCTCGTCACAGGACCGAAGGAGACATGGGCGCAATGAAGCTTGAAGACTTCATAAAGCTTGTCAAAGAAGAGATAGATACAAAGGCTATCAAGTAAAAAATATGGTGTTTAAAGGACCCGTTATTTACAAAAAAAATAACGGGTCCTTTCCTTATTTTTTTAGGTAAACAATGGTCAAAACAGAGTATTTATGATATATTTACTTGGCTGACTAATAGTTATGTTATTTATAGAAAGGATATCTTTTATGAACGAACAAGAAAGAGATGCTCTTCTTCAAAGAAGGAGAATGTATTTCCAGGATGCAATGAGCTTCCACCCGGATCAGAAGTATGTCCCGAACCTTTCATTCTTTGTAACATGGAAGGTCTACGACTCCGATCTTAAGTGCACGCTCTCTGAGGCAATGATGGATTATGATCTCATGGCTAAACTTACACATGAGTTCGAGGAAAGATACGGTTTCGATACATTTATCGAGTACAGCAACCGTAACCAGTGGAGGATCACAGAACTTGCAGAGTCTTCCGTATACAAAGTAGATGACGAAGCATGGTCTATCCAGGTAAAGGACTTCCCGACAGTCTATGACGACGAAATGATGGAATTCGCAGAAAACATGCGTAAGTTCCAGTGGGAAAAGATCATACCAAGAAAGTATCCTAAACTCGCAGCTGGTGTAGATCTTGATTTCTTCAAACAGCTTCAGAAGGAGTTCGGAGATTTCATCGCATACACACAGAGACTTCCAAAAGAGATGATGGATCAGCACGGAATGCCTATTTGTATGGATTACAAAGGACCGATGGTAATGTGCCCCGCAGAGACCATTTTCTCTCACTACAGAGGGATCAGAAACTTCTCCCTTGATATGAGAAGACATAAATCAGAACTTCATGCAATGATGGATGCTATACTGCCGCCAGCAGCTATCGAAGGCATCAAGGCAGCATGGAAGAACATCGACTGCAACCACACTCAGATAGGTCTTTTCGACGGAGACAATGTATATCTTGCACATACAGTCATGAATCCTAAGCAGTTCGAAGAGTTCTACTGGCCGTATATCAAGGTAAACTTCGACAACCTTGAAGAGCACCCTGGAATCTCCATGAGACTCTTTACAGAAGGTTCTGCGAACCTTATCCTTGACAGACTCAACGACTATCGTAAGGGTATGTTCTTCCTCCATCTCGATGAGGATGATCCCTATGAGATCCGTAAGAAGTGCCCGAAGGCCGGTATCATCGGTGGTATGGATACACACATGCTCGGATATGGTACACCTGAAGAGTGCGTCGCAAGAACAGAAGCTCTCGTAAAGGACTTCTCAGTTGACGGCGGATATGTATTCTCCGAAAACAGAATGGTATCTTATCCTAACGATGCTAACAGAGAGAATCTTCTTGCAGTATGCAAGTGGATCAATGAATACAATAACAGAGCATAAGAGGAGGTAAAGACATGATCATCAAATTTGAAAACTTTGAAAAAGACGTAGAAGCTCTTGCAAAGGAAATGCCTTCTCCGCTTCCTGAAGACAATGTTGCAGGAAGACAGCAGGCTGTAGTAAGCCTTGTTACATTCCTTGTAACACTGTAAAGACATATGTGTTTGTAAGTCCCTGAGACCCGTTCTCAGGGACTTTTTGTATCTGGTGATATTAAGCACAAAACCTCGCTGAAAAGCGAGGTTTTGCATGTTATGGTTTAATATGTTCTTACTCTGCGTCGATGGTCGATACTGATATGGTCATTTCTTCAAGTACTTGTGTGACTATCTTTACAGTATCAAGAGATGTGAATATGGTGACTCCGTTTTCATTTGCGCAGCGCCTTATTTCAGCACCGTCCTTAAGATGGGTCCCTGAGGTTATTGACCTTGTATTGATTATGTAGCTTACATAACCGGAACGCAGGACGTCGAGTATCTCATTGCTTCCTTCGGAGATCTTTCCGAGTTTGTGGGTCCTGATACCGTTTTCTTTAAGGAAGTTTGCTGTTCCTTCTGTAGCAGCTATATTGAATCCCATATTGTAGAAGCTCCTGACCATGGGAAGGGCTTCCGCTTTATCCTCGTCTGCCAGCGTGACTACTACAGTGCCGTAGTTTTGAAGCTTCATTCCTGATGCCTGAAGTGCTTTGTAAAGAGCTCTTGGAAGGGAGCTGTCATATCCTATGGCTTCTCCTGTTGATTTCATCTCAGGCGATAGGTAAACATCGAGTCCTTTGATCTTGTTTGAAGAGAATACAGGCACCTTTACATAGTGACGCTTCTTTTCATCAGGATAGATGCCGAAGATGCCTTGTTCTTTAAGGCTCTTTCCGAGTATGATATCTGTTGCTATATCTGCAAGAGAGTATCCTGTAGCCTTTGATAGGAATGGAACTGTTCTTGAGGACCTTGGGTTGACTTCGATGATATATACGTCATCCTTGCTGTCGACTATGAACTGTATGTTGAAAAGTCCTATTATGCCTATGCCAAGGCCAAGTTTCTTTGCATACTGAAGTATAGTTCCTTTGACTTTATCAGAAATAGAGTAGGAAGGATAAACACTGATGGAGTCTCCGGAATGTACTCCCGTTCTTTCTACAAGTTCCATGATACCAGGAACGAATACGTCGCAACCGTCGCATATGGCGTCGACTTCGACTTCTTTTCCCTGGATATAGTGGTCAACAAGGACCGGCTTGTCTGCATCTATCTCTACAGCATTCTTAAGATAGTGCTTTAGCATTTCGTCATTTGCGACTATTTCCATGGCTCTTCCGCCGAGAACGAAACTCGGTCTTACGAGCACAGGATATCCTACCTCGTTTGCTGCTTTGAGACCGTCTTCTATGGTCGTGACTGCTCTTCCTTGAGGCTGAGGGATATTAAGTGTCTTTAAGACCTCTTCAAAACTTTCTCTGTTTTCAGCTCTGTCTATAGCATCGCAGTCCGTTCCAATGAGCCTTACACCTCTGTCTGCAAGAGGCTGAGCCAGGTTTATAGCTGTCTGTCCGCCAAGAGTCACGATGACTCCGTCAGGTTTTTCGTAATCTATGATCTCCATGACATCTTCAGGGGTCAATGGGTCGAAATAGAGTTTGTCTGATGTAGTATAGTCAGTGGATACTGTCTCAGGGTTATTGTTTATGATTATTGCTTCATAACCGGCTCTTCTTATGGTCTGTACTGCATGTACAGTCGAATAGTCGAATTCTACGCCCTGGCCTATACGTATGGGACCTGCGCCAAGCACGATGATCTTTTTCTTGTCACTGAGGCGCGACTCATTCTTTCCGCTGTATGTAGAATAAAGATAGGCGATATACTTGCCTGTATGGAGAGTATCTACCATGGAGAAAGCAGGTACTATGCCGTTTTCTTTTCTCATGGCATAAACATCAAGTTCGCTCATCCCCCAGGAAGAAGCGATGAACCTATCTGAGAATCCCATGATCTTAGCAGCTCTTAAAGTATCCTCATCCTTGTATTGTCTTAGGATATTCTCCATATCGACGATCTTTTTGAATGACTTAAGGAAGAGCTCTGTTATCATGGAGACTTTATGTAGCTTTTCTATGGATACGCCTTTTCTTAAGAGCCCAAATATTGCAAATACGTTGTCGTCATGGAATTCTTCGATGTATTTGAGAAGCTCGTCTTCTGTATAGTCATCGAATTTTGCGATGTGGAAATGATGAGCTCCTATTTCAAGGGATCTTACAGATTTGAGCATGCATTCTTCGAGAGTCGTGCCTATGCCCATGACTTCTCCTGTAGCTTTCATCTGAGTGCCAAGAACATTTGGTACTCCTGTGAACTTGTCAAAGGGGAATCGGGGGAACTTAGCTACTATATAGTCAAGAGAGGGCTCTGTTGAAGCAAAGCCTCCTGCAACCGGGATCTCTGAAAGAGACATGCCTGTTGCGATCTTTGCTGTGACTCTTGCTATGGGGTATCCCGATGCCTTTGATGCAAGAGCTGAGGACCTAGAGACTCTTGGGTTTACTTCTATAAGATAATACTTGCTTGAATTTGGATCGAGTGCGAACTGTACATTGCAGCCTCCGCAGATCTTAAGCTCTCTGATGATCTTGATTGCACTGTCATTGAGCATCTTCATATCCTCTTTTGATAAGGAGAGGATAGGGGCTACTACTATTGAGTCTCCTGTATGAACTCCTACAGGGTCAACATTTTCCATTCCGCAGATGGTGATGGCATTGTCTTCACCGTCTCTCATGACTTCGAATTCTATCTCCTTGTAACCCTTTACGCTCTTTTCGATGAGGACCTGGTGAACAGGGGAGAGTATGAATGCATTCTTTCCTATGTCCATAAGTTCTTCTTCATTATTTGCAAAGCCGCCGCCTGTACCTCCTAAGGTAAAAGCAGGGCGAAGTACGACAGGATAACCTATCCTTTTTGCTGCTTCCTTGGCATGCTCAAGATCATAGGTTATCTCAGATGGTATGACAGGCTCTCCTATGGACATGCACATTTCCTTAAAGAGCTCTCTGTCTTCTGCTTTTTCTATGCTCTCGCTGCTGGTACCAAGGAGCTCTACGCGGCATTCGTCAAGGACTCCTTTTTTCTTGAGCTGCATTGCAAGGTTAAGACCTGTCTGTCCGCCTATGCCGGGGATTATGGCATCGGGTCTTTCGTACCTTATGATCTTAGCTACATATTCAAGGGTCAGAGGCTCCATGTATACCTTATCTGCAATGGAGGTGTCTGTCATGATCGTTGCAGGGTTGGAATTAACAAGTATGACCTTGTATCCTTCCTCTTTCAGAGCAAGGCAGGCCTGTGTACCTGCGTAGTCGAATTCAGCTGCCTGTCCAATTACTATTGGACCGGATCCTATGATAAGTATTTTTTTGATATCTGTTCTTTTCATCTTTTTTATCTCTTTTCTTACTGTGCATCGCTTTCGCAATATACACATCTGAATATTTCCTTTTCAGGATCTGCAAGGAAGAATTCCTGTTTGAGTTCTTGCTCTGTTGTAGTTATGCATCTTGGATTAGTGCATCTGTGTTTTCCATATACTATTGAGCTCTTTTCGATATGGCCGTTCCCACCGTTCTTTTGGAGTTTGCAGCTCTCGTCTGATGTATCGAGTTCTCCAAAACCAAGGAGGCTTAAAATGAGAGCCATACGCATATACTTTCCGTTTAAAGTCTGAACGAAATATTTAGCTCTTGGATCTTCATCTACTGCTACTGATATCTCATTGACCCTTGGAAGAGGGTGGAGTATGCACATATCGCTCTTTGCTGCAGTGAGCTTTTCAGGTGTGAGTATGTAGCTGTCTTTCAGTCTTTCATACACGCTTAGGTCTTCAAATCTTTCCCTTTGTATCCTGGTCATGTAGAGGATATCAAGGGATGGCATTGCGTCTTCAAGGCTGGTCACTTCTTCGTATGGTATATTGGAAGGCTCGAGGATATCCTTGATTATGTACTGAGGAAAGCTGAGCTCCTTTGGCGAAATGAAAATGAACTTTACGCCCTTGTACCTTGACATGGCATTTACAAGGGAATGAACAGTCCTTCCGTATTTAAGGTCTCCGCAAAGCCCTATAGTCAAGTTTTCAAAGCTTCCTTTTTCTCTGTATATGGTGAGAAGGTCTGCAAGAGTCTGAGTGGGATGATGATGACCGCCGTCTCCTGCGTTGATCACAGGAATAGAAGCATTCCTTATGGCTACTAAGGGAGCTCCTTCCTTTGGATGTCTCATGGCTATGATGTCTGCATAGTTGCTTACTACTCTTACTGTATCTGCTACGCTTTCTCCCTTTGATGCAGAGCTTGATGATGCTTCGGAAAAGCCGATGACATTTCCTCCGAGTTCATACATTGCCGCTTCAAAGGAAAGTCTTGTCCTTGTAGACGGTTCAAAGAAGAGGGTAGCAAGCTTCTTTCCTTTGCATACTTCTGAATATTTCTTTGGATCCTTTATGATATCAAGAGCTGTGGCTATGAGCTTATCCAGTTCTTCTGTTGTAAGGTCCATCGTATCGAGAACATTTCTCATTTATTTATCTCCTTTGATCCAGCTTTCATCGGAAGGATCATTCCTGAATGCTATGAGTCTTTCTTTGTCTTCTTCTTTTATATATCCTTCTCTTGCTGCTACTTCTACTGTAGTGTCGAAGTCTGTAAGAGAATAGTTGACTACGTTTGCTTCAGCCATCCTGTCGAGGCCTTTTTTCATTCCGTACGTATATATGCTTGCGATGCCGAGTACTTCAGCGCTGGCTTCTCTTAGTACGTTCACAACTTCAAGGACGCTTCCGCCTGTGGAGATGAGGTCTTCAATGACCACTACCTTTTGTCCTTTTTCAAGTTTTCCTTCGATCTGGTTCTGTCTGCCGTGATCCTTTGCTCCGCTCCTTACATAGCCCATAGGCATATCGAGGATATGGGCGGTTATAGCGGCATGGGCTATACCTGCAGTGGATGTTCCCATGAGTACTTCTGCTTCCGGGAATTTTTCCTTGACGGTCTTTGCAAGACCGTTTTCTATATCGTTTCTTACGTTTGGCGCTGTGAGTGTGAGCCTGTTATCGCAGTAGATAGGGCTCTTTATACCGCTGGCCCATGTGAATGGTTTATCAGGGCTCAAAAAAACTGCTCCTATGGATAAAAGGTCTTTTGCTATGAGTTCTTTCATTTTTGCATCTCCTTTATATATGTTTCATTACTTTTTAGCAGAATTCTTCTACGCATCTTCTGTATGCTGCAACAGGATCTTCAGCTCCTGTTATGGATCTTCCGACAACTATGAAGTTAGATCCTATCTCTTTTGCTTTTGCAGGTGTTGTGACTCTTTGCTGGTCGCCCTTGCTGTCATCTGCAAATCTTATGCCTGGAGTTACTGTAAGGAACTCATCACCGCATACTTCATGGACCATTCCTGCTTCAAGAGGGGAGCATACTATTCCGTCAAGTCCTGCTTCTTTTGCATTCTTTGCATAGTCCTTTACTACTTCAGGAAGAGGTCTTTCTATCTTGAGCTGGTTTTCAAGGGTATCCTGGTTTATGGATGTGAGCACTGTTATTCCTATGAGAAGTGGCCTTGTTCCGTCCGGTCTTGTCAGACCTTCCACTGCAGTTTTCATCATCTCGATGCCTCCTGCTGCATGAAGGTCGCATATGTCTACGTCAAGGTTCGAGAGAGCTCTCATGGCCTTCTTTACTGTATTTGGTATATCGTGGAGTTTAAGATCCAGGAAGATCTTGTGTCCCCTTTTCTTTATCTCCCTTACAAGCTCAGGACCTGTGGAATAGAAAAGTTCCATACCTATTTTGACAAAGGGCTTTTCTTCTTCGAATTTGTCGAGGAAGGCAAGGGTCTCTTCTCTGCTTGAGAAATCGCATGCGATGATAACATCTCTTTTCATTTTTGTTCCTCCAATTTATCTTGATAATTATTGACTGTATTTTAGTGAGCCGCTCCGATGATATCTTTGATATCCTTTATGCCAAGCTTATCCATGGCCTTTGGCAGATCTTCTATTATGTTCTTGCTTGCCCATGGATCGATTAGGTTTGCAGCTCCTATCTGAACAGCAGCAGCGCCTGCCATCATCATTTCGATCACATCTTCAGCGCTGGATATACCACCAAGACCTACTACAGGTATATTCACAGCCTTTGAGACCTGATATACCATTCTGACTGCAAGAGGGAATATGGCGGCGCCTGAAAGGCCTCCTGTTATATTTCCTATTACAGGCTTTCTTGTCTTTATGTCTATCCTCATGGAGAGGAGAGTATTGATGAGGCTTACTCCGTCGGCGCCTCCTTCTTCACAGGCCTTTGCAATGGAAACTATGTCTGTGACGTTAGGTGACAGTTTTACTATGACCGGTTTTGTAGTGACAGCTTTTACAGCTTTTGTGACTTCCTTTGCTGCAGAAGGATCTGTTCCAAAACTCATGCCTCCGCCGTGTACATTTGGGCAGCTAATATTTACTTCAAGCCATCCCACCTGTTCTTCTTTATCGAGCTTTTCGCAAATATATACATATTCATCTACGGAGAATCCGCTTACATTTGCCATTACCGGTTTTGAAAAGACCTTCTTTAGTTTTGGGAGCTCTTCGCTTATGACTTTTTCGACTCCCGGATTCTGAAGACCCACGGCATTGAGAAGTCCCGAAGGGGTCTCTGCTATCCTTGTTCCCATGTTGCCGAACCTTTCTTCTTTTGTCGTTCCTTTAAAGGAGAAGGTCCCGAGTTCGTTTATATCGTAAACTTGTGCAAATTCATATCCGTATCCGAAGGTTCCGGATGCGGGGATGATGGGGTTGTCTATTTCGATCCCGCAAAGATCTACGCTTAATCTTCCCATAATATCTCCTCCTTAAACATGACAGGGCCTTCCTTGCATATGCGCTTGTAGCCTGTTATGGTCTTGCACGAACATCCCATGCATGCTCCGAATCCGCATCCCATCCTTCTTTCAAAGCTGAACTGTCCTGATGTTTTCGATGCCTTGTATACTGCTTTGAGCATGGGTTCAGGACCGCAGGTATATATGTAGCTATGATACATATCCTTCATTGCGTCCGTCACGAAACCTTTTATGCCATAGCTTCCGTCAGCAGTAGTGATATATGTTTCAACGCCTAAAGCTTTGAATTCGTCTTCATAGAATATCTCTTCTTTTTTATTGAAACCAAGGATAGCTTTTACGTTTTTGCCCTGAGCTTTAAGTTCCTTTGCAAGCCAGTAAAGAGGAGGGACTCCTACGCCGCCTCCGAGAAGGAGAGGGGAATCTCCTGAAAGGGAAAGGTCATATCCGTTCCCAAGGCCTGTGAGTATATCGAGCTTATCCCTTATTTTCATTTCAGAAAGGATCTTTGTTCCTTTTCCGACCACCTTGTAGATGATGGTGACAGCGTCTTTATTAAGATCGCATACTGAAATCGGTCTTCTCAGATATGTACCGTCTATTTTTATGTTGATGAACTGTCCGGGACCTTTTATATGGCTCGTATCACCGAGCAGTTTCATCCTCATTACGCCCGGCGCTATCTGAGCATTTTCTATTATGGTGAATACTGACTGTTTCATTTTTTCCTCTCTTTATCTAAAGGGCGTTTATATATTCCTTATCTATATATGCTATTTTTTCATTGCATACTGTAAGTAGGCATCTTCCGAAGACTTTTCTTCCTTCGAAGGGAGTGCTCCTTCCCTTTGAAAGGAACTCACTTGGGTCTATGACATACTCTTTGTTTAGATCGAAAACTGTAAAGTCTCCTTTATCCGGTATGCCGAATCTTCTTAAGGGAGCATAGTGAAGGAGCTCGAGGAGCCTGTCCATAGAGATCACTCCTTCTTTAACAAGGTATGTATAAAGGAGAGGGAAGGCTGTTTCTATTCCTACTATGCCCATAGCGCTTTTTTCAAGTCCTCTTGATTTTTCTTCTTTGCTGTGAGGCGCATGATCTGTTGCTATCACATCTATGGTGCCGTCTATGATGCCTTCAAGAAGCGCTTCTCTGTCGCTTTTGTCTCTGAGAGGCGGATTCATCTTGAACTTTCCGTCTTCTTTTAGGAAACTGTCATCAAGGAGCAGGTAGTGAGGACCTGTCTCGCAGCTTACGTCTATGCCGCTTTTCTTTGCATCTCTTATGAGCTGGACGCTCTCTTTTGTAGATATGTGGCAGACATGGTAGGGACATCCCGTCTCTTCAGACAGCTTTATATCCCTTTCTATCTGCTTCCATTCTGATTCTGAGCATATACCTTTATGTCCATGCTCAAAGGCATAACTTCCTTTATGTATATATCCTCCTTCGAGAAGCTCATTTACTTCGCAGTGCGCAACGACCATCTTACCAAGGCTCTTTGCCTTTTCCATGGCCTTTTTCATCATATCGCCTGTCTGCACTCCCTTGCCGTCATCTGAAAATGCGATCACATAGGGCGCGAGGCCGTCCATGTCTGAAAGTTCTTTTCCTTCTTCATTTACGGTTATGGACCCGTAGGGGTAGATATTTATGACGGAATCTCTTTCTATGATGTCTGTTTGCACTTTCAGATGTTCTATGCTGTCAGGAACGGGGGAGAGATTAGGCATGGTGCAGACTGCTGTATAGCCGCCCCTTGCAGCTGCTCTTGACCCTGTATAGATCGTCTCTTTATATGAAAAACCCGGCTCACGCAGATGAACATGAACATCCGCGAGTCCGGGCAATATTACTGGTCCGTTGTCTACAGAAGAGGCAAAAGAAAGGATATCCTTTGCGCTCAGCTCTTCTCTTGCGATCTTTTTTAAAATGTCTTTGCTGCAGTATCTCATACTCGTGATCTTCTCCAAAAAAATGCTGTTTTCCATCAAGGAAAGCAGCATCAAAAATCAAAGGTATGCAAAATGCATCATAAGTTATCGCTGTCCTTGATGGCTTCTCTGAACCATATTTAAAGGTCGCCTTATATTATCATCGGAAGGCTTATGTGTCAACGAAATGGATGAAGTTTTTAAGATGCAGAGCATATTTTTTCATGGGGTCCTTGCTATTTATCTTAAAGCTGTCAGTTCACCATATTTACACATTCATATGCTTGACAAAGGAAGACCATGGGGGTATATTTAATACGATGTTAGCACTCAGATGTTTGGAGTGCTAACAAGAAAGATAAAAGCTAGGCTTTAAAGGTACAGTTATGGAACTGAACGACAGAAAATTAAAAATACTCCAGGCTGTTGTTGCAGACTTCATCAATTCAGCAGAACCAATAGGTTCAAGGACTCTTTCAAAGAGGGAGGATATAGACGTAAGTCCTGCCACTATAAGGAACGAGATGTCAGATCTTGAAGAGATGGGATATCTTACACATCCTCATACATCTGCAGGAAGAGTTCCTTCAGACAAGGCATACAGGCTCTATGTGGATGAACTTATGAGCAGGTCTGAACTTTCTGATGAAGAAAAGGAAGTCATAAAAGAAAAGCTCGAGCAAGGATCGGAAGAACTTGACAAGACTCTCGAGCACGCATCAAAAGTACTTTCTGAGATGACTAATCTTGTATCCTTTGCTGTAACGCCGAAAACGGAGAACAAGATCAAATATATAAACTTCCTGCCTGTGGATGAGACATCTGTAGTACTTATGATAGTCTGCGAAAACGGCAAGGTGAGCAATACAGCCATCAGAGTCAACTGCGACTATACTGAAGATAATCTTGTCCTTATGTCAAAGGCAGCGACTCACAATTACAGCGGCCAAAGCGTAAGCGCCATACTTACTCAGGATATTATGGAAGAGTTCGAAAGAGATCTTCCGCAGCTGTCAGCAATGAGCAGCTCGGTAGTTCCCGGATTCATCAAGACTCTTGAAAAGATGCTGGATGTGGATCTTTATGTAAACGGCTACAGCAATGTGTTCGCACTTCCTGAGTTCAACGATGTGGAGAAGGTAAAGGATGTATATGATCTCGTTACAGACAAGGATAAGTTCTCTCAGGTACTTGTAAACAGAGACGACGGTGTAGTTGTAACAATAGGAGATGAGAATTCTCCTGACCTTAAGGATTTTGCACTGATCACTGCAGACTACAAGGTCAACGGAAAACTGGTAGGGCGCTTAGGAGTCCTGGGACCAAAACGTATGAAATACGATGAAGTAACATCGGTCATAAAATATATAACTAATAATCTCAATGATACATTTGAGATAGAAGGAGAAGTAAAAGATGACTGAAGATGAAAAAGTCACTTGTGAGGAAACAGGACCTGATATAGAGGAAGAAAAAACTCAAGGATCAGAAGAATGTGAAGAAGCAAAAGCTGAAGAGACTCAAAGCGAAAGCGCTGAAACAAAGACTGAACCTCAGGATACTAAAGAGGAAGCTGCTCCTGAAACTGAAGCAATAGACTATTACGACAGATGGCTCAGAGTCACTGCCGAATATCAGAACTACAGGAACAGGACCATAAAGGAAAAGGAAGAGATCTATCAGAATGCCAATGCGAAGTTCATAGAAGGGCTCCTTGAAGTCATAGACAATTTCGAAAGAGCTATGCAGACAAAGCCTGAAAATGACAAGTTTGCAGACGGTATAGAGCTCATATACAAGCAGTTCCTTGCAGTCCTTGATAAAAACCACGTCAAAGAGATACCTGCAAAGGGAGAAAAGTTTGATCCGGTAGTCCATATGGCTATACAGATGATGCCTGTTGAAGGCATGGAGAGCGATATGGTCGCCGAAGTTATAAAAAAAGGTTATACATTGAACGATAAGGTGATACGTCCGGCAATGGTCGTCGTATCACAATAAGGAGGAATATAAAATGGGAAAAGTTATAGGAATAGACCTTGGAACAACAAATAGCTGCGTAGCAGTACTTGAAGGCGGAGACCCCGTAGTCATCACTAACGCAGAAGGAAACAGAACGACACCGTCAGTAGTAGGTTTTACAAAGGGCGGAGAAAGACTTGTCGGTGAAACAGCAAAGCATCAGGCAATAACCAACCCTGACAGAACGATCTCTTCCATCAAGAGACATATGGGTTCTAACTACACTGTCAGCATCGACGGAAAGACATATACACCGCAGGACATTTCAGCTATGATCCTTTCAAAGCTCAAAGCTGATGCGGAAAGCTATCTCGGACAGAAGGTAACAGAAGCAGTCATCACAGTTCCTGCATACTTCTCTGACAGCCAGAAGCAGGCAACAAAGGACGCAGGAAAGATCGCAGGACTCGATGTAAAGAGGATCGTAAACGAGCCTACGGCAGCAGCCCTTGCATACGGCCTTGATAAAGCAGAAGGATCACAGAAGATCCTGGTATACGACCTTGGCGGCGGTACATTCGATGTTTCCATCCTTCAGCTCGGCGACGGAGTATTCGAAGTTCTTGCAACAAACGGCGATACAAAGCTCGGCGGAGATGACTTCGATAACGTTCTTATGAACTACATTGCAGATGAGTTCGCAAAGGAAAACGGAGTCGATCTTAGAAACGACAAGATGGCAATGCAAAGACTCAAGGAAGCTGCAGAAAAAGCAAAGAAGGAGCTTTCTTCAAGCCAGACAACAAACATCAACCTTCCATACATCACAGTAAATAACGGAGAACCTCTCCACATCAACATGGACCTTACAAGAGCTAAGTTCGAACAGCTTACGAAGCACCTTGTAGACAGGACCATAGAGCCTATGAAGAAGGCTATGCAGGACGCCGGCGTCACAACAGCAGACCTTAGCAAGGTAATACTTGTCGGTGGTTCCACAAGGATCCCTGCAGTTCAGGAATGCGTAAGACAGGTCTCCGGCAAAGAGCCATTCAAGGGCATCAACCCTGATGAATGCGTTGCAGCAGGCGCAGCTATCCAGGCAGGCGTTTTAACCGGCGAAGTAAACGATATACTTCTTCTTGATGTTACACCGCTTTCGCTTTCCATCGAGACCTTGGGCGGAGTTGCAACAAGACTTATCGAAAGGAATACTACGATCCCTACAAAGAAGAGCCAGATCTTCTCTACAGCTGCAGATAACCAGACAGCAGTAGATATCCACGTAATGCAGGGCGAAAGACAGATGGCAGCTGACAATATCACACTCGGCCGCTTCCAGCTTTCAGGGATCCCTCCGGCGCCACGTGGTATCCCACAGATCGAAGTCACATTCGATATCGATGCAAACGGTATCGTAAATGTAAGCGCAAAGGATCTTGGTACAGGAAAGAGCCAGAACATCACCATCACATCTTCTACAAAGCTCTCTGAAGAAGAGATCAATGCAAAGGTCAAAGAAGCTGAGCAGTACGCTGCAGAAGATAAGGCAAAGAAGGAAGGCATAGAAGTAAAGAACCAGGCTGAAACTCTTGTTTATGAGACAGAGAAGAACCTTAAGGATCTTGAAGGAAAGCTTTCTCCTGAAGAAGTATCAAAGATCACAGCTGCAAAGGACGAACTCCAGAAAGCCCTCAACGCAGGCACCACTGAAGAGATCAAATCAAAGATGGAAGCTCTCACAAATGAGTATCACGTCATATCCACAAAGCTCTATGAACAGGCTCAGGCAGCACAGGGCGCACAGGCAGGACCTGATATGGGAGCTCAGAACTTCGGAGGACAGGGCTTTACACAGGAGCAGCCTCAGCAGGAAACAAAGAAAGATGATAATGTCGTAGACGCTGACTTTGAGGTAGTCGACGACTAAAGGAAAAAATGGCAGATAAAAAAGATTACTACGAGGTCCTCGGTATAAATAAAGGGGCCTCGGCAGACGAGATAAAATCAGCATTCCACAAAATGGCCATGAAGTATCACCCGGACAGAAATCCGGGTGATGCTTCGGCAGAAGAAAAATTCAAAGAGGTCAACGAGGCCTATTCCATCCTTTCGGATCCGGATAAAAAGGCTAAGTATGACCGTTTTGGATTTGCAGGAGTGGATCCATCATATGGGGCAGGAGACGGCGGCGGATTCTCAGGATTCGGCGGTTCATCAGGATTCAGAGGATTTTCAGGAAGCGATTTCGGATTCGACGATCTTGGAGACATTTTCAACATGTTTACGGGCGGCGGGTCTTCATATACAAGCTCAAGAACAGGTCCAAGGCGCGGCGCAGATATACAAAAGCGCATGACCATCAGTTTCGAAGAGGCTGCATTCGGTGTAAAGAAAAAGATAAAGATCACAAAGGATTGCGAGTGCGAAGCCTGCAAAGGAACAGGAGCAAAGGACGGAACAGCAAAGCATACCTGTCCACAGTGCAACGGTACAGGTACTGCTACTACAGTGCAGCAATCTATCCTTGGTACCATGAGAAGGACAGGGACCTGTCCTACATGTAACGGCAAAGGCTTTGTCATAGATACAAAGTGTGACAAATGCTTTGGAAGCGGTACTGTCAATAAGACAGTGAACATGAATGTGGATATTCCTGCAGGCGTTGATACCAATTCTGTCATAACCCTAAGAGGTCAGGGCGAGCCCGGACTTCGCGGAGGATCTGCAGGAGATCTCTTCCTCATACTGACTGTTACTTCCCATGATTATCTAAAGAGAAAAGGAAACGACCTTTGGATAACGGTTCCTATCACATTTACTCAGGCAGCCCTTGGTGATGAAATAACCATCCCAAGTCTTAAGGAAAAGATCACATGCAAGATCCCTGCAGGCACGCAGCCCGGAACTGTCCTGAGAGTCAAAGGCAAGGGTATAGCAGCTCTCAATACAGGCAGGATGGGAGATATGTATGTAGAAGTAAATCTTGAGGTACCAACGAGACTTTCAAATCGTCAAAAGGAGCTCATAAGAGAATTTGGCGAAGTAAAGCCTGAAGAGGGTTCCTACGCAAAGAAAAAGAGTTTTGCAGATAAAGTAAAAGACTTCTTTGATTAAAAAAACAGATGGTCTCAAAAGTTTTGGGACCATCCTTTTTTATACCTGGGCAGTGACTCCTTT
This sequence comes from Anaerovoracaceae bacterium, assembly GCA_045546135.1. Classification (GTDB taxonomy): domain Bacteria; phylum Bacillota; class Clostridia; order Peptostreptococcales; family Anaerovoracaceae; genus RUG13409. The sequence goes on from JAZQCD010000029.1 coordinate 43,959, forward strand.
TCCTTAAATATCAACTTTAATTATCAAGACCTGCTTTTTTTATCTCTTCCTTTATCTTTTCAGAAACAGATCTGATATCGTCCTCTTTGACCTTGAGCACCTCTCTGTCATAGGTCATCATTCCGTTGATCTCGTCTTCGATATCTGACACCTGTGTATAGATACTTCCGCAAAGACCTTTTTCTATTGCAGGGATGACCATCCTTTCATAAGAGGTAAGGATCTTTTGGGTCAGGTCTTCTTTTGATCTGCATCCGCCGTAGCCGTAGGTCTTTTTTGTGGATCTGTGACCGTCTACAGCATATGAGTATCCACCGAATTCAGAGAGGAGCGCAGGTCTTTCTTTTGGTGTTATCTCAGTGAGTCTGAAATAAATATGTACACTGTCAAAGTCGCTCAAATTCTGAGGGAACCAGCCGGATGTGGAATCAAAGAGCCTGGTATCATCAACGCTTTTTAGCATGGTATATGCAGCATCGCTTTCGAACTGCCCCCAGCCCTCATTAAAGAGAGTGTAGGCAATGATGCAAGGATGATCGTAAAGCATCTCCATGGTTTCCTTTGAGTGCTTTACCCAGAATTCTTTCCTCTTTTCATCAAAACCTGTCTTATCGCTCATATTGAATCCTAAAGTGGCAAGGAAAGTATCTTTAAAGAATCTGTATTCTCCGTTATTGACCATATCCTGCATTACGAGCATGCCGTGCTTGTCGCAAAGGTAATAGAAGCTTTCGTCTTCTATCTTTATATGTTTCCTTAGCATATTGAACCCAAGAGACTTCATGGTAAGTATGTCTTTTTCGTATTCTTCAGGGGTCGCGGTGCAAAGACCGGGAACATAGTAGCCTTGATCAAGTATTCCGTGGAGGAATACAGGCTTTCCGTTTAAGATTACTCTGTTTGTTCCGTTTATCTCTTTGATTTCTATGGTCCTTAGGCCAAAATATATCTCGACCTTATCTTTTCCTCTTTCTATGGTCTTTGTGTAAAGGTAAGGATCTTCAGGAGTCCAAAGATGGGGGTCTTCTATATCTATCCTTTGTATCTCTCCGTCTATATCAAGAGTAGCGCCTTTAAGGTCAGGCTTTATCTTTATATCCTTTATATATCCTTCCGGCACCTGTTCGATCCATACGCTCTTCCATATGCCTGAAAAGGGCGTATACCACATACCTCCCGGTTTCTTTGTCTGTTTTCCGTAGGGATAGTAGTGGTCGAGACTGTCTTCACATTCTACTGTAAGCTCGTTTACACCTTCTAAGACATAGTCCGTTACATCGAATTCAAAGGGAAGATAGCCTCCTTCGTGAGTACCTACGAGGACTCCGTTAAGAGAAACGGATGCGACCTGATCTACTGCTCCGAAATGAAGGAGGACCCTGTCGTTTTCTTTTTTGAAATCAAATGCTTTGTAGTAAGAAAGATGAGCAGCATTCTTATCTCCTGCAAAACCCGAAGCAGGAGCCTGGGGCGGGTAGGGGACATTGATGGAAGCTCCGTTAAGCATCCATTCTCCATCAAGACTTTGCCAACTGTCTCTTTTCATTTGCGGACGAGGATACATGTTCATAGGTTTGTCCTTTCGATTCACTTCTTTTTCTATTAAAAGTATATCATAATGTGGTACAATCCGTACTATGAAGAAAGTAGCATTTTATACACTTGGTTGCAAAGTAAATCAATATGAGACGCAGGCCGTGGCGGAGAGCTTTAAACGCTACGGTTATTCGATCGCAGAAGAGGACGAAAAGGCCGATATTTATGTAGTCAACAGCTGCAGCGTCACTTCTATGGCTGACAGAAAGTCAAGGCAGTATGTAAGGAAGGTCAAGAAGGAAAATCCTGATGCTGTAGTCATACTCATGGGATGTTATCCTCAGACAAACCCTTTAGCAGTAGAGAAAATAGAAGAAGCAGATATTGTCCTCGGAACTACAGAAAAGGACAGAGCTGTAGAGCTTGCAGAAGAGTTTCTTAAAGACAGAGAAAAGAGGAACCTCATAAAGGAAAGCAGGGATTACGGACTTCTTTTAAAAAGAGATGGAAGTTACGGCATGCCTGCCTGCCCAATAACAGAAGAAAGCTACAGAGAACTCGGAGAAGTCACAGGCAACGAAAGCCGCACAAGAGCTCTCATCAAGATCGAAGACGGCTGCAACAGATTCTGCTCCTACTGCGTCATCCCTTATGCAAGAGGCCCTGTCAGATCACGGCCCATAGAAAGCGTCAAAAAAGAAGCAATAGAGCTCATAAACAAGGGATACAAAGAAATAGTGCTGACAGGCATCAATACTGCTCTTTACGGAACAGAAAAAGGCTTTGGCGGAGATCTTGAAAAGCTTGTAAAGACTCTTAACGATATACCGGGAGATTTTCGTATACGCCTTGGAAGTATGGAACCAACAGTCGTCGATGCAAACTATATCGCAAAGCTTTTGAAATACGAAAAACTTGCCCACCATGTCCATCTGTCTGCGCAGTCAGGCAGCGACAAGGTCCTAAAGCTTATGAACAGGCACTATACTAAAGATGACTACCTTGGCATGGTAAAGACATTTAAAGACTTCGATCCTCATTACGGCATAACGACTGATATCATAGTCGGTTTTCCGGGAGAGGACGAGGATGATTTCAAAGAGTCTCTCGAACTTGTAAGAAGGGTAGGTTTCATCCATGTCCACGGTTTTCCTTATTCAGTAAGGCTCTATACTCCTGCTGCTGAAATGGAGCAGATAGATCCGGCAGTAAAAAAGGAAAGAAACAAGATCCTTTCAAAACTTGCAGATGAAGAAAGCCTCAAATTCATGGGATCTCTTAAGGGCACCGTTCAAAGAGTCCTTATAGAAGAGAGGGAAAAGGGATATTGGAAAGGGCACGCAAGCAACTTTTCTATGGTATATACAAATGGTGAATGCAAAGAAAACGAATTCTATGATATACATATAGATGAAGTTTTCAGGGACGGCGTCAAAGGCCATATAGTGTAGAGGAATGAAGAAAAAAAGACCCAAGGGAAACTTCCTTTGGGTCTGTTCTTTTTCAGTGAGAAATTAGTATCTTTGCTTAGCCTTCTTACGTGCTGCTTCTGACTTTTTCTTAGCTCTTACGCTTGGCTTTTCGTAGCATTCTCTCTTGCGGAGTTCAGCCATGATTCCATCTCTTGCGCAGGATCTCTTGAATCTCTTAAGAGCGTTTTCAAGGTTCTCACCATCTCTGACGGTAACTTGTGCCATGACATTCACCTCCTTACTCGTTCAGACAAGAACATCATCTATTATATAATCGAAAGAACAAATTTGCAAGGATTTTATTTGCGTCTATATACTGATATTTACAGCTCTTTTCTGATATAATCATAGAGCATGTATAGTGCCGCAGTATGCGGCTCGTTTTTAAGAATGATCGAGGTTTCAAGTATTGAGTGAGATCCGTATTAAACCAAGCGTAATGGTCGAACCATCCGAAGTCTTCGGAGTCTTCGACTACAATCTAAAACTGGTTGAAAAGGCCTGTAACGTCAAGATCGCTTACAGAGGAGACGAGATATCCATAATGGGTGATTCTCCTGAATCTGCAGAGTTCGTCATAAACGAACTTTTCAAGGTGGTCGAAAGCGGGCAAAAGCTTGATGAACAAAAGGTAAATTACATAATAACCCTTGCAGGTGAAGGAGTTTCATATACTCAGAGCAATCTTCAAAGAGATGTCATCTGCTATACAGTAAAGGGACGTCCCATCAAACCCAAGACCATAGGACAAAAGGATTATGTAGATGCCATCAAAAAGAATGACATCTGTTTTGGTGTGGGTCCCGCAGGTACTGGAAAGACATATATTGCAGTTGCCATGGCAGTTACGGCTCTTAAGGGAAAAGAAGTCGAAAAGCTCATCCTGGCAAGACCTGCAGTTGAAGCAGGCGAGCGCCTTGGTTTCCTTCCCGGTGACCTTCAGGAAAAGGTCGATCCTTACCTTAGACCTCTTTACGATGCACTTTATGATGTGCTCGGAAGAGAAGCTGCTCTTAGACTCAAGGAAAAGGAAGTAATAGAGGTTGTTCCTCTTGCATATATGAGAGGACGCACTCTTGATAATGCATATATAATCCTGGATGAGGCGCAGAATGCGACCAAAGAACAGATGAAGATGTTCCTTACACGTATGGGCTTTGGTTCTAAGGTCATAGTTACAGGTGACGTAACTCAGATAGATCTTCCAAAAGGCAAACGCTCAGGCCTTGTAGATGCCATGCGCATTTTAAAAGGAGTAGAAGGAATAGCATTCTGTGAACTTACTGATACTGACGTCGTAAGGCATCCTCTTGTAAGGCGCATAGTCAATGCTTATGACAGATATCTTGCAAAGCATCCCGAATGGAACGAGGATCTATAGATGAATATATATTTTGACGAAGATCACATGCCGGACGAGGAAACTGAAGTCCTGATGAACAAAGCTTTAGAGGTAGCCTTAAAAGAAGAAGGAGTCTGCCTTAGCAGCGAACTATCGGTCAGTTTTGTCGATCTTGAAGAGATACATGAGCTTAACAGGCAGTACAGAGGAGTAGACAGACCAACTGATGTGCTGTCTTTTCCGATGTATGAAAGAGGAGGGATCCCGTCTGAAGAGGACCTTGAAGAAGGTGAATCCATAGAACTTGGCGATGTTGTCATCTGCACAGATAAGGCAAGGGAGCAGGCAGAAGAGTATGGACACTCCTATGAAAGGGAGCTGATGTATCTGTTCGTGCATTCAGTATTTCATCTCCTTGGCTATGACCATGAAGTTGAAGAAGAAAAGAAAGAAATGAGAGAAAAGGAAGAGCTCGTCATGACAGAGCTTGGTATCACGAGATGAGATCAGGATTCGTAGGTATAGTCGGAAGACCTAATGTAGGCAAGTCGACTCTTTTAAATTCCATTCTTGGAGAAAAGATCGCAATCACCAGTGATAAAGCGCAGACAACAAGAAATGCCATAAGAGGCATCTATACCCGTATGGGGGATGAAGAACCTGTTTGCCAGCTGGTATTCATAGATACTCCGGGAATACATAAACCAAAAAATGCTCTTGGCAGCTATATGACTGAAACTGCTTTAAGTACTTTCAAAGAAGTCGATACCATACTCTTCCTTGTGGATTCGCCCCTTGAAGAGGGCAGATCAGGAGACAGGTATATCTTAGATGCTCTTAAGGATGTAAAGACTCCGAAGATACTTGTCATAAACAAGATAGACAAGATCGAACCGGATGTATTTGCTTCCATCTATGCTCAGTACGAAGAGATGGGCATGTTTGACGATATCATAGGCACAAATGCTCTCGAAGGAAAGAATGTGGATGTCCTTCTTAGGAAGCTGGAAGAAAAGGCAGAGGAAGGGCCTATGTATTTTCCTCCTGATATGGTCACAGATCATCCGGAAAGATTTCTTGTATCAGAGATAATCAGAGAAAAGATACTTATGTATCTAAAGGAAGAGGTGCCACACGGAGTCGCAGTTGAAATAGAGTCCTATGAAGAGGGGACAAGAGTGACAAAAATAAATGCTGCAATTTACTGCGAGAAGCAAAGTCACAAGGGCATCATCATAGGAAAGAAAGGACACACGCTTAAAGGCATAGGCATGTCTGCAAGAGAAGAGATAGAAGGGCTTCTCGGAAGCAAGGTATATCTTGAGCTCTTTGTAAAAGTAAAAGAACACTGGAGAGATTCAACTCTTGCCATAAGCAATTTTGGGTATAAATAAGGTTTTGTTATTTAGGTATATAAGAAAGAGGTAAATGAAAACTATGAAGATCAATGAACCGATCACCATCAAGGGCGTGACCTTTAAAAACAGGATCATGTTCCCGCCAATGACTACCGGCTATGAAGAAAGGGGAGTCATTGGCGAAAGAAGTTTTAATTTCTACAAAAGGATAGCAGAAGGCGGATGCGGATATATAGTTCTTGGAAACGTCAGCTGTATCCCCGGATTTGGCATGAGGATAGCAAGCGAAGAAGACATTCCTATGTTCAAAAAACTTGCCGATGCATGTCACGCAGCAGGAGCAAAGCTTGGAGTCCAGCTTTTTTACAGGGAATTTGACGTAGAAAAATTCGTAGAGATCAACAAGACAGACAATGCTGCTGCAAGAAAGTTCATGCATGACAGCATGGAGACCTTCCCCTTCCAATCTACAGCAGAGCAGCTCAGACACCTCATCGATCAGGCAGCAGCATCTGCAGTACTTGCAAAGAAGGCAGGTATAGATGTCATACAGATACATGGAGACAGACTGAACGGTGTTCTTCTTTCAACAAAGCTGAACAAGAGGACCGATGAGTTCGGAGGATCCTTTGAGAACAGGACGAGATTCTCTACAGAGATGGTAAGAGCCATTAAAAAGGCAGTTCCTGATATGATCCTCGATTACAAGCTGGGAATAAGGCTCCCCATGGAAAACGGTGAAATAAGAGGGAACGGAGGCCTTGTTCTCGATGAGGCCATAGAGTATGCAAAGATCCTTGAAAAAGAAGGAGTCGATATGATACATGTTGCCGGTGCAAACCATACGAGCAACATTGCAGATACCATCCCGCCCATGGGAATACAGCCCTATGGCACTTCCATGTATGCTCATAAATGCATAAAGGAGGTCGTATCCATACCAACATCTGCGGTAGCGAGGATAGTTACTCCTGAAGCTATGGAGGCTATACTTTGCAATGGTGAAGCTGATATCGTTGCCATGGGAAGGCCCCTTATCTGCGATCCTGATATAGGGAACAAATGCGCAGAAGGGAAAGCTGATGAGATAAGGCTTTGCATGATGTGCAACAAAGGATGTACAGACAGCATCATGAGTGCATCATATATACAATGCGTACTCAATCCTGAAAACGGACATGAAGCTGAGCGCTGCATAACTCCTGCAAAGACTAAAAAGAGAGTAGCTGTAGTCGGCGCAGGCATAGCAGGGCTTGAAGCAGCAAGAGTTGCAGCAGTAAAGGGCCATCATGTAGAAGTATTCGAAAAAGAACTTCGCATAGGAGGCCAGATCAACATGGCTGCAGTACCTCCCAGAAAGGAAGAGATGTTCAGAAGCCTTAGATACTATGAAAGAGTGCTTCCGAAACTTGGAGTTGAGTTCCATATGGGAAAGTCTGCAGATATAGAAACGCTCAATACTTTCGATCATGTTCTAGTAGCAACAGGCGCATCCTGCATAACGGTCAAGGTGCCGGGATATGATCTCCCTCATGTAGTAAACGCATGGGATGTACTCGATCACAAGGAAGTCGTTTTCGGTCAGGTGGCAGTTATAGGAGGCGGCCAGGTAGGAGCTGAAACTGCAGAGTACCTTGGATCCATCGGTCAAAAGGTATCTGTCATAGAGATGATGGATAAGGTCGCAAAAGCTGAAAGCGCTACCATTAGGCCGTATATGATGGCAAACTATGAGAGATACGGAATAAAGATGTATGTCAACACCCAGCTGAAAAGGATAGAACCGGGCAAGATCGTATGCGTAAGTGTAAACGATCCTGAAGGACCTGAGACACAGATCCCCGCAAACTTCGTAGTAATGGCTGTAGGTTCAAGGCAGGTAAAGCCTGATCTTGAAGGATTGACAGTTCCGTATACTTTCATAGGGGACTGTTCGGGAGAAAGGACAGCTGATATCTCCAATGCTACAAAGACAGCCTATGATGCAGCAAATGCAATATAGTGAAAAATATCGATCAAAAAAACCGGCTCAGTAAAATGAGCCGGTTTTTGTATACTCAGGTCATCCGAACATTTTGGGATCAGGTGTTATGATAGCAGTGTTTATCTGATAATCGACGCCTGTCCTTTGGCTTGGGGATAGAAAGTTCTTGTCGATCCTCCTTCTTACTATCTCGCAGTCTTCTCTGCTGGTATTTGTCAGGAGCACCAGATACTGTCCTTTACCGTATTTAGTTACGGTGTCGGAATAACGAATCGATATGGATATTGCCTTTTGGAGCCTTGGCGAAAGTTCTTCAAGCTTTGGACCTTGTTCCATAACATTTCCTTTGCTGTCAATAAGAGTGCAGAGCATGAGGAAAAACTTGTCTGCATGTCTTTCCATCATCCTGCTCAAGGTCCTGTATACTTCCTGGAAGACAGGGTAGGAGCAGTAAAATCCGCCTTTTCCTCTCATTGCAGGTGATGCCAGGTCTTCCTGTATCTTGGCAATGTCAGCATAGCTGTGGACCATATCCGCGCTGAGCCTGTTGGCCAGGTCTCTTACATATTCGGGATTTCTTTGTCCGTGTTCGTTTATATATTTTTCGACAGTATTAGCGCAAAGTTCTTCGGCTTCCTTGAATCTCCCAAGAGCTGAGAGGGCTTCTACAGATAATGTCTCCCATTCTGCATAGGGGTCTACTTCAGAAGCATACTCGCCAAGAGAGAGAAGTTCTCTGTACATGAGCCTTTGCCTTAGGATCTTTGCTTCTTCTTCGATGCACAGACTCAAGAGTTCTCTGTATTTGATGCCTTCTCTTGTTGCCCACGGAGCTCCGCTTTGCCCGAAGAGGAATTCGCCTCCATATTCATGTATGGCTTGACTTAAGAACGCCAGCTTTTCATCTTCGTCGTCCTCTTCCATGGCAAGCTCATAGAGCCTTTCTATTTCATCTGTATCTGTGACTGTATGGATCCTGTCTGTCCAAAAGTAGGTCCCGTTCTCTACGGTTATATAATCCGCATCCGGAAGTCCTGATGCTTTAAGTCTTTTCTTTGCATTATAAATGATGTTCCTCATGGCATGCTGGACATCATCTATATCTCTGTCGCTGAAAAGGACCTCCTTCATGAGGTTTCTGCTGACACCGGTAGTCCTGTAGTAAAGGAGCAGCTGCATAAGCATGGTGAACTGAGATACGCTGTGTTTGCTGTCTGTAATATCTTTTCCGTTATATACTGCAGAAAAACCACCGAGGAGCCTTACTTTAAGAGTATCTGATTTTTTCGCCATATTTTGACCTCCTTTACTCGATCACGAATTCATTATATCAAATAATACTCAATATGTTCACTTGTTTATTTTAGCCATTCTGTTTTTTGTATCAAAAAAGGGACCCTTCAAGGTCCCTTAAGCAAGCTTTCTGTCAATAAAGGTCTCCGAATACAGATCTCATTTCTGATGAGGAAAGGCCGAAGAAACTTTGCGCATAGCTCATCATAGTAGATACTCTGTAGGAGATGAGATATCTGAACTCATATATATTGCTGTAATACCAGCTCGTGGAATAACCGTTTACTGCCATATCTCTCTCTATTTCGGGAGCATAAAGCGATGTGAAATAGTCGAAAGTAGCGACTGCGTTCTCATTTGAGAGAGTGTGGTGAAGGTGATAACTCAGTCTTTCGAGAAACAGCTGCCTGAATTGAGAATTCCGAAGAAGGTTGTTGTTTACGCTTATGTCATAATAGTGGCCTGCAAGGTCCTGAGCATAGCCCGATGGATTGAATACGGTTGCTGTAAGATAGTTCGTTGCAGGACCGTAGAAACCAAGGTCAAGATCAAAGAAAATGAACTTGCATCTTCCTCCGTCTATATCAGGGTGGGAAAAGACCCTGATATTGTATATGTCAGGATTGTTCATATACATCTGGAATATCCAAAGGTCGCAAAGCTCCGTTACATTGACCATACGGCAGAATTCAAGATAGTTTGCATCTGAGGACAGATCATGACTCTTTGCCCAGTTCATGACGTCCTGCCATACGGCTTCTCCTGCTTCGACTCCTCCGTTCCACCTTGAAATGTTGACAAGAGTTTTATCTACATTGTAGTTCTCGGCTATCATATTAGGAGTGATCTTTTCCCTGATATTGTAGAAACCCTTGTATGCGCCGTTTATATAAAGGGCAATGGTCTTGCTCTTTCTTGTAAGGAGGCAGTCCTTTGCAAGTTCTGATGCAAACTCGTCTTTCCATGGAAGAGAGGAGTCTGCGTTGCTTCCGCCTCTTAAGACTATACTGTCAAAACTTGAGCAGTTCAGATCGTCAAAGACCTTGTATTCAAGATTTTTGGCTCCGTATTCTCCGTCGAATTTAAGAGCCATATTCTTTTTGTTATAGCGTCTTCCTGTAAGTCCTGAAAAACCGAATCCGCATGGACTGCTTACAGAACCGTCCTCTTCAAACAATTCAAAATATGCATTGAGCTTTGTGTCAAGCGTGTAATTTGCATACAGATAGCTGTATTGATAGGGGTCCAGAGACAAAGATACCACGGGTACTTTGTGCGGATCGTTGACTATATAACTGCTGCATACCGCGTTGCTAAGCCTTGCTCCGTCCATTATGGATGCAGCTTTGATGACCATTGATCTTCCGACCCATATTGGACCTGTATACACTCTTGATCCTGTGGTCGGAGCAGATCCGTCCGTCGTATAGTAGATAGTACCGGGACCTGTTATGGCAACGCTAAGTCCTCCTGTATTGTTGTAGATCCCGCCTTCAAGTTCGATGGTAGGATCGGGTGTCATCATCCTGTATCCTTCGCTGTTTCCGCTGCCGGGTGTGGGTCTTGATGCATAGGTCCATCCATAGGAAGTTCCTCTTGCATAGCTGTATCCTAATGGGATGTTGGTAACGAAAACACAGTCCTCAAGCTTTGAGTTCTTAAATAGATATATGGTCTCAGTTCCGCTGACCTTAAAGTTGGCATGATAATAACTGTCATTGGTAAGGTCAGGATTTCCGCTGCACATGATGATGTAGAAAGCTCCTGCTTGAAGCTCAACATCCGGCAGCCTGTAAAGGTCCGTAGTTCCGAGTTCCGTTGAAAGACAGTAATCGGATAGAAGTATGGTATCTCCTGTGTTGTTGAACAGCTCTATCCAGTCGTAGAACTTGTATCCGTTCTGGGGAAGGTAGGAGTTGTTTGAACTCATGACCTCGTTTATTACAAGTCCCTTTGGCACTGGCATGTTCTCTTTTTGGAATTCATCTACGCCTTTTGCAGTATTTGGTTTTCCCGGTGAAAGGGCATTGCTGAAGTAGTAGGATCCGTCTGAGTTCCTTATGTATGCGCAACCGTTGGGGACATTTTCGTATTCAAGAGTCTCAACGATCTTTCCTGCCTTTGAAATGAATACGGAACCAGATTTGTTTTGGAAACCGAAACCTGTGTATCTTGACGGATAGTAGCTGTTGTCCCCCGTGTAGAGAAGGAGCATCTCTCCGGGTGAGAGGTATTCCTTTGGCAGTGCGAATTTAAAAGGAGCAAAAACATCATCGCTAAGATAGTACCCTGAAAGGGAAAGGATGTCGTCTGATGTATTGATGAGCTCTATATATCCGTCATTGCGGCCGTATTCGTTTTTGTAGTTGCCGGCATTTTTAAAGAGTATCTCATTTACCTTAAGGTAATTGGTCTCTTCTCCCGCCATGTGCTGTCTGTATTCCTCGACACCTTTTTCAGAATTTTCAAAGCCCGGAGTAGGATAATCTACTATGACCCATTCTCTTATGTTTCTGATCATGCTCTGGTTCTTTGAGAGGGGTACTGTTCTTACAGCGTCTATCACATCACCCTTTGGATCGACAAGTACAAGGTCCTCGTTGCCTGTACTCGAGAGTCTGAAACCTGCGTTAAGACCTTCCTGTGACCTTCCTGTAAGATTTACGACCAGGTATTGACCGGGGCCTATAGTGATATCAGGGAATGCCCACTTGATCCTGTCAGACCTATCGGACAGTCCATAACTATATAGGTTTATTTCTTCGCTGCTTCCGTTGTAAAGCTCGACGAAATCGCAATCCTGACCGTCTTCACTAAGGTAAGCACCGCCGTTGTTAGTAAGTACCTCACTTATTATAAGGTCTTTATATACCGAAGTATCTGCTTCAGAAGGCACGGGAGATATGTCAGGAGAGATCGTGCTGCTTATCTTTTCGAGATATATTCCGCCTACAGTTACTGCTAAGAAAAGGACCGTAAGGATGATCAGAAACTTATTGTCAATTTTTCCTTGCTTGTTTTTCATCTTTACATTCCGAAGTCACTTGTGTATGAAACAAGATTGACGCTCTTTACCTTTATCGTATTTTTGAGTTCATCCATGGCAGCGTCTACTGTCTTGTCATAAACTACCTGATAAGAAAGTTCTGTAAGACCGCCTGTCATGGATTTGCTCTTGAGTTTCTTTTTCTTCAGTTTGCCAAGAGACTCTTTTACCTTGTCGCTGAGTTTGTTGTCGTATGTGACTATGAGGAGGTACTGAGTCTTTGTCTTGACGCTGATGAGATATGCGATCACATAGATGAATGCAATGCCAAGAGAACCTGCTATAGATATGATGTAAAGACCTGTTCCTGACATTATGCCTGCAGTAACAGCCCAGAAAAGGAATGCCGTATCGGATGGATCTTTTATGGCAGTCCTGAATCTGACTATACTCAAAGCACCGACCATACCAAGGGATAATGACAGGTTAGAATTAATGGTCCTGATGATCATACTCGTAGCCAGAGTCAGAAGTATGATGGTAAGGGATGTGCTCCTGCTGTAGACTATGCCTGAGAAAGTCTTTTTGTATACCAGCACTATCAGTATTGAAATGATGAAGGCTACCAAAAGACTGAACATAACATCCTCAAGACGAAGAGGATTGTCAAATTGCTCAAGTACGCTTTTTTTGATTGCATCGATGATGTTCATATTGTTTCTTCCTTTTTATTTTAATTGATATGCCAGGGCATATTTACTTATGGCCATTTTACATTTGTCAACGCTTCCGAGAATTGCGAGTATGTGCTCCGGGATGAACTCATTGCATTTTACTTCTATCTCTACTGTGTCCTCGTCTGTTACAGGGAAGGTGTTGAGATTTTTTTTGAGGAGGTCAAGATCGTATCTTCCGGATCTTATCTCTTCGTCAAAGGTTATCCTTGTTTCGCTGACAGGATAGGTGAAAGCCAATCTGTCATATTCGACTATGACTGCCGGTTTAAGACCAAAGAGTCTTGCGTCGACAAGGAATTGTCCAAGGAGTCCATCCGTTGCCTCGATCTTTGAGTAGTCTCCCTTGATCAATTCTTTACATGTCTCAATGCTTATATCTTCTTCCTGCTTATATGTCCACACATCATCCTTATGCTTGCACTCAAGCTTGATGATGTTTGTGTCCATGTTGTAGATCCTTATCCTGTATTTTTTTCTCCTCATGACGCCGTTTATCTTATCGTTGAAGGCAGAATTGAGGACGTCATCAAAATAGAGGCTCCTTACTTTGTATGAAAGTTCATTTGATATGGAGTGTGGATCCAGCCTGCATACAAGGGCCAGCTGCTTTTTCAGAAGATCAGCATCAAAGGGACTGAGTTTAAATTTAAGTTCGTGTCTGTATTGTATCTTTTCCATAACTATAGTTCATTTTCTCGAATTGGACGAGCAAACAAATCATTCTATCATTAATTACAAAATTTGTGTAATCATTTTTTTGATTTTGTTGTTCAGATGCCTCATTTCATGTGATATACTCTCCCCATGTTTGAATATGATAATGTTAAAAATTTTACAGGCATAGAGGATAGGGAAGTACTAAGAGAGTTTGCCGATATCGAAGAAGCTATAAGGCTGGGTATAGCAAGACCTATTGGTTCAATTTCTGCTTCTTCAGGAAAAGGCATGGTCGCATATATAGAAGGCTGGGATCTATATATAGTCTCGGCTGAAAATGACGATACAGCTATTTCTCTTATGGGCTATCTGCCTAAAAGAGCCGGATACGGTCTGTGCGTTCACGGAGAAAAGGCCATCTCCTTTGCAAAGGATTTTTTGGGACTGTCAGGAAGCGAGACCTACTACCAGTTCGTATATGAGGGAAGTAAAGAAGATATCGCAGTCCATATGGGATCTCATGGCGGATATCCTCTTGAAGTGCGTCATCCTTTGGCCTCTGATCTTGAGACAGTAAAGAAGTATTACGATCTAATACCTGAGGAAGACCTTGAAAGGGATTTTTCAAATCCTGCTTTTCTCGGAGGATATACGGAAGGGAAGATGTCCTGCTTCATAGGACTTCACAGAGAAGGAGCCATGGGGCTTCTAAGAGTATTTCCTGAGTACAGGCGAAGAGGTTACGCTGAAAAGATATATTCGACACTTACTTATGAACAGATAAAAAGAGGAGCTATCCCTTACTGTCATGTAGATGTTACCAATGACGCAAGCATAGCTCTTCAGAAGAAACTAGGATTTTCTGTTGCTAAGCAGCCCCTTGCATGGCTTGGACCTGATTGGTAAGGTTCAGCAAGGGCTTTCGATCTCTTTTTTAAGGACCCTTATGTGCTCAGGCGTAGTCCCGCAGCATCCTCCTATGTATCTTACGCCGTTTTCTATAAAGGCTTTTGCATAGGATGCAAACCTTTCAGGAGGACAGTCATAGACTGTTTTGTCGCCTCTTATGACCGGCAGTCCCGCATTAGGTTTAGCAAGAAGAGGCAGGTCTGTAGCTTCATGGATACGCTTTATTTCTCTCAGCATCTCTTCGGGACCCTGAGAGCAGTTAAGCCCAAAGGCATCTATTCCGATAGCTTCAGCTTCCTGTAGGATATCTATTATGTCATCGCCGCTCATTATCTTGCCTTTTTTGTATATAGAAAGAGACAAGATGACTGGTTTGCTGCTTACATCCTTAACGGCTCTTAGAGCATTGATGGCATCCTCTCTTGTCATCATGGTCTCTATGATGAAGGTATCGACTCCGCATTCTTCAAGGACTGAAGCTTCTTCTTTGTAGATGGAATAGATCTCCCTTTCAGAAGTATTTCCTAGGCGCCCTGAAAAAAGACCTGTAGGACCTAAGTCTCCAAAGACCAGTGTCCCATGCTTTTTTGCAAGCTCAAACATTTCCATGTTATATTCTCTTACCTTATCTCCTTTGCTGACAAGAGACAGCTGAGCTCTGTTGCAAAGAAAGGTGGGAGTATAAAGGACCATGCTGCCTGCTTCTTTGTAAGCTTCCTGGAGCTGGTCAAAGACACTTTTGTGAGTGAGTATCCATTCTGCCTGGTCCTTGCCATCGTAGCCTCTTTTTAAAAGTTCGGTACCTGTGGCACCGTCAAGTATCAATATATCTTTCATATGCTTTTGACTCCGTATTTATTGGTAAAATAATACCATATTTGCAGCTGCAGGTGGAGATAAACTGTGGTATTACTGTGAATTGAATGTATATCGGAGGAGCTTTCTGATATAATATATACATGTACACAGACAGCGAAGGAATAATCCTCAAACAAACAAAAATAGCAGGCGGAAGAAGGATGATAGTGCTTCTGACGGAGAAATATGGTATGATATCCGCCGGTACTTCTATCCCTGAAAAGGGAAAGAACAAATCGTCTCTTGCTTTAAGACCTTTTACAAGAGGTCGCTACGAGCTCTACAAAAACAGAGACTTGTATAATATCAACGGAGCCGAAGTCCTTCAAAGCTTTTATTCCATAGGAGAAGACATAGACAGATATATGGCTGCATCCTATGTACTGGAACTGACAGAGAAGATGCTTCCGGAAAATGAGAGCACGCCGGGTATGTACAGGCTCCTTAGGGATTTCCTCGAGATACTGTCTGAAAGAAAGCAGGAGTTCGAGACTTTGGTCATCGCTTTTCAGATAAGAGCTCTTGCAATGCAGGGACTTTCTTTATCAGAAAATCCGTTGATGATGAATGAAAGTGATGATAAAATCAGTATAGTTAAATACATCGAGTCTCACCCGATGTCGGGACTGGAAGGGTTGTCTATATCAAAGGAAATAAGGCCATCTCTTTCAGCCTTCATAAAAAGATACATTTTTGATAACTTAGGCATAGGAAATCTCAAATCAGAGACTTTCCAAATATAGCAAAGGGGGATCAATTTATGGAAATTTCATTAGAACAGATCGAACTGGTCAAGGACCGTACAGGAGTCAGCTACAAGGAAGCAAAGGAAGCTCTTGAATTTGCAAACGGTAACGTAGTAGATGCCATCATCTACATCGAAGAGAACATCAACCACGATTATCAAAAGACAGGACCTTCTACTGTTGACAATGTAGTTAAAAATGTCAAGGAAGCAGTCCGCAAGGGCAATATCGCAAAGATCAGAGTATACAGAGGCGACGAAGTCATCCTCAATGTACCTGTAACAGTAGGAGCTGTAGCTACCATCGTATTCCCATGGGGAGTACTTGCTGCTGCTATTGCCAGCGCTGCAACAAAGTGCAGAGTCGAACTCGTAAAAGAGGACGGCAGCGTTGTCGATGTCAATGAAAAGGCCGGCAAGGTCGTTGAAAATGTCAAGGACAAAACAGGAGTCATCGTTGACGAGATCAAGACAAGAGGCGGAGACCTTTATGACAATGCTGTTGAAAAGGGCGGAACGATCTTTGATTCAGTAAAGGATAAAGGCAGCGAGATCTTTGAAACAGTAAAGGACAAGGGCTCCGAGATCTATGCCGGAGCGGTAAAAAAGGGAAGTGAGATATATGAAAGCACCAAGGATAAAGTCACAGGATACTTCAACAAAGAAGTCGACGAAGCGGAAAAAGTCATGGATGTCTCCGACATCGATCTTGGCGAGGAAGGCGGCCTGGGTGGGAGTGAGCCTTTTGGCAGCGACGACAGTCCTCGTGACTAATGCAATAAAAACAACAAAGGAAGAACAGGAATCTAATGAGTAAAGAATTTACCATGGATACAATCGTAAGCCTCTGCAAGAGCAGAGGCTTCCTGTATCCCGGCTCCGAGATCTACGGTGGCCTTGCAAACTCCTGGGACTACGGCCCGGTTGGAGTAGAACTTAAGAACAATGTCAAAAAAGCCTGGTGGAAGAAATTCGTCCAGGAGAGTCCTTATAACGTAGGACTTGACGCAGCTATCCTCATGAACCCACAGACATGGGTCGCATCGGGACATCTGGGCAGTTTTTCAGATCCTCTTATGGACTGCAAGGCATGCCATGCCAGATTCAGAGCTGACAAGCTCATAGAAGACTGGGCAGCAGAAAAGGAAATAGACCTTGGCGGCAGTGTCGACGGATGGTCAAACGAGCAGATGGAGACTTGGATCAAGGAGAAAGGCGTCGTATGCCCTGAGTGTGGCAAAGCAGACTTTACGGGAATACGCCAATTCAACCTTATGTTCAAGACCTTCCAGGGAGTTACAGAAGATTCAAAAGCAGAGATATATCTTCGCCCAGAGACTGCTCAAGGTATCTTCGTAAATTTCAAGAACGTTCAAAGAACCACAAGAAAAAAAGTTCCTTTCGGTATAGCTCAGATAGGTAAATCCTTTAGAAACGAGATAACACCCGGCAACTTCATCTTCAGGATCAGAGAGTTCGAACAGATGGAACTTGAATTCTTCTGCGAACCTGACACTGACCTTGAATGGTTCGACTACTGGAGAGGATACTGCAGAGATTTCCTCAAGTCCCTTGGAATGAATATGGATAAGCTTCGCCTTCGTGACCACGAAAAGGAAGAGCTTTCATTCTATTCAAAGGCAACGACTGACTTCGAATATCTCTTCCCATTTGGCTGGGGAGAGCTTTGGGGCATAGCTGACAGGACGAATTACGACCTTACAAGGCACCAGGAATGCAGCGGTCAGAGCATGGAATATATAGATCCAAATGACCCAAGCAAGAGATATATACCTTATGTAATAGAGCCGTCTCTTGGAGCAGACAGAGTCACTCTTGCATTCCTTTGCGATGCATATGAAGAGCAGGATCTTTCTGCCGACGGAAAGGAAGATTCAAGGGTAGTCATGCACTTCCATCCTGCTCTTGCACCTTTTAAAGCTGCAGTCCTGCCGCTTACAAAGAAGCAGACAGAAAAAGCAGAAGAAGTTTATGCACAGCTTTCTAAATACTTCATGGTAGATTATGATGCGGGCGGATCCATAGGAAAGAGATACAGAAGGGAAGATGAGATAGGTACTCCTTTCTGTCTCACAGTTGACTTCGATACTGAAAATGACGGATGCGTGACCATAAGAGACAGAGATACCATGCTTCAGGAAAGAGTAAAGATCGAAGATCTAAAAGCTTACATCGAAAAGAAGATGGAGTTCTGATTTAAAACAAAAGAACAGGGTGCCGGAGACCGGAAAGGTCCTCCGGCACTTTTTCGATTGGCACAAATGGCATGTGCCTTTTTTTATCGTGCAAAATCTCCATAATTTAACAGTTAAATATTGACAATTATAAACTCGCGGGTATAATGATTACAAAGAGGGAAATTATGGGAAATCTAATATGTTTTACTTCACCATGCGGAGGGAGCGGATGTACTTCAGCTTCCATGAGTCTCGCACGGATAGCTTCGGCTCATTACGAAAAAAGAGTACTATTTCTTAGTTTCGATGTCATTTCAGAAAAAATGGCTCCTGTTTTTGGTTCTGAAATTGAATATGGAAGAGTATCTATCGGAATAAGTCTTGGCAGGGGAAACCTTGCTCAAATGCTTACTGTACCTGTAAAAAAAGACGAATTCGGTGTCTCATACATATCCTATCCGGGTTATTTCAATCCTTTTCATAATATTTCAGAAAAAGATATAAAAAGAGTGATTGAACATATATGCAGCTCGGAACTTTTCGACCTTTTGATACTGGATATACCCTTTGGAAACAGCATATCCGAAAGGATATGCCTTTGCTGCGAGGATGTGATAATCGTAAGCGGATATCTAGAGGATCAGAAGACATATTTAAAAGGGTTTAAAGATATGTTTCAAAGAGAGATCGATTCCATGAGCAAAAGGGCCTCCCTTCATATATTTGAACCCTCTGATGATAAAGACAGCTTTGCTGACAGAGATGTAGATCTTCATGGACAGTTCGGAGCGGAGGTGAGGCAGCTTGCTGAAAAACTCTTTGGCTCTTAAAGAAGTTCCTTCGCCTTCAGAGCTTGCAGATGAAGTAAGGAGGATAATGCCTGAAACAAGGTCCGGGGATGAAGAACTTCTAGACCTGTGCCTTAAGATCTTATGTTCAAAGCTATCTTCTTGTTCATATGATTTTGTGAAAGCATATTCCCTTGCGAGAATGGCATTTTGCTGTATCAGATACGAGCTCGAAGTGCTCCAGGACCTGGCAGAAGATCCAAAGGTAAGCGAGATCATGGTAAACGGTCCGTCTGATGTATTTATAGAGATAGAAGGTCATATAGAAAGAGCAGATATAAAGCTTGATTCAAAAAAACAGCTGATGAATATAACTCAAAGACTTGCATCTAAGGTGGGAAGAGAGATAAACGATCTTAATCCCATAGTAGACGCAAGGCTCGAAGACGGTTCAAGGATCAATGCAGTAAACAGCAATATAGCTCTAAACGGACCCATACTCACCATAAGAAAGTTCGGACGGAAAAAGCTTACTATGGATGATCTCATAATAAAGGGAGACATTACTAAGGAGGCTTCTGAATATATAGAGAATGCAGTCATATGCGGCCTTAATATATTTGTCAGCGGAGGTACAAGCAGCGGCAAGACCACATTTTTGAATATACTTTCCGACTGCATCCCTGAAGAGGAAAGGATCATCGTCATAGAAGACAGTTCCGAACTTCAGATCAGAAATCATGAGAATACCATCAGGATGGAAGCAAGGTCTTCAAATATCCACGGAAGGGGAGCAGTCACCATAAGGGACCTTATCAAGACATCTCTTAGGATGCGTCCTGACAGGATCATAGTCGGTGAAGTGAGAGGCGATGAAGTAATAGATATGCTCGCTGCAATGAGTACAGGTCATGACGGGTCTCTTTCAACAGGTCATGCAAATTCTCCAAGAGGAATGCTTGGAAGACTTGAGACTATGCATATATCAGGAAGTTCATTTCCGCTTCAAGCGGTGAGAAGTCAAATAGCAGACGCCATCGATCTGATAGTCCAGCTCAAAAGATATCAAAACGGACACCGGAAAGTAACTGAAGTAACAGAAGTTTGCGGCATAGATAAAGATGGATATGAACTTAATGTCATATTTGAAACAGATAAAGAAGGACGCCTCGTCAGGACAAAAAATCCAGTCAGAAACGCAAAGTTTAAAGGATCTCATGTCCGTTGAACTGAAAGGAAAAGACAAAAGAGATTATTACATCTACTTTGCTTTATTTTCTCTCCTTACGGGAAGACTGTTTTACAACAATTTATATGCAGTCCTTCTCATAATGTGCCTTGCACCCTTCTTTGAAGAACAGTACGGAGGATACCTAAAAAGCAAAAGAAGAGAAGAACTCCTGTCTGATTTTAAGGACGCTTTGTACATGATCTCTGCTTCTGTGTCAGCAGGAAGGCAGCTTCCAAGAGCTCTTAGGGATGCTTCAGAAAACGGCAGATTTTTGAAAGGAAAGTCTTCTGTCATCTTTTCTGAACTTGGGATCATATACGAGGAATATACAGAAAACAACGGAAGCGTAGAAGAAATGCTCGAGGTCCTTGGAAAAGACAGCGGTATAGAAGAGATAAAAATGTTTTCAAGGGCTTGCAGCATATGCAGGAAGAACGGAGGAGATCTAGAAGCGGTATGTTTAAAAACTTCGCTGATGCTCATAGACAAATTGGAATTCGAAAGGGAAGCAAAAGCGATACTTTCAGAAAAGAGGATGGACACGGTGCTCCTTCTCATCCTGCCCTTTGCAGTGCTTCTTTTTTTGAACCTTTGCTCCTATTCATACATAAAGGTCCTTTACGAAGGAACGATGGGAAGACTTCTCATGACAGCAGCTTTGGTGACATCGGCAGCAGCTTTGCTTCTGTCCTTAAGGATAATGAAGTCAGAACTTTAGAAAAGGAACTGCCGGATCTTCTTTTTCAGCTTTGCCTATATTTAAGATCCGGATATGTTCTTGATAAAGCTCTTAAGGAACTGGCTTTGGAATATTCAGGAGACTCTTCCTTAAGCAGAATACTTACGTGGGCTTCGATTGAATCTCAAGCAAAGAACTGTCCCATAGAAAATGTCCTTTTTGAAGCAGCAAGGGATATAAAGAGCAGAGAGTTTTTAAGAGTGACGATGATAATCCTTGACAGCAGGTCTAAAGGTTCAGATATATGCGAAAAACTTGAAAAGGAAATGGAGCAGATGCAAAAGACAAGGCTCAGCGATGCAAGGGCAAGGGCTAAAACTGCTGAAACTAAGCTGTGCTTTCCACTAATGCTGCTTCTTATAGTGCTGACTGCAGTTTGCGTTGCTCCTGCTCTTTTAAATATGTGAAAGGATAAGCCGGTTTTGCGGCAGGTGAAAAAATGCTGAAACAAAGATCATCAGGTTTGGAAATGGTAGAGGTCGCCATCCTTATAGCTGTAGTAGTTGCTCTTGGCCTCATATTCAAAGCTCAACTCACAGCCTTTGTAAACAAAGTGTTCGGAGAACTTTTGAATGCAAATTTTTAGGTCCTCAAAGGGAAGTGCGACCGTAGAAGCAGCCTTTGTATTTCCTCTTGTCATACTAACGGCTTTAGGACTTTTTTCTGTAGGGATAAGGATGTATGAAAAAGCTAAAGCTCTTTCAGTTGAAAACAAGGGATATTCTGCAAAGATCATCTTTCCTTCAGTTCCTGCAGAAAAGATATTGAGATTCAAATGGATGGGAATAAATATCATAGGAGAACCGGAAGACTGAAAGCTTATGCAAGCGTTTTCCTTCTCATAGTCATGGCATCATATACTTCCGCTGTTTTGTGCATCATCGATGCGGCTTCAACTTATGCAGGAGCGAGCATTGCAGAGAATGTATGTGCAGTGACAGGAAGGTCCCTTTTGTCTGAATATCAATCTGAGCTTTACAAAAGATACGGCATATTCCTTCTTAGGAATTCAGAAACTGTGCTTGAGAAAAAAGCAGATATTTACCTTGCAGGTTCTCTCATCGGGAAAAGAGGCGTAGTCAGATTTAGTTCAGCTGCAGCCAATATCGATATGGCCCTTTGGCCGGGAACAGACATATATGAACTGAAAAGGCAGATAAGGAAAGTGTCCATAGGCATAAATGAGTACATACTTTCTAACTTTTCTTTCTGTACAAAGGTTTTAGAAAACACCTATGAAAAGTACGAGGTCGAAAAGATCGTTTGCGGAAAGGAAAGTGATGAAGAAAACATCATGTCCATAAAGACAAAACTTACATCCTTAAGATTTGCTGTAAACCTGGCAACTCTTAACAAGGAGGACATAGATATAAGCGCTATAGGGACCATGATAGAAACTGTCATACCGGGAAACATAGATGACGCAGCAGTAGAGGTCTCGCAGGCCCTTGAGCAGGCAAAAAGAGATGCTGAACTTCTTCTCAGCGGAGGAAAAGTTCCGCTGCTCCCCGGAAAAGATGGTTTTAGCAGATACGAAGACTATTTAAGACTCTTTCTTCCTTTGGTGCCGGAAGACATCAAATTCGGAAGGATGATGTACATCATGGAGACTAACATCAGGATGGTGGATAAAGTCATATTCAGTTTTTCTGATTATGTATACGGTTTTGAGATGAGAACTGTCCTTGTGCAGAGGACTTATTCTCCTTTCTTTTCTTTAAAGGGGTCTGTAAAAAATGTGTGGCAGCATTTTTCATACCTCTAAAGGAAGCATCATAGCCGATGCATCTATAGCGCTTCCTGCTTTCATACTTGCATTTTCTTTGATACTTTCTCTCATTTATGAAGCAGGAGAAGAAGATGCTCTGTATAGAAAGCTTTCTGAAGATACAGTCTCAGGCAGCGTCATCATAGGAGCTCTTGATGTGGATATTCCTTTCATGCTTGCAGTAGGGACGACAAAGACAAGGTCTGTAAGAAAAGAAGTTTGCTACAGACCTTTTTGCGGAGAGTCTTCAGATCTTAAAAACAGAGATGTTGCTGTATATATTTTTCCTAAAAGCGGGACCAGATACCATATTGCCGGATGCTCGACTTTAGATAGAAACCAGGGATATATAGCTGTATCAAGGTCAGAAGCAAAGTCTTTAGGATATACAGAATGCATGCTTTGCGGACTAGGGAGAAAAGACTATTTCAAAAAGCCTCTTCCTTTGCCGTAAAAAAATGGGGATATTGGGAAATATTATGGGAAAAAGATTCAAGAAAAGTATATTTGTGATCATATTGGTCCTTTTTGCAAGTTTACTTTCTTCCTGCTTTGGGAGGCAAGGAAGAGGAACATATGAAATGGCAGACGGTGATCATATAGAAGCGCAAACAGAGGATGGGGAAAAGGATACTAAAGAAGAACAAAGCTCTCAAGATGATCAAGACGATCAAAATGACACTGAAGACTCTAAAGAAAAGGAAGGAGAATCTTCAGGTCATGGAGCAAATGCAGATCCATATACTCCCTATCATGGCGGGGAAGGCAGCGGATATATTCCGGTCCCTCCTTTGCCTTCAGATGATAAGGAGGATGAGATCATACCCATATATGATTACTTCATGGACAAAGGCATGTACATATGCAAGGCTTGCTATATGCCCTTTGCTGACATAGCGTCGCTCAATGGCCACAACTGCAGCGGTCATATCACCTATGAATGCGATCATGACTGGGAAGCGGAGTACAACGATATATGGGTAGAGGAAAAAGGTCACTACGAATATGGACTCATAGCAGAAGGCTATGATGAACCTGTATATGAAGAAAGGTGTGTGTGCAAAAAATGCGGTGAAGTCTTTTTAACATCAGCTGAAGCTTCAGCTCACATCATATCTGTCCATGGAAATGAGGGGTCATGGACAGTGAGTGAGGTGATAGTTTCATATATACATCACGAGCCGGTATATGGAGATGTCTTCATAGTAGATGAACCTGCTCATTGGGAAAGGGAATTGTACAGATACCGCTGCAAAAAATGCGGTGAGTTCAAATATCCGGAGTAAAGGGGTTAGAAAATGAAAAAAATATTAAAAACGGTATCGCTTCTTGCGATGCTCTCTCTTGTTGTGGCTTTGTGTGCGCCGGTTTTTATCTTTGCTGATTATGTATATACCAGCGATAATGCGATCGTATACAATCCATCTATCGTTTCATATTATTGGGGCTGGGACAAGGACTGGTCTGTTCCGACTCTTTATCTTTCAAACGGCTGGCATTGTTCTCATACGGATTCTCTCTATGCCTTTACAAAAGGCTCATACAGAGGGACGGTAGGATACTGCATAGCTCCCGGCGTAGTCTTTACGGATCAGGCAACCTACTATACAAAAGAAGGGTCATATTTGGATCAGGTCGCAGATCAAAATCCTGTGCTCAGCAAGGACGAGATCATAAGCCTTGCAGGGTATATCCTTGCAGCAGGATTTAAAGGCGATCTTAAACAAAGCTATTTTGAAAACGAAAGTTCTGGTAAGGATGCCTTTGGCTGTCTTTGGGCTACGCAGATACTTTTGTGGGAACTCGTGACAGGAGAAAGAGACAAAGACTTCAATTACTTAGGACCGGAATCCGGATATTCAAGGTGCATGGATGCCATAAGATCGTCAAATCCCATATACGGAAAGTTCCTTGAGCATTACGACAATATTGCAAAGAAAGTAAGATCTTCTTTAAACATCCCGTCATTTGCTTCCTCAGAGAGAGGCAGCGGCGCGCCTTCTTATGAACTTAAATGGGACGGAAAGAGTTTTAGCGTCACTTTATCAGACGAAAACGGAGTTTTGGATGGGTATAGTTTTTATTCAGGAAATACGGAGCTTAGGACAAACAGACAGGGAAGTGAGATAACGATCTATTCAGATGATCCTATGCTCTCATTGCAGGAAGTAGTCCTTACAAAGGAGATCAGCAGCGATAATTTCATGGTCTGGGGTTCTCCGAATCAAAACGATTTCAGCAGACTGAAAGATGATCCAAACGGCTGCAATCAGGCTCTCATTTTCGATTCAGGTACTGTCACTGTTACTAAAAATGCGTATATAAACCTATGGACAGCTCCCGGAGAGATAAGCATATACAAAACTTCATCGAACTGCTCAGTAACAGATGATAACAGGAATTATTCTCTTGAGGGCGCAGTTTACGGTGTCTATGAAGCTCTTGAAGAGGCAGAAGGCGATGTAGACAGTTCATCTTTGATAGGAAATATAGTGACAGATAAAGATGGAAAAGGAAGCACTGTAAACGGCATCTCTGCAGGAAAGACTTATTATGTCAAAGAAATAGAAAGTCCAAAAGGATATCTGCTCGATAAAAAGATATATGAAGTAAGGCCTTTAGGTACAGGAAGCGAAGCTGCTATAGTCAGTTCTCAAGAGGACCCTGTCAATGACCCTATCACTCTTACAATAAAAAAGGAAAGCGCATCACAAGGTCAGGAGATCCCCTCCCTTGAAGGGACAGAATTTACATTCAATTATTATGACGAAGACCCGGATCAGGAACTTGGCGCAGAAGATCTTGTAGGAAAGACGCCCTTAAGGACATGGATCATCAAAGTAAGAGCAAAGGAAATAGACGGAGATCTTGTATATACGACCCTTCTTGACAGCGAGCACCTTGAAGAAGGAAGCGATGAACTCTTCCTTTCAAATTCAGGTGAAGTGATACTGCCTGCAGGGTATTTCACTATCAAAGAGACTAAAGCTTCAGAAGGATATACTACTGCATTTGCAAGGTATTACAGCGGCGGAGAGCTCATATCAGAAGGGAACAGGACCATAGTCGGAAGAGTCCTTTATGACGGCAGTATCAGCCCTGAAGGTATAGATGTGACCATGATGACTGTAACGAATGAACCGGCAATACCTGAAAACGATCCATCACCAAAAACAATAGACAGGCCTATCTACTATATCCTTGCAGTCCTTTCTGCTGCAGTATTGATAGGATATCTTTCTGCAGAAAAGGAAGGCGATAGAAAGAGATCAAAAGCTTAGCGGTATATATTGGAGCATAAAAACAGCATATATGGTATAATATATCATCGATTCAAGAGGTGATATATGGTTCCGCTTTCTACCAGAATGAGACCCAGGACTCTTGACGAGTTCCATGGCCAGGAGCATTTCCTGTCCAAAGGGTCTCTTCTTTACAATTCAATAATAAACAAGACCTTCGAGTCAGCCATTTTCTGGGGGCCTTCGGGTA
The DNA here is from genome assembly GCA_045546135.1 of Anaerovoracaceae bacterium. Lineage (GTDB taxonomy): Bacteria > Bacillota > Clostridia > Peptostreptococcales > Anaerovoracaceae > RUG13409. The sequence continues at coordinate 70,052 of JAZQCD010000029.1, forward strand.
CGGGAAAGACTACTCTTGCAAGGATCATAGTGCGCGAAATGGGCGCAGAGTTTCATGAACTCAATGCTACTACCTGCGGTGTAAAGGAACTGAAGGAAGTCCTCGACGATGCGAGGATGAAGACCTTTGGCATACTAAAAAAGCAGGTATATCTTTACGTTGATGAGTTCCACAGGTGGAACAAGCTTCAGCAGGATGCTCTTCTTCAGGCAATAGAAGAAGGCGTTGTTCGTTTCATAGGGAGCACTACTGAAAATCCATATTTTGCAGTAAACAACGCTGTGCTCTCAAGAGTAAGAGCTATTTACGAATTCAAACCCCTTTCAAAGGAATGCATATACGAGATACTGGTCGATGCTCTTAAGGACGAAGAAAGGGGACTTGGAGGAAGACAGTTCAAAGCAGAAAGAGCAGCTGTAGAGATGATAGCTGACAGAGCAAACGGAGACGCAAGGGTGGCTCTTGATACTCTCGCTTTCATTGCAGACAACATAGAAGGCAATATCATAACCTTAGATAAGGTAGGCGAGGCCATGCAAAAGCAGACCTCCTTCTATGACAAAAGCGAAGACAAATACAACCTCCTTTCTGCTCTTCAAAAGTCCATAAGAGGTTCTGATCCTGATGCAGCTGTCCACTACCTTGCAAGGCTCATAAAAGCCGATGCCGATGTCCTTACAGTGGGAAGAAGGCTCATGGTCATGGCATCTGAGGATATAGGGATGGCATATCCTCAGGCAATATCCATTGTTACAGCATGTGTTCAGGCATCTCAGATGGTAGGCTTTCCTGAAGCCAGAATAATGCTTTCAGAAGCTGCCATACTCCTTGCAAGCAGTCCTAAATCAAACAGCGCTATATGCGCCATAGATGATGCGCTTAAAGATCTTGAGACAAGGCGCATAGATGATGTGCCGGACCATCTCAAAGATACTCACTACCAGGGCGCAAAGAAAAGAGGCCTTGGTATAGGCTACAAATATCCTCACGACTTCGGAGGATGGGTAGAACAGCAGTATCTTCCCGATGACCTTTATGCTGAAGGAAAGAAGTATTATCATCCTTCAGATCACGGCAGCGAAGGGGCATTCAAAGCATATCTTGAGGAGATCGAGAAAAGGAAGAAGCACAAATGAGGACCATTACCTTAGCTGAACATGCAGGCTTTTGCTTCGGCGTAAAGCATGCAGTCAATACAGCATACGAAGAGATAGAAAAAGCAAAGAGAGACGGAGTCAGTCTATACTGCCTTGGGTCCTTGATCCACAACAGGGATGTTACTGATGAACTTGCTCAAAAAGGCATGTTTACCATAGAGTCCATTGACGAAGCTCCTGCAGGATGCAGGCTTCTCATAAGGGCTCACGGCGAACCTGATATAACATATAGGAAAGCAGCAGAAAAGGGCATAGAGATAATAGATGCAACATGCCCACTCGTAGAAAAGGTCCACAAAATAGCAAAGGAAGCTGAAAGCAGGGGAAGAGCAGTACTTGTCATCGGAGACAAAAAGCATCCTGAGGTCATAGGTATACTCGGAAGTACGGAAGGGATCGCGGATGCTGCAGAGACACCTGAAGATGCAGTTGCTTTTGTAAAAGCAAATGAAGGTGTCGGTATCACCGTAGTTTCACAGACCACATTGACTGAAGAGACTTTTGAAAAGTGTTCTTTGGCGGCCCTTGATTCAGGAAGCGATGTGGAGATAAAAAATACCATATGTCTTGCTACGAGGCAGCGTCAACAGGCTGCAGCTGAACTTGCAAAAAGATCCGATGTCATGGTGGTCCTTGGGGACAATTTGAGTTCAAACTACAAAAAACTGTTAGACATATGCAAGAAAAACTGTAAAAAAATTGTTACTTCAGACAATTTTGACTTGAAAGGGCTTCCTAAAGATTGTAGAATTGGAGTAGCGGCTGGGGCCTCGACCCCGGAACGCAAAATCAAGGAGGTTATCGCAAGAATGAGCGAAACACAAAAGAATCAGTTGGATGAGAGCATGGATATGTCCATGTATATGGATCAGATCGAAAAGGCTCTCAGGTTGCCGGGAAGAAATGAAGACGTAGAGGGAACCGTTGTGCAGGTCACAAAGGATTACGTCGTAGTTAACCTTGGCTGCAAGAAGGACGGTATGCTCCCGAAAGCAGAAGCTGCACTTGAGGACGGCCAGGAACTGGCAGACGTCTACAAGGAAGGCGAAGCTGTTAAAGCAAAAGTTGTAAAGACAGATGACGGTGAGGGCAACATTCTTCTCTCCACAAAGAGACTCCAGTCCGGAGAAAACTGGGATGAGATCAGTGCTGCTATGGAGAATAAAGAAATCGTTAATGTAACTGTTGCTCGTGAAGTAAAGGGCGGCGTTATCGCTAACTACAAGGATATATCCGGCTTTATCCCTATGTCTCAGCTGGCAGATCACTATGTTGAGACAGCAGAAGAATACATCGGCAAGACTCTGCCGGTATTCGTAACTAAAGTAGACCAGAGAAGAAACAAGGCAGTCTTCTCACACAAGGCTTTCCTTACAAGCGAGAGAGACAAGAGACTCGCAGAGGTCTGGGAACAGATCCATGTAGGAGATGTTGTTGAAGGTAAGGTCATGAGATTCACCGACTACGGCGCATTCGTAGACATCGGCGGCATCGACGGACTCCTCCACATTTCTGAGATCTCCTGGGGCAAACTCAAGCACCCGAAGGAAGTTCTTGAGATCGGTCAGACTATCGATGTCAAGATCCTTGCCATGAACGCAGAAAAAGGCAAGATCTCTCTTGGTTACAAGCAGAACAATCCTGAACCATGGACAGTCATCGATGAGCAGTATCAGGTAGGTCAGGTCGTAAAGGGCAAAGTAGTTCAGCTCAAAGAGTACGGTGCATTCGTAGAACTCGCACCTGGACTTGACGGACTCGTACACATTTCCGAGATCGCTTACAAGAGAGTAGGTAAGGTCTCTGATGAACTCAAGCTTGGACAGGAAGTTGAAGCAAAGATCCTTGAGATAGACAAGGAAAGACGCAGGATCTCCTTAAGCATCAAGGCAACTCTCCCTGAACCTGAAGAAGGCGAAAAGGTAGAAGATGCAGAGGAAACTGCTGCAGCAGAGACAGTTGAAGAAGTTAAGGAAACTGTCGAAGAATAGACTATAGATATCAGATCTAAAGTCTAAAAATGGCATTATAAAAAGGTAGTCAAGATTTTGACTACCTTTTTTATCCCATGGACTTAAATAAAGTCGTTGTAACTAAGGCCCAGTCTGTATACTCCGTAATAAGCATCGTATATAGCTTTGACTTCAGGGTAGGCAGGACTCATATAATTGAACATCCAGCCTATGGTACCGCCGTATCCGTTATCGACTATGTATTGGGCTTTGAGAGCTGATGATCTTCCTTCTTCTACATAGAATTTTGCAAGGTATTGAACGCCGCTTCTAACGTAGGGCTGCTCTGCATAGTATTGACCTGTATATTCATCCCAGGACATAGTCATTCCTTCCCGGTCTCCCCATACGCCGTTCAGCGTAAGCCAAATGCTTCCTTCAAGATATCCGCCGCTCCAGTATGTATACCTTGTATAGTCTGCTACTCCCATGAGTATCCTGCTATGAGGCGCAAGGCTTCCTATGTAATCAGTTCCTGCAATATAATAGGGTCTTGACATAGGAGAAAGAGAGGACGAAATATCTTCGTTATATACCATTTCGCAAATGAAATCGCAGCATTGACCGAGTATGTCATATGGATATATGGTAGCGTTGTTCCAAACAGTACCGCAGTATGTGCAGACTGATGTGGTTATCCCAAGCTTATCAGCGTGTTTTCCAAGGGTCTGCATAAAAGAAATGAAATAGTTCCTGCTCGACTGGTCCATCTCCTCATAATCTATATTGATCCCATCGGCATCCAGGATGCAGGTATAGAAAAGGTATTTTGCTATGACTCCGTTTGCAGATGCTCTGTCTCTAAGCAGTGGATCAATATAGTCGTAGGTGGCGCCCATGCTTGTGTTGAAGTTTTGAGCGCAAAGCCACCATTTATATCCTCTTGCCTTTGCTGATTGTATGAGGCCGTAATTAGCTACATTGACGCAGGGAGAATAAGCCGAACCACTATCATTTGCCCAAGGATAAAATGATATGTCTGCAAGTACGTCAAGCCCATCGATCTTGTCAGGACAATATGAAAGGTCGCTCCACATGGCATTTATGGGACCGTCAAAGACATCTTTTTGTTTGAATCTCCTGCTGTAGGAATGAACTAAAGAGCTGTCGCTCAATATATTTGCCTGACTTGCAGGAACAAAAAATGTATTACCTGCAGTGTCAGATACTCTCACTCTTTCAGTACCTATGCTTATGACATTTAGAAGCTGGTTTTCTTTAAGAGCGTCTGCTTTCTCATCGCCTGATTCTGAAATGAATGTATCTTCTGTCCCTGATGCAAGCATGAACTGCCCGCTGAAATCAGCGTAGGGCACTATGTATACGGCTCCGTCTTTGTAAGTCCATTCGAGCCTTGCAAGACCGGCTATCTCGCCCAAAGAAACGTAATATCTGTAGGCAGTGTCATAATATGTATTGAAATAGTGAAGCCTTATCTCCACTATGCCGGCATTTCTTTTGATGAATTCAGTGGTCTCTTCGTCTCCGAAGACCACATCCTCATGACTTAAATCTATCTTTATATTGTCGCCAAAGGTCCATCCCGAAGTGTCACCATAAGTTCTTAAGGTATCTATGTCTATATAGACATTTCCAAGCTGTAGAGTGGCAGTTTGGGATATCCTGCTTCCGTTTACATAGATGTCACAACTTGTATAACCGGAATAGTAGGGGACCGTATCTCCATAGGAAAATACTGCTGCAAAGAAAAGAGCAGTAATAGTCAGCATTGTTAAAATGGATATACGCACAAGTTTATTCATACCTATATATTATATATTGTGGTAAAATGGTAGTCAAATGGAGAGGTATTGGAAATGGAACAAACAAAGATGATGTACATCCTTCTTGGCGCCGTAGGAGCTCTTCTTGTTGCGGTGATAGTGATGCTTATATCACTTGTAAAGCTAAGGAACAGCGTCAGAAGGAACACAAGAAAAAATGAACGCTCCCAGGAGATGATGCAGCAAAGCTTAAGGCAGGATATCCAAAATGTTCAGGATAATATGAGAGGCCTTCAGACGACCATGGCTCAGACCATGACTCAAAGCTATGCAAGTCTCAATCAGACTCTTGACAACAAGCTTCAGGGATCCTTTGACAGCATCAACAGCTACCTGCAGCTCATGAACAAAGATTTAGGTGAAATGAAGAGCGTTGCAAGCGGTATAGAGGATGTCAAGAAGGTCCTTACGAATGTAAAAAGCAGAGGCATTCTCGGAGAGATACAGCTTGGTTCTATCTTAAGTGACATACTTTCAAAGACTCAGTACGAGGAAAATATCTCTACGGTCCCGGGTTCATCAGAAAGAGTAGAATTTGCTGTAAAGCTTCCGGGAACAGACCTTCCTGTTTATCTTCCTATAGATTCTAAATTTCCCGGAGATTCCTATGCTCATCTTCTCGATGCTTATGATGCAGCCGATGAAGCAGAAGTAAAAAGCACAAGAAACATCCTTATGGGGCAGTTCAAAAAAGAAGCAAAGGATATTTCTTCAAAATATCTTAAAGTGCCGTATACTACGGAATTTGCTGTCATGTTCCTTCCTTTTGAAGGTCTATATGCAGAAGCTGTCAATATGGGTGCTGTTGAGATACTTCAAAGGGAATACAATGTGGTCATAGCGGGTCCTTCCACCATGGCAGCCCTAATAAACAGCCTTCAGATGGGATTCAGGACTCTTGCTATCCAGGAGAATGCAGAAAAGGTCTGGAAGGTCCTTGGGAACGTCAAGAACGAATTCGCAAAGTTCGCAGATGTTTTGGAGGATACGCAGGATAAGCTTATGAAGGTCAATGAAGACCTTGATAAGCTCATAGGAGCTAGAACTAAAAAGATACAAAAGGCACTTACTGAGGTCGAGGTCTTAGAAGGCGCTGATCAAATAAGCATGTTTTGATATGAGTTTATTCGCTATATCCGATCTGCATCTTTCGCTTGCAGAAACGGTAGACAAACCAATGGACAAATTCGGACCCGAGTGGTATGACCACGTGGAGCGTCTTCGCGTTGCCTGGACATCCTTTGTATCAGATAATGACACGGTCGTAGTGCCCGGCGATATATCCTGGGGCATAGATCTAGAAGAAGCAAGACCTGACCTTGCCTTCATAGACAGCCTTCCCGGTAAAAAAGTGCTCTTAAGAGGCAATCATGACTATTGGTGGACATCCATGAAAAAGATGAGGGGCCTCTTTGAAACCATAGATTTCATTCAAAACGATTCCTATGTAGGTGAAGATTTTGTGATTTGCGGGACAAGAGGTTGGAACCTTCCGTGGAACATACCCAAGGAAATGACCAAAGAAGAGAACGAAAAGATCTTTAGAAGAGAACTCCTTAGGATGGAGATGTCCCTTAAGTCTGCAGGACCTTTTAGAAGCGGTAAGAAGCTTATAGTTGCAATGCATTACCCGCCTTTTGATCCTTCCCATAAGGGGACTCTTTTTACAGAAATGTTTGAGGCTTACGGGGTCGAACAGGTACTTTACGGTCATCTTCACGGGAAACACAGAGAAGAAGCTGTGGAAGGAAGGGTTGGAAAAATATTTTACACACTTGTTACACTTGATAAACTTGACGCAGTACCTCTAAAAATAATATAATACACGCATTATGAAACACATATTTATTATCAACCCGGCTGCAGGTACCGGGATGTCCGAATCCTCAATACTTCCTCAGGTGATCAAATTCATCAAGGAACACGGAGCGGACTTCGAGATCCATAGATCTCTTAACAAACAGGAAATAGGTACATATGTGAGAGCAAGAGCTTCAGCAGGAGTTCCTGTTCGTTTCTATGCTGTAGGCGGAGACGGCACTATCTGTGATGTCGTCAACGGCATGGCCGAATACGGCAATGCCGAACTTGCTGTGATCCCTTGCGGTTCAGGAAATGACTTTGTAAGGAATTTCTCTCACAAAGAGAATTTCCTCAATATTCAAAATCTTGTGGACGGAGAGATCGAGCATATCGATGTGATCAAGTATAACGATTCCTATTGCATGAATATGTACAATGTAGGAACTGACTGTGATATAAACGCATATTCTACAGAATTAAGAGCTCAAGGGAAGTATAAGGGCGCAATGTCTTATGCAGTGGCAGCTGTAAAGGTCCTGCCAAAGCACAAGACCTACGATCTTGAGTATACCGACGAGAACGGTGAACACCACAGAGAAGAGGTGCTCCTTGCATGTGTCGGAAACGGCAAGTACTGTGGAGGCGGTTTTAAGCCGTGCCCGAAAGCAAGTCTTGTAGATGGACTACTTGATGTTGGCATCGTCAGACCTCTTGAGGGAGCAAAACTCATGAAGATGCTTCTTAAGTATCACCAGGGAACTCACATCAAAGGGAAAGATGCAGAGAAGTACATAAGGTATATGCAGATGAGAGATTTCAGGCTCATCCCACATACAGAAGTCAATATGTGCGTAGACGGTGAAACAGAAAAATTCGTCGAAACATATTTCAAGGTGATACCAAGAGCTATCAAGTTCGTAGTACCAAAAGGATCTGTACTTCTGAGCAAATAAAAAAGACACTTAGGCATCCGCAGAGTTTCAGTGACTCTGCGGAAATGCTGTGTATATGGAGATGTATCGAAGCGGCCATAACGGGGCGGTCTCGAAAACCGTTGGGCGGAAACGCCACGTGGGTTCGAATCCCACCATCTCCGCCAATCAAACCCCCTGTAAGGGGGTTTTTGATTGGCGGTAATATAGAAGGGATTCGAACCCACGCGTGGTTCACGTGAAGACGAGCCGAAGGCGATGTCTGAACGATCCCACCATCTCCGCCAATAAAAATCCCCAAAGAGGGGATTTTTTATTGGCGGTAATATTGAAGGGATCGCTCCTTAGGCGTCTATCGCCGCCTGTTCGCGTGATCCCACGCGTGGTTCATTCTTTACTTTTTATTGATATTTTCACATTTTACTGATAAATTATTATATAAGGCGAAATTCGTGGACTTTTGCCGAAATCACAATAGGGGTCCTTTGGAGGTCTTTTAATGCCTGTACAAGAAAATATTAAAAAGAAGGCAAACAAATACTTTTTCGCTAAGGTAGCAGTCAACGTATTCCTCATGATATTCGGGGCCGTGCTCATAACAATGTTTTTGACAAAGATGCAGCACGATACAGCTCTATTTAAGCAAAAAGAAAATAATGTAAAAGCTCTGACCGATGCCGTTGCCATCCTTGAGATGAATGATAACGACGCTCAGGAACTCTCGGATGTTTTTCACGATGGAAATCAGGATATGCTTGACGATCTTTCGGCACTTTTCAGCAGCGGTCTTTTTGAGTCCCTTACAAATGCCGATAACAAAACAAGATCGGAAGTCTTTCTTGATATGGTGAACAGATCCGGTGTCAATTATCTTTTCATAATGTCGAGCGACGGAACGGTTGCGATCTCTCCATATGAGGAGCTTTTCGGAAGAAATCTTGTAGAACTTGGTATTCTGTCTCAGAATAATTTGATTTTGCTCAATAACGGAACAAAGAAAAGCAATGGTTCCATCACGCCTGCGCTTGAGGATAACGACTACGGATATTTCTATTTCTATTCCATGCCATATACATTCAGGGGCATCACATATACGCTGGTGCTTGGAGCGAATGCTGAAGCCCTTGATGTGCAGATAGAATCTCTTAAAGATATATCCATCGTCCTAAGCAGAGCTTCTGTGGGCAATGAAGGCTTTATGTTTGCAGTAAACACTACAGACTCTACATTCCTCTATTATGATAATAACGGGGAGATCCTGACAGGACAGAATGCTCTTGAAGCAGGTCTTTCAAAAGAAGCCCTCAAAGACGGTTATTCGGGCATCGAGACTATCAACGGCGTGAAGTATTACTGCGTTTCAAAGAATTACGGCAGGAGTACTGTCATATGCGCAGTTGCGGATACCGATAATATTTACGAAAGCGACAGGTATGTCATCTTCTGGTCCGTTACAGGATTTGTCCTTGTTATGATCCTTTGCCTCGCATATGCGGTCATAGTAAGAAATGATTTCGTAAGAAGAGAAGTCGAGACTGAAAAGAAGATAAAGAGGACAAAAAAGGGAAATGTGATCATATTTGATGTCTCCATCTTTAAGAAGGTCTTTCCTCTTATGATGGCAGGAGTACTTTTGATATTCGGCATTTCCTTCTATACGCAGACTCTGCTTGAGATATCAGAAGGTCTTGAGCAGTCAGAACTGGCTCTTGATGAGATCACTGTTCGATATCAGGAGAGTCTGAACAACCGAGATACCATTAGGAACTATTACGATAATAGGTTCCTTGCTAAGGCAAAACTCATTTCATATCTTATTGAGGAAGATCCTTCTGTTTTAAATGAGAAATCTGATAAGTATCATTCATATTACGATGAGAACGGTATAAAGCACTTTATTTTGGATGATGAGGGCAATTTACTCAAATCGATCTCTTCATCGGAAAGACTTAAGGAACTCTGCCTTAATAACGATATAGAGTCCATATACATCTATGATGAAGACGGTCACACCATAGCTACAAGTACTTCCAATTGGTTCTTTACGGTGAGCCATGATCCTGAAAGTCAGTCGTATGCATTTCTCGATATAATAGACGGGAAAAAGGAAGAATATGTACAAGAAACCATGGTGAATGACATCGGAGAAAGCGGTCAGTACATCGGAGTTGCTTTTACATATTTCACAAGGAAGGATGAGAACGGAGATACGGAATATGTATCCAGGTTCATTTATGATGACCCAACAAAGGACAACAGCGATGTTACAGCTCATAGGGCCATGCTTCAAATAGGTCTTCAGGGCGAGCTAACTGATAGGATTCTGTCTTCAACTGATGTGGAATACGTTCTTTCGACAAATCTTCTAAGCTCCGGATTCATTGTGCTGTTTGATAATTCAGAAGACCATATATGCCTTTATTCGCCGTTTGAAGCAAGGATAGGCATGAAGGCATTAGATATGGGTCTGACTTCTACTGCTTTCACAGGAAGTGATTATTATGGGTTTACCAGGGTGAACGGAGTTTCATATTTCCAGTTCTTCCGTTACGGAGACGGTTACTTTATTGCCACGGCCGTTCCCAGAAGCGAGATGTATCAGTCAAGATCCATCATAGCTTTGATAACATCTGTAGCAAGTCTTCTTCTCATATTGATCCTGTCACTTACGATCACGCTTACGACAGAAGAAGAGGAAATGCTCTATGCCAGTATGAGTGAGTCTGCAGAAGCAAACACCTTTGATAATACCATATTCAATATAATCCTGCCTTCAGGTAATACCGTATCTACAGTTAAGGCAGCAGCTCGCTGGGATAACAGGAGCATCCCGTGGAGAGAAAAGAGTCCCGAGCAAAAGCTTATAGCGATGGTAAGCTTCATAATAGGTTTGATGGTATTTTATGTGGTACTTGCAGTTCTTGGCGCTAATACCTTCTTTAAGGAGGGATCTATCATTCAATATATACTGAGCCGCAACTGGGACAGAGGCGCCAATATATTTGCATTTAGCGGAAGCGCCCTCGTCATAATCTTTGTAGCCATAGCAGAGGCTATACTCAGGTTTCCTGTAAGGCTCATAACTTCGCTTCTTGGAGCAAGAGGGGAAACAGTAGGACATCTCTTCTTATCCATAGTAAAATACGGCGGAGCTATCGCTGCCATATTCTACTGCCTGTTCCTGTTTGGAGTCGATTCTACAAGCCTTCTCGCCAGCGCAGGAGTCCTGTCACTGGTCATAGGTCTTGGCGCACAGAGCCTTATCAAAGATATCATCGCAGGTATATTCATAGTATTTGAAGGAGAGTTCAGAGTCGGCGACATAGTCACTATAGGGACCTTTAGAGGTACTGTAATGGATATAGGACTTCGCACTACAAAGATCGAAGGCGCCGACGGTAACATAAAGATATTCAATAACTCAGAGATCACAGGAGTCCTGAACATGACTAAGGAAGCATCTCTTGCATTTATAAATGTCAGCATAGAATATGGGCAGGATATCGACTATGTGGAGGCGGTCCTCAACCGTGAACTTCCTCGCCTTATCGAGAAGAATGCCAAGGTCATCGATCCACCTAAGTATGTAGGCATTACAAAACTTGGCGAGAGCGGAGTTGAACTTGGTATAATGACTAGATGCAATGAGGCGGATATCAAGGGTGTCATCAGGTTCCTTAACAGGGAAGTACTTAAGATATTCTATGACAATGATATCAACGTACCGTTCCCGAATGTGACTGTATCGAACCTTGATACATCAAAAAGAAAGACGATGAAAGATTTCGTTCACACACCTGAGATAGGAGGAGAGGAGTTCGGTGAGGTAGATCCGGGCTGATATTAGTTGCAGTTTACACTAAATCGGTAAATTTTTTATACTCAAGCAACAAAAAAACAGTTGACAGAAACTATCACGGTTGCTACAATATTGGAAAATACAGAGGAAAGGAGTCTTTTCATGAAGGGAAGCATATTCACAGCAAGAATGATGATGGATATGAGCATGGCTATGCCCATGCACCTTAGTGTGCCTGCTTCCGAAAAGATCACCTTGTAGTATTTGACCATATTACGTTTTTACATGTGCGGGACTTTTCGGAAGTCCCGCACTTTTTTATGTCGTTTATCATTTAAGTTAAAAGGAGAATAGAAAATGAAAAATGTCAAAAGAATCGCAAGCCTTCTGCTTGCACTCGCATTAGTATTTGCATTCGCTGCATGCGGCAAAGACAATTCAAAGAAGACTGTAAAGATCGCAGTTCCAAATGACTCTACAAATGAAGCAAGAGCTCTCGTTCTTCTCCAGGTACAGGGAGTCCTCACACTTAAGGACACAGGCGACCAGCTGGCAACAAAGTCAGACATAGCAGAGAATCCTAACAATGTTGAGATCGTTGAAGCAGAAGCTGCTCAGATCCCAAGCATTCTCGGAGATGTTGATTATGCAGTCATCAATTCAAACTATGCTATCGAAGCAGGACTTACACCTTTCGTAACGGAAGGGACCGATGTTTCTTATCCTAACGTAATATGCGTAAAGGAAGGAAATGAATCAAGCGACAAGACAAAGGCTCTCATCGCAGCAGTAAATTCAAAGCAGGTAGAGGAGTTCATCAATAACAACTATAAAGGAGCTATCGTATGTGACCTTGCAAATGTTGGCGACGGCTATGATGCAACAGTTGATTATGATGCACTTAAGGGAACAACGATCACTATCGGAGCATCTCCTGTTCCCCATTCCGATATACTTGCAGTAGCAAAAGATATACTTGCAGCTAAGGGAGTCACCCTTGAGATCAAGGAATTCACAGATTATGTTCTTCCGAATACTGCTCTTGAAGACGGCGAGATCGATGCAAACTTCTTCGCTCACATCCCTTATCAGCAGGACTTCAACGCTGAGAACGGAACTCACATCGCATGGGTACTTGAAGTACACCACGAACCGATGGGCGTATACAGCAACACCTTCAAAGACTGGAGCGGTCTTAAGTAATACTTATAAAGAATAATAGCGTAAAAAAGACATCCGAAGTCCGGACATAAATGCCCGGACTTTGCTCTGTCATGAATATGTGATAGAATATCATTCGCTATATACAAAAAGATCAAAAAAAGAGGATCTAACGAAATGATAGAGATCAAAAATCTTTCAAAAAGTTTTATAACTTCCGACGGTACAGTGGAAGCTCTAAAGGATGTATCCATCTCCATTCCTGACGGCGATATTTACGGCGTCATAGGAATGAGCGGTGCCGGAAAGTCTACACTCATAAGATGCATCAATATGCTTGAAAGACCGAGCTCCGGAACTGTTGAAGTTGGAGGAGTTGACCTTGGAACTTTAAGCAAAAAAGAGCTTCGCGAAAAAAGAAGAGAGATATCCATGATATTTCAGGGATTCAACCTTTTGATGCAGAGGACATGCCTTGCCAATGTATGCCTTCCTTTAGAACTTGAAGGTGTTCCAAGAAGCGAAGCAAAAAAGAAAGCCCAGGAACTTCTTGAGACAGTAGGTCTTGGGAACAAGGCGCAAAGTTATCCTGCGCAGCTTTCCGGAGGACAGCAGCAAAGAGTTGCCATTGCAAGGGCTCTTGCAACAGATCCTAAGGTACTCCTTTGCGATGAGGCTACTTCTGCTCTTGACCCAAAGACGACCAACGAGATACTTGAACTCATAAGGGACATAAATGAAAGACTGGGCGTTACTGTAGTAGTCATTACTCACTCTATGAGCGTAGTTGAAAGCATATGCAAACATGTTGCCATACTTGACGGTGGATGCGTAGCTGAGGCAGGAGAAGTATCGGAGATATTCAGCCAGCCGAAAACTGATGCTGCAAGAAGGCTCGTATTCCCTGAAGGTCATTCAGAAGACAGCGTAGTAGTCGGAAGAGAAGGTGAAAGATTCATAAGAGTCGTATTCAACGGCGAAGAGATAACCGGAACACCTCTTATCGCTCGTATGGCAGTAGAAAAGGGCATAGAGGCCAATATATCAGCTGCATCTACAAAGAACATAGGAAAGGGCGTTTTCGGTTCTATGCTCCTTGGTATAACGGGCGGAGAAGAATCGGTCAAAACTGCACTGGAGTATTTAAGCTCCCAAGGTGTCGTAGCAGAGGAGGTGAAGGTCAATGCTTGAGAAGATCTTTTCACCGGAAGCTGTATCACAGGCTTTCGAAATATTAAAAAATGAATTTCCCTTGGCCATATGGGAGACCTTCTATGTGACAGTCCTTGCTACTTTCTTTGCAATAGTCATAGGACTTCCTTTAGGCGTCCTCCTCGTTACAGGAGAAGAAAAGGGCATTGCTCCTATACCAAAGTGGCTTTTAAGACTTATTGGCGTGATCATCAATTTGCTCAGGTCTGTTCCTTTCCTCATACTCATGATACTTGTAATTCCTCTTACAAGGCTTATTGTAGGCACATCTGTAGGAACAAGAGCCACCATAGTACCTCTTGTAGTCGCAGCATTCCCATTCATTTCAAGACTTGCTGAAAGCTGCCTTCGCGAGGTGGATCCAAACCTCATAGAAACAGCTCAGAGCATGGGCGCTACCCCTTGGCAGATCGTGACAAAGGTCATGATACCGGAAGCTGTTCCGTCGCTCATAGCCAATGCTACTACTGCTATCACCACTATCCTTGGATACAGCGCAATGAGCGGTATACTCGGCGGAGGCGGCCTTGGAAAGATAGCTATAAACTACGGTTATTATAGATACAAATACCTTGTCATGGTATTTGCAGTAATATTTTTGATTTTGATGGTACAGATCTTTCAGACCGTCGGAACTAAGCTTGCAGTAAAGAGCGACAGGAGGCTCAAGAATTGATGAAGTACGATTTTACATCCATTGTTGACAGAAAAGGAAAAGATGCTATCGCAGTCGATTCTTTTTTGAAAAGGCACCCTGAATGTCCAAAAGAGGGTTTTGATCTCATCCCTATGTGGGTCGCAGATATGAACTTTGCAACAGCCCCATCCATAGTTGAATCTATGAAAAAGAGGCTCGAACATCCCTTCTTTGGATACTTTTATCCGCGTCAGGAACTCATCGACGGCATCATCCGTTGGCAAAAAGAAAGGAACGGAGTCGATATCTGCGCTGAAAACATAGACTTCGATAACGGTGTGCTCGGAGGGGTCACTACAGCTCTCAATGTATTTTGCAGCAAGGGTGACAATATTCTTTGCCATTCGCCGATGTATACAGGTTTTACGGGCCTTCTTAAAAACAACGGATACAATGCAGTCCTGTCTGAACTAAAAAAAGATGAGAACGGCATTTACAGGATGGATTTTGACGATATGGAAGAAAAGATCGTATCGAACAAGATCCATGTGATACTTTTCTGTGCGCCTCACAATCCATCGGGAAGAGTTTGGGAAAAATGGGAACTCGAGAAGCTTTCACAGCTTTGCGAAAAATATGAACTGAATGTCGTATCAGATGAAATATGGGCAGATATAATAATGCCGGGATACAAACATATACCTACTCAGTGCGGAAGTACTTACCTTAAGGAACACACGGTCGCTTTCTATTCTCCGACAAAGACCTTTAACCTTGCAGGTTTTCAGGAAAGCTACAGGGTAACATACAGTAGGGTCCTTAAGGAAAGACTTGCAAAGGAAAGTTCTCTGTCCCACTATAACGCTCTGAACATAATGTCTATGTATGCTCATATCGGAGCATGTACAGATACAGGCATTGAATGGCTTGATGAACTTCTTCAGGTCTTAGGAACTAATACTTCTATGCTGGCTGATTATCTTAACTCAGTAGACGGTATAGAAGTAACGAAACCACAGGGGACGTATCTTCTCTTTGCAGACTGCAGCAAATATTGCGAGAGGACCGGCATTCCTCTTGATGATATCATCGCTAAATGCTACGAAGTCGGGATCGCTCTTCAGGACGGAAGAGGATTCAAAGGTCCTTGCCATATAAGGATAAATACTGCAGTCCCAACATCAAGGATAGAAGATGCCATAGACAGATTCAAAAAAAATGTCTTTGTCAATTAGTCAATTAATAATCGCCATTAAACTCCGGGACCCTTCCGGAGTTTTTTAGTTATCTTCATATATGTACATAAATGGTAAGTTTATGTTAAAATATGCGGGATAAAAAAGGGAGGTCATCATGATCAGATTCAATAACGATTACAACATATCCTGCCATCCTGCAATACTTAAGGCATTAGAAGAAGATCAGCCAAATTCCTATCCGGGATACGGTCTTGATCCCTGGTGCGATAAAGCAAAGGTAGCAATTCAAAAATATATCAAGTGTCCTGAAGCAGACATCCACTTTGCAGTAGGCGGTACTCAGACAAATTTTATGGTCATTGATGCTGCTCTTAAATCTTACGAGAGCGTCATTTCAGCAGCTACAGGCCATATAAATGTTCATGAAACAGGCGCTGTTGAGCATACGGGGCATAAAATAGAAACTCCGTCCAATGCAGTAGATAAGCTGACAGCAAAGATAGTAGAAGAACATGCAAAGAAATGCAGGACAAGTGAAGTTTATGAACATATCACTCAGCCTCGCATGGTATATATATCTTTTCCTACAGAGTACGGCAGCATTTATACAAAGAAAGAATTAGAGGATCTCAGAAAGGTCTGTGACAAATACGGTTTATATCTGTTTATAGACGGCGCAAGGCTTGGATACGGCCTTGGCTCTCCTAAATGCGACCTGACACTTGAAGATATATGCAAACTGTCTGATGTTTTCTATATCGGCGGCACAAAGTGCGGAGCATTGTTTGGCGAAGCAATAGTCATCAGAAATTATGAACTGAAAAAAGATTTCAGGAACTTTATAAAGCAGTCAGGCGCCATGCTTGCTAAGGGATGGCTCCTTGGCCTTCAGTTTGAGACACTGTTTAAGGACGGACTTTACCTTAAGATGACAAAGGATGCTGTCAGCTATGCCATGGATATACGCGATGCCTTTGAGAAAAAGGGGATAAAGTCATACATAGACAGTCCTACTAATCAGCAGTTCGTGGTCCTTACAAAAGAACAGGCAAAGAAGCTTTCAAGGAAGTTCATTTATGAAAATGAAGATGTACTTGAAAACGGCGACAGAGTGGTAAGGTTCTGCACTTCATGGGCAACAAAAAAAGAAGAAGCAGAGGCCCTCATAAAGGAGATCGAAAAACTTTAACATATGGATCATATATCAAAACCCCTTTCTGAGTGAAAGGGGTTTTAGATACTGCGTTTTCATTCTGTCATATTTGGAACCGGTGACCAGCTGATGAAACATCCGTCATTGCTGAATTCGAATCTAAAGCCTTCGCCGTTACCGGGATGGAGCTCGTACCAATTCTTACCCGTGTCAGGAACATATCTCATAAAGAGCCATGTTATGGGACCTCCGTGGGAAACGATGAGCATATCTTCTTTTTTTGCAAGAAGTTCATCAAAGCATTTAAAGACTCTGTCTCTCATCATGTAGCCGCTCTCTGCGCCTTTGCCCGGTGGGATATTTGCTTCATTGTCTCCTTCACACCAGGCTATGTATTCAGGGTCTTCCTTCATCATCTCATATGACTTCATTTCGAAATCTCCGAAATTGATCTCCATCATATCAGGAAGAACTTTATGAGGAATATTCCCAAAGAGAGTCTCAAGAGTCTGTTCCGTTCTTAAAAGACCGGAGGTATATACCTTTAGTCCTTCTATGGAAGGATATCCACCCTTGTCTTTTTTTTGCTTTAATTCTTCGATGCCGCCCTCTGTAAGGGGAGGGTCTGACTGTCCGCAGTAGAGCCACTGTTCGTTGGCAATTGTCCTGCCGTGGCGTATGAGATATACTGTCATTATATTAAGCCTCACATGTCATATTATTTTAGTTCCTGCGGCAATCCGCAGAATATCCTCGTTACATGATCTGCTTTTTTTGTGAGAGCAGAACCTGCTCTGCCGCAGAACTCTCTCCAGCCCCTTGTCTCTTTGTCTACGGGTACTACACCGCAGAATATATCGTTCATGATGACTATCGCGTCTTTTGGAAGATCTGTGACAGGTTCAAGGCCGTTTCTATAGCAATAGAGCAGGTATTCCTGATAAGCATATATGCATCTTTTGCTTGTATCCATGTCTGAATCTGCAGTGCATGTGAATATGTCAGAATCCTTCAGATCATATTTATCTTTGGCATGATCAAGTTTTCCTTGATATGCGCCGCCTATGATAAGGTCCATAAATATCTCCTTAAATAAATGCAAGGGCTATGAGGCAGGCAAGCTCACCTGCAGTTACAGCAGCTCCTGAAATGTCGCCTGATATCCCGCCAAGATTTTTTCTTAAGTAAAGTATGATGAGGTCTTCAACGAAGGTCCCTATCAGAAGGGCAAAGAATACCTTAAGACCGCATACGAAATATGCAGCTGCAAGGACTGCAGCGGCCGTCAGAATAGGAACTATCCTGAATATGACCTTGATGTCAGCGCAAAGACCTGCGTAAGAACTTGTAGGAAGGGGCTTGAGCATGAATATGCTCTCTACAACAAGGCACCTCGTAAGCGCCGGTATGAAGACAAGAGCAAGAGCTTCCTTTAGACTTAAGGCTATAACTCCTATCTGCATGAAAGCAGCATATTGAAGTATTGCAAGTACAGCTGTTGATATGACTGCAAAGCTTCCTACATGAGAATCTTTTAGTATTTCAAGTTTCTTTTCTCTTTTTCCGAAATACAAAGCTGCATCTGCGCAATCCATATAACCGTCAAGCTGCATGAAACCTGTGACAAGCCATGGGAAAACTGCAAGCACTGCAGCAGCAACCGGACCTATGCCTCTGCCAACGCTTGTAAAGAGGTAATATATGAGATACCAAAGACCTCCGTTGATGAGAGCCGTTACAGGGTACCAAAGGAGCATCTCTTTTCTTTTTGAATCATCCCATTTGTGGCTGGGGCAGGGTATCCATAAAAACATCTGCCAGGCCATGAAAAACGATGTCATAGAGGAAGTTCTCCTTTCAGCATAT
Source organism: Anaerovoracaceae bacterium (assembly GCA_045546135.1). Taxonomy (GTDB): domain Bacteria; phylum Bacillota; class Clostridia; order Peptostreptococcales; family Anaerovoracaceae; genus RUG13409. The sequence continues at coordinate 88,767 of JAZQCD010000029.1, forward strand.
TTATATTTCCTATACATACTTCGGCTACAGCATCGCAGACCTTTGCTAAAGTCTTGTCCGCAGTAGAAAGCGCCTTTAGGAACCCTTCAGTATATTCGCTGTAAGCATCGATGCCTGAATATATGAAGTCGCTTACAAAGACTACATTCTTTGCTCTTTTGCATAGTTCAGTAAGCTCTTTTGATACTCTTTCTCCTGCAGTAGGATCGGCAGTTACCACATAAGTTTCTTCGCCCATGGCGCCGGTGCCAGAATACAGCTCATTTATCATAAGGGCTGTCACGCTGTCGAGTATGTATGTCCCATTCTTTTCATCGGACTTTTCCAGGCATTCCAAAATATGAAGAGGCTGTTCTAAGGTCTGAAAGCCTTTTCCGGCTCTGCTTTCTTGGTGCCTTTTGATCCTCTCATGGTCCTCATCATCGAAAGCCTGCATGGTCGCGATGTAATAAAGGGGACCGCCGGCTGCAAGATTTGTGCAGCATCTTTCAGCTATGGATGATTTTCCGTTTTTGCATCCGCCTGATATAAAGATGGTCATACTGAGAATTTATCTCCTTTGCGTATCTCAGTCAGATATTCATCGTTGATACCTGAGTCTTCATTGAAACTTGCCATGTCGTTCATTACAGTGCAAGCGGCAGATACGATCTCAAAAGCAAGAACGCAGCCTGAACCCTCGCCAAGTCTCATGCCTAAATTAAGATAAGCTTCAAGACCCAGTTCATTAAGAGCATAAAGGTATCCGGGTTCAAAACTCTGGTGGGATGGGAACATGAAATATCTTGCATCGCTGCAAAGCCTTTCTGCGCATAGAGCTCCCACAACGGAAATGAAACCGTCGATGACTACAGGGATCCTGTAAAGAGCGCATCCAAGGTATACGCCGCACATAGCTGCAAGATCGAATCCTCCTACCTTTGCAAGAACGTCGATGACGTCATCTTTGTTTGGTTTTCTAAGTCTTATTGATTCTTCGAGGACTCTTTTTTTGTTTTCGAAAGCTTCATCAGTAAGTCCGCCGCCTCTGCCTGTGACAGTAGGGATATCGAGTCCTGTCAGAACTGAAAGTACTGCAGAACTTGACGATGTGTTTCCTATACCCATCTCTCCGACGCCGACTATGTCTATGCGCTGTTCTTTTGCCATCTTTGCCAGCTTTGCGCCTGTAACTATGGCAAGTACGCACTGCTCTCTTGTCATGGCGTCTTCTTTAAGGAAGTTCTTTGTTCCTTTTGCTATGGGATAGGTGACTATATCCTTGCAGTCATATGGATCTGCGATTCCCATGTCGACTACCTGAACATCATCTCCAAAAGCCTTCGCCATGCAGGACATTCCGGTCTTCCTGATCGTCATGTTGACAGCCTGTGCTGCAGTCACTGATCTTGGCGTGCAGGATACGCCTTCTTCAATGACACCGTTATCAGCGCAAAGTACTATTATCCTTCTTCTGTCGATATCATTGTTTACTTTTCCTGTTATTCCGGCAAGTCTTATGGATATGTCTTCAAGTTTTCCTAATGAACCGGGAGGTTTAGCAAGTTTTGCCTGCCTTTCCTCTGCTGCTTTTACTGCTGCAGCATCAAGTCCCTGGATACCGTCTATGATATCCTTGATTTCCTGTTCCAATTTGTTTTCCTCGTTTCTTCTACTTTTCTACTTTAATATGCATTGTAGCTGTGCTAAATGAATCCTTTTTCTTTTAGCCATGCTGCGGAATCTTCAAAATCATCAGCATAGTTGTTCTCTATGGTGGCTGTAAGATCCGGGATGGCATCGTCAAGCTTCTTTAAAAGCCTTTCATAATCTATGATGCCGTTTCTAAGGCTTCTGTGATAGTCTCCTGTGCCTGCCACACCTTTTTGCGGACCGTCGTTGTTGTGTATATGAAGGTGTGTAATGTAGGGGAGGCACTGCTCTATCCATTCATCAAGGCTGTGCTCCGGATGAAGGTTTGCATGTCCCATGTCAAAGCACATCTTGAACCTTTCATCATCGATGCCTTTAACTATCTCAGTGTCGAGATAGGGCTCATTCTCCATGACATTTTCCAGGCAGATCTGTACATCTCCGGGATGCTCCTTGAGGAACTTTTTCCAAAAACGTATATGCTGAGCTATGAACCAGCTTGGGAAATACAGAGCTGAAACGTAGTTTGCGTGCACTACCATTTTCTTGATGCCGTATTCCATGCAAAGCTTGTAGCTTTGGTCATATCTTTTCTCAGCTATCCTGACGATGGCAGGGTCTATAGCCTGAGGGAACAGCTCGTTATATGGAGCGTGAAAGGTAAGATCCTTTGTATACTTCGTGTTCTCGATGAAAAAGTCCATTACATAGGAGGGATCGTCACAGTTCATAGAGATACAAAACTCCGACAGTTCCAATCCGAAACCGTATTTGACTGCAATGGGTTCTGCTACATGAACATAGCTGATATCCTCATTTTGTGTGTCCTCATTCCATACAGAATCTACATCAGCGATTGTTGATAGATAGAATTTCATAATTGACTCCCTTTCATTTAAGATCTATATTCCGTATTTTTTTATGACTCTGTCAAACTTTTCACCAAAAGGTTTTCCGATCAGGTTCAAAAAGACCACATTGGAAACTGCATAGGTGATCATATATGGGACGGCGGTTATGAGCGCTGCCTTGTAAAGGTCCCATGTAAAACTCTCTCCAAGTCCAAGGACAGTCCATATGTCCATGAAGCAAGAGTAGAAAATGCCTGCAAATGCTCCGTATATAGAGAGGATGATCCTGTTCTTTTTAAGCGTAGTAGAAAGAAGACCTCCTACAACGCCTATTATTCCGTATGCGACCATTTGGAATGGCGTCCAAGGTCCTTGTCCAAAATAGAAGTTGGATATGAGGGCAGTGAGGGCGCCTACCATAAAACCGCATTCAGGACCCATCCAAATAGCCGTGACTACAACTATAGCGGTAATTGGTTTGAATGCAGGAAGGGCACCGAAAATGAAACGGCCTAAAACTGAAAGAGCCGTCATTACGGCAACTATAACTATCCTTCTTGATCTTGTCTGTCTTTTTTCAAAACGAAAGAAGAAGAATGCAATAGTTGCGATCATTATTAATATGGACCAAAATATATAGTTCATTTTTATCTTCCGCAGATCTCTATGGCATCATCTAAGGTCACGCAGGAATTGAAATATCCCCTTGTGATCCTGTTGATGGCAGTTGTATAGAAATTGTTTTCAGAGAAGAATTCTCTGGGTCTGTCTATGGATGTTACTTCGCCCCTAAAGAACATGGCGCACCTGTCTGCTACTCTTGCAGCGAATTCCACATCATGGGTGACTATGATAATTGTCATGCCCTGTTCTTTAAGCTTCTTTAAGACCTCTATTATTCCTGTCATGGAGTGAGCATCGATGCCTTTTGTCGGCTCATCAAGGAGCAGGAGCTTTGGATCTGCAGAAAGTATCTTTGCAAGAGCAACAAGCTGCTGCTCGCCGCCTGACAGATCGTAGGGATGAGTGTCCATAAGGTGATCAAGAGAATAGGGGAGGTTTGGAATAACATTTCCTGCTTCGCTGAGTTCTTCTCTTACGGTATTTTTAAGGAATACGGTCTGAACATCCTGAGGAAGGAGCGCCAGGCAGTGGTTGTAAAGAGAATTGCTCTTGTATTCAGATACTTCTTTTCCGAACACTTTTACTGTCCCGCTGTATGGCTTGTTTATACCGCTGGCTACAGAGAGGGTAGTGGTCTTTCCGGAACCGTTTCCTCCGAGTATGCAGAATATCTCTCCTGTATATACTTCAAGATCAGTTCCTCTTAAGATATCCCTTCCGTTCCTCTCATATCTGAAATAGATATCAGATAAAGACAATGCTATCTCTTCAGAATGAGAGTAGGGAGGTCTCGATGGCGGCTGTGCAGAGCTTTTGAAATTGTTTTCTATCCACACGCGTCCTTCTCTTACAGTCAAAGGACAGCCGTCTCCTGTATTGAAATTGTTATATAGCTTTACGCTTGCAGGCATTGCTTCGATGAGGTCCTGCCTGTTTTCAAGCTTCTTGCAGACTGTTCTTGGATCGTCGTAGTGGAGTATGGTCCCCTTATCCATTACAAGGAGCTTGTTTGCCATTGGTACCACTTCTTCGAGGCGATGCTCAACGAGAAGGACAGTAAGTCCCATCTCTCTATTGAGTTTTTGCACGGTCGAAAGGAAATCTGATGCTGCTATTGGGTCAAGCTGGGATGTAGGTTCATCGAGTATAAGGAGCATCGGTTGCATGACCATTATTGCAGCAAGGTTAAGGAGCTGTTTTTGTCCTCCTGAAAGCTCGTCAACGCTCTTTTCGAACCAGTCTTCTATATCAAAATATGATGCCATCTCAGAAACTTTTCTTCTGATGGTATCCTGCGGTATGTTCATATTTTCAAGTCCGAAAGCAAGCTCGTGCCAGACCTTGTCCGTAACTATCTGCTGTTCGGGGCGCTGCATTACGTATCCGATACCGGATGCAGCTACCTTATCATCCAGCTCATCCTGAGGAATGCCGCCAAAGAGTATGGTGCCGGTCTTTTCTCCATAGGGAGTGAGCTCTCTTTTTATCATTTTAAGGAGGGTAGACTTGCCGCAGCCCGTCGGACCGCAAATGGCAACGAAATCTCCTTCATCGACTGAGAATGAAATGTCTTTAAGTACTTTTTCGTTTCCCAGTGAATATTTAAAATTCAGATCTTGGACTGTAAGGATCTCCACCTTGCTTCCTCCTTAATATGTAAATATTCAGGGATCATACATAATATTGCAAACAGGATGTATCCTGTAAGAGTTACAGGCGTTATTTCCGGCTGTATGATCGCCGGATACCAGTTGAACCTGAAGCTTTGGATAAAGCTTGCGCCGACAACTATTGCTGCAAGTCCTATGGATGCTGCCATGAGCATCTTGTCCTGGACCGACCATCTGAATATGGCAAACCTTGATCTTTTGCCTACTCCGTAGCCTCTTGCTGCCATGGAATCAGCAGTTATGACTCCGTTTTCAAGAGCCCACGATACCATGACAGAAAATACTCTTATACTGCCTTTTATCTTGTCGATAGCATTGTCTTCTTTGTACAGACCCATGGCTTTTTGAGCATTGTTCGTCTTTGTTATCTGCTGCTTGAAAAGGGGTATATACCGAAGAGTCATGGAAAGGATGAGCGCTATTTTGGGTGATATGCTCCCGAAGATGTACAGGAGTTTGTCACTGGTCATTATCTGGTTGAAAGATGCGAACCAAAGAAGAACAGAACCTGCCATTATTCCTACCGATAGACCAAAGAGGGTGGCTTCAAGGGTAATGGGGTTATCGTTTAGGATAAAGAGGGGAGTAACTCCGTTGTGCATGAAAAGCGGGTTGATCACCATCAGAGCGATGGGGATGAGAAAGATCATCCACAGCACTTTTTTGATACTTTCTATGCCGTTTCTTAAAAGATAATATAAAAGCCCCGATATCATACCTATGAGACTTAATATCGGGTTTTGAAAAAACATTATAGGCAGCAGTATGCACATGTAGTATATGAATACTGCTACCGGGTTGTAATCACTGAAGCTCTTCAGCTTATTCTCCTCCGTTATAGATATTGCCTATATCTTCGCCAAGATTAGTGGTATAGAGCCATTCGACAAGGTCTCCTTCTTTGAGTTTCATTTCAGAAGCTCCTACGGAAGCATATTCGCCGTTGACTCTGTACATCCATCCGGAGAGGTCTCCGAAGTCTCTTTCGTAGATGTAGTTTATGCCGTTGATATAGCCGTTTGCTGTTATAATATCAAGCTGTATCTTGTTTTGCTTTGCAGCAGCTACGATCTGGTCTATAGCGCTGCAGTTTACAGGGACTTTTACTTCTACAGTATCAAGGATGATACCGTCTTTTGGTATGAAGTCCTTTTTACCGGCTACCGTATCGCATCTTATGGATATGGTAGTGGTCATGTATTCTCCTGTGTATTCCGTGTCATCCTTGTAATAGTCGTCGACGCTTTTTATATTGATCAGATAAATAGCGCCGGCTGCAAGGGCGCAGGCAAGGAATATACTCAGGTATGATTTGTAATTCTTTTTGCCCATGAGGACATTGTAGATGATGGAAACGATCCCGATGACACCGACGCCAATGTACATAATGGTCTTGGTGTTCATTTTCTTTGCGTTCTCGGGATGCATATCCTTTGAATCATCAGTCGGAGCTTCCTTTAGGTCTCCGAAGATGTAGAATGTCCTTCCGTTTCCTTCCTTAAGGAGCTTATAACTGGCAGAGCAGTACATGACCTGATGAGTAGTCACTTTGTTTGAATCTCCGCCTGTAGTATGAGAGAAGGTGCCGTCAGGAAGTTTGAATCCTTCTATGGCATCCATCAGGGTATGTCCGTTCTTTATGAAACGCTCGTCTTCCTTTGCATCGATGCCAATGGATGCAAGCGCCATGATGAGCTGCGCGGAACCTTCAGGATTTTCAGCGCCAAAAGAAATATATCCTCCGTCTTCTCTTTGTTTTGATCCTATGAGATCAAGGGCTTTGTCTACTGCACTCTTTACTTCGGCATTTGTATGGTAGTAGGGCGCAAGGGCTTGTATGGTCATTGCTGTCGTATCAACGTCAGCATACTCACCCATAATAGCCCATCCGCCGGCTTTCATCTGCATTGAAAGGATCTGGTCTACGATACTTTCCTTTGTGTGCAATTTGCTTGGCGCATCGTTATTGAGCAGGTGAAGACCGTAAACATAGCTCATCATCCCAAGTTCTCCGATGGTCTCATCTGCTACATTTGCAACAGTCTCTTTGTCTCCTCCTACTGCAAGGTAGGTGAGGGCATCCTTTTGTCTTTGGGTAGGTGAACTTATCTCAGTATTCTTAAGGTATTCGCCTAAGCTTTCTCTGTATGCTTCGTAATTGATGTCCGTTCTTAGGTGCGTGAGAGCTACGACCCACCACTCTTCGCCTGTTCCTGGATCCTTTGCATAGTTATTTGTAACAAGGTCCTGATAAGAATAACAGCCTAAAAGGTCCATTTGGTATTCCAAAAGGGCTTCTGAATAAAAGCCGAAATCGGTATCCTCTGCGTAAGCAGAAGATACCGATCCGGACATCAATAATAGTAGTGTTAAAAGTAGAGAAAGGAAATTCTTTGGTTTCATATGTTAGAGTGCGACTTCAGCGACTGCCGGAACTAGTCCTGCTGCCTTTGTCGTTACCGTAAATTCTTTCTTATCGCCGGAAATAGATACTGTTACATTCCCTTCAGCGTCTGTTGTACCTACAGACGTTCCGTCAATAAATACTTCCACGCCTTCAGCATTTGTAGGAACTGCCATCCAGTTCTCGTCAAATCCCATCTTGTTTACGTGAACTGTGAGTTTTCCGTTTTCATATACGCAGCTGTCGATGAAACTGTATGCATCGGACCAATTGACCTGATCCTGATAGACGAATGCGACGACATATGTTCCTTCGATGACTTCGTCGTCAAGGGACATTGCCATCTGATCTGCGTTGTAGTATCCGTATGATCCGCAATCATCTCCCCAAAGCTTTGTGATGGAACGACCCCATTCGGTGTCAGCAGAAGCGTAATCTTCAACTTTTCCATACTGTGTATGAGCTGCTTTGAGAACTTCGTCTATGTTGTTCTTTCCGTCAGCATTCTCATCGACGAATTCTACGAATTCGTGTGCGATGGCGAATTCTCCGTCGCCCTTTACGATGGTCACATAGCATCCCGGTCCCTTAGGTGCCGGTTCTTCTTTCTTCCCGCAAGCCGCAAAACTGAATACCATTGCAAGTACGAGCAGGACAGATAAAAACTTTTTCATCTTAAACCTCCAAAAAAACCTGTGAACCGAGGTCACAGGCATATTCAATCTATGCATAATTTCTCGGATACGGCAAGAAACAGCCGTTGTTTCAGCGTATTCTGACTTGTCCGCAAATGCGGCTTTACAGTGACCTTCTCGTGAGCTTCAAACTCTTTCCCGCGACTGCACTTTCGTGCGAAACAACTAAATATTAAGTTTTACAATATGATAATAGCACCAAAATAGGGCCTTATCAACAAAAATCTGCTACTAAAAAAGAAACGAATTTTGTAATAATTACCTAAATAACGAACAATTCGTAGGCTAAAAGCAACCTGAATCTCGTAGGAGCGTCATCAAGATCTATATTTACCATTTCTGATATCCTGCTGATCCTGTAAATGACATTGTTTCTGTGCATGTGGGTTATTTCTGCTGTCTCAGTAGCTTTTCTGTCGTTTACCAGATATACGAACAAAAGCTCTAGATTGTTCGTATTGTGTTCCTGGTCGTAGTTATACAGCTCAAGGAGGGTCTTGAAAGCTGCGTTGGATTTTGCAAGTTTCTCGCTTTCCGGAGTTGCGAGCATGAGATACCTTGGGTAACTTCCTTCATAGGTATAGACCCTCGGATACTTCTTTGCGCTGCTGCTTGCAAAGTAGGGGTAGGTAGATCTGTATCCGTACTGCAGAGCTACGTCTGCCTGAAGTCCTGCAAGCTTAAGGTCAAGGAGATCTCTGAAAGGATCTGAGACTCCGCATTTTGCTCTGTAATGCTCTAGGACCTCCTGGAGCATTTCAACTATCTGACTGAACCTGTCTTTATGGCGAAGGTTCTGCACTATGAGCACTATGAGGTTGCTCTTTGAAAGGGTGATCTTGGCCTCAGGTATGTGGTCTTGAAGTTCCTGCGAAAGCCTTTGGAGCATGACGCCGCCGCTTCCGTCAGCAGATATCTTAACGAGTCTGAAATTAGCCTCTGCAGGAAGTCCTGATGCCTTTGCTCTTTCTGTGATGGTATCAGGTCCAGGCCCTGTGCCTTCAAGAAGGCTCAAGATAAGGCTGTCATATACATGAGGCATCTGGTTGTTTTCGACCCACTGCCTTTCAAAACAGACCATGAGATGGTCTATGAGTATCTTGAACATGTCTATGAGGCCCGGTGTAGGCGGCTTTTTGTCACAGAGCATGACCACGTGGGCAAAATATGCATTGTTATAGTGAATGACCTTGCTTATGGTCGGATAGGCCGTGATGGTGCAGCTGTCGTCTACGAATATGTCATTTACGTCTTTCCAAAACTCTGGAAGCCTCAGGGCGTTGAACTTGGAGATGGCTTCCTGATTGTAGTATCCGTGCCTTATGAGATCGTTTGTGTGAGGACAGTCGCATTTCAGTCCGTTTGTATATGCGACCAAAGAGAAAGAGGAATCGGTTATGGTTATGAAATTGCCGATTATCTGTTCGCAAAGACAAAGGACATCCTGTATGGATTTCTTTCTAATGAGGAAGAAGTCCATTCCCTCGCACCAGGTGGAAACATCAGAGAAAAGTGCTTGAAGTATCTCGAATACGTCGAGCATCTCGCATTTTTTTCTTAATACTATGGTATTCATGAGATGTCCCTGGGGAACATCCTCTGCAGATTTCTTATCAGGTACAGCGACAAAGAAAGAACCGGGCTGATAGGGCTCGTTCGCTATGAGGTCAGAGAGCATCCCTACATATATATGTTCGGGCTGGAATGTCTTTTTCCTCTTGTTATATATACCCACGGAAGATACTTTTGAAGATGTGTCCAAAATTCGGTTGTCCGGGTCCAGTTCAGCCAGGGCATCATTTATGATATTGAGAGATAATTGCATGTTTTTCTTAAGAAATGTCTATCAAGTTAACTAAAAAAGTAGTAGAATTGATTTGTGATTATTGTAGTATATATTAAGGCATCAGTCAAGTTTTTTTGTAGGATTCTACAAAGTAGCTCAATTGGCATTACCGTATAATCAGAGTAGTTGCGGCATGTATTTCTTGAACACGATATGATCAACGAAGAGATAAAAGACGTTATCGCTAACGGAAAACTCAACATGGTGACCGAAGTCGTTTCCGAAGCCCTTGAAAAGGGTGTAAAGAGCGATGATATTTTGGATTCCATGATCACCGCTATGGATGAAGTGGGTGAAAAATTCCAAAACAATGATATTTACGTTCCTGAAATGCTCACAGCTGCAAAGACAATGGAAAAGGGTGTGACCATCCTTAAACCAAAGTTTATTTCCAAAACAGATCTTAAGTCGGGAAAGGTCATCATAGGTTCAGTATCAGGAGACCTTCACGACATAGGTAAGAATCTGGTATCTATAATGATGCAGGCTTCAGGCCTTGAGGTCATTGACCTTGGCATCGATGTCCCTGCGGAAGAATTCGTAAAAGCTCTCAAAGATAATCCCGATTGCAAAATAGTAGCTCTTTCTGCGCTCCTTACATATACTCTCGAATCCATGAGAGAGATCGTACAGGTGATAAGAAAGACAAAAAGAGGCAAAGAAGTCACCATCATGGTCGGCGGAGCCCCTGTCACAAGGTCTTTTGCAAAGGAAATAGGAGCTGATATCTATACGGAGGATGCCGTAGGAGCTGCAAAGGCAGCAAAGGAGATACTGTTTTCATAAATCAGTTTATTATAGTCATCAGACTTGTAATAAATATATAAGCTGCACCATTTACTAGAAAGGAGCAATTGATATGCTAGACCCAACTCAACACAAAGACTGGGAGATCGCGGAAGACGCGATGAAGAATCTTCCTCCTCTTGAATATTTCAAGGAGAAGATGGGACTTCTTGATGACGAGATCATTCCTTACGGAAAGACACCGAAGCTTGATTTCCTCAAGATCATGGAAAGACTTAAGGACAAGCCGGACGGAAAGTTCATCGAGGTAACAGCCATTACACCTACACCTCTTGGTGAAGGAAAATCAACTACAAGCCTTGGACTTATAGAAGGTCTTGGCTACATAGGAAAGAATGCAGGCGGATGCCTTCGTCAGCCATCAGGCGGCCCGACAATGAACGTCAAGGGCACAGCAGCAGGCGGCGGAAACGCACTTCTCGTTCCTATGACAGAGTTCTCCTTAGGACTTACCGGAGACATCAACGACATCATGAACGCTCATAACTTGGGTATGGTTGCTCTGAACGCAAGAATGCAGCACGAGCGCAACTATGATGACGCAAGACTTGCTCAGATCGGTCTTAAGAGACTCGACATCGATCCTGAGAGGATCGAATGGAACTTCGTAATGGACTTCTGCTGCCAGGCTCTCCGTAAGATGGAGATAGGTCTTGGTGAGGGAGACAAGGAAGGATACCGCATGATGACAAGAACCAACATCGCAGTATCTTCAGAGCTCATGGCAATCCTTGCTGTTGCAAAGGATCTTCCGGACCTCCGCGAGCGTATCGGAAACATCGTTCTTGCATACGACAAGAAGGGCAACCCTGTAACAACAGAAGATCTCGAAGTAGCAGGCGCAATGACAGCATGGATGAGAAATACTATCAACCCGACACTCTGCTACACAGTAGAGCATCAGCCATGCCTCGTACACGCCGGCCCATTTGCAAACATTGCTATAGGACAGTCCTCCATCATCGGAGACAGACTTGCTCTTAAGCTCTTCGATTATCATGTAACAGAATCAGGATTCGCTGCAGATATCGGATTTGAAAAGTTCTGGAACGTAAAGTGCAGACTTTCCGGCCTTAAGCCACACTGCTCCGTAGTAGTTGCTACAGTTCGTGCTCTTAAGATGCACGGCGGCGGACCGGCAGTAGTTCCGGGAAGACCACTTCCAAAGGAATACACAGAAGAGAACCTCGAGCTCCTCGAAAAGGGATGCGAGAACCTCTTCCACCATGTAAACAATGTAAAGAAGTCCGGTATCATTCCGGTAGTCTGCATCAACAAGTTCTATACAGATACCGATGCAGAAGTTGCTCTCATCAAGAGACTTTGCCAGGAGCGGGGCGTACGTTGCGCACTTTCTGAGCACTGGCAGTATGGCGGCAAGGGCGCTGTAGAACTTGCAGAGATGGTAGTCGATGCATGCGAAGAAGCAGAAGGCTCCCAGATCAAGTATCTCTATGACCTTGATATGCCTCTCAGACAGAGAGTCGAAAAGATCGCAACAGAAGTTTACGGCGCAGACGGCGTAGAATGGGCTCCTCTTGCAATCGAAAAGGCAGAGAGATTCGAGAACGATCCTAAGTACAAGGATTACCAGACAATGATGGTAAAGACACACCTCTCACTTTCTGACGATCCTACACTCAAGGGAGTTCCAAAGGGATGGAAGCTCAAGGTAAGAGATATCCTTGAGTACGGCGGAGCTAAGTTCCTCTGCCCGATGGCAGGAACCATCGCTATGATGCCCGGTACAGGTTCCAACCCTGCATACAGAAGGATAGACGTTGACACCAAGACAGGTGAAGTAAGCGGACTGTTCTAATACATCGTGTATTTTTGCGGCGGATGCTCTTTGTGTCCGCCGCATATCTTAAGGAGAAATGATCATGTCAATGAATGATATGTCCCTTCGCGACTTTTCCCAGGCCTTAGCTGACAAGGTATCAGTTCCGGGTGGCGGAGGAGCCAGCGCAGCAGTTGCAGCTCTAGGAGCTGCTCTTAACTCTATGGTCGGAAATTTCACAGTAGGAAAGAAAAAATATGCCGACGTAGAAGAAGAGATCGTCAGATTGATGAAAGAAACAGACGATCTTAGAAACAAGTTGCTTGAATGCATCGATAAAGACGCAGAAGGTTTTGAACCTCTTTCAAGAGCATACGGTATCCCAAAGGATGAACCGGGAAGAGACGAGACTCTTGAAAAATGCTTAAAGGATGCTGCAGCAGTTCCAATGGAGATAACTGAGCTTGCATGCAAGGTCATAGATCTTGCCGATGAATTCGCTTTAAAGGGAAGCAGTCTTATGACTTCAGATGCAGGCTGCGCATCGGTCTTTGCCTGGGCAGCAGTCCAGGGCGCAGCTCTCAATGTCAAGGTCAACACAAAGCTTATGACAGACAGAGAATATGCAAAAGCAATGGATGCGAGAGTCGATGAACTTTTAAAGACCTATGAAAAGAGAGCTGAAAAGGTATACAGCTACGTTTTCGGCAAGCTTGTCAGAAATGATTAAGATAGAAAAAGATAAGCAAAGAGAGATATGTTTTACTAAAAGAAGAGCTCTTTCCGATGAGGAGAGAAGGTCTTTCAGTGAGGAAATATGCAAAAGAGTAGCTGATCTTCCTGAATTTAAAAATGCAAAAACTATCTTTAGCTATTTAGCTACATATGATGAAGCAGATCCTTCCCATCTTCCGTCCGATGGGAAGGTGTTCTGCTACCCTGTATCTTACAAGGGAGGGATAATGGAAGCCAGGATCCCTGCAAAAGAAAATGGCTTTAAAGAAGGTGCATTCGGTATATTAAGTCCTGATGTAAATACCTCCGTCTTAGTCGATCCAAAGGATATAGATCTCATAATCGTACCCTGTGTAGGTTTTGATGAAAAAAGGCGCAGACTTGGCCACGGAGGCGGTTATTATGACCGTTTTATGCCGAAATGTACAAATTCTTCCTTTATTTGTATTGCATTTGAGGCTCAAAAGCTCGATAATGTAGTGACTGGTCCTTACGACCTGGATATGCCCATGGTCGTAACTGAAGATCATATTTATTAGTTATATCAAAGGTCAGAGTAGGGGTCACGCGTGAAGTGTCGAAGGATGGGAGTTTGCCTTCGGACGAAGGATGTTATCCGCGATGTGATTCCGATTCCGCTGCCACTTTAAGGACTTCTTTTAGTGGCAAGAGAAGCTGCGAAAGGAGTTTTTTATTTATGAAAAAGATCACAACAAAGCAGATCGCTCTGGTAGCTGTACTTGCTGCCATCTACTTCGTTCTCGGTACCTATCTTCACATCGAGAGCAACAACTTCAATGCATCCATACAGACCCTCCCGGTCCTTATCGGAGCATTCACTTTAGGTCCTGTGCCGGCTCTTCTCATTGGAGCCATAGGAGAGCTTTTAAAACAGCTCATCATGTATGGTGTAGATCCTACACTTCCTCTTTGGATCCTTCCTTATGCTCTTGAAGGACTTCTTGCAGGACTCCTTGTAAAGAAGGAATTCGGGAACATCTCAAACAAGAAGCTCATCATCGCTATCATCATAAGCGAAGTTTTCCTTACTGCGATCATCACACCTGTCAATACTCTTGCAGCTGTGATCCAGGGCTGGGGAACATGGGCGACCATACTTGCAGGACTTGGCGTAAGGCTCATAATCATGGCAATAAAGATCGTGATATACTGCCTTATCATACCTCCGCTTTACAAAAGTCTTAAAAAGGTCGTGAAATAGAAATGACACCACAAGAAGCAATAGATTATATCGAGAATTATACCTGGAGCACCACGCGCCTTGGTCTTGACAGAACAAGAGAACTTTTAAGTAAACTTGGCGATCCTCAGAAAAAACTCAAGTTCATCCACGTAACAGGATCTAACGGAAAAGGATCGACATGCGCAATGCTTGCATCCATATTTGAGCAGGCAGGATACAGAGTAGGTCTTTACATATCTCCGTACATCGAAGAGTTCTGCGAAAGGATACAGATCAACGGAGAAAATATACCAGGCGTTAAACTTGCCAGGATCACGGAACAGGTAAAGGATATTGCAGAGGGCATGGAAGACCATCCAAGCCAGTTCGAACTCGTTACAGCTATAGGCATGATATATTTCCTTGAAGAAGGGGTAGATATCGTCATGCTCGAGGTAGGCATGGGAGGAGCATTAGACTCCACCAATGTCATAGATCCTCCTGAAGTTGCCATCATAACAAACATAGGTCTTGAGCACACAGAATACTTAGGAGACACTGTCGAAAAGATAGCAAAGACAAAAGCCGGCATAATTAAACCTGGCTGCAACTGCGTATGCTATGACGGTCTTCCTGAAGTTACAGAAGTTATAAAAGAAGACTGCAAAGAAAAGGGCGTGCCGCTTACTTGCGTCGACTTTTCAAAACTTGAGTTCATTGAAGAGACTCTCGAGGGCCAGCGTTTCAAATGGGAAGGAAAAGAACTTCTGACAAAACTCCTTGGACCGCACCAGCTCCACAACACAGCTGTAGTTCTCGAAACTGTTGCTGCTATGAGAGAAAGAGGATGGAAGATCCCTGAAGAAGCAGTTGTAAAGGGACTTGCTCTTACAAGGTGGCCTGCAAGGTTCGAAGTTCTCGGAAAAGAACCTCTCTTCATCCTTGACGGAGGCCACAATCCTCAGTGCGCAGAAGCTCTTGCAGAGAGCATCAAGAAGACTTTAGGAGGAAGAAAGGTAGTCTTCCTCATGGGAGTCCTTGCTGATAAGGATTACAAGCAGATAGTAGATATCATAAGGCCTTATGCACAGGAATTCGTTTGCCTTACTCCTTTCTCAGGAAGGGCTCTTGATAAGATCCACTTTGCAGAATATCTTGAAAGCGTGGGTCTTAAAGCATCCGTTGCTGACGATGTTGAAAGCGGCATAAAGCTTTCAGAAGCTCTTGCAGGAAAGAATGGCTGCGTCATAGGCTTTGGTTCCCTATATATCGCAGGATACATCCGCATGGCGTACAAGAGACTCAAAAGTATTGATTAAGACTGCAGTTTAGTTATTGCGGCAGGACAATTACAGTCCTGCCGCTTTAGTATAGTTCAAGATACAGCTTATGAAAAAAAATATCTTTACATTTTTCTTGATGATCCTTCTTGTTTCTCTCCTTGCAGGATGCGGGAGCGCATCTTCTGATTGGTCATGCATCGAAATAGCATCGTACATAACAGAAGAGCAGCGGGGAGATCTGGAAGTTTATTCAGCTCTTCCCGGCTCAAATAGCTACGACCGTATCCTGACAGTAGACTACGGTGTCGATCTAAAGGATATAGAGGACGGAGCGATCCTTGCAGCCGGCGGCACTGAAGCTTTCGAGATAGCTGCACTTAAGCTTTCAAAAGATGCAAACAAAAATGAAGTGCAGGACAGTCTATTTGAATATATCAGCAGGCGTACTGCAGCCTTTACAGGGTATTTTCCGGAGCAGGAGAAGATCCTTATAGATTCCCGCGTTTTTGTAAAAGACCGATATGCGCTGCTCCTTATATGTCCGGATCCTGACAAAGCTGAGGATCTTTTCAAAAACATGACAAAGATGGAGATGCCTGAAACCATTCCTGATTATCCTAGTATGGATGAAAGGGGCGGTTCGCAAGGCGGCGAAAGCGATACGGGAGGCTGGGTCTACGACCATGACCTGATCCTTATTGCCTGGTGGAGCGAAGGTGGGGCAGAACTTAAGGAACAGGACAGAGCAATAATCGATGCGTGCAAAAAGGTCTTTGAAGAATGCAAAAAAGAGGGGCAGACTGTTCCCCAGTTTGAACTTGCCGTTCATGACTGGCTCATAGATCATATGGAATACGATCCCGGAGAACTGGACGAATACGACGATATTGAGCCGGATCCCTATCATGACAGTCCTTACGGAGCTCTCATTAGAGGAAAGGGGATCTGCGAGGGTTATACAAAAACTTTCCAGCTCCTTATGGATATGGCAGGAATAGAATGCATCAGCATATACGGAAACAGCGATAACGGTATCGAACTCGGAGAACATGCCTGGAATCAGGTCAAACTTGACGGCGAATGGTACGTAGTCGACGTCACATGGGATGACCCTGTTCACAGCGGCACGGGATCGCTCCCTCAGAGCATCCATCACAAATATTTCAATGTCACATGGGATGATATAAAGAGGAACCATTTCTGGGATGAGACCGGTGTGCCAAAGGCAGACGGAACAAAATATACTTGGAAAAATATCAAGTGATATTGATTTAAGAAGACATTTAAACTCATAGGGGGGATTTTATTTCCCTCTTTTTTTAGTATAATCATAATGCTATGGCTACCAAGAATATTACATATACAGTTACAAAAGAAGATGAAGGAAGGCTCGTAAAGGAGATATTAAGAAGCCGTATGGACTTTTCGGGAAAGCTTCTTTCAAGAGTCAAATTCCACGGAGACATACTACTTAACGGAAAGCATGTGACAGTTCGCCAAAGAGTCATAGAAGGCGATGTCATAAGCGCTGAATATCCGGAAGAAGAGAGTTTTTTCCCTGCGCAAAACATTCCCTTAGACATCGTCTATGAGGATGATGATCTGCTCCTTGTAAACAAGCAGCCCGGGCTTATAGTACATCCTACATATAACTTCCCGGATCACACCCTTGCCAATGCCATAACCTACTACATGGAGCAAAAGGGAGAAGTATACAAGCTCAGGTTCGTAAACAGGCTCGATATGTTCACTTCAGGCATAGTCATAGTCGCAAAAAATCCTCATGCCCAGGATGTCATATCAAGGCAGATGCAGGAGAATACGACGGTAAAAAACTATATAGCCATAGTTCACGGCATCATGGAAGGCAGCGGAACTGTAGACGAGCCCATAGATAAAGATCCAAATCATAAAGCAAGAAGGTATGTTACTCCTGATGGCTATCCTTCTGTCACTCACTGGGAAGTGATTAAGACCTGGGAAGGAAAGAAATACGGAAGCATCGAAGGGTTTTCACTTTTAAAATTAAAGCTCGATACGGGAAGGACACATCAGATAAGGGTGCACCTTACTCACCTTGGGCACCCAATAGTTGGAGACGAACTTTACGGACAGCTCTTTGGCTACGACATACCTCCGTCGTGGATGCCAAGGCAGGCTCTTCACGCAGCCCATCTTGAACTTGACCATCCTGTAACGGGAAAACATATATCAGTCGATGCGCCTCTTCCTTTGGATATGGTAAAGTGCCTTGAATATATAGAAAATGAGCTCTAAGGATGGAGCGGAAGACATATACCATGAATAAATATATAAAATACAACAGAGTAGTGCTGGCAAGCGGATCGCCCAGAAGAAAGGAACTTCTCAAGCAGATCTTTGATGATTTTGAAGTTGTCACTGCTGACATAGACGAAAGGATCATAGAAGAAGGTATAGAAAAAGAGCTATATGGACTTCCTATGTACGATGTGGCAGCTCAAATGGTAATGCAGCTTTCAAAAGCTAAAGCTTTGGCTGTTTTTGAAAGCCTTGGATGCCCCGGCGATACTCTTGTCATAGGAGCAGATACAGCAGTTGCAGTATCTGACGAGATCATGGGAAAACCAAAAGATAGAGATGATGCAGTAAGGATGCTCAGAAAGCTTTCAATGGAAAAGCAATATGTCCTAACAGGTGTTACGCTCATAAAAAACAGGGAACTAAGATCATTTGTTGAGATATCCCTTGTCTACTTCAATAAGCTTGATGAAGAGCAGGAAAGAAAGATACAAAACTATTGCGATACTCCTGAACCCTATGACAAGGCAGGCGCTTACGGCATACAGCTTGTAAATGACGAGATAGTAGACCATATCGAAGGAGATTTTGACAATATAGTAGGTCTTCCTGTAAAGAGACTTAAAGCAGAGCTCAGTGACATGACTGTCTCAAAGGACCGCCCTTTATAGGGCGCTTTTTGTTAGCAGGTTTTATTGTCGTAAATAGTTCAAAATGCCAAATAAATTTATATAAAGTATACAAAGATTATTATGGAGAATAAGGTCCTCCGTTGATATAATTAATACAGATAAGCATCGGGCAAAGTGACCGGCGCTGATCGAATTCGCAGAAAGGAGAATTATAGTGAATTATACTAAGTATGTGCTAAAGGACACAGGCGAATTGACCGGCCTTCTCGAAGGAAAAGACGATCTGTTCCTTGTTTCCTGCAACAAGTGCTTTAAGGAGTTCGAAACTGTAGAAGAGCCCGATCTTAAGGAGTTTTATGATCTGGCAAAAGAGCAGGGAAAGAACATCGTAGGCTGCAAGTCTGTGGATTTTCTCTGCAACAGAGTTCAGACCGAAAAAAGCCTTGACGGCATAGTCCCGGAGGGAACGAAAAATGTGGTCGTCATCTCCTGCGGACTGGGTATTCAGACAGTTGCCGATATGGAGGAACTGCCGGTATATGCGGCGACCGATTCCCTGAACTATATCGGATTCCATGGCATGGCTCTTACGAAGAAGACCTGCGATGCATGCAATCAGTGCTACCTCAACATTACAGGAGGTATATGCCCGATAGTAGACTGCACCAAGAGCCTTATCAACGGACAGTGCGGAGGAGCAAAGAACGGTAAATGCGAGATAGATCCTTCAAAGGATTGCGCATGGGAAAAGATCTACAGAAGACTTGAAAAACAGGGACGTCTCGAAGAGTTCGCAGATCAGCCCGTACAGCTTCGCGATTATTCTAAAGTCAACTTCAAGGCTGTAAACGAGTTCGTAAAGAGCGTAAGGGAAGACAGATTCGAAGGATATTACGGAGGAGTACATCCAAGTGAGAGAAAAGAGCTCACAGAGCATATGGCTCCTGTAGTTTTCCCTGTACCGGAAGAAGTCGTGATCCCAATGAACATGGCAGCAGGTGCTCCTGCAACCCCTATAGTAAAGGTCGGTGACTATGTAAAGATGGGACAGAAAATAGCAGATCCTTCTGCTTTCATCAGCTGCAGCGTACACTCAAGCGTAAGCGGAACAGTCACAGCCATAGAAGAGCGCCTTACAAGCAAGGGAAAGGCATGCTGCGTAGTCATAAAGAACGACAAAAAGGATGTTCTTGATGATTCAGTAAAGCCCGAAAAGAAACTTGAAGAGCTCACTCCCGATGAGATAGTAGAGATCGTGAAGGATAAGGGCATAGCAGGAATGGGCGGTGCCGCATTCCCGACCTATGTAAAGCTCAAACCGGGCAAACCAATAGACTATGTCCTCATCAACGGAAGCGAGTGCGAGCCTCTCATCACAGCAGACCACAGAGCTCTCCTTGCATACGCAGATGAAGTCATTTACGGACTATCTGCAGTAATGAAAGCAGTAGACGCTCCAAAGGGATATATAGTTATAGAGGATAACAAGCAGGATGCCATAGAGCTCTTAAGATCCAAACTCGAAGGATGCGAGACAATAGAAGTCTTTGAAGCAAAGACCAAATATCCTCAGGGCGCAGAAAAGATGCTCATAAAACGTGTCACAGGACGCATGGTCCCGTCAGGCGGACTTCCTGCAGATGCAGGCTGCGTCGTATGCAACGTAAGCACTGTAAAAGCTATTTCAGACGCCATTCAAAAGGGAATGCCTTTGATCGAAAGGATAGTTACTGTATCCGGCGAAAGAGTTGCTCATCCGGGCAACTACATCGTAAGGATAGGAACAGATGCTTCAGAGATCATAGATTACTGCGGAGGAATACCGGGAGACAACTATACAGTCAAGATGGGCGGACCTATGATGGGCGCTGTTCTTGAAAACCTGGAAGTTCCGGTGATCAAGGGTACCAACGGACTCATTGCCGTTGAAGCAGATCATCCAATCGCGCAGGACTGCATCAAGTGCGGACGCTGCATGGATGTATGCCCGATGGAACTCAAACCGCTTTACTTCTCAAAATATGCAGGCGAAGGAAATGCAGAAGGCTTCAAATCTCAGAATGTCATGGACTGCATGGAGTGCGGATGCTGCGAATATATCTGCTCATCCAAGATCCCGCTTGTCAGCTGCATAAGAACAGGAAAATCTTTAGTAAGGGGGATGAAGTAAGATGCTTATTACAAACATAAAATCAAAAGAATCTCTTGCTCCGCTCCTTGAAGGAAAGAAAGTCTTCGTCATCAATTGCTATGGATGCAAGGAAGTAAGCTTTCCTGAAGCTGAAGCAAATGCATTCCAAAAGGAACTCAAAGAAGCAGGATGCCTTACAGGATGCTTTACTACAGACTATATATGCAATCCTGACAACATGAAGAGACGCCTTGGATATTACGAAAAGGAGATATCAGAGGCTGATGCTATACTTGTATTCTCCTGCGGAGTAGGAGTACAGACAGTAGCAGAATACTACGATTGCAAACCGGTATATGCTGCATGTGATACCATGCATCTTCCGGGAGTCCAGGGAGTCACACCTCTTACTGTAGACTGCGGTCAGTGCGGACAATGCTACCTCAACCTTACGGGAGGTATATGCCCGATAACTGCATGTTCAAAGAGCCTTGTGAACGGACCCTGCGGCGGAACCAAGGACGGCAAATGCGAAGTAAATCCGGATATGGAATGCGGATGGGAGAGGATATACAGAAAGCTCGAGGAACTTGGCAGACTTGATGAATTCAATTTCCCGACACAACTGCGCGACTTCT
Organism: Anaerovoracaceae bacterium; assembly: GCA_045546135.1. GTDB lineage: Bacteria > Bacillota > Clostridia > Peptostreptococcales > Anaerovoracaceae > RUG13409. The sequence continues at coordinate 109,958 of JAZQCD010000029.1, forward strand.
CCACCTTTATGGCTACAAAAGAAGCAAAGCATTCCGAGAATGAGTAACGATAGGAGGAAATATAGATGAAAGTTACTGAAAAATTTCAAAACGGCGGATTTGTAGTGACTGCAGAGGTCGGTCCTCCTAAAGGGATCCATGTAGAAGGTCTTGTGGAAGAGGCTAAGGAATACCTCAGCGATCTCGATGCTGTAAATATCACTGACTGCCAGTCAAGCGTACTTAGGCTCAGTTCCCTTGGTATGTGCAAGGCACTGAAAGATGCAGGACTCAACCCCATCTTCCAGCTCACATGCCGTGACAGGAACCGTATAGCCATCCAGGCTGACCTTATGGCAGCAGCAATGTTCGGTATAGACAACGTTCTTGCTCTTACAGGCGACTATACTACATTAGGTGACAACCCCCAGGCAAAACCTGTGTTCGATCTTGACTCCGTATCACTTCTTCATACCATGGTCACTCTCGAATCAGGATTCGATCTTGGCGGAAATGCTCTTGACGGTGAACCACCTACATTTGCAAAGGGAGCAGTTGTATCTCCGTGCAGTGATTCTGTAGACGCACAGCTTGCAAAGATGGAAAGAAAGGTAGCTGCAGGCGCTGAATTCTTCCAGACTCAGGCAGTATTCGATTCCCAGAAGTTCATAAGCTTTATGGAAAAAGCAAAGAAGTTCGGAAAACCTGTTCAGCTCGGAGTCATAATTCCAAAGAATGCCGGAATGTGCAAGTTCATGAACAACAATGTTGCAGGTATATCCATTCCTCAGGAGATGATAGACGAGCTTGCGGCTGATAAGGAAAGAGCAAAATCAGGTCAGACAGGACTTGAGATAGCTGCAAGGATCATCAGAGAGTGCAAAGACTACTGCCAGGGCGTTCATATCATGTCCCTTGGCTGGGAAGCAAAGATCCCGACTCTCATGGAGATGGCAGGACTTAAATAAAAGCCATAAGTGCTAAGTATAAAAAAGCTGCGCCTTAAGGTGCAGCTTTTTTGCTGCTGTTGAATCATGAATTTCTTTGGGATATAATTAACACACGAAAAGTAATATGAAAAACGGAGGGATCAAAACTTGAGCAGCAAGAAAGAAGCAAAGGCTTTAGCGGCAGAAAGAGCAAAGCTTTTTAGGGACCAGACATCCTTCATTCCCACAAAGAGGATACCTCATTTTGCAAGTGCCGTAACATGGAAGATCTTTGATGCAGGACACACCATAGATGAGGCAATAACTGATCACAAGCTCATGGAAGAGTGTGTACGCCATTTCCTCGATACATATTATGTCGATGGGCTCATCGATACCGGTATCAGGAATCAGTTTGAAGTGATGAAGGCCTTCGGATCTGACGGTTACTATTATTACACTCCTGAAGTAGTCGGAGTACATGATCATCATTACTGTAAGGTAGATGAGCTCATGGAATATCTTGAGGACCCTATAAAGTATGCATGGACCAAGATACTTCCTGAAAAATACGGAGACGAATGGGCCGGGAAGAGCCTTGATACCTGGAAAAAGACCTTTAAGGAGTATGTCTCATATACCATGTTCGTCATACATATGGCAGGAGTCTCGGGAAGCTACGGAATACCCGTTACCGCTCCAAACAACCCGTCAAAGGGAGCCATAGATTTTGGCATGGAAGTACTAATGGCAAATCTTCTTGGTATGA
>JAZQCD010000030.1:0-87186 GCA_045546135.1 Anaerovoracaceae bacterium
CTCACACTGGAAAAACGCTTCTGGCACAAAAGATGCTCGAAAAATACAAATATCCATATCTTTCAATCGATCACCTGAAAATGGGCCTGATCCGCAGTGGTAATACAGAATTGACGCCGGAGGATGATGAGGCTCTGTCCGGGTATCTGTGGCCAATCATACGAGAGATCGTGAAGACGGCGATCGAAAATAAACAGAACCTCATTATTGAAGGCTGCTATATACCTTTTACTTGGAGAGACAGTTTTGATGAGCAGTATCTTCAGTCGATAAGGTTCATCTGTCTTGCTATGTCAGATGAATATATAGACACGCATTTTGAAGAGATAAAGTCATATGGTTCAGATATTGAAACAAGACTAGATGATTCTTATTGCACAATCGAACAGCTGAAACAAGACAATCACCAGGTCATAGATGGTTACAAGTCTAATGGAGAAAAGATTACTCTGATCATCGAAAGCTATGAGGATTCTATAAGAGGCGTTTTGGATTAACAAATTCAAATTTGTAGATTTGATTCTCCACAAGCTCATGGATATTCGTAAAAGAGGAGGATACAGGGATGTTTGAAGTAATCAAGGTTGAAAGGCTCCGGGAAGATGTGGATATGCTTCGTGCGGAAAAAAACGATCTGCAGAAAGAGATTCTTGGGATGAAGGAAGAGATCCGTATTCTGAGGGAAGAAATTAACGAACTAAAGAAGACCGTGGATAATAAATAAAAAGCATTATAATCTTAAGCGCTCGGTTTCTATTTGGAGTTTTAGGGGGATAGCTTATTTTTTATCAACCAACAAAGTAATATTTTGCTTGTATTGTAGGTTGATTTGTTATATAATTTTATCAACCAACAAATGTGAGTATTTTTAGAATTATAGGTTGATTGAATGTCTGTATTAGATGATGTTTTGAAAGAAGAATATGACCGTCTCATAAGAATGAGGACCGCTATGAGTTTTGAGTATGATGCCCTGCCAAAAGGCAGCATTTCCAAAAAAAACATCAGAGGTTGTGATTGCTATTATCTGCAGTATCGAGAAGGTGATAAGGTCATCAGCAAATATATAAAAAAGGGAGAACTGAATGAGCTCGCTGCTAAGATAGAAAGAAGGAGAAGCCTTAAAAAGTCCCTTCGTGAAATAGATGCTGAGATGAAAAAAATCGAGAGGTCTATAAAATGATGGAAGGCATGAATTATCAGGCTTTTTGGAAGTTCATAAAACTTTTGCACGACAACGATTTGCTTCAATATGTGGAGGTGGTCGGTAGTTGGTGTGAATATTTATATGCGCAGAGCGGGTACTTGCCAGGTTTTACTGCCAGTTTGAGAACTCTTGATGTGGATTTTCTGATCAAAAATATGAGGCGTCCGGCAAAAAGAACTAATCTGTCAACAATCGCAGCAAACAACGGATATACGATAGATCACGATTATTTGACTGGAACGACAAAGATCTATACGCCTGATCTTATGGAAATAGAGTTTCTGATTGAGCAAAAAGGATCAGGTGTAGAACCTGTGCTGGAGACTAACATAGGGGTCACAGCTCAAGCGTTGCATCATATGCATGTTTTGAAAGAATTCTCGATTGATCTTAATGTGTTTGATATGGATATCACGGTCCCCGTTCCGGAAGCATATGTTATCCATAAGATCATAATCAATGAGCAGCGGGGGAAAAAGTCTGAAAAGGACAAGCAATCAATAGAGCATCTGATGCCGTATTTAAATAAGGACAAGTTCGAAGAGATTACCGAAACACTTTCAAAAGCGGAGAAAAAGACAGTAGTAAGATACTTCAAATAATACGTTTAAATCTGGAGTTTCGTAGGAGAAGTATTAGTGAAGTAGAGGATTCCTTTTACACCGGTACACCAAAAAGTACACCATTTTTACAGTGAGATATAGTGGGTAAGTAATAGTGAAACACCTTGAAATAGTTAGATATAGTGGCTTATAGTAAGTTACAGCGACTAAGGCCTCCTGTTTCCCACTATGAAGGTCTTATTGCCACTTTTTGAAAAAATGGTGTACTGAAAAACGGCGGTTTTCGACCTTAGAAAATTTGCAGCTTTTAATAAACAACACGACCCTTGAGAATGCTAAATTTTCAAGGGTTATGCTTTGTGTGAAAAGACTCAAAAAAGTACACCATTTGACAGGGGCGGTTTGCCTAAAAACCGCGACGTCCTTCATTTTGTGATTTTTGCCGAAATTCGCAAAAGTACACCAAACTTACACCATTTTTGCAGAGATCACAGAAAAATACGAAAAATCGCACATTTTTGTATATGTGTTTCTGAATCAGCACTTGCTGTAGAGATTGCGAATTATTGCTTTTGATGTAATAATGAAACATACAAATCGAAAGTTATCGGGATGTTATCAAATCATAAGTGTAGATGGGTGTATTATGCCCATTGATACGGAAGGAGTTAACGTGAAGAAGTATATTAGAATTACAGCGATTTTGCTAGTTTTAGTTATTGCATTATCCGGATGTGCCGGCAAAGAGGAAAAACCGGAAAATCAGCCTGCGCAGAATCAGCAGGAAAGTAACGAACCTCAGGGAACTGAAGATACAGACCCTGGCTATGAGCCGTCGCCGTCCCATTCCGGGCAGTCTTATCAGGATAAACTGATGGACAGAATCCCCTTCGATGTTGATATGGGTGCGGGCTGGGAGTATCGCGACCTGGACGTCAACGGTGTATTCCGCAGGATCTCCGTGACCTTCGAAATGCAGTCATATATGATTGAAAAGGACCCATGCTACACCTACTATTATGTCGATATCCACGGCGACGATCTGTGGGCCGAAGTCGTTGCAACAGGAAGAGCATACCTGGACGATTGGACCCTTGAATACGTAAGAGAATACGAGGCTAATGGTAAAAGAGATGAGATATTTTTCACCCTCTTTGATAATGATTTCAAAGCTTCTACATTCAAAGGTAAAGATGGCAAGGATTATATAGTGTTCTCCATTCCTGCAAACTGGGAACCGAGCACTTCGACTCTGGTCATAGCGACAGATCAAGGCAAACTGCTTGCCGATAATGTGATCGATAAATCCTATCAGGTCATGCTTGAGGGGGACGATGCCGGAAAATATATGGATACGCAGGGCAACGCCAATTTCTTCAGCTTCGGCGAAGATCACATCACCTATCTTAAAGTCGTCCAGAGAGTCGACGGAATCACGACTCTCAGGGAATATGCCCTTGAAATAGAAAATGACAAGATCACGACAGTAGAGACGGGAAAGACTTATACCACTAAAGATACGGTCCCGGATATTACGGATATTTCGACCTACTGAAATTGGACTGGTATAAACGGCAAATCGGGATTTGCGGAGGTAAGCAGTATGAATCGATATTATGAGGAAAAGCTTCCTGCAGGTTATTCAGAAGCGTTTGCAATCGATGCAAATGACAAAAAGCAAGGTATGAGATTACAAGTTGCCGTAATCATAACCGTTGCTGCGTTGATCAACGTTTTTTTCTTTATATATGCGCTGCCGAGGCTCGGTGAAATTGCTGCCGGCTTTACAATAATCAAATGCATTGGCTTTGTGCTCGCTTATCCTCTGTATATCATTTTGCACGAGTTGACTCATGGTTTGGTTTATAAGCTTTTGACCAGGAAGAAACTTACGTTCGGATTCGAGCCGCCGTTTGCGTACTGCGGCGTCCCAGACGTTTATACCTATAGGATCACGTCACTGTTGTCATTATTCGCCCCGCTTACGGTTTACAGTATCGTATTTGTTTTACTGTTTTTCATTATCAACGAGCCATTCTCAAGGGCAATGCTCTTGCTTCTGCTTGCACTGCATATATCAGGCTGCGTCGGCGATCTTTACGGCATCGGGTTGTTTCTTTTCAGATTCAAAAGCTCTGCTACTCTGCGAAGGGATTTCGGACCCAAACAAGTGTACTATACAAAAGACTGATGCTGATAAAACCCCGCTAAATTCGGATTTTGACGAGGTGATGTATGGTTATCACATTGGAAAAAAGAACTGCTGATTCGGTGAGAACTTATTTTGAAAAGGCAGACAGACCAGAAATCAAGCAGGTATTACCTCAAAAGGCAAAAACTGTTGAAGAAGCATTGGAGGATTACGAACTAACATTGCTGCCTAATGCAGAAAGCTTTGGTCAAACGGTGTATGTCGATGGGAAATATGTAGGTGACGTTTGGTGCTATTGCATTGATATGGATGATGAACCAAATTGCATGCTCAGTTTCTGCATTTTTGAACTCGAATACTGGAATAAAGGTATAGCTTCAGCAGCCGTAAAAATGTTTATTCAGAATATTTGCGCTCGGTACCATGTCAAAACCATTGGCGCCTTTACCTTTGCTCACAACCAAGCTTCCATTAGAGTATTGGAAAAGAATGGTTTTGTTGTTATGGAAGAATTTGAAGAAGATGGAGTTCTGTCAAAGTATCTTCAACTGAATTGCTGACAACTTCCAGTTTGTCGAACAAATACAAGATGCTACGGAGCGTTGCATAGCTGCTACAGAGGATTTCTTGAATGCCACATAGGCCCCTGTCATAATTCAGCTATCGGACAACCGAAAGGATGAAGGAGGTACTACCATGACATTTGGAGAAAAACTGAGAGAAGCACGCAAAAACGCAGGTATGACACAGGAGCAGCTGGCGGAGGTGCTGTCTATTTCGAGACAGGCTGTTACCAAATGGGAATCCGACAAGGGCATTCCAGATGTGGAGAATCTGAAGCTCATTGCAAAGGTATTGGATGTCAGCATCGATTATTTGTTAGATGAAGAAGGAATTCTGGATCTATCCTGTACGAGAGAGCCCATCAATCTTGAGGATTATGCAGGGTGCAATACCACAAGAACTAAACGGCTGATGAAGAAGGATAAATGGTGTGATGAGGCTGTAAGAACAAAGTTTCCGGAAGCCAGAATCAATTATCTTCAACACAAGCAGATAATGACCAAAAAGGAGAAAGGGATACAGACAGCATTCTGGTTAACAACTCCTATCTCTAATACGGTGGAGATTTTGCAATCCTTCCAGAATACCGATAAACACTTTTATCTGGTGACGGAAAATGAAAAACAGTATCTTGTTTTGATTACAGATGAGTTTATGGAAATCCGCCATCTTACCAAAATGATAGAGCCTATGAAAACAGGAAAAAAATTCGAGCTTGGCGGGTTTCAGTTTACATACTCCGTTGAAATATAAATTCACATTTGTATGGTAAAAGTCTCGAAGTACTTCGGGGCTTTTTTATAATAAAATATAGTGACATTTATAGTGACATTTCTTATAATAATGTCACTATAAAATAAGGAGATTTGCTAAATGAATCTTGGAATAGAATCGGAAACGATCAGGAATGTATATCCCCATATGTTTCAAGTTGAATACCGGGAAGGCGGAACAGCCAGACTCTATATGCATCAGTACACGGATATCATAACGAAGGATATCGAGATACTGGAGCTTCAGGAGATTAAAACTCTGTCTGGTGAAAAATAAGGATAATATACCTTAATAACACCAAAGAAAGACCAATAAGTATAGACAAAGACGGGAGATCCTCTGTATAGACGGGGTCTCCTCTTTATTTTGCTCTTGTGTGAGGTTTCACTTGACAAACCCAGTGAAGGGAGATACATTGTTCCTGTCAGGTGCGAAACTTAAAAAAAATTACATTTTCGGAAGTGATGTTATGAAATATATAGAACGGTCAGATTATATGCATAGGCTCCTTGATTTGATGGGAACGCCGGATATCAAGATAATCACTGGAATTCGCCGTAGTGGAAAATCAGAACTGATGAAGGCCTATATCAGGAGAATTGAAGAAATCCAGCCAAAAGCCAATATCATCTTCGTGGACTTCTTTGACTTGAAGTATGAAGGACTCAAGGATTATCATGCACTGTATGATTATATAGAAAGCAGGTACGATAGTCAGAAGCAGAACTATGTATTTATTGATGAAGTACAGCTTTGTGAGAAGTTTGAATTGGCTATCAATAGTCTTCATACCTCTAAAAAATACGATATTTATATCACAGGTTCAAATGCGTTTCTCCTGAGCTCTGATCTGGCGACGCTTTTTACCGGAAGATATATTGAGATCCACGTCTTTCCCTTCAGTTTCGCTGAATACTGCCGCTATCATACTGACGAAAAGGATACGGCGAAGCTTTTCGATGAGTATGTTATCAGGGGAGGACTGGCTGGCTCCTATGAATATCGCACGGAACAGGATCGTATAAAATATATACGTGACGTATACGATACTATCATTAACCGTGATCTGGTACAGAAATACAATCTACCGGACACTTCAACACTGGAACATCTGGCGGAGTTTATGATGGACAATGTCTCAAATCTGACATCTCCAAACAATATCAGCGATACCTTGACGGCTAATGTGGTAACAACGAATCATAAGACGATCGGTAATTATATAAAGTATCTGTGCGACGCGTTCGTTTTCTATGGAGTACGTCGATATGATATCCGTGGCAAGAAGTATCTGAAGACTTCAGTAAAGTATTATCTGAGCGATACGGGTATTAGGTTTGCGCGTCTTGGACGGCGTAATCTTGATTATGGGCGGATGTATGAGAATATCGTCTGCATCGAGCTAATGCGTCGCGGTTATGAGGTTTATGTCGGCAAGCTATACCAGAAGGAAGTAGATTTTTTGGCCGTACGGGGAGACGATAAGGTTTATATTCAAGTAAGTGATGATATCTCTAGTCAAGAGACCTTTGAGAGAGAGTATGATCCTCTCCTTAAGATTAAAGATGCCTACCCAAAGTTGATTTTGGCCAATACTAAGCATGAGACCTATGACTATGAAGGCATTAAAATTCATAACCTTTCTGACTGGTTATTGCAGAATGATTAAGATGGATATAAGAATAGAAATTAAAACATCACTTTCCAGTATCGAAACGCTGGCAGACATGGTCGAAATTATGCAGAGATATACATATATTCTGTCTCTGAGGAGATAGACTTCTTAACAGTTGTCATCGAACCGATAGTTTTATAGTATTATATGTACATTGCTCGGTTAGTCGTTCATCTAGGATGAATAAGGGATCACACAATATGAATACTCTTCAAATGGAACTTATCGTAAAACTTGTCGAAACTGGCTCTCTAAATAAAACTGCCACCTTTTTTCATACAACATATCAGGTTGTTTCTTATCATATTTGTAGTGTTGAATCAGAACTTGGAGCTGAACTTTTTAGAAGGTCAAATAAAGGATGCCAGGTGACTAATGAGGGCAGATTGGTATACGAGTTCGTAAAGAATACTTTGAATAACTACGCAAGTTTGAAAAATAGCATTCATGCGATGAATGAGATAAAGATAGGAATTGACATAAGGCATATACCTCCCGATTTTTTGGACTATATTACAAATCAGTCTTCTTTCAGGGTAGCCCTGATCCCGATAGATTACGAGGATGTATTGAAATGTATGAATGATTTCATCATTGACTGTTATTTAGGCTATGAGCGAGATAGCAATATACATTTATCGTTCACACCTCTCGTAAAAGATTCTTTAGGGGTCGCTGTTATTGCATCTTCTCCGATCGCGAAAAAAAACGTAGTTGATTACTCTGATCTTGACTTTAGCACTATCTATATAGGAAAGTTCGGACTAATTAAAAGAAATGAAATCGTGAATTCGATCCATTTATATTGTCCGGAATGTGAGATAATTGAAAACAGCGTTGAATCCTTAGCGATTGCAAATATTTATTCAGGAAGATCTGTAGGTTTGATGCCATGTGGTTATTCTTTTATCTTCAATGATAAAGTGAAGGTGATTCCGTTAAGAGATGAATCACTGTCCTTTGGTGTTTATAGTTTTCCAGATTCAATCAAAACCAGAGGAATAATAAAAGAAATGATCCACTTTCTAGTAAATGGTAAATGATCTGCGTCTATGATGAAGTAGTGTAAAGTGTGATAATTGTGCCAAGTTGTAAAAAGTTTTCCGATTGGAAAAAGTGTGAAAACAAGGAGGCACGAATGAGCAAAGAAACCCGACTGGCAGTTAAGGAATCACCCATTCTTAGATATAAACATTTTTACTTCTTTTTTATACTATTAACTATTTCTTTGATACCTAGAACAAAATGAAATAAAAGGCAAAATACAATAAACCCGATAAACACTTTTGTAAGTTTGGTCCACAATGATGGGTTGTTCCCAAATTTGGTGCCCAAGAGAATAGCACATCCCCATAGTAGGGCTATTGTAATTGAGACAATACTGTTTTTTTTAAATATCATTATACTGTACCCAAATAAATGTATGTATTGTACCATCCATAAAAGGCAGAAGAATTTGGTGGAATCCTCCTACACATATAATACTAAGTAGCGGTAGTTATGCCATATGACATATATTATTTTGCCGGCAAGCATATTCTATCATTGGATATGGACGCTGTGTAGTAGATGTATTTTTCTGTTGTTACAAAAATGGTTTGTAACGGCTAGGTATTAATTGCTGCGTGAAATGGCTGTTAAGTGAAACTTGGGGTGTGGTGGAATAGTACATTAAAAAATTGCTACTCGACGGAATGCGTCGTTTTCTTTGAAGTCCTGAATCGGTAGAATTGAACTGAAAAAAGAGGAATGATCATGGAATTGAGATCTATCGGACGATATATAAAAAATAAACGAGTGGAAAAAGGTCTTACTCAGGATCAACTTGCTGAGCTACTTGGCATACAGACAAATACTGTATCTAGATGGGAGAGAGGAATATACATCCCGGATATGAGCATACTGGAAGACCTTGCAGCGAAACTCGAAACGGACCCGGTCAGTCTCCTGTGCGGACAGGATGTTGCGCACAGTCCCATAGGGCAAAGAAAGGAGTCTCCAATGGAAAAGCATTTCGTGTATCAGAAATATGGACTAAAAAATCTGATCGGTATCTTGATCGGAATTGCAATTGCCGGTATTTTGATGTTGATCGTAGAACTGTTGAATAAGTTTTTGGGTTTCGATCAATATATTGCAGCAGTCATGTCCATAGTATTCATGACAGTATTTATAAGCTTTCCAAAATTTATTTGGCCGAAAGTATCATCCGGGATGTCATGTTTTTACGGAATCGGCACCTATAAAATAGAGATGGGGCATCTGGGTATCACAATGGGAAACAGGTCGTATTCATTTTTTGATATAGATGAAATATATCTGACCGGACCGCAAGAGGGCGGAGGTGCCATGCCCGGAGGAGTCACGACCTATGACGGGAGTTTGGAGATCAAAGAAGGCAAAAGAAAACTGCAGATAGTTACATGGAATATGTACATAGTGAACACTGAAACATATTCGGTAGTGGCTTTGTTTGATGACATTAAAAAACATTTTCCAAAGCTTAAACCGGTGCTCATGGACAACGGCACCGAAATCAGAGGATATTTGAAAAAATGCGGATGACCGCATTTTTATATTATCGTATATTAGCTTAATGTCCATCACGGGTAGAATCTGATATAATAGGCTTACGTGTTAGGAGGCCTATATTGTTGGAATCTAAAAAAAGACGTAAAAAAGGCAGCTTTGTAGGAAGAGCAGCGATCATACTGCTTGCCATAGGATTGGAAGCTGCGATCATAGCATTCATATTCACTCTTGCAGGCGATGCCATGGCATACATAGAAGTGGCTCTGCGGATAGTCGGAGCGGTAGTCGTGCTCGCTATCATAAGGCACAGCAAGAGCATATCTTCAAATCTCATCTGGATACTTCTCATAGATCTTTTTCCTGTCCCCGGGACCATAACTTACATACTTCTGAATGCCCGTACCATAGCAGGAAAGACCTATGGAGAACTTAAAATAGAGACAGACCTTGCAAGGAAATACTATGTTCAGAACGATCTCGTCTATGACGAGATGTGTACCTACGAGTCAGAGCATAAAGGGCAGTTACACTATATCTCAAAGACAGAAGGTTTTCCCTTTTACCGCGATGAAGGCTGCGATTACTATTCCCTTGGAGAACTGGGCTTCCCGCATATGCTCGAGGCTCTTAAAAACGCAAAAAGGTTCATCTTCCTTGAATTCTTCATCATAGGCGAAGGCGTCATGTGGGAGAGCATACTCGACATACTTGAACAAAAAGTTAAGGAAGGGGTCGATGTAAGAGTCATTTATGATGACCTGGGTACCATATTCAAACTCCCGTCATCCTATGCCGAAGAACTGGAACAAAAGGGTATCAAATGCATTTGTTTCAACAGGATACACCCTGTTCTCAATACCATAATGAACCGCAGAGACCACAGAAAGATAATGGTCATAGACGGAGATATAGCTTTTTCCGGCGGAATAAACCTTGCTGACGAATATATCAATGTGGAAGAAAGGTTCGGGCAGTGGAAGGATAATATCATCAGGATCAAGGGAGAAGCAGTATGGTCCATGACTGTTATGTTCCTTACTCACTGGAATGCTCTGAGAAAAGAAGATTCAGATTACAATGCATTCAGAGGCAAAGCTCCGCTGCCTGCTGCTGTGAACGGATATATATCTCCATATTGCGATTCTCCTCTTGATGAGGAAAGGGTATCGCAGGATATATGCCAGGGGATCATCAATCAGGCAAAGAAGTATTGCTACATATTCACGCCCTACCTCATCGTTGATAATGAACTTGAAAACACTCTGATCTACGCAGCAAAAAGAGGAATAGATGTCAGGATCATAACTCCTGGCATACCAGATAAAAAGATAGTTTGGTATATTACCAGGTCATATTACAGACCTCTTCTTGAAGGCGGAGTCAAGATATATGAATATACCCCCGGCTTCATGCATTCAAAGGTCGTAGTAAGCGATGATCACATAGCTACAGTTGGTACAGTTAACCTTGACTACAGGAGCATGTATTTCCAGTTTGAAAACGGACTTTATCTTTGCGGCTGCAAGGCTATAGGAGATGTAAAAAAGGACTTCCTTGAAAGTGTTAAGAAGAGCAGGGAAATAAGCATCGAGGATTGCAACTGGGGACTGCTTAAAGATTTCCTTCTTTCCTGTCTTCGTATATTTGCGCCGCTCCTTTAAAAATGACCTTTTATGTGGAAGTTATACTCTTAAAGTGGTAAAATATACTGTCTTTGCAAAAAATGCATTATTAGGATAGATATGACCCGTATAGAAAAATCAGAAATAGACATTAAAGAGGAAAATATAAAGACTCTGCATGATGATAAATACTTAAATCTTTATCTCATGGAATATGAAAGAAATCCTCATTATCTTCTTGCAAGCAGGAGGCAAAAGGATAAATTAGTCGCTCTTAAATCAGAGGATGAATATAAAAGTATGCTCCCCGATGCAGTGACTTGTGTCGTCATAGTTGAAACTCCCGGCAGCGAGCCAAGGCTTTATCTTGAAAGAGAGTTTAGATATCCTGTAAAGCATTTTCTGCTCAGTCCTCCTGCAGGACTCATAGATCCTTGCGACGGCAAAGACGGACAGGATCCAAGGATAGTTGCTGCAAAAAGAGAGATAAGAGAAGAAACAGGCATAACAGTTAGGGACAGCGATGAGATATATATCGCAAATCCTTTAGTATTCAGCTCTCCCGGAATGACAGATGAGAGCAACTCCATGGTATGCGCTAAGGTAAAGCTAAAGGATCTTAGCTCACTTACTACAGATCTTGCGGAAGGGACCGAGTGCTTTGGAGATTATCTTCTCGTTACAAAAGACGAAGCAAAGGAGATCCTAAGGAGCGGCAGAGACGAAAAGGGTCTTTATTATTCGGTATTTACTTGGGCGGCACTTTTGTATTTTGTTTATGAATGCTAAAAAAGCAGGGTCATGCCATTCTTTGTGCAGTGCGGAAAGAACCTTGCGAAGCAATATATCAAAGGGATAAGAGGATAGAAAGGAGACGGTCCTAAGATCAGGACCTGACACATTCAATGAGTGCAAAAAAGAAAAAAACAGGCGGAGGCATCATAGCAGGGAGAGTGGTCCTTGTATTCTTGACCACTGTGATCGCTATACTTCTTGCTCTTGTCATAATAGTTGGGACCATAGTAAAGGGTCCTTCACCGGCAGCAAGGGATACCTTCGTTACCACTGTTCTTGAGTCCGGAAATATGAAGTTCCTGGCTCACATCTTCCTCAACAATGAGCAGATCGAAGAGATCGTCAAAAAGACGTCCATGGAAAAAATGGACACTGATATCGATCAGGATCTGATCAATACGGAAACTGAGGCAGAAGGCAATTTCGATGAAAATGGCATCGAAGTCGTCACCATAAACGGAAGCAACTATTTCGCCACGATGCTCATAGTAAAGGATCCGTCGAAGGTACGCGTAGGTACCACCTATCAGGGCGGGTGGGGCGAATTTGGAAAGAATATCGATGACCTTGTTAGAGACAATGGAGCCATAGCAGGGGTCAACGGAGGCATATACAAGGCTGACCTCAATCACGGCGGCTGCCCCTACGGGGTATGTGTATCCAATGGTCATATACAGCTCAATGACCCTTCCGGATATCCTTACTATGGAATGTACATGATAGGTCTTGATAGAAAGAACATACTCAGGATAGTCGATATAGAAGGATGGAGCCCTGACCAGTTCTCGACCTTCGTTCAGGAACAGGGCATAAGAGACGCTGTCGCATTCCAGGATGAGGCCAGCGACTCAAACAACCACTTCGTTCCTCTCGTCATCAATGGTGAAGCAAGAGAACTCAACGGAGCAGGTTCAGGTGCAAACCCGCGTACAGTCATTGGACAAAGGGATGACGGAGCTATACTCCTTCTCGTAACAGACGGAAGAGGTAAAGCGGGTCACCTTGGAGCAACTGCATCAGACCTCATAAGCATCATGCTCAAATACGGAGCCGTCAATGCTGCTAACCTTGACGGCGGCAGTTCTTCCTGTATGTACTATAACGGAGAGATGCTCATGGACAGCGTTACCCTTTGGGCTACAAATGATTCATGGCTCCTGCCCACAGGTTTTGTAGTTATGGGAGGTGGACAGTAATGGCGACCAGGACAAGAAAGAAAAAGAGGAATGCCTTCGGTAATTTTTATTTTGCCTATCTGATCATAATACTTGCCGCCCTTGTTGCTCTCTTTTTCCATGTAAGGAGCGTCATGGTAGAATATGAGGCAAACCAGCCTCAAAACTATGTCATAGGACTTTTAAAGCATGCGGGAAAGGGAGATAAAGCCATAGGTTCCTACCTTCAGGAGAACTGCTTTGCAGCAGGTGATTACGGAGATCCTACGGCAAGAGAGAAGGCCTTTTACAACACTGATGCCTTTGGAGAGCTTGCTGCAAAAAAGAACCTTTCTTTATCAGAAGGCGAAGTTGAGGTCTACGATGTTACTGCTGACGAAAAACCTTTCGTGACAGTTGCCATCAGAAAGACCGATTCAAAGAACAAGCTTGGCATAATGCACATCGACTACTACGATCTGGAATATGCCTTTATCAGAAATCCTGAAACATCAAGGCCCAGAACGAAGATCAGTCCTGAAGGGACCATTTCCTTCAGCGTTGTCCTTCCGGAGGACTTTACGCTCCTCTTTAACGACGCAGAGGTAGACATCTCATCTGCTTCAGAGGATGATATCGAAGATTTCGCATACTTCAGTTCATATCCTCAGGTCACAAAGGGCGCGAGAATGGATTTTACTCTCCACTATGACCCAATCGTCAAGGTCCTAAATAATGTAGGAGAGGAAGTTCCCCTCAACCTTGAAGTAACTCCTGAAGGCTACGTATACTATGCAGCAGCAGACTACGGCAGTGACGATACCCAAAAAGCTGCAGTCACTCAGGTGGGTGATTTCCTGTCAATGTACAAGCTTTGGGCAAGGTTCATGACAGACGACGTTGGTGGATGGTACCATGGATATTATGACGTGAAGGAAGGCTGCAAGATCATGCCGGGTTCAAAACTCGAAGATCAGGCATGGGAGTGGGCTAACTCCATAGATATAACTTTCGTCAGCGATCACTGGAATATTGCATTTACCAATGAAAAGGTAGACAATTACGTTCTCTACAACGATGACTTTTGCTCTGCAGATGTCAGCTTCGACGAGATAGTCTCGGTCAACGGTGTAGGAGACGTTACAGTCAAATACAACAACAGGATGTTCTTCGTGCGACAGGACGGCGCATGGTACTGGGTAGGCCAGTTGGACATCACCGGAAGGTAAATATTTTGCCGGGATCCCTAGTTTTTGGATTCCCGGCATTACTATGTATATATGTTCTTGAAAATGAACTTTTAGGAGGGATCTTTATATAAATGTATCCTGAAGACAGACAGCCGGAAGAGGCGCTTCTTTATCTGTTCAACGAAGGCAGATATTACAATGCTGCGGATATATTTGGCGCTCATCTTGCCATGAAAGACGGCAGGGAAGGCGTCCGTTTTACTGTATGGGCTCCTAATGTAAAGAGTGTCCATGTATATGGGGATTTCAATTCCTGGAACGATTGGAACATGGAACTTAAGCCCATTGGGTCTTCCGGAGTGTGGTCCGAGTTTTTCGAAGGACCAAAGATTGGAGATAAGTACAAATATGTCATAGAAACAGCTGCAGGAGATAAGCTTTTCAAGGCGGATCCCTTTGCGGTTTGGTCAGAGCTTAGACCAAAAACTGCTTCTGTCATTTGGGACAGCTCCTTTGAGTGGTCAGACTCAAGATGGGTAGAAAAAAGAGAAAAGACAGATCACTTCAAAAAGCCTAAAAACATCTATGAGGTCCATGCCGGTTCATGGAAAAAAGACGGCGACGACTTCTATAACTACAGAAGACTTGCAGACGAACTGATCCCATATGTTAAGGAAATGGGATTTACCCATATAGAACTGCTTCCTTTGATGGAGCATCCATTTGACGGCTCTTGGGGCTACCAGGTCACGGGATACTTCAGTGCTACGTCAAGATATGGGACTCCACAGGATCTTAAATATCTTGTCAACAAGGCACACAAAGCTGACATAGGGATCATCTTTGACTGGGTGCCTGCCCACTTCTGTAAGGATGCCCATGGTCTGTATATGTTCAACGGAGGTCCTCTTTACGAAAAGGAAGAGCATCCTCAATGGGGCACTATGATCTTCGACTACGGAAGGAAGGAAGTAAGATCTTTCCTTTTGTCCAACGCTCTTTTTTGGATCAAGGAGTATCATGCAGACGGCATCAGGATAGACGGAGTCTCATCTATGCTTTACCTTAATTTCGGTATAGACGATGAGAGCAAAAAGAAGTTCAACGAGTTTGGAGACGAGAGGAACTTGGAAGCCGTGTCCCTCCTTCAGGAACTTTCCGATATGGTCGGAAAGGAAGCTCCCGGAGTGTTCACAGTTGCAGAGGAAAGCACTGCATGGCCTCTTGTTACCTATCCTCCGAAAGAGGGCGGACTTGGTTTCCACTACAAATGGGACATGGGCTGGATGAACGATACCCTAAGGTATATCAGTACTGATACCCTCTACAGAAAATATGATCATAACCTGATCACCTTCTCCATGATGTATGCTTTCAGCGAAAACTTCATCCTGGCTCTATCACATGATGAGGTCGTACACGGAAAGGCCAGCCTCATAAACAAGAATCCGGGTGACTATTATCAGAAATTCTCAGGCGCAAGGCTCCTTGCTCTTTACCAGATGACTCACCCTGGAGCAAAACTCAATTTCATGGGTTACGAGTTTGCACAGTTCATAGAGTGGAGAGAATACGAAGGACTTGAATGGTTCCTGCCGAGGGACTACGAGACCCATGCAAAGCATCTAAGGTATATAAAGGAACTTAATAACTTCTATCTTAAGGAAAAGGCCCTTTATTCAAATGACAAGAGCTGGAAGGGTTTTCAATGGATAGAAGCAGACGACAGCGAACAATCCATATACATTTACTGCAGGACCTGCGCCAGCGGGAAACACAAGGATGTAGTCGTGCTCAATTTTGGTACAGGCTATTATGAGGATTTCAGAGTAGGCGTTCCAAAGGACGGCATATATGAAGAAGCCTTCTCCTCAGACCGCCTCGAATACGGCGGCAGCGGTGTGACCTGCGGCAAGGAACTAAAGGCAGAGAAGATCCCCTATCACGGACAGGAATATTCAGTTTCCGTCAAGCTTGCTCCTCTGTCAGGTATAATACTCAGAAAAAAATAAAGATAAAAAAAGATATAAAGGAAAGAGAATGAAAGATTTTAACAAAGACAGATTCAAAGAAGTTTTTGCAGGCATACTCTTGCTAGATTCTGACAAGAAACCCTCAGAGTGTACGCCAAGAGAAGCTATGGAAGCCCTCACAAAGTATGTGGTAGAGATAGCATCAGAGGCAAAGATAAACACAACGAAGAGCAACATAGAGACAGGAAGGAAGAAGGTATATTACTTCTCCATGGAGTTTCTCATTGGACCTCTGCTTGAGAATTATCTCATAAACCTTGGCATACGCGACGGAGTAGAGGCTGCATTTAAGGAAATGGGTCTTTCCCTTGATGAAGTATTAAAGCTTGATGTAGATCCCGGGCTTGGCAACGGCGGTCTTGGCAGACTGGCCGCCTGCTTCCTTGATTCCATGGCATCCCTTGGAATAGCAGGCGTTGGCATGGGACTTCGCTATGAATTTGGTCTTTTCAAGCAAAAGATAGAATACGGAAAACAGATAGAACTTCCGGATGCATGGGCAGAAAACGGGTATCCCTGGGAAGACGTAGTAGTTACAGATGCTACAGAAGTCAGATTCGGAGGTACCATAGACAGATATTTTGAAAACGGAAAACTTCGCTTTGTTCACAGGAACTACGAGAGCGTTCTTGCAGTTCCTTACCTTATCCCCATCCTTGGATACGGCGGAGAAGTGTGCAATTCCCTCCATTTATATAAAGCTCAGCCTGTAAGCAGCGAGGTAGACCTTGAGGCTTTCAACAGAGGAGATTATGCAGCCGCTATGAAAAAGCAGAGCGAAGCTGTTGCTCTTACTTCCATGCTCTATCCAAATGACAGTACGGAAGCAGGAAAGATATTAAGACTCAAACAGGAGTATTTCCTCGTAAGTGCAGGACTTGATTCCATATTCAGGACATATAAAAAGCGCCACCCGGGAGAACCATGGGAGAACTTCCCTAACTATGTAGCCATTCAGACAAATGATACTCATCCTGCTCTCATAATCCCGGAGCTTATGAGAAGGCTCATGGACGAAGAAGGACTTGAGTGGAACGACGCTTGGGAGATAACTAAGAGGACCATAGGATTTACAAACCACACTGTACTTCCTGAAGCTCTTGAAAAATGGCCGCAAGGACTCATTCAAAAACTCCTTCCCAGGATCTATATGATCATAGAGGAGATCGATAACCGCTGGAGAGCATTTATACCTGCAGGTGATGATTTCCACTACATCCATAAAGGAACAGCAATACTTTGGGGCGGCGAGGCTCGTATGGCAAACCTTTCTGTCATAGGCAGCCACAGCGTCAACGGAGTTGCAAAGATACACAGCGACATACTGAAAAACGATCTTTTCAAATCCTTCTATAGACTGCAGCCGTGGAAATTCAGCAACAAAACAAACGGTGTATCTCCAAGGAGATTCCTCATGCAGGCAAATCCTGAGCTTACACGCCTCATTACACAGTACATAGGCGAAGGCTGGAAGACGGACCTTGATGAGCTTGAAAAGCTAAGAGCATATATGGATGATGACAGCTTCCTTTCAAAGCTTGATGAAGTAAAAACTCTCAACAAGGAAAGGCTTGCAGCTTTCATAAGGGAAAAGCAGGAGATAGAGATCGATACATCGTCTATCCTCGATGTACATGTAAAAAGGATACATGCATACAAGAGGCAACTTTTGACAGCTTTCAAGATACTTACTCTTTACAACAGATTGAAGGCAGATCCTTCCTATGACATTCCTCCTGTGACTTTCATCGTCGGAGGAAAGGCGGCTCCCGGATATGAGCTTGCAAAGGAGATGATAAGCTTTATTTGCGCCATAGCAAATAAAGTCAACAGAGACCCTGTCATCTCAAAAAAGATGAAGGTCGTATTCATAGAGAACTTCTCACTTTCAAATGCTCAGATCATTTATCCTGCGGCTGATATATCAGAGCAGATCTCAACAGCAGGAAAGGAAGCATCAGGAACAGGAAATATGAAGTTCATGATGAACGGAGCTGTGACTCTGGGCACCATGGACGGAGCAAATATAGAGATATTCGAACGCTGTGGTTTCGATAATGCCAAGGTGTTTGGAATGAATGCGGATGAAGCATCAGCTTTGTCTGCGGGAGGTCTTTACAGATCGACTGATGAACTTCGCAAATGTCCGGAACTTGACAGGATGGTCAAGCAGCTTGTCGACGGCACCTTTGACGACTGCGGACAGAGCTTTTGGAAGATCTACGATCACCTCATCAGCGAGAACGATCCTTATTTCGTACTTCGTGATTTCCCGGCCTATTTCAAAGCGTGGGAAGAACTGGTACGTTCCCACGAGGATAAGAGACACTGGCAGCAGATGGCCCTTGCCAATATTTCAGACAGCGGCTTCTTCTCCAGTGACAGAACTATCAAAGAATATGCAAAGGAGGTCTGGGGACTCTAATGGAAAGAAAAAAGTGTATAGCTATGCTCCTTGCCGGCGGGCAGGGTTCTAGGCTAGGGCTCCTCACACAAAAGAACGCAAAACCGGCCGTTTCTTTCGGCGGGAAGTATCGTATCATCGATTTCGCACTGTCTAACTGTATGAACTCCGGGATCGATACGGTAGGTGTTTTGGTACAGTATAGGCCTATGATACTCAACGAGTACTTAGGCACAGGCGCGCCATGGGATCTTGATGTTCAAAACGGCGGTGTTCATGTACTTCCGCCCTATGCTACACAGTCCGGCGGATCCTGGTATGAAGGTACTGCAGATTCCATATATCACAACCTGGATTTCATTGAGACCTATGATCCTGAATACGTAGTCATACTTTCAGGCGATCATCTTTATGCAATGGATTACAGCAAGATGGTAGACGAGCATATAGCAAACAACGCAGACCTTACGATCTCTGTCATGGAAGTTCCGTGGGAAGAAGCAAGCAGATTCGGCATCATGTCAGTAGACGAAGAGGGCAGAGTCACAAAGTTTGCAGAAAAACCAAAGGAACCGGAATCAAATCTTGCTTCCATGGGCATATATGTCTTTTCTACAGACGTTCTTAAGAGATCTCTTCTTGAAGATCACGATGATCCTGCATCTGACAAGGACTTCGGAAAGAACATAATCCCTAAACTTCTTGAGAGCGGAAAGAGAGTATTCTCATACAAGTTCTCAGGTTACTGGAGAGATATAGGTACCATTCAAAGCTACTATGACGCAAACATAGATCTCCTCGGAGACGATCCGGAGTTCAATATATTTGATGAGAATATCAGGGTGGCTTCGAACTCGAATATTTATCCTCCTCAGTTCATAGGACCAAGAGGCGCAGCTCACGAAAGCCTTGTTTGCAACGGCTGTGATATTGAAGGGACAGTTAAGCATTCCATCATAGGATCAGGATCTGTAGTTGAGGCAGGCGCTGTCGTAGAGGATTCAGTCATACTCCCGGGCGTTCATGTTGGAAAGGATGCTTTCTTAAAGAAAGTCATAGTGGATGAGAATTACTGCATACCGGAAGGTTTTGAAGCCGAAGGCAAAGACGGCGATATCAAGGTAATAGGATAGGAGGGGAGAATATCATGAAAGGTGTACTAGGAATTATATCAGCTAACTACAGCAGCGATGGATTCGGTCATCTGACAGACAGCCGTCCTATCGCATCACTTCCTTTTGGAGGCAGGTACAGACTCCTCGATTTCCCTCTTACGAACCTTGTAAAGAGCGATATCACAACAGTCGGTCTCATCACTCCGTTTTACTATAGATCCATAATGGACCATGTAGGTAACGGACAGCCCTGGGGCCTTGCAAAAAGAAAAGGCGGTCTTTTCATCATGCCGGGAACTGTCTACGGAGACAGAGAAAACAGCAAGCGCTTCATTTTAAAGGACCTCATCAGAAACAGAAGGCTCATGGACAGGAGCACTGCAAATTATGTACTTCTTTGCGATGCATCAAAGGTCATGAGAGTAAGCTTTGACGACATGTGCAGAAAGCATGCAGCAAGCGAGAACAAAGTCACCTGCATGTATACAAAAGAAGGACACAGGTTCCTCGATGTCATACTCATAGACAAGGATTATCTCCTTGAACTCATAGAGGGTTATGAAAACAGCGACAACATGGATCTTGTGGACATACTTAAGATCGAATCAAAGAACGTGCCTATGGGCGAATACATATACGACGGTTATGTAGGCATAGTCGAAGACCTTAATTCTTATGTAAGGATAAACATGGAGCTTCTCGATCAAAAGCACAGAAAAGAGCTTCTTGACGGTCTGCTTACAAAGGTCCAGGATGCTCCGCCTGCTCTCTTTAAAGAAGATTCCGACGTAAGGAATTCCATAGTCTCATCCGGATGCATCATCAAAGGAAGCGTAGAGGATTCCATCATCACAAGAAGCGTCATCGTAGGAGAAGGTTCAGTGATCAAGAATTCGATCATCATGCAGCACTGCCACATAGGAAAGAATGCAAGAATAGAGAATGCGGTCTTAGACAAATATGTCGAGATAAACGATGATGTCATTTTAAAGGGCAGCGAAGCTATGCCTCTTGTGGTTGAAAAGAATATAAAACTGTAATGAAAAAGATAAAAATATTATTCGCAGCGTCTGAATGTACGCCCTTCATAAAAACAGGAGGCCTTGCCGATGTGGCAGGTTCGCTTCCTGCTGCAGTGGATACTGCAAATTATGAGATGAGGGTCATAATGCCGAAATACTCTGCCCTTCCTAAAGAATATACGGACAGGATGGAGTTTTTGTGCAATTTTGACGTACCCCTCGGATGGAGAAGGCAGTACTGCGGACTCTTTAAACTAAAAGTAGGCAAGGTAGTCTATTATTTCCTTGATAACGAATACTATTTCAAGAGAAATGCACTTTACGGTGAATTTGATGACGGTGAGCGCTTTGCTTTCTTTTCAAAAGCCATATGCGAAGCGATCCTTCATATGGATTTTGAGCCGGACATCCTCCACTGCAATGACTGGCACACAGCCCTTGCTCCTGTTTTCCTAAGAGAGTTCTATAGAGAACCGGAAAAGACCAGGGACATAAAGACTGTATTCACCATACACAATATAAAGTTCCAGGGCATGTTCTCAGAGGCTATATTAGGAGATATTTTAGGACTCGACGGCATACCTGCAGCTTGGCAGCTCCTTTCTGACAAGGATACAGTCAACTTCATGCTTGGAGCGCTTTGCTATGCAGACCGCATCACGACCGTAAGCCCGGGCTATGCTGATGAGATCTGCACTGAATATTACGGAGAAGGCCTTGATCCTGTGCTTAGAAGAAGGCGCAGCATTCTTTCAGGTATACTCAACGGTATAGATACGAAGGTATATGACCCCGGTAAAGACAAAGCTCTTGCTGTGAACTATACAAGTCTTTGCCTTGAAAAGAAGGCGGAGAACAAGACAGCTCTTCAGGAGGAAACAGGTCTTAGAGTAAGTAAAGACATACCTCTTTTCTCTCTCATTTCAAGGCTTACTGAGCAAAAGGGACTTGACCTTGTCACATACATACTTCCACACATCTGCGATAGAGAAATGCAGCTTGTGATCCTTGGCGTCGGTGACTCAAAGTACGAGGAAGCATTTAGATATTATGCAAATAAATATCCTGAAAAGATCTCCTTCCTTCAGAAGTTCGATGAACCTCTTTCCCACAGGATATATGCAGCATCCGATGCATTCCTGATGCCGTCCCGCTTTG
The DNA here is from genome assembly GCA_045546135.1 of Anaerovoracaceae bacterium. Taxonomy (GTDB): domain Bacteria; phylum Bacillota; class Clostridia; order Peptostreptococcales; family Anaerovoracaceae; genus RUG13409. The sequence continues at coordinate 21,961 of JAZQCD010000030.1, forward strand.
AACCCTGCGGCCTTTCTCAAATGATGTCCATGAGGTATGCCACTTTGCCTATAGTAAGGGAGACAGGCGGACTCAAAGACAGTGTTCAGGCCTACAACAAGTATACAGGTGAAGGAACAGGATTCTCCTTTGCCAATTTCAATGCCCATGAGCTCCTTGGCGAGATCGATAAGGCTCTTGATCTTTGGTACAATGATAAAGAAGGCTGGAGACACCTTATGAAGAATGCTGCTGAAGCAGACTTTTCATGGAAGGCCTCCGCAAAAAGTTACAGAGAGCTCTACAGAGGGCTGATTTAAGTATTGATGCGGGTCCTTTCTTTTGGGACCCGCTTTTTATGTCATATGGATATATACTTCGATTCACAAAAAAGCAAATACAAGGAACCCTTTGGGGCAGTTGAAACAGGAAAGGATGTACGCTTTGCAATAGAAGCGCCCTCTGATGCTTCTGTAGATCTTTGTCTTTACGGAAAGACTGCAAGCGAACTCTTTATTCCTATGGAAGGATATGACGAGGGCGGAAAACATCTTTTCAAGGCAGTTTTTAAAGCTCCGGAAAAACCGGGCCTTGTATTTTATTACTTCCGCATATCACTTCCAGGCAGCCTTACTTACTATTACGGAAACAAAGAGGACAGGCTTGGAGGAGGAGGGATGGTCTATTCAGATGATCCTGCTCCTTACCAGCTTACTGTATATGAAAAGTCGGATGTGCCGTCATGGTACAAAAATGCTGTTGTTTATCAGATATTCCCGGAAAGATTCGACAGAGAAGACTACGCAAAAGAAGCTTATCCCGATGAGTGGTATGAACTTCCTTCCTATGAAAAGAGAGAAGACGGCAGCATTATCTGGAAATTCTACGGAGGGACTTTAAAGGGAGTTGAAAAGAAACTTCCTTATCTTAAGTCTCTTGGCGTTTCATGCATATATTTCAATCCCATATTCAAAGCTCGTACAAACCATCGCTATGATACCTATGACTATTTCAGGATAGATGAAAGGTTCGGAAGTGATGAGGACTTTGACGATTTCATAAAAGAAGCAAAAAAGTTCGGCATACATGTCATCCTAGACGGAGTATTCAATCACAGCGGGAAGGACAGCAGGTATGTGACCGAGCACCCAAGTTGGTATTCGGGTGAATATTGGTGGGGAGTAAAAGACCTTCCTGAATTTGACGATCAAAACAGGGAATTTCGAGATTTCATTTGCGGAGAGAACGGAGTCGTCAGATATTGGATAAGAAGAGGAATATCAGGTTGGAGACTCGACGTAGTAGATGAGCTTCCCGATGACTTTGTCAAGGAGATAAGGGCTGCAGCAAAGAAAGAAAATAAAGATGCAGTCATCATAGGCGAAGTTTGGGAGGATGCTTCAAACAAGCACAGCCATGATGAAGACAGAGAATATTTCTTTGGACAAGAACTTGACGGAGTCATGAATTATCCCTTTAGGGAACTGTTCTTAAACTTTGCCATGTTCAAGTGCTCTGCAAGGGATTCCATGAGGGTCTTTATGAGCCTTCTTGAAAACTATCCTCCGGAGAATTTAAGAGCATCATTCAACCTCCTGGGCAGTCACGACAGAGAAAGAGCGCTAACTCTTCTTGGCGGCAAGGAACACTCCTGGTATGCGCTTAGGAGACTTAAGTACGGACTTGCTCTTCAATATGCAGCGCCCGGAGTTCCTACCATATATTATGGAGACGAAGCTGAAATGTACGGAGGTCCTGATCCTGAAAACAGAGGAGCTTACCCTTGGGGAAGAGAAAATCAGGAACTCATAGATTGGTACAGGCTCCTGGGACAGATCTACAAGGATCATCCTGCCCTTGCAAAGGGAAAACTGACACCTATTGACTTTGGAGATGAGATATTTTCATTCCTTCTTGAAGGAGATGAAAAGATGCTGATCCTTCTTAACAGGAACGACAACAGCATCCCAATAGAGTATGACTTCGGCGGAAACTATGCTCTTGAACTTACGGCCTCGAGGGTACTTGATATTGAAAACGGAGTTCTTAAAACTAAGATAGAAGGTCTTTCTGCAGCATATATACTGCTGATGGATGAAAAACCAAAGGCGCTTGATCTTCCGAGAGGATCCGGAGTCCTTGCTCATATAACTTCGATCCCCGGAGGAAAGCTGGGACAGGGAGCAAAGGACTTCGTTGATTTCATAGTAAAGGCCGGTTTTGATTATTGGCAGATGCTTCCCGTAAACCCTGTTGGCATGGGAGATTCTCCATATATGTCGCCCGATGTCTTTGGCATAGACGAAAACATCGGCACCTTTGAAGAATTAAAGGAACTAAAAATTTATGCAAACAGCAAGGGTATAAAGCTCATAGGAGATATTCCCATATATGTATCTCCTGACGGAGAGGACGTAAAAAGAGATCCTAAGGCATTCCAGACAGGGCGTCATGCAGGATGTCCTCCCGACTATTTCTCGCCTGACGGACAGGACTGGGGGAATCCTCTTTATGACTGGGATCATATAAAAGCTACAGGCTTTAAGTGGTGGATAGACAGAGTAAAGAAAGCACTTGAATATTTCGACTATGTCAGGATAGACCATTTCAGAGGTTTTGCAGCCTACTATTCTATCCCAAACGATGGGACTCCAAAGAACGGATATTGGATGCCTGGACCCGGCATAGAGATGTTCAAAGCCATAAAGGATGCTTTGAGTCCTGATGGGAAGCCTCTTCCAATCATAGCAGAGGACCTTGGTTTCCTCGATGCCCAGGTCTACAACCTCATGAAGCTTACCGGATTCCCGGGGCTCAATGTATGGCAGACAGACAAAGATGTCATGGAAAAGCAAACTCCTTCGGAAAGAAGGCACAGAGTATATTATCCCGGCACTCATGACAGCGATACTCTGGTAGGCTGGTATATGGAGCAGGGAATGGAAAAAGAAGAAGCTCTTAAAGCTGCAGATGAGGCCATAGAAAAGCTCTACGCATCAGAAGCAGGCTGGGTCATAGTAACTCTTCAGGATATGCTTGGGCTTGATTCATCTGCCAGGATGAACATACCGGGAACCGCTGAAGGTAACTGGCAGTGGAAGGTAGACCCTTCGGCACTTACCGATGAGCTTGCCGAGAAATACCATAGACTTGCAGAAAAGTATTGCAGGTGATATTGTTAATATATCGATCAGTGTTGTGTTAAAGAGGATCCTGTCGTCACCCCTGACAAACGATCTGAAGGGGTAGAAGAGACTTTTTGCTAAAGATCGTCCGCGATGCGGGCGTTAGCCCGGGCGAGCGGAAACGATCTTCAAAAAGGCTCGGCGTTAAGCCCCGTAAGTTGTTTGGAACGGGGTAGACGGCAGGATCATAAAATAAGCATTTGAATAGGAGTAAACATGGGAGACAAAAGGATCAGAAATTACATGAAGGAGAACTTTACCGAAGTACTCCATACGACCTTGAATCCTGAAGGCCCGGGAGCAGTCAGGATCCACCTCATTCCTCCAAAGGAGGAAGAAGGGCAGCTTCAGCCAAGCGTTGCCATAATCAACGGACAGGATATAATCCCTGTAAACGTAGCATGGGCAGTCACATTGGCTGAGTTCATAAAACAGGTCAACAGATATGACGGTAGAGCGGTATCGGACAGTGATGTAGATAATGTCCTTGATGAGACATGCAAGGGAGTAAGGAAGGTATATCCTCTTCTTAGCAAAAAGCACATCAAGGGAGATGTCTACCTTATGATGAAGAGCTTTACACAAATAGCAAGAGGCGAAGCTCCCGATCAGGAGATCGGATATATGAACCTTGGAGATTATGCTCCTCATATGAGAGCTCCTCACAGGATGGATATCATGGTCAGCGCCATGACAAAGGACGGCATATGGCATTGCAACCAAAAGTGTATCCACTGCTATGCGGCAGGTCAGGTACATGCCGAAGAAACAGAACTTTCAACAGAGGAATGGAAGACCATCTTAGACAAGATCAGAGAAGCAGGTGTTCCGCAGGTCACCTTTACAGGCGGTGAACCTACTATGAGAGATGACCTCTTTGAACTTATCAAGCATGCCAGATGGTTCATATCGAGACTCAATACAAACGGAGCAAAGCTCACCAAAGAGTACTGCAGAGGCCTTAAAGAAGCAGAACTCGACAGCCTGCAGATAACCTTCTATTCAAGCGACAGAGATATCCACAATACTTTAGTCGGAGCTCCGCAATACGCAAACACTGTGGACGGTATAAAGAATGCTATTGAAGCAGGTCTTTCTGTTAGCATTAATACTCCTCTTTGCACTCTGAATAAAGACTATGTAAAGACATTGGAATTCTTAAGGGATCTGGGCGTCATTTATGTTACATGTTCAGGCCTCATTACGACGGGCAATGCACTTACAGAAAAATCGGAAGATCTCCAGTTGAGCACCGATGAGATAAAGGCAGTCCTAAAGGATGCAGTAGATTTTTGCTATGCAAACGGAATGGAGATAAACTTCACCTCTCCCGGATGGATAGAGCAAAGTTTCTTCGAAGAACTTGGGATCACTTCTCCTACATGCGGAGCCTGCCTTTCCAATATGGCAATAACTCCCGGAGGAAAGGTAGTTCCGTGCCAAAGCTGGCTCTCAGGAGATGTTCTTGGAGATATGCTCCATGATGATTGGAGCAGCATCTGGGAGTCAGAAGTTTGCAAAAAACACAGAGATTACTCAGCAAAGATGGAGGGTCTTTGCCCCTTAAGACACTATGCAGATAAAGAGGAAGGAGGAAAAAAAGATGAAGAATAGTATCAAAAAGATATGCGCTTTTCTTGCATGCTTTGTCCTTGTATTTGCCTTTGCCGCAGTTCCTTCCTTTGCATCCGATCCTTTAGACGAGATCGTCAACTACATGATCGTTGCAGATGTAAACGAGGATGGTACTGTTAATCTTGGGTATCACATCGACTGGAAGGTCCTTGACTCTGATTCCTACGGACCTCTTGAAGATGTAAAGATAGGTATACCCAACGATATGTGGGTAGACTATTACGGTGTTTCAGATACTATAGAGAGCATTTATGCAGAAAAAGATTATGGACAGTCCATAATCCACATCTACTTAGACAGACCCTACTACGAAGGAGAGACAGTAAGCTTTGAATTCGTAGTCGTTCAGGACTACCTCTACGAAATGAACGCCTATGAGGATGGCTATACTCTTTACTACTTTGTCCCCGGATGGTTCGACGAGATAGATATAGACAACCTTCTCATCGCTTGGAACGCAGACAAGCTCTCCAGCTGGTCATCAGGTGCTGTAAATATAGACGGATACTATGTATGGCAGACAAGTCTTAAGGCAGGAGAAAGATTCGAACTGAAAGTCAGTTATCCAAACGATGCCTTTATGTTTGATGAGACCAAGTCATACAACAACGTAGACGGTGGAGGCAGCTACAGCGGCGGCGAGGACTGGGGCGCAGTTTTCGGCGGATTCATGGTGCTCATCCTGTTCTTTGTCCTTCCGTTCTGGTTTATCGTAAGGACTATAAAGGGTGCATTCTCAAGAGGATCCGGCTTTGCTTCCGGTGATACTACAACTAAGGTCACCAGGACAAAGATAGAATACTATCCTAACTGCCCCGGATGCGGCGCAGTTAGAAAAGAAGGACAAACTACCTGCGAATACTGCGGCAGGAGCCTCATAAAGAGCGAAGAGATACTCAAAGAAGAGGAAGTAAAGGGCGAGGACAAGGCCGCTCTTAAATACAAAAAGAACGGCGAATACAATTACGGTTCAGACCCCAATGTTTTTGTAAGGGTCAATGTTGTCCATGTACCTGTAACGCCTAGCAGGTCTTCAAGTTCAAGCCACAGGTCTTCAAGTTCCGGCAGGTCCGGAAGATCAGGCGGCGGCAGCAGCTGTGCTCATTCAAGCTGTGCATGTGCCTGCGCATCCTGTGCATGTGCTTGCGCATGCGCGTGCGCCGGCGGCGGCAGAGCAGGCTGCACTACAAAGGACTTCTACAATACCAAACTGAAACTAAAGCAGCTCGAAATGAAGACAAAGAAATAGGTCTAAAAAAAATGCTCCCGGCATAGCCGGGAGCTTTCTTCTTATGTTAGTGAGTGAAAAGGATGATCATTAATTGCTCGTATCATGGTACAAAGCATCTATATATTTGAATAATTCTTCTCCGTTTTTATATTTAAATGAGATCTGCAGTCCGCTGTATCAGTACAATAGCAAGGATCGTTATCAGTAACTGCCTTATTATCCTTTTGAATTTGAATTTTTCATATCTGTCATTCTCTTTCACGTTGGTCACTCTCCTTTCCATTCCTCATTCATTGTACTATAACCATGTGATATTGTATATATGTAAAGAATCTGCAAGTGTGGAGGAAGGAAATTCTTAAGGATCAGACGAGAGTGATTAATACATTGATATTTGGTATAATATATATGCACTCTCGGGTCTGAGGTGGAAGATCCAAGCCAGCTATGGGCAAAGGGATCCACGTAAGCGGTGAAGAAGAAGTAACCGTGAGCATGGCATAGTTTAGAAGTAAGTCCTCGGGAAGATCCCGGTAAAGGCAAGTGTGGGGGCAAAGACCTGGTCAGCTGGGAGTGCAACAATATCAGAATAATAGTCGGTTGATGTGTTGAGATCCATATTTTGAGATAGTATTGAGCGCGGTAAAGAAATGAAGATCAAAACGAAAAAAGCAAATTATGAAGAAGTCATGGCATTGCAAAGGCCGGAGCATAAAAGACCATATAAACCAAGCAAGATCCTTGCGGCAGCCATGAGGATAGCAACTTCTGGGGATCTTAAAAAGGTAGGCTTCACATATACAAAAAAGAATATGGAAAGAGCAGGTGACGGCCCCTGGCTCATACTTATGAATCATTCAAGCTTTACGGATCTTGAGATAGTATCAAAGATCATGTACCCAAAGACTTACAGCATAGTATGTACATCTGACGGCTTCGTTGGAAAAGAGGAGCTCATGAGAAGGCTTGGCTGTATACCTACTCAAAAGTTTGTGACTGACGTATCGCTTATTGCCGATATATCCTATGCACTAAAGACAAACAAGACCAGCGTGCTCATGTATCCGGAAGCCAGCTATTCCTTTGACGGTACTGCTACACCTCTTCCCAGGCATATGGGAGTATTTCTTAAGAGGATGAAAGTACCTGTAGTCATGATCACGACTTACGGCTCCTTTGCAAGGGATCCACTTTACAACAATCTTCAAAAAAGAGATGTCAAAGTTTCCGCTGTCATGGAATGCCTTATGACCCCTGAGGAGATCAAGACCATGTCTTTGGATGAGATAGATGCAAAACTTGACGAAGCATTCTCCTTTGATTATTTCAAATGGCAGGAAGAAAACCATATAGTCATAGATGAACCCTATAGAGCAGACAGTTTGAACCGTATCCTTTACAAATGTGCCTGCTGCGGCAAGGAAGGACAGATGGAAGGAAAGGGTACTGTTCTTAAGTGCAAGGCCTGCGGCAAAGAATACGAGATGGATGAACTCGGAAGACTTAAAGCAAAGGATGGCGAAACGGAATTCTCGCATATCCCTGACTGGTATGCATGGGAAAGAAAGTGCGTAGCCGAAGATATTGAGAACGGATCCTATTCTCTTGATACCGATGTAGAGATAGGACTTATGGTAGATTTCAAGGCCATATATATGGTAGGTGAGGGAAAACTTCATCACGATGCAAAGGGCTTCGTCCTTGACGGGTGTGATGGAAAACTCCACTATGAGCAAGGCCCTAAGACTTGCTACAGCTGCTATTCCGACTACTATTGGTATGAGCTTGGAGATATTATATGTATCGGAAACAAGGACTGTCTGTACTATTGTTTCCCCAAAAAGGAAGATGTGGTAGCGAAGACGAGAATAGCAGTGGAGGAGATATACAAAAGGTCTTAGGATGCAGTAACGCGAGTTTAAGCATCCATACAGTAATATACAAAGTAAAGCCCTGGGGATCCCTGGGGCTTTTAAAATGCATAAAATCTAAAATATGCACTAATATACGCATAAAACTTAAAAATATTTAAAATAATTCAAAATATTATGAATATTCCTCTTGACATATTCAAAATAAAGAGTAATATATGCGTATATTTTTTAAGAGATCAGTATAAATATACAAAATATTAAGGAGAAAATGAAATGAAGAAGTTCTTATGTTTAATGCTCGCCATGATAATGGCATTCAGCTTCGCCGCTTGCGGCAAATCAGGCGCCAATGGTACAGACCTTGGATTTGAAACTGTGTCTGCAGGAAAATTCACAGTTGCTCTTTCCCCGGACTTCGCGCCAATGGAATTCGTAGATCTTTCTAAGAGCGGTCAGGATCAGTATGTAGGATTCGATGTATCCCTTGCAAAATTCATCGCAAGTGAGTTCGGTCTTGAACTTGTGATCAAGCCAATGGACTTTGGCACATGCCAGGCAGCAGTCCAGTCAAAGACCGTTGACTGCTCCATATCCGGATTCTCAGTAACAGACGACAGAAAAGAGAACTTCAGCCTTTCAGATTTCTATTATGCAGGTGATAACGAGACCCAGCAGTCCATCATAGTTACAAAGGCCAACGAAGGAAAATATACTACAGCAGAAAGCTTTGCAGGAATGACCATAGGTGCTCAGGCTGCATCTCTTCAGTACAATCTTTGCGAAGCGCAGCTTCCAAAGGATATAACCATCAAACAGTACACTGACATCGGAACTGCAGTCATAGCTCTTACTGAAGGAAAGATCGATGCACTTGCAGTAGCTCACGGAAACGGCGAAGCCATCATGGCAAACAACGACGGCATAGCATTCTCTGGATTCGATTTTGAAGTAACAGACGAAGAGAGCAATAACGTCATCCTCATCAACAAGGAAAATACAGCGCTTACAGATGCCATCAACAAAGTCCTTGCAAAGGCTCTTGATGAAGGTCTCTACCCAACATGGTACACAGCAGCAAAAGTCCTTGCAGGTACAGATACAGCTCACGATGTTGTCTATGACGAAAATGGAAATGTAAAAGAGGTCCTGGAAAAATAGCCGGATGGCAAGATCTAAATATTTTAGGAATATCTATTGAGTAAAGTTAAGCAGGCTCCTATGCATGGGAGCCTGCAAACGTGTTTAAAAAGGAGAGAGTCTCTTGAGTTTTGCAAAAGTATTCATGCTCATGAAGGAATACTGGAAAGTATTCTTTGTAACAGGTGTCAGCTATACGCTTGCTCTTGCTGCAATAACAGTTTTCTTTGGGGCCATCATAGGACTTATCATCTGCATATGCAGGATGTCAAAGTTTAAAGTATTAAGCGGTATATTCGCAGCTATAGTAGATGTCATAAGGGGTACGCCCATGCTCCTGCAGGTATATGTAGGATATTTCCTCGTTCCAAAGATCCTGCCCTTTGAAGTTTCAGAATTTGTTGCTGTATCTGTAGCATTTGCCATCAACAGCGGTTGCTACCTTTCCGAAGCATTCAGGTCCGGCATACAGGCTGTAGATATAGGGCAGATGGATGCCGCAAGAAGCCTCGGGCTTACCTATGGCCAATCAATGAAAGCGGTCATACTTCCCCAGGCTCTTAAAAACATCCTCCCTGCTCTTGGAAATGAGTTCATAACCATAATCAAGGATACATCCCTGGCATCGACTTTCTTTATAGGGGACGTAATGACATCCTACGCCATAGTAAGGGGTCTTACATATCTGACCTTTGAATGCCTCTTCATAGTTGCTATAATCTACTATGTACTTACAAAAATTCTCACATTCTTCCTCGGCAGATTTGAAAGGAGGCTCAAAGCAAGTGATTAAGACCATAGATCTAAAGAAAAGTTTCAATAACCCTGACGGAAAATTAGAAGTCTTAAAAGGTGTCAGTGAACATATATCAAAAGGAGAGGTCGTCAGCATCATAGGACCATCAGGCGGGGGAAAGTCCACCTTCCTTCGCTGTCTCAATATGCTTGAGACTCCGGACAGCGGGCATATATTTTTCGACGGTGTAGATATAACTGCAGAGAATGTAGATATAAACATCCACAGGCAGAGGATGGGCATGGTGTTCCAGCACTTCAATGTATTTCCGAATATGACTGTGGGACAGAATATAACCCTGGCACCGGTCCTTACAAAAAAGAAGACTCAGGAAGAAGCAGACAAAATGGCAAAGGATCTTCTTGAAAGGGTCGGTCTCATAGACAAAATAAACGACCATCCCTCAAGGCTTTCCGGAGGTCAAAAGCAAAGGCTTGCCATAGTAAGGGCTCTTGCAATGGAACCTGAAGTGATGCTCTTTGATGAACCTACCTCTGCTCTTGATCCAGAAATGGTAGGAGAGGTCCTTGACGTTATAAAGGATCTGGTCAAAACAGGTATGACATCTGTCATAGTTACTCACGAAATGGGATTTGCTAAGGAAGTCTCTGACAGAGTCATCTTTATGGACGGCGGAATAATTGCTGAGGAAGGCACTCCCGAGCAGGTCTTTGGAGATCCGCAAAACCCGAGGACTAAAGAGTTTCTTAGTAAAGTATTGTATTAGCTATTTCAAATCGGGTGATGAATTACCTGCCCGCAGCAGCATTATGCGAGTATCCGATTTTTCCGGCGAGCAGGCGGATTTGGAATTTGGAGGAATGCAGCCGTCCGTTAGGAGTCGGCAAATTCCCCAAATTCCCCGCAGGCAAGCCGCTTGAAAAATCGTGAGACGACGCATCCGCTGCAAGGGTATGGTAATCATCACCCGATATAAATATAAGAACAATGAGTATTTCAAAAGACAACGCAATGGCATTCATAGACGGAATGTCAGACAAGATAATAGATGTATCTCACAAGATATGGGGCTACGCAGAACTCTCTTTAAAGGAATTCAAGAGTGCAGATCTCTATGTGAAAATTTGCAAGGAAGCAGGTTTTGAAGTAAAAAAAGGGATCTGCGGCATAGAAACTGCCTTTTCTGCAAGCTTTGGAAGCGGCAGACCCATTATAGGCATACTGGGAGAGTACGATGCTCTTTCAGGACTTTCACAAAAAGCATATTCTTCTGAAAAAGAAACTCTGGTTCCAGGAGGCAGCGGCCATGGATGCGGACACAATATGCTGGGCGCAGGTGCCTTTGGCGCAGCTTGTGCGGTCAAAGACTTCCTTGAAAAAAGCGGAACTTCCGGCACTGTTATATTCTTTGGCTGCCCCGGCGAAGAAGGCGGAGCTGCAAAGGCTTTCATGGCAAGGGAAGGCATATGGAAAAGTCTTGACTGCGCTCTTACATGGCATCCGGGCGATACTAACGAGATCACAACAGGTACATGTAATTCATGTATACAGGTCCTTTACAAATTCAAAGGAGTTGCCGCGCACGCAGCAGGAAATCCCGAAATGGGAAGGTCTGCTCTTGATGCAGTAGAGCTCATGAATGTAGGAGTTCAGTTTTTAAGGGAGCATATGGCATCTGACTGCCGCATACACTATGCAATAGTAGACGGAGGAGGCATATCACCTAATGTGGTACAGCCGGAAGCCTCTGTCCTCTATATGGTAAGGAGCGTCGATGTAAACGACTCTATTGCTCTGCAGGCAAGGGTAGACAAGATAGCAGAAGGCGCCGCTCTTATGACTGAGACAACATTTGTAAGACAATTCATTGACGGGACCGCAAATACTGTTCCAAACAGCGCCCTTGAGAAGCTTATGCATGATAATCTTTCTTATGTGCCGCTCCCTGCCTTCACAGAAAAAGAGCTGGAATTTGCAGCAAAAATATCAAAGACCTATGAAAAGCCTAAAAAACTTCCGGGCATGGGTGCAAGCAAGGATCCCAGAATTGCGGGTGAAGTAAAGGAACTGATGAAAACAGCTCATGAAGGACTTTATGACTTCGTAATGCCCTTCTACACAGGAGATGATTTTCATCCCGGCTCTACTGATGTAGGTGACGTCAGCTGGCAGACACCTGCAGTTCAGTGCAATACGGTCTGTTTTGCAGCTGATGCACCCGGTCATTCATGGCAAAATGTTTCCTGTGGAGCAAGCCCCATAGGAGATAAAGGAACTGTCCAGGCTGCAAAAGTCATAGCCTGCACGGCAATAGATCTTTTCGAAGAACCGGAGCTTTTAAAGGATATAAGGGATGAATTTGAAAAGAGGATGGAAGGCAAAAAATATACTTGTCCCATTCCCGAAGATGCAGTGCCTATAGCAATATAAATATTGGACATTTACACAAAAGCCCCAAGCCTGGGGTTTTTTGTATTGAGTAAACAAAAATATATCTTTCATTTTTGAATACATGGTGATATAATCCGTGGATAACATAAAGAAGAAAAGACAAGAAAAGAGAAGTTTTGGCAGGAAGATCTAAAAACGTTGACATGCTCAACGGAAATCTATATAGGAGCATAATGGTCTATGCTCTTCCCCTTATGGCATCGGGATTTTTGCAGCTGCTATTCAATGCAGCTGATCTTGTCGTTGTCGGAAAATTCTGCGGCAGTGATTTCCTCGGAGCTGTAGGAGCCTGCGGACCTCTTAATACTTTAGTCATAAACTTCTTTATGGGTTTCTCTGTAGGCGTCAGTGTCGTAGTTTCGACAGGTCTTGGTGAAGATAACTGGAAAAAAGTAAACAGGGCAGTACATACCTGCCTTCCTTTAGGCGCTGTATGCGGACTTGGTGTTGCAGTAGTTGGATTTTTCCTTGCAAGGCCCATGCTTGCAGCTATGGGAACGCCGGAGGAGATAATAGACTATTCCGTGACCTATCTTAGAATAACTTTCATAGGAGTCCCGGGAAACCTCATATACAACTATTCTTCAGCCATACTCAAAGCAAACGGAGATACGAGGAGACCTCTTGTGTATTTGACTATTTCAGGAGTCCTCAATGTCATACTCAATGTCATCTTCGTTGTAGTATTCGATCTTAATATTGCAGGCGTAGCTCTTGCAACAGCTCTTACTACAGTCCTTTCCGGCATCCTTACCGTAAGGCAGCTCACAAAGCTTACTAATTGCTGCAGACTGCAGTTCAAATATGTAAAGTTCTACAAGGAAGACTGCCTTAGGATCATAAAGATAGGACTTCCTGCAGGACTTCAGCAGTCAATGTTCTCTGTATCTAATATCATAATACAGAGTTCTATAAATAGCTTTGGCACTGCTGTCATGTCAGGATCGTCTGCAGCGCAGAGCATCAACGGTTTCCAATATGTTCTCCTTGCAGGAGTATCTCAGGCGACTGTCAATTTCGTAGGACAAAACTACGGAGCGCAGCAGTATGACAGAGTCAAACAGGTAAGGAAGATATCCATACTCTATTCGAGCTCCTTTGGCCTTGTTTCTGCTGCAGTTATAATGCTTCTTAGAAGGCCGCTTCTCGGTATTTATATAACGGATTCCGAAGCAGCAATTGCAGCAGGAGAGATAAAACTCCTCTTTGTCTGCACTTTTGCATTTTTGAACGGTCTTTATGACGTAACTGCGTCGTGCCTAAGAGGCGTTGGCTCATCAACTCCGCCAGCCATAATATCAATAGTAGGTATTTGCGGAGTAAGGCTTCTCATCATATATACCATCTTCCGGGTGCCTGAATTCCACAATCTCTATACACTGTATGCTGCATATCCTATCTCCTGGCTTGTGACCTTGCTAGCAGGAACAGTAGTCTACGATACTATATGGAGAAGGCGTATAGCTTATCACGACGAGCATATGGAAGCTTTCAGAAAGGATACATTCAAAAGAAGCCTAGAATAGTCATTTGAGCAGATACATTTACTGGTATCTGCTTTTGTATTGCTGAAAGTGAAGAAAAGGTTTAAGATACTTTTTGTGGAATTCATGGAGGATGCCTTGATAAAAAAGGAGTCATCATCACTACAGTAATGTCACTTGCACTCATATACCTTGCAAATCACATATCCTGGACTTGGGAGATATTCGATGCTTTTAATGAATACGATATGGGATGGACCTTTGGCGAGATTTTCGGACAGCTCCACTATATCCTTGGTGAACTTGATGCTACAGGAGCCTTCTTTGGCGATATGGCCATAGGTGCACTGCTTTCAGTTGTTGCAAGCGTGGCGAGGATCATAGCTGCCTTCAGAGAGAGCTCCGGGACTTTCTCAATGGAGAAAAAATAACGGAAAAGCAAGAAAAATACAAAAGATCGGTGAAGGTATTATGTACTTTTGCCGATTTTTCTTTACCAAACTATTTGATAGGATATATACTGTAGCGAATGCATTTTTGCAGGAAAGGACAGTATGGGAAAACCAAAAAAAGAAAAAAGCAAGGCAGTAAAGATAATAGGAGGCTTTTTTAAGTACTTCTTCACTCTTGTTGCTGCTGCGCTCATATTCGTAGTAGGGGCCATATATATCTTTGAAAAAGGACCCTCCGAAGAGATCAGGGATATATTCGTCGTCACGGTCCAGCAAAGTTCTGCTGCAAAACCTTTAGCAAAGCTCTTCCTCTCAGCTGAGACTGTAGATAAGATCATGGAAGAAAATACTGCAAAAGACGAAGACCTCATAACGGACGGAGACCTTGTAGAGATTGACGATACTCTCGACATGGATGCCATAACGGTAGAGGACGTACACGGTTCTACATTCAACGGCAAGATGATGATAGTCAACGATCCTTCCAGGGTCTATGTTTACGATATCCCTGATTATACGGCAGACTGGGGCATGATAGTCAGCGACATGGTAAAGGCCGACGATGCCATAGCAGGTATCAACGGCGGAGGATTCCTTGATATCAACGGACTTGGAGGAGGATCCGTTCCTCTTGGCATAGTCATTTCAAAAGGTGAGTGGAAGAACGGCAACCAGTATGACTCCTTCCAAGTCATTGGTTTTGACAAGGACAATAAACTTGTAGTCGGATACATGACAGGAACTGAAGCCATAGAAAGAGGCATAAGGGACGCAGTAGAATGGGGCCCTGCCCTCATAGTCAACGGAGAACCTGTAAACGTGGGCAACGGAGGAGGCCTCAATCCACGTACGGCCATCGGACAAAGAGCAGACGGAGCAGTACTTCTTCTTGTCATAGACGGACGCCAGCCAAGCAGCATAGGAGCAAGCTATTATGACCTCATAGGCGTAATGCAGCAATACGGAGCTGTCAATGCTGCAAACCTTGACGGCGGAAACAGCAGTTCCCTTGTTTATGAAGGAAAGGTCATTAGTAACACCGCATCCTTGAACGGAGAAAGAGAACTTCCCACGGCATTTCTTGTCAAGAAAAGATAATGGATAACAAAAACGATACAAATATATACAAAGAAGTGAGCGATCTAAATAAAGAAGGGGATCAGCAGGAACTCGTGGAGGATGCAACTACATTCTCATGGCTTGATGAATACGAAATAAAGGAAACAGCAGATCCGGTTTCTTTTGATGTACAGAAAGTTTCAGAAGATCCTTTTGCAGATATCAAAGCGCAAAAGGAAGGACAGGAATCCGAAAGCAGCAGAGAAAAAGATCTTCCGACGGAAGCTGAAAATATATCTTCTCAAAACAGTGCTCCAAAAAAGAAAAAAAGAAAAGCAGGCAGGATCATCTATCTTGTATTCGTGCTCCTTTTGGCAGCTGCCATAGGAGGCGGACTCTTTTGGGTATGGAGAGCCTGCGATGAATATCAAAAGGCTTCTGCCATGACCATTGTTGGAAAAGCAGGAGAAGAGCTTTCCAAAGAGACAGGCCTTGAACTTGAATCAAGCTACATCCCGACCATCAATGAAGACGGTACATATGACTACGTTTTGAAGGCTGACGGAAAAGCTGTAGCAAAGGTGACTCTTGAAAAGATAAAGTCCGGCATCATGGGTCTTGCTCTTTTCGAGAAAAAGGATATATCTAGCCTTGTTCATTACCAGGTAATAATGCCTGATGATTGCACTCTTGATGTGGAGAATCAATCCATTGACTATATGGCATCGGCTGAGGATTATGTCATCCCTGCCATGGAGGATATAAAGAATGCGGGTTTTGGTGTAAGGACATACAAAAAGGTAGATGTAAGCTGGGTTTATGACGAATCTCAGCTCCTAGTATCAAGGGACGGAGAGCAGCTTCCTCTTATACCTCTTGGAGACGATACCTTCCTTGCTGTAGATCTTTACAAGGGTATGCAGAGGCAGACCATAAGAGAAAAGGCAGCAGAACTTTCAAACAGGTATGCTCTTTTCATGAGCAACGACCTTTCATACTGGCAGCTCGATCCATATATAGTTTCGGGTTCACCTCTTAGAAATCTTCTTGCCGGCATGGATATGACATGGTTTGGGTATCATGACTATACCAGGGTAAGAGATCTTGTCATGTCAGAACCTATAGAAGTAGGCGACAGGTACGCCATGGTCAACCTATCCTTCAATTACGATGTTATCCGCTGGGACGGAACGGATAGGTCCCCCATAAGTCTTTGTCTCATAATGTACCTATGCGATGACGGAGTATGGAGACTTGCCGATCTTGAAAACAACATACAAATAGAGCAGGAGATGACTCCTCAGCTTGCGTGGATAGATCCATATTCATATCCGGGCGGCATGTATCCTTATCAGATCATGGTCAACAGATCTCTTAACTGCGTAACTGTATATACTCTCGATGACAATTATCAATATACTGTTCCTGTCAAGGCCATGGTGTGCTCCACAGGAAGAGAAGGTCATGAGACACCTGTTGATACCTATTCCATGGAGTGGAGAGCAGACTGGTGCTATATGGTGGACGGCAGCTGGGGACAGTATGCTATTAATCTTCGTTATGACGGATATATGTTCCATACCATTTGCTACTATTCGAACAGTCCCGATAATGTCATGAGAGATGAATATAACCTCCTTGGAGATTATGCATCACTTGGCTGCATCAGGCTTCAGGTAGCTGACTGTAAGTGGCTTTACGACAACTGCGTTGATGGGACTCCTGTCATAGTTTATGAGGATCCTTCATCACCGGGACCTCTCGGAAAGCCTGAAAAGGAAGTAGAATACATTTCAGAAGAAATGGACTGCGGCTGGGATCCGACTGACCCAAGGCCACAGAATCCGTGGAGAACAAGATAGCAGATACCGGCATGAAAGTGCCGGTATATTTATGATCATGACAGAAGATAAAGAAGAAAAGATAATACTTGCAAAAGCTCTTGATGAGCTTGAAAGGTGCAGAAGCGAAAACCGTATATGCTATACGGATTTTCTTGACATGCGCATGCAGGGACTCCTTACAAGCGAGATAAAGTACAGCGGAGTAAACTATTTCTTTGACGGAGGCTATGATACTGCAGAAAGAAGGATAGCAGTCTTTCTTCCCGACTGGGCAACAGAAGATAACTATCTAGAGGATAGACCCATCAAGATATTAAGGGTGCTGCATAAGCTCGGAGGAAGAGAACTTTCCCACAGAGATTACCTTGGCTCTATTTTAGGCCTTGGGCTTTCAAGATCGAAAATAGGGGATATACTTGTTTACAAAAACGGTGCAGATATCATCATAGACAGTGAGCTGGAGGAATTCCTCCTTGCAAACTATTTCAAAGCAGGAAGGACAGAACTATCCCTTTCAGCAGTGCCTATTGAAGAACTAAACCTGTCTGAGGTAAGGACAGAGATAATAAAGGATACCCTGGCATCCTTAAGGCTTGATGCTTTCCTTGCATCCGCTTTCAGAAGTTCAAGAGCAAGAGCCCAGGAAGCCATAAGGCAGGGCCTTGTATTCGTAAACCACGCAGAGTGCCTAAAGCCTGACAAAGAACTTGAAGAAGGAGACATAGTAGTTCTTAGAGGAAAGGGCAAGTGCGTCCTTGAAGAAATAGGCGGCACATCAAAAAAAGACAGGACCTTTATATCCATCAAAAAATATATCTAGCTGATCCGTCAGCACCTGCCAAATATGGCAGGTGTTTTTCTTAATCGATTCTTAATCTTTTAACATCTATCCCCTTAATATAGCTGTGATATATAATGGGGACGAAAAGTGCAGAGGATGTGCTCTGCACTCGTGTCTGCAGCACAGCAATGGAGTGAAAAAATGCCAAACATTCTTATTTGCGACGATGACAAAGATATAGTCAACGCTCTCAAGATCTATCTTTCAGATCCTGATTACCGGTTATTTGAGGCTTTCAACGGGAAAGAAGCTTTGGAAACTGTCGAAAAAGAGGACATACAGCTCATCCTTATGGACATCATGATGCCTGTCATGGACGGCATAACTGCCATGGCAAAAATAAGAGAAAAGAGCAATATACCCATCATACTTCTTACTGCAAAGAGCGAGGATACGGATAAGATCTTAGGACTTAACGTGGGAGCAGATGACTATATCACAAAGCCCTTCAATCCTTTGGAGGTATCAGCAAGAGTCAAATCTCAGCTGAGAAGATATCTTAAGTTTGGAGGCGGAGCAGCCAAACCGGAATACTTTGTCAATGGGGGTATCGAACTTAATGACAAGACTAAGGAGGTCCTTCTAGACGGAGAACCCGTGTCTCTTACTCCAAAGGAGTTTGAGATACTTAAGCTTCTCATTTCAAATCCGGGAAGAGTATTTTCTCCAAAGGAGATCTACAGCCTCATATGGCAGGAAAAACCCTTTGGCACTGACAATACTGTCGCAGTTCATATCAGGCATTTGAGGGAAAAGATAGAGATAGATCCGGCCGATCCAAGGTATATAAAAGTGGTATTCGGCCAAGGATACAAGATGGAAGAGGATAGAAAGAGATGAAAAATTTTGCCAGGACTTTAGGAGGAAAGACACTCCTGTTCATAGTATGCGTAATATCAGTTGTATCGCTTGTCCTTTGCGCAGCACTCGTATTCTTTTATGTAGAAAGTGACCTTAATATATATATAAGGACAAAGGAAGCTGTAAGAAATGAAGTCATAGATGAAGTGATCAATGACAGCATGGGACACTCCCTGGTATGGTATGCGGCCAGTAAAATGGATGCCGTCGCCGAAGAGAGAGAATTTGATTATATCGTTACGGATCAAAACGGAACTCTTGTTCTTTCTAGCGCTACCTATCTGGATGTAGAGACATGGGAACATACAGCGCAGTACTGCGTGACAAGAGATGCCCAAGGAAATGTAAGCGAAATATTCAGCATATCGAGTAGTTACTATCCTTCAGAAACAGGAACTAACACAGAAGTATATTCTGTGTCTTTGGCAGTAAGACCGGGGTCTGACGCGTCAAGGATAGTAGATCTCATTACAAAGCTTGTAGATATAGCATATGAACTCAGATATGCAGTATATGTTTTAGGAGTCATATCGCTTCTCCTTGCGATCCTTTCTTTTGTAGGTCTCATGGGAGTGTCAGGAAGACACCCCGGCAGCGAAGAATTATTCCCGGGACCATTAAACAAGGTGCCCTTTGATATCCTTGCAGTCATATGCATAGGAGCTGCAGTTTTGCCGCTTCTTGGAATAAATGAATATTTCAGTTTCGTTTATCATGACGCTTTTGCGATCGTTCTTTTTGCCGGAGTGCTTTTGCTCGACCTTTGCCTTCTTGTGGGTCTTTGCATGAGTGCAGCCTGCCGGATCAAACAAAAGAAGTTCTTCGAAAACACAGCCATAGGCTTTTGCCTTAAGTTTATTTGGAAGGGACTTGTATGGCTTTGGAAAGAGCTAAGAAAGTTCTGTGCCTTTGTCTTGGCCACGGTCAGGAACATTCCTATAGTCTGGAAGACAGCTCTTGCTGCAGGGATCTTCCTCTTTATAGACCTTTGCATAATGATGAGCGGCTATCATCCAAGCTACGGCCTTGTGTTCATTGACTTCATCGTAAAGTTTGCTCTTGCGGTAGCTGCCATATGGTTTGCTGTCGCTTTGAAAAAACTCAAAAAGGGAGGCGAAGCCCTTGCCGCAGGAGACCTTTCATATCATGTGGATACCAAGGGCATGGTATGGGATCTGAAAAAACACGGAGAGAATTTAAACAACATTGCCGGCGGTATGGCGATCGCTGTTGAAGACAGGCTGAAAAGCGAGAGGATGAAAACAGAGCTCATAACCAATGTGTCTCATGACATCAAGACTCCTCTTACATCCATAATCAATTACGCAGATCTGATCTCCAAAGAACCTTGCGATAATGAAAAGATAACAGAGTATTCTGAGGTCCTTACAAGGCAGTCAGAAAAACTGAAAAGGCTTATTGATGACCTTGTCGAGGCATCAAAGGCCTCTACGGGAAACCTTGAGGTCATGCTTGCTCCTTGCAATGCATCGGTCTTCCTCGAGCAGGCGGACGGTGAGTATGACGAAAAGCTCAAGGCAGCAGGTCTTGAGCTTATAACAAAGGTCCCTGAAAAGGAGCTTCGCATCATGGCAGACGGCCGCAGGATGCAGAGGATATTCGATAACCTCATGAATAACATATGTAAGTATGCTCAAGAGGGGACAAGAGTCTACCTGTCATTAGAAGAATTGGATGGGAATGCTGTCATCAGCTTTAAGAATACATCGAGGGATCCTCTCGACATGTCTGAAGAAGAGCTCATGGAGCGTTTTACAAGGGGAGATTCTTCAAGGACCACTGAAGGAAACGGCCTTGGTCTATCCATAGCAAAGAGCATGGCAGAGCTTCAGGGAGGCTCACTAAAGCTCTCCATAGACGGAGACCTCTTCAAGGCTATCCTTAGCTTCCCACTCATATAACAGTTATTTTAATAATATATGATCAAAGACCTAAAACCTGCTAACGGTTTTAGGTCTTTTGTGATATACTGTTATGATTGCATTAAGAGATGCAAAATTTTGTTATGGAGGTGTTTTTAAATGACACGTATTGATATTTATTCAGGATTTCTAGGAGCAGGAAAGACTACTCTCATAAAAAAGCTCATAGCTGAAGCCTATGCAGGACAGAAGATAGTCCTCATAGAGAACGAGTTCGGCGAAATAGGCATAGACGGAGGATTCCTCCAGGATGCAGGAGTTGAAATAAGGGAGATCAACTCAGGATGCATATGCTGCAGTCTGACAGGAGACTTTAAGCAGGCACTGAAAATGGTCGAGGAACAGTATCATCCTGACAGGATCATAATAGAGCCGTCAGGCGTAGGCAAGCTCTCAGAAGTTGCAGCAGCAGTTATGGCAGCAGGCGAAGGAACATTCAAACTTGGCGGCATGACTACTGTCGTAGACTGCAAGAAAGCGAAGATGTACATAAAGAACTTCGGAGAATTCTTTAACGACCAGGTGGCAACTGCAAACTGCGTTGCACTTTCAAGAGTTCAGATGTGCGATCCGAAGCTCGTAGAAGACGTTGTTAATCTCATCAGAGTACTTAATCCCAATGCAGTAATACTCACAGCTCCTTGGGATGAGCTCACGGGAAAGCAGATCCTCGACGTCGTAGACGGAGAATATTCTCTTTCTAAAGAACTTGAGTCCCTTATTCAGGAACACATAAGAGAAGACGAAGAAGATGAAGAGCATGAGCATCACCACCATCACCACAATCACGATGACGATGATGACGATGATGACGATGAGTGTTGCTGCGGACATCATCACCATCACGATGATGACGATGATGACGATGATGAGGAACACGAACATCATCACCATCACCACCATGACGATGACGATGATGACGACGATGAAGAATGCTCCTGCGGACATCATCACCACCATCATCATCACCACCACGGAGAGCATGATGCAGATGAAGTGTTCACATCCTGGGGCAAGGAGACTGCAAAGGCATATTCAGAAGAGGACATCAAGGCAAAGCTCGAGGCTCTTGACAACACAGAAGTATACGGCATGGTCGTACGTGCAAAGGGCATCGTAGCCTGTACCGAAGGCGGCTGGATCCACTTTGACTATACTCCGGGAGAAGCAGAGGTCAGAAAGGGCTCAGCGGCACCTACAGGTCTCCTTTGCGTAATAGGAGCAGAACTCAAAGAAGACAAAGTTGCAGAACTGTTTGAGGCATAAATATGGCAAAAGAGATACCCGTATACCTTTTTACAGGTTTTCTTGAATCGGGAAAGACAACATTCATACAGGGGACCTTGGAAGATGAAAGGTTCAATGCAGGAGAGAGGACTCTTGTCCTCGTCTGCGAGGAAGGACTTGAAGAGTTCGTTCCTGAGCGCTTTTCAGGACACAATGTGTTCTTTGAATATATAGACGACGAGAAGCTCATCAACCCGGTAAACTTCACAAATCTGGTCAAAAAGTACAGGGCAGAAAGAGTCCTTATCGAGTACAACGGCATGTGGATGCTGGACCCCCTCTTTGCAGCCATGCCGGAGAATTGGGTGGTGTACCAGGAATTTTCCTTTGCCGACTCTAAGACTTATCTTAACTATAACGTAAACATGAGGAACTTTACCTATGATAAGCTGAAGTCCTGTGACTGCGTAGTATTCAACAGATTCGATGATTCAGTCGACAAGATGGAACTTCACAAGCTGGTAAGAGCAGTCTCGAGAAGGACTGACATAGTTTACGAGAGGATAGGCGGACAGGCTGAAGTCGACGATATCGAAGATCCGCTGCCCTTTGATAAGGAAGCTCCCGTTATTAAGGTCGAAGATCAGGACTATGCTCTTTTCTATAGAGACCTGTCAGAAGAGATGGCAGACTACGAAGGAAAGACAGTTCAGTTCGTAGCCCTTACAGGCAATTCCGAAAGGCTTCCTGACAATGTCTTTGTCGTAGGAAGGCAGATAATGACCTGCTGCGTTGAGGATATACGCATGGCAGGACTTGCTTGCGAATGCACAGGAAAGAAACCTGACGGAGGCATGTGGGTCAGAGTAACAGGAGTCATCCATAAAAAGAAGAGCCCTGCTTACGGCATTAAACCCGGTCCTGTCATAACCATCAAGGCTTTGATGCCTGCAAACGAACCGGAAGAACCGGTAGCAACATTCTATTGATAACTTATTGGAATCATATATATCCCGAAAGGAGAAACCATCATGTTCAAGGAATTTAAGGAATTCATTTCTAAGGGCAACGTCATGGACATGGCTGTAGGTCTTGTTACAGGCAGCGCATTCACAGCCATCGTTACATCCCTTGTAAACGATGTCATCATGCCGGCTATAGGACTTCTTGTAGGCGGACTCAACTTCTCAGATCTTAAGATAGTCTTAAGAGCTGCAACTGAAGAAGCAGAGGCTGTGACTCTCAATTACGGTAGCTTTATCCAGGCAGTAATAAACTTCCTCATCGTTGCATTCGTCATCTTCCTTGTTGTCAAGGCAATGAACAAGATGAGAGCAGCAGCAGAGAAGCTTGTAAAGAAGGAAGAAGAGGAAAAAGCAGAAGAAGCTGCAGCTGCAGAACCACCTGCGGACATCGCACTTCTTACAGAGATAAGAGACCTTCTCAAGAAGGAATAAGTGAAGTACCAGCTTGAAACAACCAAAAATCAAAAGCCCGGGACCTTTCATTAAGGTTTCCGGGCTGTTTTTTCTGTTTCGCTTAGAACTTCCCCAGTTTGGAGTTTTAGATCACTCGTAATATGTGACCTTTGTGGGTATGACGCTGCCTGGGCCTAAAACTCTGTTCACTCCTGAGATGAAGTGATCAAGGATGTCATTAGGCACATAAGCCTGAAGCATGCCGGCAAAACCGCCGCCCATGACTCGACATGCTCCTCTTCCTTGCAGATAGAACTTTGATGTTATTATGGCAAAGGCAAGTCCCTGGTGCTCTATTGCACCTGAAGGGATCACGTTCTGAAGGTACATCCAGGATGAATCTCCGCTTCTGTCTACTGCATCAAGATAATCATCTATTCGGTCTTCTCTTAGGAACCTGGCCATATTCTCAACTCTGAAATTCTCGTTTAGAACATGCATTGCTCTTATTATGGCCCTGTCTCCTGCATATTCTCTCACCTGAGCAAGCTGGTTTGCGAACTGCCTCTTGTCTACCTGGTGAAGGTTGTCCTTGTAAAAGTAGCGGCAGACCTTAGTTATTTCACCAGGTATTTCAGAATATGCTTCTGTCAGATCCACATGGTCTGTATGGCTGTCTATGAGGCAGAGTGTGTAGCCTTTTTCTTCAAAATCGTAATGGATCCGTTCTACGATGGGTATCGGGTTTCCGAAATCTATCCTTATGATGCCTCCGTAAGAGCAGGCCATCTGGTCCATGAGACCGCAGGGTTTTCCGAAGAAAACATTCTCTGCGTACTGAGCGTTCATTGCAAGGGTGGTGGGATCTGTCTTGCAGTCAAATAGGTCTTCTATGATCCTTCCTATCATGACCTCAAAGGCTGCGGAACTTGAAAGACCGGATCCCGCAGGTACTTCAGATGTGATGTATGCATCAAAACCGGATACTTTTTCATATCTTGATGCCATGCCCCTGACAAGGGCTGCTGCAGTGTTCTTTTCTTTGTTTAGAGGGTGCTTTGCGCCAAGTTTTAAAGAGATGGGCTCATGGCCTTCTGAAAACACATTGATGATCTCGCTGCCGTTTTTTCTTGCGGCTGCTCTCATGGGAAGGTCAATGGTAGCTGCAATGACCATGCCGTGTTGATGGTCCGTGTGGTTTCCTGCAAGTTCTGCTCTTCCGTAGACCACATACTCGTTTTCAGCTTCTTCGCCGAAGCGGGATAAAAACTTTTCTTTGATATTATTCATGTCTTTTTCCTATACTTACTTTTCGCTGCATCATTATACCATTCTTTTCTATCTTTATACATATCAAAGGTGGTATAATCGAAAAAAATGATAAAAGGAGGATATCTATGGAAGTAGCAAGAAGCGCTTACATAAAAGAGAATAAAGAACTCTTTAAGAAACTTCAAAAGGCTCTTTCCGAAAAGTATGGCTATGCAACGGTACTAGTCTGCGACGGAAGGCAGCAAAACTACTCTGTCAGTGCTCAGGGCGTCAGGATCTCTGACGGCGACATGTTCGGAAGACGCGGTTTCGTTGCAAGAGTACACGACGGAAAAGCATATGCTGAGTATGCTGCAAATGAAATAAGCGAAGAGAGCATTCCCTGCATAGTTGAAGAAATAGGCACGAAGCTCTCAAAGATGGCAGGTCTTTGGGACAGATACGAAACACCGGTCCTGTCAGACGAAAAGATCGAATTCATAAAGAGCACTGATTACCAGGTGCACCCTGAAGAATTGGGAGATGAAAAGATCATCGAAAAGCTTTCTGAGATCAGGGAAAAGACTAAAGCTTTGGACGAAAGGCTCCTCGACTGCATGACCAGGCTTTCATATCAGTACTACAACAAACTATTCCTTTCCGACAACAAGGATATGGAAGAAAACGTCCTTTGGACCAGCAGCTCTTTTGCTGTTATTGCAGCAAGAGGACAGGAGATAAAGGATGCATACAAGAGCTTCTCGACCCTTGGCGGCGCAGAAATTTTGGACGAGATGGAAAGCTACGGCCCTGAGCTCGTAAGAACATGTATAGACCTTTTAGACAGCGAGCCCATGATACCGGGAGAGTATGAGTGTGTATGTTCTCCGGAGACGACGGGGATGATAGTACACGAGGCTTTCGGTCACGGCGTCGAGATGGATATGTTCGTAAAGGACAGAGCTCTTGCAAAGAACTTCATGGGTCAGCAGATAGCATCTGAACTGGTAACTATGAGAGACGGAGCAGCTTCAGCAAGAGAGGTCGCATCCTTCTTCTTTGACGACGAAGGAGTGCTTGCTCACGATACTCTTGTCATAGACCACGGCAAACTCGTTTCAGGTTATGCAGATGCAGTATCGGCTGCAAGGCTCGGTGTAGAAGCAACAGGAAACGGCAGGAGAGAATCTGTCGAAAGGAAGGCCTACACAAGGATGACAAACACCTTCTTCGAAGGAGGTCATGACAAGGTAGAAGACATGATCGCATCAGTCAAATACGGCATGCTCCTTGAAAATCCTTCTTCAGGTATGGAGGATCCAAAGAACTGGGGCATACAGTGCATGGTAAGCATAGCAAGAGAGATAAAGGACGGAAAATTAACAGGAAGGATATTCTCTCCCTGCGTCCTTACAGGATATGTTCCCGATCTTCTTAAATCCATTTCAATGATGTCCGAAAAGGTGGAACTCGGCGGAGGCGGAGCCTGCGGCAAGGGATGGAAAGAATGGGTCAAGGTCTCTGACGGCGGTCCCTGGATCAAAGCAAAGATACGCTTAGGTTAGAGGAGGTGCCCAATGCTTGAAAGAATAACGAATATATTGAAAGACGAGGGAGTAGAGGTCTACAGAGTCCTTGAAAAGAAGTCAAAGACAGCAGAACTTTACTTCATAAAAAAGAAACTGGATATCCCAAGGATCAAAGATATGACCAGATACGAGGTCACAGTCTTTAGAGATTTTGAAGAAGGCGCAAGGAAGTTTAGAGGCGACAGCACGGCCCTCATCAGTCCCGGCATGACAGATGCTGAGATCAGAGACCATGTAAAGAGCGCGTATCTTGCAGCATCCTTTGTAAAGAATCCTTGGTTTGAGCTTGCAGATCCTACAGTGGAAGAAAGAAAAAAGAGCGTTTCAGACCTTGCTTCCATGAACATAGAGGATACTGTGTCAGCGTTTGCAAAGGCAATGTTTGAAGCGGATACCGCTTCTGATGCTTTCATAAACTCTGCCGAAGTTTTTGTCACCAGGAGTTTTGAGCGGATCATAGCATCGAATGGCCTTGACGTAAGCTTTGATTCTGACGAAGTTTCAGGAGAGCTTGTAGCTCAGTGCATCACTCCTATAGACGTTGAGCAGTACAGACAATTTGCTTACGACAGGTTCGATGCCGATGCCATAAAGAAAAAGGTCTCTGAGGCCATCGAGGATGTAAGAGCAAGGGCTGCAGCAAAAGAGCCTCCTAAGGCTGCTGACTACGACATCATCCTGACAGGAGAAAACCTTGCTACTCTATTTGAACTTTATGCAGCAAGGAGTTCTGCATCCATGGTCTTCCCCGGATATTCCAAGTGGAAGGTGGGAGATAAAGTCCAGGGCGAAGAGATAAAAGGAGAAAAACTCGATCTCTACCTTGAGCCTCTCGATCCATATTCTCCCGAAGGTATACCCATGCCGGAAAGATGCCTCATAAAAGAAGGTGAACTAAGGCTCATCTACGGAAATACCAGGTTCTGCAGATACCTTGGCATAGAACCTACAGGAGACTATAGGAAGGTGCGCTGCGAAAACGGTACCGTTCCTGTCAAAGAACTGAGAAGACCGGGAGTCCTTGAGCCCATAAGCTTTTCTGATTTCCAGATGGATCCTATGGACGGACATTTCAAAGGAGAGATAAGACTTGCTCTTCTGTATAACGAAGACGGCAGTGTCGAAAAGCTTACAGGCGGTTCCATAAACGGAAGCTTGTTAGAACTGCAAAGTAACCTTACTTTCTCAAAGGAACAATATGAGGACAGGACCTACAAAGGACCTCTTGCAGTACTGATCCCAGGCGTTGCAGTAGCCGGAAAATAGACATTTTTTCAAAAAAGTCCGAATAATCAACAAAAAATCAAGCGATGGAGTAAAATCGCTTGATTTTTTTTACTGCTATTGATAAGATAAGCCAGCTCATAGAAAGGAGCGAAACCATGGCAATAGACGTAATAGACGAGAAGCTTCTGAGCGTACTTCAGGAAAACGCAAGGATTTCCATCTCAGAGCTGTCAAAGAGGATCAATCTTTCTTTGTCTGCAGTGTCCGAGAGGCTCAAGAAACTTGAAGCCAGCGGCGTCATCAGACAGTATACTGCTATACTCGACCCCATCGAGATGGAGAAGAATGTCCTTGGCATAGTGATGGTCTCAGTGGCAGGGGACCCAAGACTGTCCGATTTTATCAAGTTCGTTAATACCAGCGATTCTGTCATGTCCTGCAGCAGGTGCACCGGCGCATATGATTATATAGTCAAGATCTGCGCCAAGAACCAAAGCGAGCTCCAGGACGTACTTGATTCCATCAAAAGGATCAGAGGAGTGAACAGTCTTTATTCTTCAGTCCTTCTTGATGATCTAAAGATAAGCTACAGCGTTCCGCCTCTTGCAACAAAATAAAAAAGATCCAAAACTTTTACATTTTGGATCTCTTGGTTGATGGTACCCCCAGGTGGAATCGAACCGCCAACAAAGGTTTAGGAAACCTCCGTTATATCCGTTTAACTATGGAGGCGTGCTCCTTATTATGCATCAAAAGTGGGGTTTAAGTCAACATAAAGATTGAATGAAAAATTCTTCTGTGTTAATATAAAAGTTGCGTTTTGCAGGAGAAACACATGGACGAAAGATTCATGAGGGAAGCTATAAGTGAAGCTGTCCTTGCAGGAGACGCCGGGGAGATACCCATCGGCGCCGTTATTGTAAAGGACGGAGTCATCATAGGAAGGGGAAGGAACCGCGTCGAAGAGACAAAGGACCCCACCCAGCATGCCGAGATCATAGCTATCAAAGAAGCTTGCTGCTTTCTTGATGCAAAGAGACTTTCAGGCTGCGATATGTATGTGACCCTTGAACCTTGTTCCATGTGCGCCGGCGCCATAGTGCTCTCGCGTCTTGATAATCTGTATATAGGGACGCTCGATCCAAAGAGCGGAGCCTGCGTATCACTTGCAAACATAACTGCGGATAAGAGACTCAATCACAGAGTCTATCAGGAGATAGGTCTTCTCCAGGATGAATGCAGTTTGCTTTTAAAAGACTTCTTTAAAGAACTGCGAAAAAGACCGAAGAAAAACCCAGGAGGCCAATTGAAATGAAAAGAAAAGCTGCTCTAACAGCTGTAATACTCGTTCTTACAATGATCTTTGCGCAGTGCGCTTTTGCCGCAGGCGGACTTGAGATAACAGGTACCGTTCCAAGCAATGGTGAAAAGGGCAAACAGCTTGCAAACATGGCTGTAAAGATCATTTTTAATGAAGATGTAAGCTCTGCTGCAAATGATAAGTTCAATGCAGGATGCATCACCATAACTGACCCTGAAGGCGCAAAACAGGAATTTGAGATAGCTCATCATCCAAAGTATCCAAACGAGATCTGGTGCATACTTAAAGGCGATCTTGTCACTAATACCGAATATACAGTAAATGTCACAGCCGGTATCAAAGCTACATCAGGAAATACTCTTGCATCTCCTTATTCCTTCACATTCATGACAAGGAATACAAAGATAGACAGCACCATCTCCATCATCATGACCATAGGCATGATGGCCATCATGATGTTTGCTACCACAAGAGCGCAAAACAAGCAGCAGGAAGAAAAGACCGTAAAGGGCAAAGGCGCATCCGCTCCGGAAAAGCTTGCTCAGGCAGACCCCTACAGATATGCTAAGGAAAAGGGCATCAGCGTACAGGAAGCAAAAGAGCAGATCGCAAAGGAAAAGGAAAAGCTCGAAAGAAAGAATGCTGCCGGAGCAAAGGCAAGAGCAAAGCATGACGCTCAGGAAGCTGAAAGAGAAGCTGAGATACAAAGAAGGCTTCAGGAGATCCACGATGCAAGCGTCTACAAAGTAAAGACAGTAGGATCCCTTGCAAAGCACGGCGGAACTATCCCCAAGGCAGTTCTTAAAAAACAGGCTGCAAGAAGAAAAGCAAGAAAGAGATAAGGATTTTCCATATCGCCTGCCCTGTTTCGGACAGGCGATTTTTTTGTGCTTCTCTTGCCTTTTGACTACTTGGATGATATTATACATAAGTTATATTGGGTGTTTGTGCTCTTGATCATGATCAAGCACTTTCACAGTAATATCACAAACATACTTCATACTTAAAAAGTATCCAAAAAACAAAAGGAACATATATGGAAAGCAATTTTATACACGACATAATCGAAAAGGATATTGCGGAAGGAAAATATTCACATCACATCATCACCAGGTTTCCTCCCGAGCCCAACGGATATCTACATATAGGGCATGTAAAATCCTTGTGTCTTAATTTTGGAACAGCAGAAAAGTACGGCGGCACCTGCAACCTTCGTTATGACGATACCAATCCTTCAAAGGAAGACGAAGAATTCGTAGGTTCCATAGAAAACGACATAAAGTGGCTTGGGTTCAAATGGGACAAGCTCAATTATGCATCGAACTATTTTGACAGGATGTATGAGTGCGCAAAAGTGCTCATCAAAAAAGGACTTGCATATGCCTGCTCAATGAGCGCAGAAGAGATCCATGATACAAGAGGAACTCTCACCGAGCCTGGCAAAAATGCCCCCGACAGGGACCGTTCTCCTGAAGAATCTCTTCAGATCTTTGAGGATATGAGAGCAGGAAAATATGAGGACGGAGCCATGTGCATAAGGGCAAAGATAGACATGGCAAGCCCCAACATCAATATGAGAGACCCTGTCATCTACAGAGTCATGCATGTGACTCATCACAATACAGGAGATAAGTGGTGCATATATCCAATGTACGACTTCGCTCACCCAATAGAGGACGGCATAGAGGGCATCACTCATTCCCTTTGCACACTGGAGTTTGAAGATCACAGACCCTTCTACAACTGGGTGCTTGAAAACCTTGATTGGCCGGAACCTCCTCAGCAGATAGAATTTGCAAAGCTGAACCTTTCAAATACTATCATGAGCAAGAGAAACATCATAAAACTTGTAAAGGCAGGCCTTGTCGAAGGTTTCGACGACCCAAGGCTTTGCACCATAGCAGGAATGAGGAGAAGGGGTTATACTCCTGAAGCTCTAAAAGCATTTTGCGACGCAATAGGCGTTTCAAAAGCAAACAGCGAGATAGGTATGGATCAGCTTGAGTTCTTCGTAAGGGACGACCTTAAGGACAGAGTCGAAAGCAGATTCGTCATCATGGACCCTATAAAGCTGACCATTACCAATTATCCTGAAGGACAGCTTGAAAAACTTCCTCTTGAAAACAGCCAGACCGTAGAGGGAATGGGCACAAGAGAGATAAGCTTTGGAAAGCATCTTTATGTGGACAGAGACGACTTCATGGAAGTTCCTGAAAAGAAGTATTTCAGGCTTTATCCCGGAAATGAAGTAAGGCTCAAAGGAGCGTACTTCATCACCTGCAACGAGGTCGTAAAGGACGAAAATGGCAATGTGACAGAACTCCTTTGCACCTATGATCCTGACACAAAGTCAGGAACTCCGGGAGCCGATTCAAGGAAGGTCAAGGGTACTATCCACTGGGTATGCGCAGATGACTGTGTAGACATCCCTGTTCGCCAGTACGGACTTCTTGCTCTTCCAAATGAAGAGACCGGAAAGAACGAATTCAATCCTGAATCAAAAAAGGAACTCGTAGCAAAGGCTGAAAGCTCCTTAAAGTATGCAAAGGCAGGAGAGAGGTTCCAATTCTTCAGAGTCGGTTACTATATTGCAGATACGGTGCTCAGCAAAGAGAACGCACCCGTATTCAACCAGATCGTAGGACTTAAGAGCTCCTACAAGAAAGGCTGATCTAAATGAAAAGATTTTTATCCTTGTTACTGGCATTGGTTATGCTCCTTGGGTTTGCTGCATGCGACGTTTCAATTGACGACGCAGAGGAAGGCCATATGTCCGAGACTTTCGATCTTGACGAAGCTCTCGAATATATATCTTCCATAGAACCCGAGACCATCAGCGTCAGGGATACCGGACTTCTTGCTCCGGCAAAAAATTCAGAAAACGGACTGTACGGCTTCATAAACATAAACGGAGAATGGAAAGTAGAGCCAAGATACATGGCTACGGTCCCTTATGAAG
This sequence comes from Anaerovoracaceae bacterium, assembly GCA_045546135.1. GTDB lineage: Bacteria > Bacillota > Clostridia > Peptostreptococcales > Anaerovoracaceae > RUG13409. The sequence goes on from JAZQCD010000030.1 coordinate 53,686, forward strand.
AGGGAGTAGGTCTCATCCTCAATATGTACTCAGGATATGAGTATATAAACGGGGAAGGAAAGATCGTATACAACAATTTTTCCGGAAGCCAGATAGGAGAGAGCGATCACTTCTCAGAAGGACTCGTTGCTGTTTCCGTTTCAAATCATACGCTTCAGAAATACTTTTATGCTGATGCAAACTTTAAGCCTGTCATAACTGCAAGCCGCGTGCCTGTAGTGCCCGGCAGATGGTATGGTAATACATGGGCTCTTGGCTTGGCAACGCCTTTTAAAAATGGACTTGCTGTCGTCATGCGCCAAAGAAATGTAGATACAAATGACGGTCTTGGACCTGAATCTGCTTATGTCATAAACTCCTGGGGCGATGTTGTCGCAACCCTTCCTGCAGGCTGGGATGCAGATCCTTCAGGCGTAGATGAAAACGGAAATGTCATAGTAATGAACATGGGCCGCATGTTCGGTCTTTGCAAAAGCGACGGGACCATACTTTTCGAGTGCAAGTACAGATTCTTAAAGCATTGCGAAGGACCCTTGTATCTTGCATGCAACGACAAAGGATTCTGGGGATATGTAGATGAGAACGGAAATACAGTCATTCCATTCCAGTATCAGAAGGCTCTGCCATTCTCAGAAGGACTTGCCGCAGTATATGACGGTAAGTTCTGGGGCTTTATCGATGAGACCGGCGCTCTTGCCATCGAATCGGTATTTGACGATGTAGCTGCATTAAAGCCGTCCAATATAGATGTGAGCGGCAACAAGGGAGCTTTCTGTGAAGAAAGAGCAGCTGTAAAGAAGAACGGTTACTGGATCATCATAGATAAGTCTGAATATCCATACATATGCCTTACGGAAGAAAAATGCGAAGGCATCGAAGGGTGTCCTTTCATCGGCATAAGGAACGGTTATGTGATCTACAAGCAAAATGTAGACGGTAATATCCTTTGCGGCGTAATGACGGTGTCCGGCAAAAAGGTCATCGAACCGTCCTTTGCCCATATCGACATATTCAATTGATAAAGATAGGCCGGAATTTCCGGCCTTTTTTGATACTCCTATGAAGAACATATTTTTAAAAATCGCATATGACGGAACGAACTTCTCAGGATGGCAAAGGCAGCCTGAAAAAAGGACTGTTTGCGGGGAGCTCGAAAAGGTCCTAAAAGCTGTCACAGGAGAGGATATAAAGCTTGACGGCACCTCAAGGACTGACTCCGGTGTCCATGCATACGGACAGTGTGCATCCTTTAAAGCGGATATAAAGATACCTGCAGAAAACCTGGCAAGAGCAATGAACAATGCTCTTGCAAAGGACAGGCTCGAGGGTATAGGAGAGATAAGGATCCTTGAAGCTTTGGAGATGCCTGAGGATTTTCATGCAAGATTTTCTTCAAAGGGCAAAAGGTACATATACAGGATAAGCTGCGGAAAAGATCCTGACGTATTTAAAAGGAACTACTGCTATCAGATAAAAAGAGAACTTGATGTTTCAAAAATGAAAGAAGCTGCAGCATACATAATAGGAGAACATGATTTTGCATGCTTTCAGTCTGCAGGAAGTCCAAAGGAAACGACCGTAAGGACGGTATATGACATCGTCATAGATGAAAGGAACGGCGATGTGGCCATAAAGGTGTCCGGAAACGGTTTCCTCTACAATATGATAAGGATCATCACGGGCACTTTGGTTGAGGTTGGCCTTGGCAAGAGGACTCCTGAGTCTGTTAAGGATGCTATAGATTCTTTAGACAGGCAAAAGGCAGGTCATGTGGCTCCTCCTCAGGGCCTTTATCTTGATGAAGTATTCTTTTGAATTTCACGAATAGTGCGCTTTTTTAGCTGAAATCTTTTTCACATATAGACAGATATATTGTATCTGTCTTAATACTTTTTTGATATAATGGCAGGGATGTGAATGAGGAGACTTACTTCTCTTTGCCCTGTGTTTTTGGAGGTGCTAAATGAACAGACCTGACTGGGATGAGTATTTCATGGGATTTGCAGAACTTGCAAGGACCCGTTCCACATGCATAAGAAGAGGCGTAGGAGCGGTCATAGTCAAGGATCACCGCATCATGGCTACCGGCTATAACGGAACGCCTCAAGGCATCACCCACTGTGAAGAGGCAGGGTGCCTAAGACAGCAGCTCGGAGTCCCTTCGGGGCAAAGAGCAGAACTTTGCAGAGGCCTTCATGCCGAGCAGAATGCTATCATCCAGGCTGCAACTCTGGGACAGAACATAGGAGGCAGCGTTCTTTACTGCACTACACAGCCTTGCTCCATATGTTCAAAGATGATCATAAATGCAGGCATCAAAAGAGTAGTTACAAAAGAGCCTTATCCCGATGAACTTGGAGAAGCCATGCTCAGGGAAGCGGGCGTCAAGATCGACATCCTGAAGGACAAAGAAGAGTAAGATGGACAGAAAGTGGCTCAGAGAAGCCCTTAATTACATATCGGTCTACGGGCAGATAGGCTTTTCAATAGTCGTTCCGCCCATTCTTTTATGTCTTCTTGGCTTTTGGCTCAGGAAGAAATTCGAACTTGGGTCATGGGTCATCATAGTCGCTTTAGTGCTGGGCCTTTTGTCGGCTTTTACAAGCGTTTACCGTATGTGCATGGGTTTCTTGGCGAAAAGCACAAAAGAGGATAAAAAAAATAGAAATATTTCATATCGAAAGCATAGATAGGTCTTTGCTATAATTACCATCGAATCATAATAATACCCTTTATATAGAATGAAGATAGATAAGGCAGCTTTAAAAGAGATCAAACACATAGGCCTTGGTATCCTTGTGATGGATACTTTGGTCATTGCTGTATATATAGGTCTTAAGATATTAGACCTAAGGACATCGGTATTCCTTCTCGGAGGATCCCTCGTGATGTTCCTTAACTTTGTTTGGCTTTGCTACTCCGTTCAAAAGACTCTTGAAGCAGGAGAAAATGCCAAGGGTGTCATGACAAGGTCCTATGTTGAGAGGAGCATCCTCCTCGTAGTATGGGCAGCTGCCGTATTCCTTTTGAACAAGGGCAATTACAAAGTCATGATAGCAGGCGTGATCCCATACATCATGCCCAATCTTACTATAAAGTTTATAAACCTTTTGAAATATCTTAAAAAAGGAAAGGAATAGCATCGATGAATGTAGACATTCATGGCGCAAGGATACTGTTCACGATCCATATCTCTGACAGCATCAACATCAACATCAACACGACCATAGCCATCACCTGGGGCCTCATGGTAATCCTTACGGCGCTTGCTGCATGGGCTACTCACGATCTCAAGGTGAGGAACATCTCAAAAAAGCAGGCCGTAGTAGAGTGGCTCTACAACTTCATAGACGGCCTCGTGACTCAGAACATGGGTCCGAAGTGGAAAAAGATGGTCCCCTTCGTAGGTACCATACTCATAGGTTCCATAACCATGAGCCTTACATCCCTGCTTGGATTCTTCCCGCCTACAGGAGAGATCATGAGCATACTGGCATGGTCATTGACTGTATTTGTCATCATCACAAGGACGAAGATAAAGTCTCAGGGCCTCGGACCATACCTTAAGGGATTCCTCGATCCTGTTTTCATCATGGCTCCCATCAATGTCATGAGCGAATGCTTCACACCTTTCTCCATGGCCTTCCGTCATTTCGGGAACATACTGTCAGGCGTGGTCATCACATCCCTTGTTTATGCGGCTCTTGGAGGTCTTAACTCCTTCATCTTCGGTCTTATACCGGGCCAGGTAGGAGAAGTCCTTGGAGTCATACCCGTATTCGAGCTTGGTATCCCTGCTGTATTGTCACTGTACTTTGACTGGTTCTCAGCGGCCATCCAGGCATATATCTTCTGCATGCTGACCATGATATTCATCTCTCAGGCAGATGCAGACTAAAGCAAGTTCAATCAACCTAAATGGTTTTGAAAAGAAGTTATACGATATTAAATTTTAGGAGGAAAAAATGGAATTAGCAAAAGGACTCATCCTTATGGGATGCGCAATCGGTGCAGGCATAGCTCTTTTCCCAGGCGTAGGCCCCGGAATCGGTGAAGGTTATGCAGCAGGTAAGGCTCTCGAAGCCCTTGCACGTCAGCCGGAGATCAAGAGTGATATCACATCCACAATGATCCTTGGTATCGCACTTTCCGAGACGACAGGTATTTACGGTTTCGTAACCGGCCTTCTTCTCATCTTCGTTGCACCCGGACTCTTCATCAATCTTCTTTAGTAAATTTATAGCTGGTCACATAAGGACACAGCAGAAAAGGAGACGAAATGTATCAGTCACTGGTTAGTTTTGATTATTGGACTCTGATAGCTCAGCTTTGCAACTTCGGCATTCAGCTGTTCCTTTTCAAGCGCTTTCTCTTCGAACCTGTAAGAAAGATACTTGAAAAGCGCCAGCAGGAGGTCGATATAGTATTTGCTGATGCCGAGCAGGCCAACATCGCTGCTCAGGAAGCCAAGGAAAGCTATGAAAGCCATCTGGCCAATGCCCGCGTAGAAGCTGAAGAGATCACAGCAAAAGCTGTTGCCAATGCAAAGCTTCAGAGCGAGCAGATCCTTTCTTTGGCAAAGGAAGAGAGCGATAAGTTAAGAGCAAAGACTACAGCCGACATAGAGCTTGAACGCCAGCGCGCCATGAGCGAAGCAAAGGGCGAGATCTCCAAGATGGCAGTAGAGATCGCATCGAAGCTTGTAGAAAAAGAGATCGACGAGAATGCTCATGCAGCTCTTATCGATAAGTTTATTGACGAGATTGGTGAAAACTGATGACCAAGTATGCTTTAGTATATGCAGGCGCCTTGTACGATCTGGCATCTGATGAACACTTAGAGGATGTGATCTTAAAAGATCTGTCCGCTGTATGTTCATGCATCAGAGAAATGCCCGAGTACCGCAAGATGCTCATGACGCCGGCCATACCAAAAGAGGAGCGCAAAGCCCTTCTTAAGGAAGCCTGGCAGGAGAATCTGCATCAGTACACCCTTAATTTCCTATGCATGCTTTGCGACGGTGATTCCATATCGGAACTTCTCAATTGCGAAGAAGAATTCAGGAATCGCTACAACAAAGACAAGGGCATAGTGGAAGTCTTTGTCACCAGCGCAGTCGCACTGACAGGTGAACAAAGGACAAGGCTCAAAGCAGCGATCGAAAAAAAGATAAGCAAGACAGCTATCATAAAGGAGAAGGTAGATCCTTCGGTCATAGGAGGTATAAGGCTGCAGGCCCAGGGCGTGCAGTATGACGATACCGTCGCATATCATCTGGACAGCCTTTCCAAGCTGTTATCCAATTAACAAATATTTAAGGTTGGTGAATCAATGGAATTAAGACCCGAAGAAATTTCAAAGATTATCCGCTCACAGATCAAGAATTACGACGTTAAGATAAACCAGTCCGAGACAGGTGTAGTAGTGCTTGTCGGAGACGGTATAGCCCGTGCAGCAGGACTTGAAAACTGCATGGTAAACGAGCTGCTCGAATTCCCCACAGGGGTATATGGAATGGCTCAGAATCTTGAAGAAAACTCCGTTTCCATCGTCATGCTCGGACCTGACGACGGGATCAAAGAGGGCGATACGGTAAAGCGTACAGGCAGAGTCGTATCCGTTCCCGTAGGAGAGAAACTTCTTGGACGTGTTGTAAACGCACTTGGACAGCCCATAGACGAGCAAGGACCGATAGATGCAGCTGAATATGCTCCCATCGAAAGTCCGGCTCCCGGCATCCTCGTAAGAAAGAGCGTAGATACGCCTCTTCAGACAGGTATCAAAGCTATAGACGCCATGATACCCATCGGCAGAGGACAAAGAGAACTCATCTTTGGCGACCGTCAGACAGGAAAGACGACCATCGCCATAGACACAATAATAAACCAGAAAGGCAAGGACGTTATCTGCATCTATGTAGCCATAGGTCAGAAACAGTCCACAGTTGCTCAGATAGTAGGAAGTTTGCAGGATGCAGGCGCTATGGACTACACCATCGTAGTTTCAGCTACAGCATCAGAACCTGCTCCGCTTCTTTACATCGCACCATATTCAGGTTGCACCATGGGCGAATACTTCATGCATCAGGGAAAGGACGTCCTCGTAATATACGACGATCTTTCAAAGCATGCTGTTGCTTACCGTGCGCTGTCCCTTCTTGTCAGAAGACCTCCGGGGCGTGAAGCATACCCCGGCGATGTTTTCTATCTCCATTCAAGACTTCTTGAAAGAGCTGCAAGAATGGATCCGGAATACGGCGGTGGATCCCTCACTGCTCTTCCTATCATAGAGACTCAGGCAGGAGACGTATCCGCATATATCCCGACCAACGTCATATCCATTACAGACGGACAGATATTCCTCGAAACAGAAATGTTCCACTCGGGTATCATGCCCGCTATCAACCCCGGTATCTCCGTATCCCGTGTAGGAGGAGATGCTCAGATCAAGGCTATGAAGAAGGTCGCAGGATCACTTAAGCTTCTCTATTCACAGTATATAGAGCTCAAGAGCTTCGCTCAGTTCGGTTCAGACCTTGACAAGGATACAAAGGATAGACTCGATCAGGGCGAAAGGATCGTTGAGGTCTTAAAGCAGGGCAAGAGCGAGCCTCTTGACGTTGCGCATCAGGTCGCCATACTTTACGCAGTAACCGGCGGTTTCCTTGCAAATATACCTGTAAACAAGGTACACGATTTTGAAGTCAAGCTCTATCCATGGCTCGACGCAAATCACCCGCAGGTCCTCGAAAACATCAGGACTACAGGAAAACTCTCAGATGATGACGACGAAGAATTAAGACAGGCTTTAACAGAGAGAGTAGAAGACTATTTAGCTACATTAGGATAGGAGACTGGAAATGGCCGGTTTATCTACCAAGGCAATTAAAAACAGAATAAAGAGCATGAGTTCCACCCGCCAGATAACCAAGGCGATGGAACTGGTAGCCACGAGCAAACTAAGAGGCGCTCAGGCAAAGGCAGTGGCCATAAAGGAGTACTTCACTACCTTCTATGATACTATGCAGGACATTGCTGCATCTACGGCAAACTTTGAATCGAAGTTCGTCCGTCCCACAGAAGGAAAGAAGCCTCTTTACATAGTCATAGCCGGCGACAGAGGGCTTGCAGGCGGTTACAACAGCAACGTGTTCAGGGCCACCATAGGCATACCTCCGGAAGCCAGGGTGCTGCCCATAGGAAAAAGGAGTGTAGACCACTTTAAAAAGCGTAGCTTTGATGTTGTCACCGAGGACTATTTAGTAGCAGCGGATCTGACCATAGATGATTGCTATTCAATAGCAGACCTTGCATCAGAAGGCTTTATGAAGGGACAGTATGACAGTGTGTATATCATCTATACAAACTTCATAAACCTTCTCACGCAGACTCCTGAAGTCCTTCAGCTCCTGCCCCTTTCAATGGAGGTAGGAGAAGGTCCAAAGTCTGAGAAGATACTCTATGAGCCGGGTGCAGAGACTGTGTTCAACCGCATCGTTCCCGAGTACCTCGGAGGCCTCATTTACGGTGCTCTTTCCAAGTCCATAGCATCCGAGCAGGCCGCAAGGCGCCAGGCTATGAACTCCGCTACCAAGAATGCTGATGAGATAATTGCAAAACTTGACCTTCAGTACAACCGTGCTCGCCAAGGCGCCATCACTCAGGAGATAACTGAGATAGTCGCCGGCAGCAATGCACAATCCTGATTTGAAAGGAGAGATCCCTTGAGTACAAAGAATATAGGTACGGTAGTCCAGGTGGTCGGTCCGGTACTCGATATCCGTTTTTCGGAGGAGAACCTTCCCGATCTTCTGAACGCCATAGAAATCGATAATAACGGCACTAAGCTTACAGCCGAAGTCGCTCAGCACATAGGCGGAGGCATAGTACGCTGCATATCCATGAACGCGACCGACGGTCTTGTTCGCGGTATCGAGGCCGTAGATACAGGCGGGCCCATAACAGTGCCTGTCGGAGATGAGTGCCTCGGAAGGATGTTCAACCTTCTTGGCGATCCCATCGATGCAAAGGAGCCTCCAAAGGATGCTCCGAGGCTTCCTATCCACAGACAGCCACCCACTTATGCAGACCAGCAGACATCATCCGAGATACTTGAGACAGGTATCAAGGTCATTGACCTTATCTGCCCCTATGCAAAGGGTGGTAAGATAGGTCTGTTCGGAGGAGCCGGAGTAGGAAAGACAGTTCTTATGCAGGAGCCCATCTACAACATAGCAACAGAGCATAACGGATATTCCGTATTTACAGGCGTAGGAGAGCGTTCAAGAGAAGGAAATGACCTTTACAACGAAATGAAGGAATCAGGAGTTCTTTCAAAGACAGCTCTTGTCTACGGACAGATGAACGAACCGCCCGGGGCAAGAATGAGAGTAGGTCTTTCAGGACTTACCATGGCAGAGTACTTCCGTGATCAGCAGCACCAGGATGTTCTTCTCTTCATCGACAATATATTCAGGTTCACACAGGCGGGTTCCGAAGTATCAGCGCTTCTTGGACGTATGCCTTCAGCTGTAGGATATCAGCCTACACTTGCAACAGAAATGGGTGCTCTTCAGGAGAGGATCACATCCACAAAGGAAGGATCCATCACTTCTGTTCAGGCTGTTTACGTACCTGCAGACGACCTTACAGACCCTGCGCCGGCTACCACATTCGCTCACCTCGATGCTACTACAGTTCTCGACAGAGGCATAGCATCCCTTGGTATATATCCTGCAGTAGATCCTCTTAACTCTACATCAAGGATACTTACTCCGGACGTAGTAGGTCAGGAGCACTACGATGTAGCTCAGGCTGTTATAGGAATCCTTCAAAGATACAATGAACTTCAGGACATCATCGCCATCATGGGTATGGACGAACTCTCTGACGAGGACAAGATGCTCGTAAACAGAGCAAGGAAGGTACAAAGATATCTTTCTCAGCCGTTCCATGTAGCTGAGCAGTTCACAGGATATGTGGGCAAGTACGTTCCTGTAAAGGAAACTGTACGCGGATTCAAAGAGATCATAGAAGGTAAGCACGACGACATCCCTGAATCTGCATTCCTCTATGCAGGTACTATAGACGATGTAGTCGCAAAGGCAAAAGGCTAAGCATATGAACACATTTCATCTCACAATTGTAACACCCAGCGGCTGCAAATATGAGGGCGAAGTGGAGAGCGTCAGCGTTCCTGCATCAGAAGGTGCTGTACAGATCCTCGCTCATCATGTAAACTATGTAACGACCCTTGGAATGGGACCTGCGTCCATCGGGCTGGAATCAGGTCACAAGAAAGCTGCCTGCATAGGCGGTATGTTTTCCATGACTGACAACAAGGCCAGGGTCATTGCCACCGCCTTCGAATGGGTGGAAGATATAGATGTGGAGAGAGCAAAGGCTGCTTTGGCAAGAGCCGAAGAAAAACTGGCGAAAGCGGATATATCGCCGGAGGACAAGGCTTTGGCAACGGCTGCTAAGCAAAGGGCTCTCGTAAGGCTCAGCTGCGCCAATGAAAAAAGAAACTAAAAAGATCCTTAGTAATTTAATAATCGTTTTGATAATCTGCAGTGCGGTATATTATATCGCACTGCATGTTCATATTGGGAATACAGATACACCGCCTCAAGAAGGAGGTACTGAAACAGAAGACGTTGTCCCGCAGCCACAGCCGGAACCCTTCGTAGAACCAAAACCTGATGAGAATTATTCATCGGTCGGTTTCAATTTGGGGACCTTTATGTGCAAGGACATTTATATAAACGGATATCATATCAATAACTGGCAAATTTACGAGCCCTTCGTCATGGTGGAAGGAAAGATCTTTGTGCCCATGACGGAACCTATTCTAAAAGCCCTTGGCCTTAAGATAAACTTTGATGATGAAAGGCACTGGGTCAAATTCTCGAAAAGTCCTGAAGGGCCTTCTCTTGCAGGTGTATATGAAGGAAATTGCGCTTGCAACTTAAGGTATTCAGAGCTTTACTGGGGTCACAGCTATACCTTTGATGAAAAGGAAGCTCCCATGCATTCTGCTGCAACTACCAAGGAAGATGATGGAGTAAAGAGGACTCTTTATCTTTCTTTGGATGCTTTAAAGGACTACAGCAGCATAGATTTCAGCTGGTATTATCATCAGGTCGGCGGTCTATACATATCTACACTTGCAGGGACCTTGGCAAAGGACTTTTATTGCGATGGCAATACTCAGTACATAGAGGGCAGAGCAAGGTACATGATGAGCGTAAATCCAAACCTTTCCTATGAGACAGCCCTCTATTACGAGTACCTCTTTAGGCATGAGGCTTCGGTATATACCTATTGCGAAGAGGACATGCTCATGGGCATTTGCCAGACAGAGAGCAGGTTCGATCACAGCGCAGTATCTGAGGTAGAAGCCATAGGACTCATGCAGGTTATGCTCATATATGCTGAAGCTGACGGATATACTCTTGAGATGATAAGAGACCCTCACTACAATATACAAAGGGGAGCAAGCTGGCTCGAGATGTTCATAGAGTATTGCGACAACGATCCGCAACTTGGTCTTGCAGCATATTACCTAGGTCCCGGTAACCTCTATGACCAGATAAATACCTACGGAACTTACGATTCTAACTATGCCGACGTGTGCAATCATAACAAATATATGTTACAATCATTTGCGGCTGGTTACAGCAATACATTTTTGGAATATACAGGTCAATGAATTACAAAGTAAAGCTGGATGTTTTTGAAGGCCCATTCGATCTTCTCGTGTACCTTATCGAAAGATCGAAGATGAGCATCTACGACATCCGTATATCAGAGATCACAAATCAATATATAGAATACATAAAAGAAATGCAAAAGCTAGACATTGAGCTTGCGCAGGATTTTATGGTGCTCGCAGCTGAGCTCATACAGATAAAGACCCGAATGCTCCTGCCTATAGAAAAGGCAAAGGACGGCGAAGAGATAGCAGAAGAAGATCCAAGAGCAGAGCTCGTTCAAAGGCTTGTTGAATACAAGCAGTTCAAGGAGATGGCAGCCTTCCTTCAGCAGCAGGAAGAAGTCGTATCCCACATTCATGAAAAACCTGCAGAAGATCTTGATGCCTATATGGGCGAACCTGAAGAGATCATCAAAGGCAGCATGACTGAATTTGCTCAGGCCTTTATGCAGTTCATATTAAAGAAACAGCGCCTCGAAGAGATGCACAAGATCTATGAGAGGATAGAAAGACAAAAGATGTCCATGGAGCATCGCATCACTCAGATAGCCGATGTCCTGAAAAAGAAAGAAAAGACCAGTTTCTCTGAACTCATAGAAGGAGATGAGACGAACTTCAACAAAGTCATAACCTTTATGTCCATATTAGAGCTTCTGAGAGACAAAGCTATAGAAGCTGAGCAAAAGAAAAGGTACGGAGACATAATCATAAGAAAAGTCGAAGGAAGCGAATCAGCTGCCATGCTTTCCGGTCCCTCGCTGTAGCACTGAAGGATCAAAGCTTATTTAAGCAAAGGAACAAGACATAATGACAAAAGAAAAAATAAAATCAGCACTTGAATCAATACTCTTCGTCTGGGGAGACCCTCTTGAAGCAAAGACTGCAGCAGAACTTTTCAATCTGCCTGTATCCGATATGATACACATCATGAGAGAACTCATGCAGGATTATGAAGACAGGGAAAGCGGCCTTAGGATAAGAGAGATGGACAAGAGTTTCCAGCTCTGCACAGCAGCAGAAAACGATGACTATATACAGCTTCTTGTTACGCCTGCAAAGGAAAAAAGACTTTCGCAGCCGGCTCTTGAAACACTGGCTATAATTGCATACAAGCAGCCGGTAACAAAGGCTCAGATAGATTCCATCAGAGGAATAAGGTCCGACAGGGTCCTTGAAGGACTCATGTCAAAGGGACTTGTAAAGGAACTTGGCAGGAGCACGGCCATAGGCAGACCTTATCTTTACGGCACTACAAAGGAGTTCCTCAAACTTTTCGGCTTTGAAACTCTTGCTGACCTTCCTGAAATAGAGAATATCGATGATCTCATCATGGAAGAGGAGACTTGGGATGACATATCTCCCGATCAACTCACCCTTCCCATAGAGGAGCAGTAAGGTCATTAAGGACCTGTCCGCATATTCAAAGAGCCCAAAAAGGCTCTTTTTTTAAAAATAAAAAGAAGGCTTCTGATATGAGAAACCTTCTGTTTTATCTTTGTAAAGATATTATTGTTATTTGCAGTATTTCTCCATAGCTTTAAGAAGTGACCTTACCTGCTCCTGGTCATCATGGGCAAGGCTCTCATCTACCTGGTCTTCTATCATCATTATGCCTGTTGAGTTTATTGCAGATTTAACTGCCGAAAGCTGCACCAAAACATCGGACGGATCTCTGTCATCTTCCACCATCCTCTTTACGAATTCCATATGTCCTATGGCTCTTGCAAGTCTGTTTAAAACTGCCTTTTTTTCTTTATCATTCATTAGGTCCATCCCCCTTTAAGTACTGCTATTTTATCATGATACTCATAAGAAAAAAACCCCGTAGGGGGTTTACCCTTTTTATTATGCATGCTAAAATCACAAAGGTAGATGTATGACTTTTGATGTAGAATAATAAAGATCAAAGATCTGTATATATGAAAAAGTAAGGAGAATATTATGCACGATTTTGCAGGACATGAACATGAACATATGCACGAAGCTATAACGGCATTCGACAGCAAGGAACAGGCAATAGCTCTTGTTACATATATGCTTGAGCACAACAAGGCTCACACCGAAGAGCTCCACGAGATATGCCACAAGCTCGAGGCATCGGAAGAAAAGGAAGCTGCATTCCTTGTAGATGATGCAGTTGATCATTTCAGAGAGGGCGATGCCCTTCTTCAGGCAGCTCTTGACGCATTGAAGAAATAAAGAAGGAGGAAAGGACTATGTGTCTTTCAACAGCATACAGACTTGTTCCGGACGGCGAGAACGAGAAGATCTGCGAATACATAAGCGAGATCAAAGTAGAGGACGGCAAGGTCATCATGACCGATATTTTAGGTAAAGAGATAGAAGTCCCAGGAACGATCAAATCCATGGACTTTGTAGGCAGCAAGCTGCTCATAGGTGCATGATATGCATTACGAGATGATAAGAGAGATATTCAACGAGTGCTCAAACAATCAGATGAGAGACGTATTCGTTGAAGAGATAGAGACCTCCTCTCCCAGGAAATATCTTGAAGAATATCTTGCAGGCAAGGAAGTAAAGATCGAAGAAACAGTCATGCCAAACGGCGACCTTATCTACGACGTTGACATAGCAGGTCTTCGCCAGCGCTTTGGCTTTACTCCTTTAGATTAAGTCACAAAATTGCTGCTTTTTTATCGCAAGTGGATGGGGACCGGGAAGCGGTCCTCATTTTTATTGTATCTTACAATGAAAAGGTAATAAAACTGATACATTTTGTTATTGCATTACTGTACAAAATGTATTAAACTTTCAAGGATTCTGCAAGAGGGATAGGTATCCTTTTGGGAGCGCCAAACAGCTTCCTTTGGGACTTCCTGCAGGACGAAAAAATGAATTACATCATGGTATCCGAAACCTCAGGTATTTTGGCTTCTTGTTTTTTTGCTGAAATGCTTCTTTTTGGAGACCCTTTTGTGTTGTAATTTCAAGCAATTTAGTTTATTATTATCGTGTATCGTTTTGTACAAAAAACGAGTAGAGAAGGAGGAAATATCACATGGCTTTTAATCGCAAGCCGCAGGTTTTCAACTGCTCCATGAACGAGGTAACATTCGGAACAGGTGAAAAGGCTGTCACCATCGGAGGAGAAAATGTATATCCGCTTTATACATTCGATGGTGCAATCAAGAACAAGGTCGCAATCGGTGTAGAGATCACTGACAACGGCTTTGACGCAAGCGTTCCCGGAATCGCAGAATATTATGCAGGATGCGACTCCATCGGCGCTATCGCAAAAAGAGCATCCGAGATGCCCGGTGCAGACTTTGTAGTACTCACCCTTGAGGGTGCAGACCCCAACGGTCAGAACAAGTCCATCGAAGAGTGCGCAGCTATCGCAAAGGAAGTTGCAGACGCTATCGACTGCCCGCTCGCAGTTCAGGGATGCAAGAACATCGAAAAGGATACAGAACTCTTTTCCAAGGTTGCAGAGGTCTGCACAGGAAAGAACATCCTTATCGTATCCGCAAGACAGGAAGACTACAAGACAATCGCAGCATCCGCAGTTATGGCATATGGCCAGAAGATGTCTGCAGAGTCTGCAGTAGATATCAACCTTGCTAAGCAGCTCAACGTTCTCATCAGTCAGATGGGTATCGCAGCAGAAAACTGCGTACAGAACGTAGGTTCCGCAGCAGCAGGTTACGGCTACGAATACGTAGCATCCACCCTCGACCGTGTTGTAGGCGCAGCCCTCACACAGAACGACGGAATGCTCCAGATGCCTATCGTAACTCCTGTAGGAGGAGAGACATGGGTAGTCAAGGAATCCACAGCATCTGAAGAGGATGTTCCTGAATGGGGCAACAGAGAAGAAAGAGGTATCGAAATGGAAGTTTCCACAGCAGCTGCTTGCATCACAGGCGGATCCAATGCTGTATTCATGAGACACCCCGAAGCAGTTAAGACCATCGCTAACCTTGTTAGCGCATTGATGTAGGAAAGGAGGCACATTCAACATGGCACTTAAGGGAATTGATATCTTCAAACTCACACCTAAGAAGAATTGTAAAGAATGCGGCAGCCCGACCTGTATGGCATTCGCAATGAAAGTAGCTCAGGGTTCCGCAGACATTTCTGCATGCCCATATATGAGCGATGAAGCAAAGGCACAGCTCTCCGAGGCAACAGCACCTCCAATGAAGACCATAAAGGTCGGAGCAGGAGATTGCGAGCACACACTCGGCGGAGAAACTGTTCTTTACAGACACGAAGCAACATTCGTACAGAGACCGCTCTTCGGCGTAGCACTCTGCCAGGATTGTGTAGATGACAAGCTCGAAAAGGTCGCAAAGGTCGATTACGAACGTATAGGCGAAAGAGAATATGTTGAAGTTCTTTATCTCAATTACAAGGGAGACAAGGACGCATATCTCGACCTCGTAAAGAAGGCACAGGGCAAGGGCAGACTCCTCGTCCTCAGATGCCAGGATGCAGATGTTGCAGCAGCAGCTCTTGAGCTTTGCGCAGCAGAAAAGCCTATCCTCAACGGAGCAACACCTGAAAACTACGAAGCAATGTGCGAGCTTGCAACAAAGTGCGGAGTAGTCCTCGGCGTATGCGCACCGAACCTTGATGCACTCTATGATACAGTTGCAGCACTCGAAAAGCTTGGAAACAAGAACCTTATCCTCGACGTAACAGGCGCAGATGCAAAAGAAACTCTTGCAAACGCAGTTCAGGTAAGACGTGCAGCACTCAAGGATCAGGACAGAACATTCGGATATCCTTCCATCGTAAACGTTGCAGCACTTGCAAAGGGAGATCTCCATACTCAGGTAGCACTTGCTTCCATCTTTGTTCTCAAGTATGCATCCATCATCGTTATGGAAGATATGACATATGCAACAGCACTTCCTCTCTATGGTCTCAGACAGAACATCTTCACAGATCCTCAGAAGCCAATGAGAGTCGAACCGGGCATCTATCCGCTCAACGGAGCAGACGAGAATGCACCATGTGCAGTTACAACAGACTTCGCTCTTACATACTTCCTCGTTTCCGGCGAGCTCGAGCGTAGCGGAGTTCCTGTAAACCTCCTCATTTCAGACGGCGGCGGATATTCCGTACTTACATCCTGGGCTGCAGGTAAGTTCTCTGCAGGTACCATTGACAAGTTCCTCAAAGAACAGGACATCGAAGGAAAGATCAAGAGCAGAACTCTCATCATCCCGGGCAAGGTCGCAGTTCTCAAGGGCGAACTCGAAGAGAAGCTCCCTGGTTGGGAGATCAAGATCTCTCCGAACGAAGCATCCGGACTTGTCAAGTTCATGAAGGATCTCTAAAAACATTTTTATACATAAAAAACATTAAAGGAGGCCACTATGGCAAGATTTATCACAATCGGTGAAAGAATTCACTGCATTTCTCCTACCATCAAAAAGGCTATGGAAGAAATGAACCCGGAACCAATCCTCAAGAGAGCAAAAGAGCAGATCGCTGCCGGAGCAACCTATCTTGATGTCAACATCGGACCTGCAGAAAAGAACGGTGTTGAACTCATGCAGTGGGCAGTACAGCTGATCCAGAGCGAATGCAACAACATCCCTCTCTGCCTTGATACAGCTAACCTCAAGGCTATCGAAGCCGGTATCCAGGTATACAACAGAACCAACGGAAAGCCGATCGTCAACTCTGCAGATGCAGGAGACAGACTCGACCGTATCGATCTTGCTGCAGCAAACGATGCTATTTGTATCGCACTTTGCGCAAAGCAGGGAATCCCGTCCAATAACGACGAGCGTATGGAATATTGCCAGACCATGCTCGAAAGAGGTATGGAACTTGGTATGGAACCGACAGACCTTTGGTTTGACCCGCTCTTCCTCGTTATCAAAGGAAACCAGGACAAGCAGATGGACGTTCTCGACTTCATCAAGCAGCTTTCCGATATGGGATTCAATTCCACAGGCGGACTCTCCAACGTATCCAACATGGCACCGAACGAACTCCGTCCTATCATGGACAGCGTAACAGTAGCTATGGCTATGTACAACGGACTCACTTCTGCTATAGTCAATCCTTGTGACAAGAGGCTCATGGAGACCATCAAGACAGCAGATATCATCAAGAACGAGATGATGTATGCTGACTCCTACCTCGAACTGTAATCAATGTTTTTCAGGTGAGCACAAAGCCCATTGGGACTTTTGTGCTCACTTTTTTAAAAAGGATTATCCCCTGGCGGGGATATGCTTTATCCGAAAGGCGGTAAGAAAAAATGAGTGTATTAACTGATCTTATCTACGGCGGATCTAATGCCGTAGCAGGCCTTACAGAAGGCGCAGTCAATGCCGCAATCGAAAAATACGGCGCTGACAAGGAAGTTAAGATGCCGGGAACAGCATATTACCTTCCGACCATTTACGCAGCAACAGGCGTCAAGGTCGAAAAGCTTGGCGATCTTCCTGCATGCGTAGGAGTACTCAAATCTCTCATCACAAATCAGGAAGACCTTGGTCAGGCCCTCAATGCAGGACTTGCAACAGCAGTCGGTGCAGAGATCCTTGAGGCTCTCAAATATGTTGAAAATGAAGATCCATATGCAAACGAAACAGGCATAGGCTTCGTTCCGGATCCTGTCATCAGATCCCTTGGTGTTCCTCTTGTAACAGGCGATATCCCCGGCGTTGCAGTAGTTCTCGGAAAAGCTGAAAACGGACAGGACGTTGCAGACGTTGTAAGAGATTATCAGGACAAGGGTATCATGTCCTTCCTTATCGGAGATGTCATCGAGCAGGTAGCAGAAAACGGCGTCAAGATGGGACTTGAATACAGAGTTATCCCTCTCGGACACGATGTAACAGCAGTTATCCACGTAGTTACAGTTGCAGTAAGAGCAGCTCTTATCTTCGGAAACCTTGAACCGGGCAACCTTGCAGGACTCCTCGAGTATACAAAGAATCGTGTTCCTGCATTCGTAAACACCTTCGGTGCTATCGATAATGTAGTAGTATCTGCAGGTGCAGGTGCTATCGCTCTCGGATTCCCTGTAGTAGTAGACATAGACCTTGGTGAGAACCAGGTCCCCGGCGCTCTTGTATCAGTACTCGATCACAAGGAAACATCCCCAAAGTCTCTTGAACTCAGGAACATCAAGGTAAAGGCAAAGGCTGTTCAGCTTCCTGTAGGATTCGCAGCAGCATTCGAAGGCGAGATCATCAGAAAGAACGACTGCTATGTTGAGTTCGATTCTGACCACAACCCGACCTGCGAGCTTTTAAGGATGGTAGAGGATCCTCATGCTATCGAAGATCACAAGATCACCATCGATGGACCGGACGTACCTGAAAATGCAACAGAACTCATCAGGATGCCTCTTGCAACTACAATCAGAGTATACGGCGCACATATGCAGCCTGACTTTGAATCCGTAATCGAAAGAAAGATCCACTCCTGGTTCAACTATATCGAGGGTATGTATCATACAGGCCAGAGAAACCTCTTCAGGATCCGTATCTCAAAGGATTCTTTCGAAAAGGGACTCAGACTCCATGACCTTGGAGAAGTACTTTACAGCATGATCATGGATGAATTCGGCGAAGTAGTCGACAAGTGCGAAGTCACATTCATCACTGACAAGGCAAAGGTAGAGAAGTTCCTCGAAGAAGTCGCAATGCCTGCATATGATGCAAGAGACGACAGGCTCGCAGCTCTTACAGACGAGAGCGTAGATACATTCTATACATGCATCCTTTGCCAGAGCTTTGCTCCTTCCCACGCTTGCATAGTTACACCTGAAAGACTCGGTCTTTGCGGCGCAGTATCCTGGCTCGATGCAAAGGCAGGATATCAGCTCAAGCCCACAGGTCCTAACCAGCCGATCAAGAAGGAAAGATGCCTCAACGAAAAGACAGGCGCTTACGAGACAGTAAACGAAGCAATAGGCGAAGCTACTCACGGTGCTGTAAATCAGGTAACACTTTACTCCATCATGGAAGACCCGATGACATCCTGCGGATGCTTCGAGTGCATTTCCGGTATCGAGCCAATGTCCAACGGACTCGTTGTTGTAAACAGAGAGTACAAGGGCATGACACCTACAGGAATGACCTTTGGTGAACTCGCTTCCATGACAGGCGGCGGAGAGCAGACACCAGGATTCATGGGTCACGGCAGACACTTCATCTCTTCCAAGAAGTTCGCATATGCTGAAGGCGGTATCGCAAGGATCGTCTGGATGCCAAAGGAACTCAAGGATGATGTTGCAGAAAGACTCAACAAGACTGCAAAGGAAGTCCTCGGTATCGACAACTACACAGATATGATCGCAGACGAGACCATAGCTGAAGATGCTGATGCACTCCTTGCATTCCTTCAGGAAAAGGGACACCCTGTCCTCAATCTCGAGCCTCTTATGTAAGATGATAGAAAGAGGTCTTTGTCAGTAGACCGATTTCATAACTCGCATCAAAAGAGTTTTAAAGAACTAAGAAGAAAAGCGGTCCTCATTTTCATGGGGACTGCTTTTTATTGTAGCGTATGACAAAAGCAAATGTTTAATTGCACGGAAATGACTATTGCCCATGGGCTCTTGTTTTGAGTATAATAACCATTGGGTCATTATGCCCACATATGTTTTTTATTACTATAATACTTAAACAGAAGTCCTTGCTTAGGACTCTAAATTTTAGGAGATATTTATGAAATACACAGTGATCTTCAAAGTAGAAGGCGGCGGAGATGTAAAGTACCATGCAGAGCCTGGTGAAAACATCTTAGAGATCGCGCAGAAAGCGGGAGTCAACATCGACGTACCTTGCGGAGGAAACGGGACCTGCGGAAAATGCAAGATGCGCATAATGGCAGGTACCCTTAAATATGACAGGGGAGCCGGAAAACTTTCTGATGAAGAATATGAAGATAACTGGAGACTCGCCTGCCAGGCGCAGGTCGAAGCTGATGCAACATTGTGGGTGCCGGCTGCAGCTTCTGATTTTGTAAGCGGCATAGTAACAGCTGCTCTCAATACCCCTGAAGAACTTGAAAAATACAATGCCATGATAGACGAAGTGTTCACTCACGGTCTTTCAAGAGGTGTTAAAGAAAAAGGTTACGGCATAGCTGTAGATATAGGTACGACGACCAATGCAGTCACTCTCCTTGATCTTGAAACAGGAAAGGTCTTGTCCAGAGGAACTCTTGGTAATGCTCAGATACGCTACGGCGCAGACGTCATAAACAGGATAATACAGCAAGGGCGTCCAGGAGGAAAAGAAAGACTTCAGCATGCAGTCCTCGAAGAGACACTCATACCTCTCTTTACAAAGGTCATAGAAGGAGCTGGAGTCGATCCCATGGAGATAACAAGAGTAGTTATAGCAGGAAATACTACTATGGAGCATCTCCTTGTAAAGGCCAACGGAGACAGCATCAGGCTCATGCCGTTTGAACCGGAGTTCCTGGATCACGATCCCATGAAAGCATCTGAACTGAGACTTCCTGTCAATCCCGATGCAAAGGTCATACTCTGTCCTAACGTAGGTTCTTATGTGGGCGGAGACATCACTGCAGGCGTACTTCCTGCGCTTCTTTGGGACAAAGACGAGATGTCACTTTTCATAGACCTTGGTACCAACGGAGAGCTTGTATTCGGAAACAGAGATTATCTCCTTACATGCGCATGCTCTGCAGGTCCTGCTTTTGAAGGCGGAGACATAGACTGCGGAATGAGAGCTACAAAAGGAGCTATAGATTCCTGCATCATCCACAAGCAGACGCTCATGCCCCTTGTGACCACTATCAAAGGAGGCAGACCCGCCGGTATGTGCGGTTCAGGTCTTATCGATGTCATAGGCGAACTCTACAAGGTGGGAGCCATCGATGCAAGAGGCAAGTTCATAGCAGAAAACAAGAGGATAGTTGACGACGGATACGGAGACAAGCAGTACATACTCTTCTATGCAGATGAGTCTGCTACAGGAAGAGACGTATATATCTCAGAGTCCGACATAGATAACTTTATCAGAGCAAAGGGCGCTATCTTCTCTGCAACAAGGACCATGCTCAAATCAGTAGACCTCACAGTTGATGATATAGACAGAGTAGTCATCGCAGGCGGCATTGGATCGGGCATAGACATGGAGAATGCAATGCTCATAGGCATGCTTCCAAAAGCTGATCTTTCAAAGTACAGCTATATAGGGAACTCTTCCCTTACAGGAGCCTGCGCAATGCTCATTTCAGATGAAGCAACGGAAAAGGTCTTTGAGATAGCTCACAATATGACATATATAGAGCTGTCTACAGAGCCCGGCTACATGGACGAGTTTTCTGCAGCCTGCTTTATCCCTCATACAGACGCAACGCTCTTTGACTAAAGATTTAAAGCAAAGCGGGGACCTTTTGGCCCTCGTTTTTTTGATGCAAAAAAAGATATGTTTCATTGATTGAGTGCCTTTAGAGGTGGTAATATATATCAAAATGGAGGATAGTACATGAATAAAAGATCATATATATTAACTTTATTGCTGCTCCTTGCAATATCATTGATCCCTGCAGGAGCCTTTGCATCCACAGATCCAAGCACTCAGTTTTATGCGACTGTTTCTCCTTCAGAACTTTCTGTAAGTTCTGAAGGTCAGCAGGTCACTGTAACTGTAAATGCAGACAGAGAAGTCCTTATAGACGGGCTTAGCATAGATTTTGATATACCAAAGGGCTGGGAAGTAGTCTCCATATCAAATAGCGAGATAAACTTTACAGGGGATGATTATGCTTTAAGAGTTGGCGACAGCGATATAGCGAGGGTTTGCTGGTCTGATGCGGCGCTCAAAACCATGAAGACGACAAACATGGCAGTTGTCACATTCAAAGTCCCTGCAAACGCAGCTGCAGGTACTTACTATGTTTCTGCTCATAACTTTGAACTGACACATAACTTTGGAGACATATGGCTTGGAGATTATGACCTTCCAATAGAAATAGTCATAAAGGGTTCGTCAGAGGGAGGTCCCGATACACCTGCGCCTGAGCCTGCTCCCTCAGATCAAGGCACAGACCCTGCGCCATCGGGCAGCAAAGATCAAGACCCTGCTCCTTCTCCTTCCGAAGGTACCGACGGAGAAAAGAAGGATGATCAAAGCGCTCCTTCAGATCCTGAAAAGGACCAAAGCGGCGGCGTTACTCCTGAAAAAGATGAGAGCAAAGGTTCCGAAGGAAGTTCAGAGAGCGAAAAGAAATTCGACATGCTCTTCCCCATAATCGGAGGAATAGCATTAGTAATACTCATCATCCTTCTTGCCCTGACAAAGAAAAAGAAAAAATAGGGGAATCACGGCAGGCTCCTTGAAATCTTGTTCAAATATCAACTAAGTGTTAAAATATCATTGATAAGAATATTTTGTTATTTGGAGGTATTCATATGGATGTAAATGAAAAGAAAATAATGGTCGCATATTTCTCAACCAAAGGAGTAACAAAAGAAGCTGCAGAAAAGGTGGCTAAAGCGACAGGCGGAACGCTTTTTGAGATCCAGGCAAAGGAAAGCTATACAGATGCAGACATCGATTGGAGAGATCCTGAAAGCCGCTGCAACAAAGAGCACAAAGACCTCAGCATCAGACCTGAACTTTTAAAGAAAGCTCACTGCCCGGGAAAGTATGATACCTTCTTTATAGGCTATCCGATCTGGTACGGAGTATATCCTTCCATAGTACAGTCCTTCATAGACAGCTTAAAGCTTGCAGGAAAGAATGTAGTCTTCTTTGCAACATCAGGAGCAAGCAATACAGGCAAAGCAATAGAGTTTGCAAAGAGCCTTACAAAGGATGCAGACAAGATAAACTGGCTTGATGATAAGCTCCTCAATGGACTTTCATTAGAGGAAGTAAAGACTTGGGTGGAAGCACTCTAAAATTTATACGTCATTAAGAGAAGGCAGCGTCTTTAAGCGCTGCCTTTTGTGTTGTATAATTAGAGGAAATCAAAAGGAGGAGACTATGGATTGGAATATACTCGGAATAGAAGAAACAAAAGATAAAGCCGCCATAACTGCAGCATACAGAGAAAAGCTAAAAACCGTTAATCCTGAGGACAGTCCTGAAGAATTCATGGCTTTAAGGGAAAGCTATGAAGAAGCTCTAAAGCTTGCAGACGAAGAAGAAAAACCAAAAGAAGAAGACAACAGTCCCCTTGGACTTTGGAAGAAAGAACTCAGCGATATATATGAAGATCTTGGGCGAAGGATAGATGTATCTGAGTGGACAAGACTCATGAATGAGGATATATGCCTTGCTCTTGATACAAGAGCTGACTGCGAAGAGGCTATGCTTGCATTTTTCATGGAGCATTTCCATGTTCCGCAGAAGGTATGGATCTATCTTGATTCTGAGTTTTCTTTCATTGAAAGAAAAGAAGAACTCTACGAAAAGTATCCAAAGGATTTCGTAGACTATGTCATCATCAACGGCATAAAGCTTGGAGAAAGACTTCCCTACAGTCTCTTTTATCCGGGAAAGAGCGGCAAAGACTCCGATACATATATTTCTCTTTTCAACAAAGCGTCAAGAACTCCATGGGCAGAGGAAGGTCCCGTCTTTGACGAGATGAACAAACTATCTGAAAGGCATCCTTATGGAGATACCATGATGATACGCTGCCGCATGGACACGGAAAATATAGATCTCATGGACGATCTCAAAGCTGTCTCTGATAAATATCCGGGAGACGGTTATCTTATCATGGAAGTAGCAGAAGCCATGTACGGAAAAGAGAGATGGAGCGAATGCGAAGAGTGGTGCCAAAAGGTCTCAAAAGACGATCCTGACTACTATCATTCACTTAGGCTCCGTTCATACAGCCTTGCAAAGCAGGAAAAATTCGAAGATGCGATCAAGGTCCTGCACATCATGATGAGCGAGGCCGGTGGAGACAGAAAGCAGCTTTATGAGCTTTCCGAACTTAGAAAAGAATGGAACCAGTCTCTCATAACAAAATATGAAGAAGAATTAAAGGAAAGACCTGATGACGATCATCTCCTCTTTGACCTTGCTTGGTGCTATCTGCAAAACGACAGGAATGAAGATTGCCTAAAGCTTGCAGAAAAGATAAAAGAGGATTCTCTTGATGTCTTTGATTACAACAATCTCATGGGTCAGACCTATCTTTCTTTAAGCAGACCCTTAGATGCGCTTCCCTGTATAGAAAAGCTCATAGATTATCTTAAAGATCTTAAACCTGACGGGACCGAAGAAACAGACAGGCGCATCTCAAGATTCCAGGAGATGAACGCAAGAAGAGCTGCATGCCTTTATGAAGCAGGCAGAGTAGACGAGGCCATAAGCGCATACAAGGAAGCAGAAGCCATCGATCCTAATGACGGAGAGACTCTGACAGAAATAACTCAGATCTATATGCACAAAAAGGACTATGAATCTGCTTATGAGTATGCAAAAAAACTTGTAGCAGCAAGGCCCGGGTCCTATCACGGATATCTGCTTCTTGCATATTGCTGCTTTGAGCTGAGGAAAGACGGCGATGCTTTTGACGCCATAAACAGAGCCATCAGTATGGACGGAAGCGACCTGTCTTCATATATATTGAAGCTCAGGATACTCATAAGGAACGGAGTCTACGATGAAGCTCACAGCCTGATCGATTATCTACGTGAAAACGGAGTAAACGATGCCGCCGTACTTGAAGCTTGCGAAGCAATGCTTTATGAGCAGGAAGACGGAGACCAAAAAGAGGCTCTCAAGAAATATGAAGCAGTAGTAAAGAAAGTCGAAGAACAAGATCAATATATAGGATTTGAAAACGAAGTCTATTACAGGATGGCTTCTCTTACTGCGGCTATAGCTGACAGCGAAAACAGGGTGGCAAGAAAAGAGATCCTCGCGCTCCTTGAAAAGAGCTTAAAATATGCCCCAGACGATCCGGATGCTCTTGATTACAAGGCATGGCTCCTCAAAAAAGAAGGAAAGCTCGAGGAATCCTTAGAGATATACAAAGGTCTTGAAAAGCTTCAAAGAAACAATCTCGATGTAGAAAGGCAGATAGCAGAGATATATTATTCAGACCTTGACTTTAAGGCTCCGCAGTCTCTTGAGTACTATCAAAAACTCCTTGCCGACAAGGAAACTGCAGACTATCACTTTTATGTGGGAATGTGCTACTTCTACATGGATGATTATGACAACGCCATAAAGCATTTTTTAAGAGAGCAGGAAATGGAACCGGATGTCCTTGACGGATATTACAGGCTTTCACATGTATACCTTGCTCTAGGAAGGAACGAGGAAGCTCTTAAAGAAGCAAAGAAAGTCATAGATATTATCAAAGACAAGGAAGAGGATCAGTCCCGCTACTATATCCACCTTGCAAGGATATACAGAAGGATGAGGATGCCAAGTGAAGCTATAGAGGCTATCAGGACAGCTCTTGATAAATACGGATATGCAAAAGCAAACAAGGACATGTTTGAGATAGCCATCCAGTTTGGTCTTTGGCAGGAAGCTGAAAATATACTCAAAAGGTGGAAAGTAAACAGAGATCAGGCAAAGGATTGGTCCGGAAAAGAAGCAATGTTCCTTGCTCTTAAGGGAGAAAAGCTCAGATCCAAACTTTACTTTGCAGACAAAGCTGCTGTTATGAACAAGGACGACCTTGAGCTAATGAAGATGATCTTTGGATCTACAGACAAGGCAGTAAAGGAAGAACTAAAGATCAGAAAGCAAAGACTGAGCGACGCACTTAAAAACGGCTGGGATCTGTACCAGGTCTACAGCAATTACGCTTTCAGTCTTCTAAAGGCAGGAGAGACAGACAAAGCAAAGGAAATGGCTGCAAATGCGCTCACTGCAATAGATAAGGAGCAGCCGCCAAATCACAGATATATGGCTCTTTATGAATCAAAGAAGGCTGCAGACCTTGCCATGACAGGAAGGATAGAGGAAGCAAAGCTCCTGCTTGAAAAGGTCAGGACCATGCCTCTTTGCGAGAACTGCAATTACCCATCCTGCAAGGATGCTGACATATATGCAGTAGAGATAGCAGTTGCAGAAGGAAAATACAAACAGGCTCTTGAAATGAGTGAGGACTTCCTTAAGAAGTGGCCGGATGAGACGGATTTTCTCATACTTAAAAATTATTTGATATCGAAGGGACTCGATAAATGATCATAGGAATAGATCTTGGAACGACAAACAGCCTCGCAGCAGTATTTATGGACGGCGAAGTTAAAATGATACCAAACAGACTTGGCGAATATCTGACGCCTTCTGTAGTAAGCATCGATGATGACGGAAATGTCCTCGTAGGAAAGACAGCAAAAGAATATGCTTACCTGCATCCTTTGAGGTCCGCATCAGTATTCAAAAGGAGCATGGGAACCGAAAGAGAATATACTTTAGGAACTCAGAAGTTCAAAGCAGAAGAGCTTTCGAGCCTTGTGCTAAGGTCTTTAAAAGAGGATGCTGAGAGTTTCCTCGGGCAAAAGGTGGATGAGGCCATAGTCAGCGTGCCTGCATATTTTAACGACTTCCAAAGAAAAGCTACAAAGGAAGCAGGAGAACTGGCAGGACTAAAGGTATCAAGGATCATAAACGAACCTACAGCTGCAGCTATAGCTCACGGTGTCGGAAGAGACGGCAAGGACGAAAAGTGCCTTGTATTTGACCTTGGCGGCGGTACTTTTGATGTGTCCATACTTGAGTTCTTTGACAATGTAATGGAAGTCCATGCCGTAGCAGGAGACAATTTCCTAGGAGGAGAAGATTTTACTCATCTCCTTGCTGTGGATATACTCGAAAAGAATGCTGTCGCTCCTGAAAGCCTTGATATAAAAAGTATGAGCGATGTGATCAAGGCAGCGGAAGAAGCAAAATGCAAATTCTCAGAGTCAAATAAAGTGACTATGAGCGTTAATATAAACGGAGAACAGCTGACAAAGGAGTATACTCTTGAGGATTATGAAGCTCTTTGCCAACCGCTTCTTGAAAGGCTTAGAAAGCCCATCGAAAGAAGCATCAGAGATGCAAATATCAAAATAGATGATATAGACAGGATAATACTGGTTGGCGGAGCGACAAGGCTGCCAATAGTAAGGAGTTTTGTCGTAAAGCTTTTCAAACGCTTCCTGGGAGCTTTGGTCGACCCCGACATGGCAGTTGCTCAAGGTGCAGCCCTTCAGTGCGCCATGAAGGAGCGAAATGAAGAGATAAAGGAAGTAGTCTTAACTGACGTATGCCCATTTACTTTAGGCACGGAAGTTACGGTATACAACGGTATGTTCGACGAGTCAGGTCACTACCTGCCCATAATCGAAAGAAATACTGTGATCCCTGTCAGCAGGAGACAGACAGTTTATACAGCTCATGACAACCAGACAAGAGTAGATGTCAAGATACTTCAGGGCGAGAGCAGGATAGCAGGAAACAATGTGCTCCTTGGCGAAGTGTCTGTACCTGTTCCTCCGGGCCCAAAAGGGAAAGAAGCAATAGAGCTTGTGTATACTTATGACATAAACTCATTGCTCGAGGTCGAAGTGACTGTACTCTCTTCCGGTGTCAAGAGAAAGATCATAGTGCAAAATGAAGAACACAGGATATCCGAAGCTGAAGCAGAAGAAAGGCTCAAAAAACTCGAATATCTAAAGCAAAATCCAAGAGATGAAGAAGCTAACAAACTGCAGCTCTTAAGAGGAGAAAGGCTCTATGAAGAAGCATCTGGAGACTTAAGAGAGCGCATCGACAGGGCCATGATGGAATTTGAGGGAGTCTTAAGAAAGCAAGACCGAAACGAGATCGACAAAGCAAGAGAGACCCTGACTCATTTCCTTGATACCATTGAGTACGACATACAGTGACGAAGAACTATTATGTAAAAAGGTAGTCAAAGTTATTATATCAAGGTTTGGGAGTTTATTATGGCCGTTAAATGGGATGAACTATTTGGCAGTGATTTTTTGATCACCCTCACTAATGAAGAAAGACGCTATTTAGCGCTTGATCCAATAGAAGATTCTTGGGATGTGACTCAATATGTGAGTAAGTGTAATGTTACCTATGTCCGTACGACAGCCTATTGGGATGGTAATATTATAAAAAAAGTCATTCGGGAAGAGAAACGGTTGGTTGATATAGATCAAGGGCCACTTTGGGGATGGATCAGAGAAGATGATACCATGATCCAAACGGAAAACAGGGAAAAGATCATTCCTCTAACATCTAGGGGTAAATTGAAACCTGTAAATGCTACTAATATAACCTCTGTCAATCCTTCTGGTTGTACATTCTATTTTCGTATCGACAGCAGAAGCTCAAATCATCCGGTAACGATGTCGATTTCTAATTACCGGAACTGTAAAAAGATCGCAATAGGAGAGAATGAAAAAGTAGCATCTATCAAAAATGAAGATGATTTTCATTCTTTCATGCAATACTACATCTCTACATGCCCTGATAACTATTTCGAGCGTATCAGGGCAATAAGAACAGCGAAACATCAAACCGTAAAATACAAAACGGGAGATATCTTCAGAGTAGAAATAGATCGTTTCCATTATTGTTATGGTCTTATTACAGGAGAACTAAAAAAGATCCTAAAATGGCCTGATCTGCCGAAATGGCATAGTTTAAGGAAACTGATGACTGTCCCTATTATGATCAGGTTTTATGATCATATTTTTGATTCTCCGGATCTTGGTCCCGAAGAATTATCCAATTATCCTTTAGATCGTCTTTCTATTTGTAGCGACTGTGATATTATATGGGGCACTCATACTATTGTAGGACATAAGACTCTGACAGAAGACGATATAGAATTCGGCTTGGTTTGTACTAAGGTAAGGGGTATAAATGAGCACATTACTACACATACTTATGATATGTTTGTAAATGATGGGATCATCCCAACTAAAGACGGATATCAGTTATATGTAGAGTGGGGACTAGCATCTGTAATGCTTCCCTTTGAATGTATCTCCGAAAAGCTAAAGAGTTTTCTTGATGAGTACCATGATCCGCATGGAGGAGTGAATATAAGTATTATCCCGGATATCGAGAAAAGTTGGTATTCAACAAAAATGGACCTCCTTAATCCCTGGAACAGTGAAATGCGAGAAGAATTATTTCGCTGTTTGAAATTGAATCCGAATGCCGATTTTGATGAATTCGCAGCAGCTTTCAATGGACCTACAAAAAAAGAGATCTTGGAAAGACTAATGAATTGAATAATGAAATTGGTCGTGCCTCGCATGAGGCACGTGGATTGAAATGTTAAATGTCAAACTGTTGCTGAAAAGGAGAGTCTGTCGTGCCTCGCATGAGGCATATGGATTGAAACTAGAACAACAACATAAAAAACGCATAATAACATTAGGAATGTTACTATGCGTAAAAAAAGTAAGTGTTATTTTCTACCTAAACATGGCAAGAAGGCTGCTTCAAAGACTCTCCCTGTTTAACCTAAATGCGACTGATTTTTTTAGATAATCGATATAATTGGGATCCTGGCACATAGCTTTTTCAGGGGTGTCAGAAAGCTTTGCTACAGGTCTACCATTTACGTATTGAAGTTTAATTACAATGTTCAGGGCTTCTTCGCAGGTATCATTTGTGCAGAATGTACCTATTCCGAAAGATACCTTGGATTTATCTTTAAAGTACTGATAGATCTTTTCTGCCTCATCAAAAGTAAGACTATTGCTAAAAAGAAGAGTCTTGGTTTTGGGATCTGCACCGTATTTTTTGTAGTGTGCTATGATCTTTTCTCCCCATTCATATGGATCTCCGCTGTCTTGCCTTACTCCTGTGTAGTTATTTACCATGGAGTGATTAAAATCCATAAGGAAAAGGTCTGTGGTTATAGTGTCAGATAGTGCCGTGCCATTATCACCTTTGTATTCTTCATACCAATCCTTCATCGCATAGTAGTTGGTGTAGGCAAGGGGTATCTTGTCTATGCCCTGGTACATCTGCACGAACTCATGGGCATAGGTGCCTATGGGTGTAAGACCAAGCTTCTTCGCAAAGTAGACATTGGATGTTCCGACGCAGGACTTTGTCTCATAGCAAAGCCTTCTTATGACTTCTTCTTCCCATTCCCTTGAGAGCCTTCTGCGGCAACCGAACTCTGCAAACTTGAAATTGTATGTACCGTCATTTAGCGCTTTTATCTTAGCATCGAGTTTTTCTTTTGCGGATTTGAGCAACGTATCATAATCGTATTTCATACGGAAATACACTTCGTTGATAATTTCAAGGAGATATATTTCAAACTGCATGGCTGAGAACATTGGCCCTTTGACCGTGCAAACCAGCTCTCCATCGTCTTTAAGCGATGTATGTACATAATCCCTTATTGGATGCCAAAGTCTTAGGAACTCAACGTAGTCGTCCTTGATGAATCTGATGGATCTGAGATAGTCAAGTTCATCCCTTGTGAAGGTCAATGAACAGAGATGATCTATTTGGGAATTGATCTCATCGAGCATTTCCTGTGTAAATACCACGCCTTCATTACGGCATTTGAAATAGTATTCTCCGGTCAGATCCGTATGTTTGTGGAATATGACCTGGTCCATGTTGAATTTGTACAGGTCTGTGTCAAGTAAAGATATTACTATAGGGTCAAGTTTCATTTATTTATCCTTTCCTCTTAAATGCTGGATGTTTCTGCTTTGTCTTTAGCTTCTAGTATGAGTTCTCTTAACTCGTCATATCTTGGCCATAGCTTTTTATTAACATACTTTTTCCAGCTTTCAATATCATTGTCAGCAAAGAACTGCCTCATTTCTGATGCAGATATATCTATGGTCTTTGGTATGTAAAGTTCTGATATGTTTACACCTTCAATGCCGTCGAACCAGTTGCGCCTTCTTTCCTCTTTGCCTGATATGAGCAGATCAGGTTTTCTGCCGCACACCTTTACAGCATTTTCTATGACATAGTCGCCCCAGTGTCCGTTATTGCCTACACCGATGTCCGGGAGCGGTGCTATGATAACATCGTCACCAAATATGGTAGTGAGGAGTTCTTGCCTAAGCTCATAGCTAAAGGGATTCTTTTCTGTTCCGCTTTCCTGTGATGATCCAACGAAGACCAGCACCTGATCACAAAGAGCTCTTGCCATATTGATCATGTATTCGTGGCCTTTGTGGAGAGTCTGGAATCTGCCTACTATGATGCCAAGTCCGTAAGCCTTATGCTCTGTTTCTTCAAAGACAGGGAGACCTGAATCAAAGGACGGCATCAACTTTAGCTTGAATAGGTTTTGCCTGTGGAGTCTGTCTATCTTTTCTTTATGCTCTTTATTATCTATTACTCCTGTGCGAATGTATTTATCAAGCTCTGCATATGTAAAGCCGAGCTTATCTTCATCTGTCATTCCTGACAGACCGTCTGAGGGGGCCTTTTCGATCAGGCATTCCGGGAGTCCGAGGACTCTGCCGATTGCCTTGACTTCAGCCACCGTTAGGTGAGAGCAGGGCGAAAAGTCTCCTGCGCTGTCTCCGTATCTTGTGGAGTAGCCTACCCAGTCCTCGGACAGGTTGCAGGTGTTTGCTACTCTTCCGTTATGACTTTGGGATACTGCGTACAGTGTTGACATCCTGATCCTTGGTGGCAGGTTGATCCTTGACTGCTCTGACAGTTCAAATGGGAGAGCATCTTTAAGTCCTTGTGTGCTGTCCTTGATGTTTACGATATAGTGCTTTATGCCAAGATGCTTGGCAAGGAGCTTTGCCATGTCTATATCGGCTTGCTCTCCGTCAGGCATCAGGACTCCTATGACTTTGTCTTTTCCAAGCGCCTCGCTGCAAAGAGCAGCTACTACGGAGCTGTCCTTACCGCCTGAGATCCCGACTACTGCATTGCAGCCCTTGCCGTTCTCCTCAAAGAAATCCAGTATCCACCGGACGCATTCGTCCTTTGTCTTTTTTGCATCGAAGCTATAGTTCATTTTATTCCTCGTTCTCGATCACTATCTGGCAGCTCTTCATGGTCTCAAGGGCTGCATTGTGTTTTTCAGGAGTTACACCGGCGCAGCAGGATGCATCTACAAAGATGTCTGCCTCAGGGAATGCTGCTTTTGTAAGCAATGCATTGCTTACAACGCAAATATCTGTGCAAAGACCTATGAAGCATACTTCAAAGCTCTGTCCTGCAGCCATGACCTCAA
Organism: Anaerovoracaceae bacterium; assembly: GCA_045546135.1. GTDB lineage: Bacteria > Bacillota > Clostridia > Peptostreptococcales > Anaerovoracaceae > RUG13409. Next base: position 85,537 of record JAZQCD010000030.1, read on the forward strand.
GGAGATCCGGAAGTCTTGTGCTTCCGAAGGTAGGTTTTTCAAGTACGGTATGAGATTTTTTTGCAAGAGCTTCTTCAACTGCCTTGTCAAGTTTCCAGCCTTCTGTATCTTTGATGCAGTGCTCTACAGGAAGGAAACGTCCTTCTCTTGTGTTCATATAGTCTTTTCCATGGGTGTCCATAGTGACTATTATGGTGTCTTCAAAGCTTTCGACCTTTTTGCAAACATAGGGCACTATAGCCTGAGCCTCTTTTGTTCCAAGGGATCCGTCAACAAAATCCTTTTGCATATCAACGACTACAAGAAATCTTTTCATCCTGGTTACCTCCTTTAGTTTCATCTGATTTGATTATACAACACGATGCTTAAAAAATGATTTTTGTATCGTCCAAAAGTGACTGTATCTTTTATATGGATATAACAGTCAAATATCATTATATACATCCAATAATATAAATATCTCCCGTGAGGAGAAAAATAAACATCATATCCCCGCTGGTCCCAGATTGTCATCCGCTTAAGAATTGTATTTAATGCATTTTAGTTGAAATGCAAAAATTGACAATTGGAAATATATGGATTTAAATACATGCAAAATACAGTTTTGACAATACATCAATTTTGATGTATTATAAGGTGAGGTTAATTGGATATATTCGATTATCAAACATCAGGCGGCAAAAATGTAATATTGGAGTATATCAGTTTGCTGCCTAATGCTGAAAAAACAGAATTGTTGGCGATAAGACAATTGATTTGGGACATGGGGATTGATGCTTTTCCTTTGCTTAATACTCGCCAATTGTACAAGAAGATATGGGAGATAAAGGCATCACAAGAAAAAATCATGTATGTTATACGTGATCACGAATCAGTTTTCTTCTTGAATATTTGTAAAAAACAAAAGGGCAAAACAGAAAAAGTAGAGCTGAACAAGGCAATCAAAAGAGCAAAAGAAGCGGGATTGCTTTAGAAGAGGAAAGACAATGGCATTTGTAAAAGCGAATCGCGAAAAAGAAAAGAAAGGATTAGAGCAACTTGTCTCAACGGACAGTGAAGCCCAAAAAGCTCATGATGAGTTTCTTGCCAGGATAGCCTTACAAAAACAACTTGTTGAATTAAGGAAATCAGAAAAACTAACGCAGCAGGATGTTGCGCAAGCTTCGGGATTGTCTCAACAGGCTGTGAGCAGGCTTGAAACCGGAACAGGCGCAACGATCAATTCCTTGATAAAATATATAAACAGCATAGGGTATAGTGTAGTGCTGATGAAAACAAAACTTTAAGTTTTATCATATGTTCAAAATATAGAGAAACATTATATCGATATGTCCTTTGAAAAAATGTCGCCGCACTCTCGTGACTTCAGTCATGAGTTAGGCGACAGAAAGTGTTGAACAATGTTAGGCTTCACGGGTACAAATAATTATACAAGAAAAAACTTATCGATTTCTTTAATATTTATATTGCAGAACATGGTGCGCCGATAAAAAGCAGTGTAAATAGCATATGGTACGTTTCCGGTTCAATGGATTATCACTGCTATATCAAATTGGATTTTGCAGATGGCGATTATCTGCTTCTGAATTATGCAATGAATGACACCGGATCATACTATATATACAAAATTACTGAGTATAAATAGTATAG
>JAZQCD010000031.1:0-112367 GCA_045546135.1 Anaerovoracaceae bacterium
GTTCGTAGGCTCCTCGGTTTTACTACACCACTTCCTCCCCCTTGGCATTGCTGCTTTCGGCTTGTGGTTCGCTACACTTGGCGGTAACTACCCGTGACGGGACTCTCACCCGCTAGAACTGTGCCATGCCCGGCACACTAACCAAAGGACCGAAGGTCATGACCTTCGGTCCTTTGCATTAGAAGGGAATATGTTGTTTGAGGAAAAAACTAAACTGCTTTATTCATCTTCATCCTTTTTGCGTCTCTTAAGAAGGAGTATAAGGATCAGAAGGAGTCCGGCTCCGCCGGCTGCATAAAGCCATGCAAAATTCTTCTTTGCAGGTTCTTCCTTTCCTCTTACGATCTCCTCCCATGTGCGAGAGCTGTCAAAGAGGGAGAAGGGTCCGCTTCCGTCAAGTTTGAACTCCACATTCTTTCCGGACACTTTTCCTTCAAGATACTTAAAGCTTCCGTCCTTTGCCAGCGTGACAAAAGCAAAAGTCTTTCCATCTTTTCCGGAAGGCATAGGAACTGCTATCCTGGTCTGGTCGCTTGGTTCATAATCTTTTCCGGTAAGGATGTCTGTGTAGCTTACTGCATAGATCTCATCAAGATTTGCATCCTCGCCAAGTACTTCCTTTATGATCGCCATCTGCTCATCAGTAAACTTGGCATCGCCTACATTGAGCTTTACATGCCAAGGAAGTATCTTTTCAGGATTATTTCTGGCGTCGGTCCCTGTAGGCTCATCATAGTGAAGATCATCTCCAAGCTTTTTAAGGACTTTGCTTTCAAAGTCTTTGTAATTAGTAGCAAAGAGCTTTTCATCAGCACTGAGTGCTTCATACTTCTTGTATGCGTCTACTATTTCCTTGACTTCTTCTTCCGTAAACTCTGTCTTGGTTTCAGGAGTCTTGTCTATGATCTCCTTCATGACTTCGTTTGCTTCTTTAGTAGCATCTGAGACTTCATATTTAGTCTTATCAGTAGGTACTACTACAGTAGTAGAACCGCTTCCTGAAGCTCCGCTACCCTGATTTTGACCATCCTTAAGAGCTTTCAGATCCTTTTCAGCCTTTTCAAGTTTTGAAACAAGAACAGGATCTACCATAGCCTTTTCTTCGTCTGTCAGACTGTCAAAGTATTCTCTCGCAGCCTTGATAGTCTCCTCATCTGAAAGCTTCACAGGCTCAGGAATAGCCTTTATGAGATCTTCGGCTTTCTTTGCTTTTTGCTCTGAAAGCTTTTCCTCATCTGATTCAAGCTTCTTTACAAGCTCTTCCGGTACCTTTGCTTTTTCTTCATCGCTCAGAGATTCATAGGCATCCCTTGCTTCTTCGATGGCATCTTCGTCATCAAGTGTCACATCTTCAGGAGTCGGCAGATCTTCGATCATCTTTGATACGCTGTCTGCAGTCTTAGTGATCTCTACATCTGTCATATCGTAAAGAGATGTCTTTCCATCTCTTAATCTGAACCAGGATGCGAGAGCATAGAAGCCTTGTTCTGTGGCCATTCCGTCAAGAGAACCTGATGCAATATGTCTGAATCCTCCGCCCTCTACATAGAAGCTGCAAAGAGCATCGATGACTGACATCTCGTTCTTTATGAACCTGTCATCAGTCATTGGATCTATGCCAAGCGAAGTAAGTGCAACTACCACCTGAGCACAGCTTTCGACGCTTGCTCCGTCTATAGATCCGAATCCGCCGTTTTCATTTTGTACGGAAGAAAGGGCTGCAAGAGCTCTATCTACTGCTTCTTTTACAGCAGCATTCGTATCATAATATGGAGCCAGTGCCTGAATAGCCATGCCTGTAATATCAGCATCAAGCTTTGATCCGGAAAGTGCCCAGCCGCCATCATCAAACTGCTGATCCAAAATATAGTTTACAAGTTCATACCTTGTATAGTCAGCCGTTTCAGGCAGCTCATAATCATGAGAATCAAGGGCTATGAGTGCCCATATAGGTCCGTTTATACCCTGGATCTTGAGATAATCCATGGAATCAAGACCTTTGAGCAGGTTGTGTCCGTCTACATTGGTCACGTCTTCGCCAAGAGCAGTAAGTGCCAGTATGAGCCTGGAGTTCTCTGTTGACTTGGAACGGTCAAGGCGCTCATTTTCATCTGCATTTGCATTTACGAACTCTTTGGCATTCTCAAGATAATCTCTCCTTCCGGGAGTATCTCTTCCGGCCCTTTCAAGGCCTACGACTATCCAGTCTCCGCCTGTCTGGCTGACTGTAAGGCCGTATTCTTTTGCTATATTTACGAGATAATCTCCTGTAGTCTTGTAGATATCCTCTGCAGCACCTTCTTTGTCTTCTGCAAGTTTTTCTGCAGCTTCAATAAGTGCTTCGAGCTTCTCTATGGAGGAGACCTTCATAGCGTCCTTAGCACCGTCGGATAAAGCCTCGTATTCTCTTTGAGCCTTTCTTACATCTGCAACATCAGCATAGGTCAGATCCTCAGGATCCGGCATTGCTTCAATGCGGTCTTCAAGGTCTTTAGCAGCCAAAAGGTCTTCGATTCTCTCAACACAGGCATCAAGCTTATCCTTGCAATAATCAGGTACCTTTGCCTTGTCTTCGTCGGATAATGCTTCATAAAGGGCCTGAACTCTTTCGACCTCTGCTCTGTCGTCCACTGTAAGTCTGGATGGAGACGGCAGCGTGTTGATCTGATCGATCACGCTGTCGACTCCGGTCAAAGCTGTGATCACGTATCTTGTGCGCGCACCGCTTCCCATGGAAGGCCATGCGCTTTCGCCTACTCCGATGTAGATGACGTCTCCCGGCGCTACAGGAACGACGCTTCCGCTCTCGTACCAGAAATCGGCGTTCGGATCATAGTTGTTGAGATATGCCCTTGCCTGATATGCCTTGTTTGCAGGTGTGTAGGTGACCGTAACGGGCTTTGAAGGATCCGTAACGGTGAGCGTGTAGTTCGTGACGCTTCCGTCAAACTCAGGCGTGATGACAGCGTTTTCGATGACCAGCTCTTTGAGCGTGGTATTGGTATCGCCCTCTACTGCTCCCCCTATATCCTGTCCGAAATCACAGGTATACTGGATAAGTATCTCATCGCCGGCTTTAAGCTTTCGGTCTGCAACGGTAATGCTTGCAAAGCTTTCGTTTACAAGCCATCCGTTGAGAGACCCCATCCAGCCCGAGCCTGTTCCGCCTTGGAGCTGCGCAAGTCCGTTTATAGCGGAAATGTACGATCCGTCGCTGTCCAAAGTCTTTCCGGCTAATGCCACAGCTTGTTCGACCGCAGCCATCATCGACGACGCAGAGCCGATGTCAACCGTCGTATCCACCAGCTTGCCGTCCCAGGGAGCTCCGTCAGCTTCCAGGTAAGTAGTATTCTCAACTATTACACGGACCCAGTTCCCGGCAACAATCGTTTTCATTGCAACGATTGCATCCTCATATGCAGCCTGCACCGCAGCTTTATCAGCTGCAGCATCTATAGCTGCAAGACCGTTGTTCTTTGCCTCTTCAAGTGCTGCCTTTTCAGCATCTGAATGCGCCTCCTGCATATATGCATTGTAGGCCTCTTCAAGAGCGGCTTGCGCCAATGCTTTCTGCTCGGCTAGATCGTCTGCAGGTGCTGTGCTGTCCTGTGACACATATACCGTTATAACGCCATTCTCACGGAAGGTAAAGAACGGACAGTAACCGGTCCAGTTCCTTCCCGTGACTCTCTGCAAAGTGACGGAATAAGCATCATCTACATTGGCTTCCCAGAGCTCATGTCCTGTGCTATCACGTACAAAAGAATATCCTTCTTTACAGCTAAAATAGAATAGAGCATTGTACGGGAACTCCGTCTGCATCGCTATGCTTGTCGGTTTCTCATCGCCGCTGAAAGTAGCTATCGGCGCTTTCATCGGTGCGATAAAAACACCATTGTCGCCATTTATCAATTCCATGGCTGACCAGTCGACATATTCCCAGGCACGGAACCATACGCCGCCTTCAACCTCTTCACCTGTCGAGATGTCCACAGCACGGATTGTGACGCTGTACTCAGGAAGCTCCGGAAGAGACTGTCCCTTTCCGGATGCTTCGTATGCCTCTATTAGTGCGTTGATCTGATTCTGCTCGGTAACGGTCAGCTGGTTGCGCTGATATTCCGTCATTCCTGTATATACTCCGGAATCGCCAAGAAGCATGTCAAGAGCCTTCTGATCAGTTGAATACAGCCTGCCTGCGGAAAGATCGCTTAGCGTCGGAAGCATAGCCAGAAGTTCGTGTACATAGGTCTGCTTTACAACAAGATCTTCAGTATTCTGCTGCTGTATTGCCTTGATAATTTCCGCTGCTTCTTCGTACGCCTGCTCTATTGCGCTGCTGTTTTGCGCAGCATTGATACCGGCAATGCCTGCATCATATGCATTTTTAATCGTTTCAAGCTGCTCTGCAGTATAGAAACTATCGTCATAGGCTTCATAGATTTCCTCAAGAGCAGAAAGTTTTTCTTCTCTCAGCGCAGAAAGATCGTCCGGATCTGAGACATGGATAAGTATGCCGGGGCCGTTGGAAAGGCCTCCGCGCTCACCGTTATCCACAATGTTAAGTCTGTACCATCCCTCGGAAGAGTTCTCTGCAGAATAGAGCGTAAGCGTAATGCTGCCGTCGGCTGCAGTAAAAACTCCGGAATCATTCGTACCAAAGGTCTTTTCTGCATCTTCCCTGCTGGTATATGCATCGCTCAGATAAGCCGAAGCTCCCTCAAGGGCAGCTCTGTATCCGGTATATCCATTTACCAATGCAAGCATATAGTCCGCAGAAATCGTCACGCTCTCTCCGGATTCAAGTTCAAGCACAGCAACATCTGCCTTCTCCTCTGTTACTCGGAGATAACGAATATCGCTCATTGCCTCCTCGGCGGTGTAGGGCAGCGTCGCTCCACCTGCGTTTACATAGGTCGGAACCAGCATTATTGCGACCGTGACCTCATCACCGGGTTTAAGCAGGATATTTTCATACCCCATACTCCCGATGTATGTGTTTGCAGCAGAGTTCTGTTCAAAGTTGAAAACATATATGCCGTTTACGTAAATGCCGACTGCGAGATCTGTGGCTGCCGGGAAACTATATCCGGTTCCGAGAGCATCAGTTAAAGCCGAACCTATCGTAACGCCGTTTGCCGGGACATCAACACTGTAACTTCCGGCATAAACGCTGACACTGCTTCCTTTGAACAGCGAATAGTTATCGGTGACAGTCAACGTCGCGTTTCCTGTACTTGCAGGAACCAATTCTTCGTAACAAGCTTTCCAAAAAGCTATATATGCGTCAATAACTCTTTGCGCCTCTTTATGTCCGATCCCTGCTTCGGGCTTCGGAGTAGAGTTTTTGAAAGCGATCGCCTGATCGCGCGCTGAAATGAAAGAACTCCCGCTTTCTGCAGTGTATGCATCCTCATCCATCAGCAAAGGCGCAAACAGCTTGTTTGCAAGTCTGTCTAAGGAATCGTATGCCATTTCCGCATTTTTCAGATCATTATCGGAAGCAAAACGATCAAGTTCTGAAACAGCTAACAAGATTGCAGCCGTTGCTTCATCAAGCTCTGACTGCCTGTCTGCTGTATTTGTTTCATTTGGCACACCATTGGTATAGAGACTATCAAGCAGGTTTTGTCCGGCTGCCTTTGCATTGATGTATGCCTGAAGTGTTGCCGCCGTAGTATCCGCCTCACTGATATCATACCGACCATTGTCACGAGGATCGCTCTCTTTCAGTTCTCCGTTAAACCACATGAAATTACGTGCGATCTCCTCATAGAGAGCAGTAGGATTGACGCGGTTGATTGGTATCAGCTTATCCTTTGCAGTTAAGAGTTTTGCAACAATAGCATCTACCTGAGCTTGAGTTGCGTTCTCATTATTAAGAATTGCTTCCGCTTCAGAGATAATCGATTGAATGTCTGACCAGAAACCATTATCACTGATTTCGTTGCCGTTATATCTATCATCAGTAGTGTAATAATTTACCGATGATATATCATTAAGTAGGGAGATTAGCTCTGTTTTGTCAACAGGATCATAGGCAGTTTCTTTTTCGACATTGATCAAATAATATGGATACGTCCCGTTCTTGTCATCTATGCTAAATCCATAGTATGTATCTTCCGGCAACGAACCGAATATATTCTCAAATCCATAGTCTGATACATATTCCTGCAATCCTTCTAGCGTTACGATATAGTCAGATTTCAAATCAATAGGCTGAGATGTTATCTCATTGAGATAGTAGAAATCATGTATCGCCTGTATATCATTATCGGACGTACATACAAACTGTACCTGCGTCGTCCCTTTCGGTACTGTTATCAAATATACAGCATCGCCATAATTATCTTCTCCAAGCAGATTGTTGTCCGCTGCTATATCTATCTCATATGGCTCCTGCTCTGCAAAAGAAACATTACATGGAATTGCAGAAATTACCAAAGCAATCAATACGATAATCGCAGTTGTCTTTTTCCCTGATCTCATTTTTTTACTTTCTAATCAAAAATACTGTTACATACGGAGATTCAGTTCCATCCTGTGTGATGATCTGTACAGGTGTGATGGTGTTAGTTAGAGTGACTGCCTTTTCTATACCACTTGACACAACTTCACCATTAACATATATGTAGCTACTAGTTGAGTTTACAGTAATATAAGCAGTTGATGCTCCAGACAAACGTATTGCTTGATTACCGCCATTGGTTGTAGAATATGTGCTTGGGATTCCACTTGTTGCACTTACACTTACAGATGTTGGCTCGTTAATCGTGCTAACTCCATCATTGCTAGCCACATATATACCTGTCACTTCTGACGATGCTTCGCCAAATGCAGAATTCGTACCCATGCTAGCTACACCAGTATAAAGACGTACATAGTAAATTGTACTGAGCGAAACAGGTTTTCCACTTTTGTCTACCGCCCAAGATAAATCGAAACCGTCTCCACCACTTGAAGACGATGTAGCGGCATATGGATTCACTGCAGTCCCGTAATTACTGCCATTTGCATGTACGTCAAAATACCCAAAAGTATAGTCATACGAAGTGCTACTATTGGTAGAAAACGGGATCCTCGTACCGGTAAGTTTTATACTGGATGCGGTAGTACCGTTATACGGAGTATAGGTCAAAAAGTCGTTATTAGTTGCTGCGGCACCGGACTGTTTCTCGCAAAGGGCACGATTAGCAAGTTCCGTTGCTCCAGATGTCCTTGCCGTAAAATAGTTTGCATAGAGCGGATACCAACTATGGTTATGGAAAGAATTGTGAATCACAGAAACCGTTCCGCTATTTGTCGAATAACTATATGCGTTACTGGTACCGGTACCAAGAAATGTTCCTGTCTGAGGTGCAGTTGAGGAAGAATCATTTGCCTTTGTCGGGTTTGTATATATAGCATACGCATTCCAATCCGCATCAATGTAGTGACGACTTCCTGCTAAATCGTACCAGATTTCCCCATCCATAGAGACTTGTACACATCCAGGCTCGGCATTACCGCTGAAAGCATTGCCGTAAACGATAAAATCGACACCATAAGGGTGGTTAGAACTGTTAGTTATTCCATCGGCAAACTGGAAAACGGCATATCCACCAAAGCTTCCAAGGGATACACCGGTAGTAATATGGTTGTTTACCATACTCTTAAGACCTGTGTTGCCGGAAACATAACCATCTCCCCAACCACCTGTGGTTATACCTTCATTCACATACTGACCATAAGCAGGTAAATATGCTTTAAGGGTTGTGGAAGTGGCTCCGCTATAAACTGGCGCGGGAACATAGATGGTGAAAGAATCTGAGCCAAGTGTTACAGTCAAGATTGAACTGCTGCTGCCCATCGTTACGAGTCCATATGTTCCACTGTCAAAAGCAAAACTCGCATTGTTCGTTCCCGTGACGGTCGCTGAGGTGCTTGAAACCTGCATCGAAAATGCCTGGGGGAAGTACCCACTAACAGTTGACGAAATAATGTAATCGGATTCGGTACCGGGATTTACTGCGATATTTAAGTTCTCAGTACCGGATGATACGGAAATGGTTATTCCCGTTGTGGTGTTCGTGATTGACGACCACGTGTCAGCAAATGCGCTCATGCTGGACATACTCAAGATCATAGCGAGTATCATCACAAATGAGACAATTCTTTTGATGTTTCGTTTCATCTGAAAAACCTCCTTTGAAAAAAACATCGGGCATTCCGTTTTTGTACGGAACTCTAATTATTCTTCTTGTGGCATATATGATCCTATTGGATCCTTTCGTTAGTGCTCAAATCAAAAACAGCACCTCTTCCTTGGTGCTGCAATCTAATAAAATACCGATATTGCACCCTCAAGAGCTTAGACGGTTCTGATATCTTTCCAGCGTTCCGGCTAATGGTCATTCTAAGGCTTTAAACATTTTGTTTTGTCTAGCCTTAAGATCCCAATCACGGCAGCTTGATACTGCTGGGGCATTTCCCCATTTCCATGAAAAGATACGAACTATATATTGTTTTGTTTTAGGAGCACTATATTATGCCAAGTTCATTATAAAAGATGAAATGTTCCAAAAAAGTGTCGTCATAAAGCGGCTACCATGCGGTTGTGTATCATTTTTTAAAATATTTATATATTTATGATTCCGTGAATACAAGAAAAGACGGCGCATATGGCCGTCAATATACTTTTCTTAATGATCACTCGGTATAAATGGCGCCTATATCCGCCCCTATTCCCTTGCATGTATAGGCCCAGACTATATCATCGCCGTCTTTTAATTTGTAAACAGAGCTTCCGTAGTTCGGGAACCATCCGTTGACCTTGTACATCCAGCCGCTTTGAGGACCGCAGTCAAATTCATATAGATTATTTATGCCCTCTATATAGTATCCGCCGAAGGCTACCGTCCAGCTGTATTCTATGGGGATGCCCACATAATTACATGCTCTTTTAAGAACATCATAAACAGTTTCTCCATCTGTAAATGCCACATGACTCACAGCAAGTATGATCCCATCGGAAGGAACATAAATATTCTTTCCGGGCGTAAGCTCTCCCATATTGTTTAAGATAGTATCGCACCTTATCTGAATGGTACAGGTATGGATATCGGCATCACTGCTATCATGGGCAGGATCAAATACTTTCTCTATGACTTTTACTGTGCCGCCTCTTGCAATGACAGCTTTTTCGTATTCCTCTCTTTCTATCCTTGCAGCTTCCACCTCTTGGGCGCGTCTTTTCAGCTCTCCGTTAAGTTCATCCTTAGAAAAGCAAATACCTGCTTCATCCAAAGATCTGTTTATGAGAAAGGTGCTCATGGTCTGGGGAACGATCTTTGTCACTTCTGTAAATGAATAAATACCATCCTCATCCTCTACAGCGACTACCTGATCTCCCGGCCTAAGGTCTATATCTTCATCCAGGTATGGGCTCTGTATTTTTAGGCTTCCTTTGTATACCCTTGCAGTATGAGCTCCGGAAAGGACCTCTATGGAAAATACACTGTTCTCCCCTGGAATGACGGTCACTGAAGATGTACTTATGGAAAGATCCTTACCAGGATTATCTGCATCAAAATAGAAGGCGCCCAAAAGAAGATCTAAAGAAATACCCTCATCGCTGCATTCAGTCAGTTTAAGTTCTGAAGTTTCATCTAGAGTTAGATCACCTTGCCCCTTTATATCGAAATCCGCAAAAGATCCCGATGCTGTACTGATGCCATCGCCTTCGGCAAGTCCTATGCCTTCCTTTAAGCTGTATCCGGCTCCCCTTCTGATGACACTTGCAGAGCCTTCAGCCGATGCTGTAACGATCAAATATTCATCGTCTTTTGTCCTGAACCACTCTCTGCTGCTTCCTATGAACATGACAGAGGATACGATCAGTATGAGTATGAGTATCACTGCAATGATATTGAGAAAAGATGATCTTTTCACTCTATGTCATCTCCCTTCCATTCCGAAATTGCTATTAATTCTCCCAAAGTCTCTTCTGCCCAGCTGTACTGACTCATATATTTGCCTCCGAATTTCTCTCTTGCATCAGGGTCCCCTTTAAAGAAATTCAGAAGGTCACAATCTACCTTGTCTGTGTTCAATGCTCTTCCGTGGGTGGTTTTTATGAGTATATCGCCTATTCCGTTCTCGTCGAGGAATCCATCGAGCCTATACAAAGCTTTTCTGTAAACACTGGTCATCTCATTGGAATATGGCCGGTCTTCCCACATAGTATCATAAGCAGACCTGTGAAGGACCGTGCCGCCTCGCTTATCTACGATGAGAGCCAATAGCTCCTTGGCCCTTGCACTGCTGAAAACAAGAGGTTTTCCATCGACAAATACTTCAAAATCACCAAAGCAGCGTATGGATACCCTCTTTTTGAATCTGCCGGAAAGAAGCTTTGCCCTTTCGAGTATGTCCATCACATCCTTTTTGGTATAGGGTTTTAGGACATAATAATCAGCCTTCATATCTATGAAATCCTCAAGATATTCCTTGTAAGCTGTAAGGAAGATTATTATTACATCCGGATACAGCTTCCTCAGTTTCCTTGCAAGGTGCACGCCGTCCATGCCGCTGAGCTGTATATCGAGAAGTGCAAATTCCACAAGATTATCCTTTGCATACTCAAGAGCATCTTCTGCTGACATGAATTTGCCGACTATCTCTATATCTGGCTCCCCGCTGCATTCCTGCTCGAAGCCTTCTAAAGCCCAGTATTCATCATCTACTAATATCGTTTTCATTTAAGGACGTCCTCCTTCCCGGGAAAATGATAGTCACGTGGGTGCCGGCCCCCGGTTTACTCTCTATATTTACGTCTGCATCTGAAAGACTTTTAAGTCTATATACGGCATTCCTTATCCCAACTCCCTTTTTGCCATCCTGCTCAAGGATAGAAGTATCAAATCCGATGCCGTCATCTATGATCTCGACTATAAAAGAATCTCCCTTTTTTTGAGACCTTACGATCACCCTGCCGCCTTCTTTTTTCCTGCATATACCGTGCTTTACTGCATTTTCAACGAAGGGCTGAACGGAAAGAGGCGGAACTCCGAAATCTTCTCCTGAAGTCTCGTATACTACATTGATCCTCTCCCTGAATCTCTCAGCCTCTATCTCCGTATATACCTTGATGTGTTTCAGTTCCTCTGAAAAAGGGATGATCTCCACATCTGAAAGGGCGTTGATATTGTATCTTAAGTATCCTGCAAAGTCGTAGATCATATCATAGGCTTTGTCCGGTTCTTTTTTTATCATCGCTCTTATGGCGTTGAGGGTGTTGTATACGAAATGTGGCTGTATCTGGCTTATCATGAGCCTTATCCTGCTCTTTGTAAGCTCGTTTGAAAGCCTTAGGCCTGTAAGGGCATTGGTATACGCCATGGCTATGACTGAAGATAAAGAACATATGGAAAAAAGGACCGCACCGATATATTTAAAGGACAGGACATTGCCTGCATACAGATAGTGACTTATCATATCGGCGCTCATTCCGAGGGCAAGAAATACAAGCCCTGCTGTCATCAGTCCCGCATATACCCACCTGGTCTCATTTCTGTCTTTAAACTCGCAATATGCTGCGGTCAAAGCTTCCAGGATCATAAATAACCTGCCTATGCTCAGACTTGCAGTAAGATCAAGGATCCCAAGGAAGTGAAGAGCAAAGGAAAGGACAAAATCAGCAAAGGATGCTATGAATATGAAAAGGAAGGTCTTTTTCCTCTTTTCATCTGTATTGCTCATATACATGCATAGACTGTGTATCATGGGCAGCACTCTTACTATGAGGCTTGATGCCATATACTCCACATAGTACATGTGCATCTCCATCCTTGGTATATTGGCCTGGTTTATAAGTATAAAACCAAGGGCAGCTACATATATGCCAAGATAGATAAAGCCTCTGAAGCGTCCTCCTGCAGACAGATTCACAAGGGAGAAGATAAATATCAATACTCCCATCACTATGACGGAGATCCCTATATACAGGGAAAAGTAGGAAGAATAGGATGCATACAGCAGGAGCTCAGAATGAGTGCCTATGAGTATCTTTGGAAGCATACCTGAGGAGTAGGCATAGGGGTACTCAAAACTAAGACTGACCTCCTTTGCGCTGTAATCTCCTTTAAGGGGTATGAAGACCCATCCGGGAAGGGGAGTAGCTTCCCCTTTTATATTTATTACAGGACTCTTGAAGATCTCATCTCCGTTTACTTTGGCCGAGACGAAGCTGTCCGCTCCCATGAAAGCAAGATATGTTCCTTCTGTAAGGGATGCCGGAAGAAAGTTTGATATGGTAACTTTGCTGCCTTTTTTTGTGTCAATATGCTTTGGCAGGTCGATCCTCTTCCCTATATATTCAGTCAAGGATCCTTTGCTCGATATATCTGAGATCTTCCAGTTAAGATCAAAGCTTAAGAGGCCTTCGTCATAGACTATCTGTTCTCCGCTTTTAAGGTTTGAGGGGCTGATATCATAATACCTAAGTGAAAAAATTATCATGACTACAGAGATCATGAGTAGTATGCCCATTATTATATTGATCGGTGTATTTCGTTTCAGATCCTTGTCTCCTTTGTTATGCAAAAGCTTTTTTGGCCTGGGCTTAGGGATGCGATGTCCTAGATATAGTATAGTTAAGCTTTTCTTATCTTTCCATTGGAACAAAAGACAAATGAAGGTGCTCATTTTAGAGGAAATGTCTTTTGAAATTCCCAGCCGGGCAAAGCAAAAATGCTACTAAACCAATTTTTGATTATACATCTAAAATAGTTCCAAAAAAGTGACTTAGGATGTCAGTTTTTGTATATTCAAAGAGCACTTTCCCACACAAAAAAAAGACGGCGCAATAGCCGTCATTGAGATTGATATTCTTCTAACTAAACTAAGATGCTACAGTCATTTTTGAACGCATTTCAATATCATTTAGTTCCTTTTCATTTATAACGTATCTCGACTCCCTTTATGTCTTTTAAAAACTCCTCTTTGTCCATATACAACCCGTCCAATATGGGAATTAGATCGATATACTCCTCAGTCTCAATCTCTCTATGCTTATATTTTGCCAAGACTTCAATATATCCATTATCCCATCTGCATATTTTGGTATATCGTTCAAGTCCATCGCATGTTCTAAATGTCAATTTAATATCCCCATATGTAAAGGTCGTATACTTATCAAAACTACTTAAATATGCTATATCCTTCATTTGTTTAGTTTCCTTCACCTTCAAATGTGTCCTATAATCCAAATTCTTTCGCTACACTTGGAGCTCCTTTTGTAAGCTTTTTTATACTCAGATCCTGTGCTTTGTCATTTGCAAGCCTCAGATTGTTTTCTGATGATAACAGATCTGCTTTTGTCTTCTCAAGAGCCTTTATGGTCTTATCTATATCATCGATAGCATCTTTGAATTTTCTCGATGCAAGCTCGTAATTCCTGCCGAATGCCTGCTGGAAATCTTTCATATTGCTCTCGAATTTGGCATAGTCCATATTCTGAGCCTGTATGACCTGCAGTTCTCTTCTGTAATGAAGAGAATTTCTCGCAGCATCTCTTAAAAGCGTAATGATAGGAATAAAGAACTGAGGCCTTACGACATACATCTTATCGTATTTGTACGATACATCTACAATACCTTCGTTGTACAGTTCGTTATCAGCCTCGAGCATGGCTATCAGTATGCCATACTCGCATTTCTTTTCATTCCTGTCCTTATCCAGTTCTTTGAAGAAATGCTCGTTCTTGTGCTTTGTGGCAGTAGTATCATTTTCGTTCTTCATCTCGAACATTATAGAGATATATTCAGTTCCGTCATCATCAAAGTCTCTAAATATGAAGTCGCCCTTGGAACCTGATTTTGAATCATTGTCTTTCTCAAAGTATGCGTTTTTAAAGGCCGTAGATCTAAGTTTATTGAATTCATAGGAGCAATGCTGTTCCAGGGACTCTCCTACCATTTTTGTAGACTGCTTAGTCTTAAAATCCTTGTAATATGCTATCATCTCATCCTTGTCTGCTATCTGCTGCCTAAAGGCTTCTTCAGCACTCTGGCTCTTTATGACAAGAGAGTTTATCTGCTCTTCTTTCTCCTTTACGGCTTCGCTTATGGCAAGCTTAGTTTCAGCTTCCTGTTTTTCTACTTTAGCATTGAGCTTTTCGATCTCGATATTTTTGCTCGACAGAAGATCCGTCATGCCCTTTTCGGCTTCTGCCTTTGCAAGGGAAACTGCCTGAGTCAGCTCTATTTGATGCATTTCTTTAGCCTGCTCAAGTTCTCTTTTTCTCTGAGTTTCAGCCTGTTCAAGATCTTTTTTGTATTGTCTCTCTGCCTGCTCAAGTTCCCTTCTGAGACGGGTTTCCATCTCTTTCAAGTCTTCTTCGTATTCGTGGTCTTTTATCTGCCTTACTATTGATTCGTAATCTGTTTCATCGATGGTGAATACTTCACCGCAATGAGGACATTTGATCTGGTTCATTTCATAACCTTTCTTAATTATAAGCAATTGTACTATTAACTTATTTTACCCTTTTTTTTAAATCATGTATATGGATGTTCTGAAATATGCAAAAAACCGCAGCGATCTGCTGCGGCTCATAAGCATCATATGTTTTTAGTATCTGTCTGCAGGTATATCCAGCATGTTTGAAAGTATCTGAAGTTCATCTGCTACATCACCGTAGATGACTACGAAGTGCGGCTCCCAGCCATCCTGAACGGCGCCGTAGATGATCTCTTCTGCATTTCCTTCTGCCTTGAATACAAGAGATGTTCCGAGGAACTGCTGAGGCATGTCGAGGATCTCGCCCTTTGCAATGAATGCCCTGAATGTTCCATCATATTCTCTTCCTATGCGGTATACAGTTGCTTTTTCTGAAGGCTTGCATCCAAACTCAAGAGTTGGACCTATCTTCCTGTTGCAATGCACTCCTGCGCAGGCTCCTGTATCTTCTCTTGCAAGAGAGCATGCTGCAGTGCCGCAGTGCCAGAAGTATATAGTATTGTCCTCTTCATTAAGAGATACAGGGTCTCCGAAGAATACGGGACTTCCTGAAAGTACCTGTCCTATATGCATTGAAAGAGCTCCGTAGGTATCTGCCTCGCAGGCTGCTGCTACGCCCATATCATTCAGCATTGCAAGGACTGCACATACAGGAGTTCCGAAAGCTGTAAAGAAATCAGGCCAGCATCTTGAGGAAAGTGCTCCTATGCCGTTTGCCTTTACATATTCGTCATAGGCTCTGTAAAGCCTTGCAAAATCGAGACGGTTCTTTTCAGGAGTCTCATCAAGTCCCTTGATGGATCCCTTTGCCTTTTCAAGATAATCCTTGATGTCATCGTCAGAAAAGCTCTTTGCTTTGTCTATGAGCTCTCTTGCCTCTATGGAGTCAAGACGCACACCGAAGTTTTGAAGCATCTCCGTATCAAGAGCTCTACCGAATCCAAAGCCCTGAGGGGTATGGCCTATCTGAGCTATTTTAAGGCTCTTTAAGCTCTTTTTAAGCATTGCTGCCTTGTATGTAGCCTCGACCTTCCTTACGACCTTTTTCTCTTCTGCTGCTCCGTAAATGTACTCCATAGGATTGGTCCCAAACATCCTGACTGCGTTTGCAGCAGAAAAAGCTCCTGTAAGGGAGTTGAGTCTTAGCCTTCCTCCGTCGATCACAGGTTCTCTCATGGTCCAAAGAAGGATCGGAACATCAGGATACCTTCTTAATACCTCGAGCATGAATGCATTGTTTGCAAAGGTTATATCCTGAAATACTATGAGGTCAGGGTGAAGGCCTTCAAGGAAGTTTTCAAGAAGGTCTACTCCAAGGAGCATTTCCTCTGGTACTACCACATCAGGATCGAATTTCTTTAAAAGTTCGATGGACTTTTCGAATTCTTTTTGCGCGCTCTCAAGATGGAAGGTAGGCGCTCCCACAGGAACGTATATGGATTGAAAATCTTTCATTTATTTTTCCTCTTTATAATATAATCTCTTGTTTGGTCCTGTGACTCCCGTGTATGCTCCCTGTTTTACGAGGGGCTCCCTTTCGGGATGGCAGATGACCCATTTTGATCTCTTAAGAAGGAGCTTTGCTTCAAGATCTCCTTTTTCTATGAGGAGATCTCTTTCATTTCTTTCTTCAGCTTCCAGTTCAGAGTTGACTCCTCTTTGAAGTATGACTACGCCTTTAAAACCGTCATCAGAGGTTTTAAGAGGAGAGAGGTGAAGAGTATCTCCATACATCTCAAGGACTGTGCCCTCAGGTATAAAAAAGACCTCTGCCTGTGATACATCATAGCTGAGACTTCCGTCAACGCCATATCTTATATCTCCGCTGTGTCCAAGGACCAGCATGAAGTCAGTAACTGCAACGTTAATCTCTGATGATCTGTGATATTCGAATCCGTTGTATGTATCGTTCCTTCCGTTGCAGTAACCTGCCTGGATGGGCATACCGCCGTAAAAGACGGTCGAGAAGGTCTTTACTATCGGATCCTTTTCCATCTCTTCATCGGAAGCGATATATATGTTTCCTGAGTCAGGAATGGGAGTATGATCCTTCATATACGAGATGAGACCCGATACATCGTAGCCTTTTACTACTCTTCCGTAGGAGAGGAACTTTTCATCAAATACGGATATGATGGGCATATCGTTAAGTTCATTTAAAAGCTTTAGTTTATCCATTAGCTTTACTTTTCTCCTTCAGCTCTTACGACTTTGATGCTGGCAGAGAAGTCTTCCTTGCCAAGGCCCATTTCCATGGCCTTGTCGTAAACTCTTACTGCATTCTCTTCGCCGGGCATTTTGAAGCCCATCTCCTTTGCCATCTCAAGGCAGATATGAACGTCCTTGTGTTCGTTTTCGATGGAGAAAGCAGTAGTGAAATCTTCTCTTGAAATGCTGTCTTTTTTTGAATCAAGATACCAGTTTCCTGCTCCGCCGTAGGATATGGCCTTTGCAAAGGTCAGAATGTCTATGCCGTACTTGGAAGCAAGAGTAGAAGTCTCGTTGACTCCGTTTTGGATCTGAGAAACGAGAGCATTGTGGCAGATCTTCATGACAAGGCCTTTGCCGTTGTCTCCCATTCTGATGATGTTTTCGCCCATATATGAAAGGATCGGGACTGCTCTTTCAAAGTCAGCTTCATCTCCGCCTACGTATATGCCGAGCTGTCCTGCTATGGCTGCAGGTTTGCTCTTTACTACAGGAGCATCTATGAAATGACCGCCCTTTGCCTTTACCATATCAGCTATCTCAACAGATACGGAAGGATCTATGGTAGACATGTCTATGCAAAGCTTGGTGCTGTCCACTGCAGGAAGGATGCTCTCATAAACAGACCTTGAGTGCTCGCTCTTTGGGACCATGGTGATGAAGATATCTGCATTTCTCATCACTTCCTCTGCGCTCTGGCATGGAACTCCGCCAAGAGCGGCCAATTTGTCTACTTTTTCTTTTACTACATCGAAGACATATACTTTGTCATCGTGTTTTTTGATGATGTTCTCGCACATGGATTCTCCCATGATGCCAAGACCTACGAATCCTATTTTCATTGTTTACTCTCCAAAAAGCAGCCGGAGCCCCAAATAGGGACCGGCCGCCATTTTTATAAATATATTCTAAATATGATATTTCCGGACACGAAAGGAAATTACTCTTTTGCTGTGTGATCCCAGGCATCTCTGAAGGTGCCAAGGCCCTGAACTGTATATGGATGCTTGATGGAATCCTTGTATACATCAAGTCCGCAGGTGACTATGTCGCAGCCTGCAACTGCACAGTCCGCTATCTGCTTTGGAGTTCTGATGGCAGCTGCTATGATCTGGGTCTTGCCATAGTATCCGTAGTTCATGTAGATGTCTACGATGTCCTGGATGTACTGCCTGCAATCTTCACCGTTTGATTCTTTCCAACCTATGAAGGGTGATACGAAGAGGCATCCTGCCTTTGCAGGCATTATGGCCTGTGCCGGTGAGAATACGAGAGTAAGGTTTGTCCTGATGCCTTCCTTTTCAAGTATCCTTGCAGCCTTGAGTCCGCCGTATACAGACGGGATCTTTATGACAAAGCACTTGGAGATGGAGCTTATCTCTCTTGCCATCTTGAGAATGCTGCCTGAGTCCTCGAGCCATGGATCGATCTCAACGGATACGGGGAAATCAGCCCAAGTCTTAAAGCCCTGATCCTCTGTCCACTTTGCAATGTCTTCGATGGCTCTCATAAATGGCTTTCCGGAGTTCATGATGTGCTTTGGATTGGTGGTTACGCCGTCAATGCCAAGGTACTCATAAGCTTCCTTTATCTCATCCATCTTTGCGCTGTCTAAAAAGTATTTCATTTAAAATATCTCCATTCTGCCGCAAAAGATGCGGCTAATAATCATATTTTTTAGGTCTGATCTTTAAGCCCTGCTAAGCTTTACTTAAAGCTTATGCCGTTGCTCTCTTTCCAAAGATCCTCATACTTAAAGCCTGTGACTGCTTCGCAGACCTTCTTTTCTTCCTCGGTGATGACAGAGCTGTCTTCGCCTCTTCTTCTTGCAGTCTCTTTTCTTACGATGTTGAATTCTCTCTTTGTTACAGGGAATTTAGCAGTAAAGAGCCATGTAAGTGCAAGGAGAACGATCTGAGCAAATACATAGATGTAAGCGATACCCTTCTGAGTGGAAGCTGCCTGCCTCATTCCGCTTGCTGCCAGGGTCTCGTCGTATCCTACCATGGTGAGAAGTAGACCGATGAGAGCAGAAGAAATACCTGCTGAGATCTTTCTTGCAAAGGTAGCCATACCGGAGCAGATGCCCGGGCGATTCACTGTGGTTATGAGCTCATCTACGTCTGCAAGGTCAGCAAGTATAGCATAGATGGTAGTCGAAGTTCCGGCCATTCCAAGTCCTATTATGAATGAAAGAACGAGGATGATGACAAAAGGTGCTCCTTCGTGAGAGAAGAAGAGCATTGCAAGAGTTGCTATCATTCTTACAGGAGTTCCTGCAAGGATCGGAAACTTCTTTGAAGTCCTGGCCATGATGGGTCCAAAGAGTATCATGCCGAGGAACTGAGCTACCAGGAGGACTCCCATGAGTATGGTGAAGTTTCCTCCGCCGTAAGCATTGAGTACATCGTCTATGTAGTAGACTGCAAGGCCTGTCATAAAGTCTGCAGCGCACTGTCCGAATATGAATATGGCTATGAAGAGCCTGAAGGAGCGGTTCCTAAAGACCGTGAAGCTCTGGGTAAAGGTCTCTCCCATGGAGATCTTCTTTACGGGCTTGTGATTTTCCCAAGTGCCAAGGAAGGTGACCATGATGGCAATAAAGAACAAGACAGCAAAGATGAGAGCTACTGTCAGGTAATGCTTTGAATTGGTATTGTCCTTGATGAGAAGTGTAGGGACAAGACCTGCTATGATGGCTCCAAAGGATGAGAATATCATCCTGACAGATGAGAACTTTGCTCTTACAGTATAGTCGCTGACCATATCGGGAAGAAGTGCATTGTATGGAACCATGACGATAGTAAAGCCTGTAGAGAACAGCATGTACATGAGCATATAGAATATGAACTGTGCTGTAGTCGAACCGCCGGCTTTGAATGGTATCCACATTACAACGAAAGTAAGAGCTGAAATGATGGAACCTACCAGTATCCAGAATCTCTTAGGACCGTATTTTGAGACAGTTCTGTCTGCAATGTTTCCCATCATAGGGTCTGTGATAGCATCCCAGACCTTTCCCACAAGAGGGATCATTCCTGCAAGGGCAGGCGCCATCCCAAGGGACTTTGTAAGGAATACTGTATAGAATGTGCTGATGACGACGAAGGCTCCTCCGCCGTAGATGTCAGCTGCACCATAGGCAAACCTTGAAGATGCCTTGTTTTCTCTCGATGCGTCTTTCATCGAATCCTCCTTATACGTATTATTATTCTTTATATATTAACAGAATCTATTATCCTGTCTTTGACATTGCTTTCTTTTCTTACGAATACAGGCGGGTATCCTATAGGTGCCTCAACATCATGGAAGCCTCCCCCGTATTCCTTTCCTGTGAACACGTGGATCCAGCTGTCTTCCGGAAGGTAGACTTTCCTGCTGCTTGCTCCTTTTTTAAGAACGGGAGCTACCAGCATATCGCGTCCCAGCAAGTACTCGTCCTTTATATGATAGCAATTCCTGTCTTCGTCATAGTGATAGAACAGCGGTCTTACAGAAGGAGTGCCGTAAGCGTTGAATGCTCCTGCAAGCTTCTCTATATACCAGCCAAGATTTGCATATATATTTGACATCCTTGCGGACTGCCTAAGAAGAGCATCCGAAGAATCGAACTGCACGTTCCTTGACGGCTGGTTTCCTTCGTGATAGCGCATCATAGGAGTGAAAGCATCAAGCTCTGTCCACCTTAAGAGAAGCTCTTCTTCTCTTGTCATCTTCATGACCGTAGTATAGCCGCCTACATCTGAGTGAGAAAGACCAAAGCCGCTCATGGAAAGGGAGAGCATGGCTGTAATAACAGACGGAATACCGTCGTCCACCGACCAGTCCACGTGCTGATCGCCTGTCCACATCATAGGAGAATAGGCTGCAGTCTTTGTATATCCTGCTCTTGTAAAGAAGAAGACTTCTCCTGTCTTTCCTCTTTCTTCTATGGCCTCCTTATTGAGCCTTGCCCAAAGTTCAGGCCAAAGGTTGTGCATGATGAAGGGATCTTCGCCTGATGACAGGACGCTGTCGACAGGAAGGTATTCACCGAAATCAGCCATCCATCCGCCCATGCCAAGGTCTACCATATTCTTTTGGATTATGCTTTTGTACCAGTCATAGGCATCCTTGTTCGTAAGGTCTATCATGGCTGCAGGGAAAGTGGTGATAGTAACAAGGTAGTCCTTTCCTTCCTTGTCCTTAACGCACCAGCCCTTTTCTGAAGCATATTTGTAAAGCTCTCCTTCAAGTGCCATGAACGGGTTTATATATCCAAGGAAGTGTATGCCCTCTTCCTTCCATTTTGCAATTTCTTCCTTAAGACCCGGATACAAAGACTCATCAGCCTGCCAGTTCCACATGACCTGGTAGCCAAATCCGGTGACTCTGCAGCCGCACCAGTCCTGAGACCAGATGCCTGTGACCTTTGCGCCTGCTTTTTTTGCAGTCTCTATCTTTTCATTCACCTTTTTGCAGCCGCCCTGTACAGCAAAGATGGCGCCTTCATATATCCATGAAGGAAGCTGCCATCCCCTTCCCGTCAGATCCGTAAGATCCGCGGAAAGCCGGCTGAAACTTTCAGCATCCTTTATATATATGACAGGTGCTTCCTGGGTATAGAGGACTGTCTTTTCCGGACGTGAAAAATCAAAGACTGTGAATGTGGATACATCAAGATGAACGAAATATTTCTTGCTTGAAACAAAGGTGGGAGCTACGCAGTAGGACTCGTATCTTCCGAAAGGAAGGGTCCTCTCGGGTCTTTTCCCAAAGAAGGTCTCTCTTATGAGTTTGCCGCCTATCCTCTTGGTATTTTGATGCTCTGCAACGAATACCCTTACGTTTTCGCCTTTAAGATCGAATTTGGAATAGGTCTCTCCGCATCCGTAGATGCATTCATCCCTGTATGCAGGAATGGATACCCAGTATCTGTTTGGATAGGAAGGAGAAATATCAGCGCCCTTTTCATCGCAGTAGCTGATCCTTACAAGGCCGTCTGTCTCCTTTACAAAGAGATAGTGTCTTTCCTTGTTGCGCCTGTCCTGGAATTCCAGAAGGAAACCATCATCAAGAGCAGTCTCACCGGTCTTTTCAAGATCCGAGCGCCTGTTTATCCTTTGCCTGTAGGTAAAACTGCCGCGACTCATGGTGAAGTTATTGGATCCTTCACCCACTGAAAGTTCTATCCGGTCCTTTATAGAGATATCCATAGACGGTCTCCTGTGATACATATGTTAAAAAACAGAAATAACTCAACATTACGATTATATCATCGACTGAGCTTCCTTACAAAGGAAATATGGTGCCAAAAAAGCCCGCTTTAAGAAACTTAAAGCGGGCTTGGGGATCAATTTTGACGATAGCGTCGGTTGTGCCCAATGTAAACAAAAGGCTACTCTATGGTGATCTTGTCGAGATCTACATCCTTTGTCTCTTTTACTTTGAGCATCATGATCACAAGAGCTACTGCTACGATAGGAAGATATGTAGCTGTAAGGACTACAGGAAGGTTCATGGAACCTGCGACTATTGTCACAATGTTATTGAATACCATATTAAATCCTGTTCCGACCATACCAAGAAGCTGCATGGAACCTACTACGGTGCTCCTCATCTCTGTAGGTGTAGACTCTGAAGTGATGACGAAGTAGATCATGTCAGAGATAGACCAAAGACCTGCTATGGAGAATCCGTATGCAAAGCCTGTAACATAAGGATTGAGCTGTGTCATGCAGCCCACTGCAAATATTCCAAGTCCAACTGCTGTCCAAAGACCGAGTATGAGAGCTGCTTTCTTTCTTCCGAGGGCATCGATGAGGAAACCTGCAAGAAGAGTAAAGATACCGTTGATGAGAGGATAGAACATGAGGATCAGTTCAGATCCAGCTTCTGTCATGGCGCCTCTTGCAACGCCTGACTCTATCATGTTTTGATATTTGCCTGTATATCCTGTTGCAAATGCAAAGAGTATGGCGATGATGGCTATTGCTCTTGTCTGAGGGTTTTTGAATATGAACTTGAAAGCTCCGAATACGGATACGCTGTTTTTCTTTTCTTTTTCGGCTTCTGCTTTTTCTTTTTCGGCAGCTGCTTTTCTTTCTTCTTCAGATGCTTTGAGGTATGAGAGTCTCTTCTGTGTGAATATTGGAGTTTCCTTTACAAGGAATATGGCTCCTATGCCTACAACGAAGGCTAAAATGATAGGAATGATATATACGCTCCTCCATGTCTCTGGATGCTCTCTATTTACAAATAGCTTTACAAAAAGTCCAAGAGCAGACACGGAGATAAGAGCAATACCCTTTGTTATGGAACAAAGCTTTGCTCTGTGCTCCTTTGGCGCGCATTCCATGATATATATGACCTGAACATCGTTTGGTGTAAAGAAGGTCATGAGGACTACGCCTACCATATACAGAGCCAGGTTATTAGACAGGACTGCAACGAGCATTCCTACGCCCATGCCTATGGTATTGATGACGAGGAAAGCCTTGCGGCCCCACTTGTCAGCGAGGGACTTGTAGAATGGCGAGATAAGGTAAATGAGGTAGCATCCTGTGGTGAGGAAACCAAGCTTTCCGGATGCCAGGTCGTATTCAGGCGTACCGAAGGTGGTATTGAAAAGATCGCAGATCGTAAAGGAATCGACTGCGCCTCTGACGCTGGATGTTAGCTCGTCTACTATGTAGACTATGGTCAGAACTACGACAAGTATTGCGAAGTAGTTCTTGTGTTTGTGAAATGCACTAGCCTTTTCAAGGCGAGCTATTTCTTTTAGTTCTTTTTCAGTGTTGGCCATTTTATGGCTTTTCCTCCTTGCATAATATTCTTTTTATGATTATACAATATCATCCAATTATTTGCTATATATTTAACCTAGGCAAAATCCTTCTTTACATCGAACCCTATCTCTAAAGCTTCGCAGCCTTCGCAGCATATCCTAAGTGTCCCCTTTCCTTCCTCTCCGGTGGTCTTTATGAAGCACCCTGTCATTCCGCCTTCTGCTGTGCTCACTTTAGGACCTACAAGCTCGATACAGCCTGATGCTTCAAAGCTCACAGGAAGCTGTGAATAGCTTTGAACGTTTCCGTAAGCATTGAGTACCCTTACTCTTACCATGGCCATATCGTAGGTATCACCTTCAGTAAGATCTGTCTTTGAGACCTTGACATCAAGATGAAGCGATACATTAGGAGAAAGCTCTCTTACAGATACGACTTTTCCGTCCTTCTTTCCTTCAAATCTCCAAACAGTAGCAGATCCTCCCCAGTCTCCGACATACTTTCCGTAAAGCTCTACGCCGTCTGAATATTTTAGGCCGTATCTAAGCATTGCCCATGCAAGCTTCAGTTTGTATTTAAGCGGAAGATCGTTTATGCCATATCTCTTTGCTGCAGCAAGGCATTCGTGTATGATCTTTTCTTTGCCTCCTTCAAAGCCCTCATTGACCTTTAAGAGTTCTCCTATATAGTCGTCGACACATAAAGGGCTGTGAGGAAGGAAAGCATAAGGCTTTGTTTTAAGTTGCGTTACATATTGACCGTTTTTGTAAAGATCGACGCTGTCAGCATTGGAGAATACATATACATCTCCTATCTGGCCTGCAGGATAGTCCCCTATATCCATGGAGGAACTGACCTCGAGCACAGGAACATCATCCCCTTGGCTGCTCCAAACAGCCGCAGCTATTTTAGGATTTCTGAATCCGTCCAAAACTCCGTGATAGCATATGCGGTCTCCGGAACCGAAATCCTTATGAGTAGGATAATCGAACATGCACCATTCAAAGACTCCTACATGCTCGCCGTCTCCAATGGCGTCGTTAAGGACTCTCGCATGCCTTAGAGCATGATCCTGCCTTACCTGCCACTTGTCAAAGGACTTGGTTGGGAACATATGCCCGTTGCACTCACTGATAAGAAGTGGCTTTGACATGTCGGCGACTACGCTTTTCTTTTTCTTTGCTCCGGGATTCTTTCCTGTGTGAGAGAAATCATTGTAAGCATATACATCTTCAAGGCAGCTGCTCTTTTCAAGATACCTGACTCCCGATGTCTGCCTTGATGGATCGAGCATTCTTGCGATCCTATTAGTTTCCCTGTAAAAGTCATCGTCGTCCTGGCTCTCGTTGATCCTGACTCCCCAAAGCACTATAGAAGGATGGTTCCTGTATTGAAGGACCATTTCCTTCGTATTTTCCATGGCCTGCCTTTTCCATTCACTGTCTCCTATGTGCTGCCATCCCGGGATCTCTGTAAAGACAAGCAGACCTATGCGGTCGCACTCATCTATGAAGCTTTGGGATTGAGGATAATGAGATGTCCTTACTGCATTGCATGCAAGCTCTTCCTTGAGTATCCTGGCATCTTCTTTTTGAAGGGAATCAGTTGCTGCATAACCAATGTAAGGATAGCTTTGATGACGGTTAAGGCCCCTTATGAAGAGCTTCTTCCCGTTCAGATAGAATCCGTCTGTTTTGAACACAGCAGTCCTGAACCCAAAGAAAGTCTCCTTTGAAGACCCTCCTTCTATTTCTGCTCTTAATATATACAAGTTTGGTTCATCGACAGACCAGGGTTTTGCGCCTTTTAGCTTTAATTCAAATTCATCGCCAAAAGACGATGCCTTGCAAAGTTCTTCGCCGTCTAAAGAAAGTATTGAAACTGTCCTTTCGCGCTTTGAAAGGTCTTCCTCTCCCTCTGCTTTGATGCTGACCTTTGCAGTCTCAAGATCGGGCGTATATACAAAGATGTCTGAGATATATGTCTCATCCGTTATTTGAAGCCAGACAGGTCTATAAAGACCTCCGTAAGTAAGGTAGTCTACGACATAGCCAAACGGAGGAACTGAAGGATTCTCTGTTGTATCGAGTTTAACTGCAACTTTAGCAGGTCCCATTCTTAATTCTTCTGTGATCTCTACTCTGAATGCAGTATATCCGCATCTGTGAACTGTTTTTTCTTTTCCGTTCACATATACGGTTGCAATGTGAGCAGCGCCGTCAAACTTTAGGAAAGCTCTTTTTCTTTCCATAGGAACAGGCGCTTCGACATTTTTTCTGTATCCGCATACCATTTGGAAGCTTTCGCTGTCTATGTTGTGATAAGGGAGGACCAAATTAGTATGAGGGAGGCGTACCTCTTCAAAAGAGCCTTCACCTCTTAAAAACTCTTCGCTCCACTCCTTTGCAAATTCCCATCCTCTGTTTAATGAAATCATGACTACCTCTAAAAATACAAAAATGCGATAAATACGATTCATTTTAACATATAGCGAATCCTTTCAAAAGATGAAAAAGAAAGGCCTGTCAGTGAATGCAAAGCTAAGAAAAACGGCTGTTATTTAAAGTAAGAAAAAGCTGTGATATAATCAAGAAAACCCAGAAGGCAAGAGGGAAAAGCATATGGCAGATCAGTTTTCAAGGACTAGGATGCTCCTTGGCGATGAAGCGGTAGAAAAATTAAGAAACTCAAGAGTTGCAGTTTTTGGCATAGGCGGAGTCGGAGGCTATGTGACCGAAGCTTTAGTGCGCTCAGGAATCGGCACCCTGGACCTCATCGACAGCGATACAGTAGATATAACGAACCTAAACAGGCAGATAATAGCAACTCACGATACAGTCGGAAGACCAAAGGTAGAGGTAGCAAAGGAAAGAGCTATATCCATAAACCCAGAAGCCGTAGTTAATACTTATCAATGCTTTTTCCTCCCTGAAACAAAAGACATGTTCGACTTTTCGAAATATGATTATGTCGTAGATGCAATAGATACAGTTGCAGGAAAACTCCAGCTGATAAAGAACGCAAAGGATGCAGGAGTGCCGGTCATATCTTCTATGGGCGCCGGCAATAAGATGGAAGCGTCCATGTTTGAAGTCGCTGACATATCGAAGACATCAGTATGTCCTCTTGCAAGAGTAATGAGAAAGAAATTAAAAGAGATGGGGATAGACCGTCTAAAGGTCGTTTATTCAAAGGAAACGCCTATTACCCCAAAGAAAGAAGAAGGACAGACAAAGGGCGGCCGGCCGGCTCCCGGAAGCAACGCCTTCGTACCTGCCGCAGCAGGCCTCATAATAGCCGGAGAGGTCGTAAAGGATTTGATAGGATACGGTTCATAAATAACAATTGCCTGTGGCAATGGCGCAGGCATTTTTGAGCTCCAAAGAGGGGCTGCAGGACATAGATCCTGCAGCCCCTCTGATGTTAGAAAAGGAAACTAAATCTCACTGAATGTATACCTGATGAAGTACCCTCCGGTATCTCCTGTGTGGATGACAAGCTCGCCCTTATCATTGTGGCTTATCTCAAGGATGGGGAATCTTCCGTTTTCCTTGACATAAGTTTCAGGATCTTCGCATTCTACTTCGATAAATTCTCTTTTCGAGAGATTGTCTTCTCCGCCGCATGGATTGGCTTCTTCCAAGAAAACCTCATAATTCTTCATTACCTTGACCTCCGTTTCATAATGATTGGCTTGAAGTATCAATATCTCATACTACTTTTCGAAATAACGAGTAAATATATCGATACGATCTACTATCTCCTCTTACATAATACCACTGTATCTAATGATAGTAAATACCAAAAATGTTTGTAGGAAATCACAAAGTTTAGACCAAGATCCGAAAGGGATATTGTAGCAATATATCTACTTTTCGCTGATCTTTTTGAGCACTCTGTAAAGCAGGTATACGACTATTACACTGATGGCTGCAGCTATATATGTATTGCTTGCTTCCATTATGCTTGAAAGAGCCGACTCTACAGTGCTGAAGGTAGACATGGCGGTCAAGATGATGAGGAAACTGTTTTTGAGTCTATCTGCTGTCTTTTGCTCTTTTCTTTGTATGGCATCTATCATATCCTCAAGAACGTTTTCAGCCTCATCGTACCTTTTTTCTATGCCCTCGAGCCCGAAATCCTCAGAAAGGAGAGTAACTGATCTTTGTACCGTAGGCCAGCAGTAGTGGTTCGTGCCTGAAAACTGAAGGGCCTGTGACAGGTCCTCATGGATCTCTTCGAGTTTTTCTTTTGCATCCTTTGAATTAAGTTTCCCGTCCCTGATATCATCCGAGATCCTGAAAAGCTTGTGCTCTATATTGTCTGTAGATGCATTGCGAAGAAGGAGCATCTCTATGAAAAAGATCTCAGTCGTCTGATATCCTACCCTTTCAGCAAAGGTATCAGGTTTTTCCGAAAGTATCTCGAGAAGAGTGGCAGTAGAAGCAAAGGTCCTGATGCCTTCATATTGAGATCTGTCCTTTGATTCGACTATCTCTTTCATGTATCCTGCAACGCTGCCGTCATTAGGAGACTCCTCATTGGCAAGGCAGTTTATGATGTGCTGCTTAGGAGTTTCTCCGTAAGCAAAAACTGCGCTCCTCTTTGCGCCCCAGGGGAGCATGTTCACTTCATCAAGGGTCATGAATCCTTTTTCATCATATTCCTGCCCTTTGTATATTATCCTCATGCGCCCGTGCCGGAAGGCTTCAAGGATGTGGACGCCGTCATCGCAATCCTTTACATAAAGTTCAAGGACGCAAAACCTTGTATATGTATGTCTATCTATGAGTATGAATGCCGGGAAAAAGACATCTTCTGTGCCCCTTGGCATGTCGGGATCAGGTATGAATTTGAGCATGCAGCTTCCGAGGCAGCAGCGGTCGAAAGATTTTACAGTTACTCTCTTTCTTTTCTTTTTGCTCTTTATCTTGATGCCGAAGACTTTTTCTTCGCTGATATCATCTTCCTCTTCTTCTTTTAATACTGTAAAGCGCTCTAAATATTCAGGCGACGGATCTATAAGAGACTGCATCCTCGTAGATTCCTGAAGTTCCTCATCCATGGAATCCTCTATGGTCTCAATGAATATATTCCCGTTTGGATCATCTACTCCTTTAAGATGCTTTACATCTTTGCTCATCCTCCCCGGTATCATGAAGAGTATGTCGCAATCTGTCATCTGTTTTTCTACTGTAACGCCTTTGTTATTCATAAGTTAAGCCCCTTTCCTAAAAAGGAAAGTCTCCTTCTTTTTAGATAGAAATAAATACCTCTGTCTTTTTCTTTGATATTATTGTATCATAACTTGTGTTATGAATATTAAGCTTACAAAAAAGAAAATACATCTTTTGTCTCGTCATAACAGAGAGATAAAAAGGCTGTATATAAGCGCATTCCCAAAGATCGAGCGCATCTCCTATTTCATGCTAATGAAGTACAGCCTCAAAAAAGAGATCGACATGTGGGGATACTATGATCAGGGAAAGTTCATAGGTTTTGCTTACATGATGGTCCTTGATGAATATGCTTATCTCCTCTACTTTGCAACAAGAGCAGAGCTAAGAAGCAAGGGCTACGGAACAGCTATAGTAAAGGATCTCCTCTCCACCTATGCTGACAAAGACCTGGTCCTTGATATCGAACCTGACGACCCGAATGCAAGCAATGCAGAGCAAAGGGAAAGAAGGAAAAATTTCTACCTAAGGCTTGGTTTCCACGATACGTATTACGAAATGACAGATGAAACTGGAGACTACAGGATCTATTCAACAAAACCAGATCATTTCACCATAGAAGGTTTCAGGGAATATTTTGAGCTCTTCCCTGAAGAGTTCGACGGGACACAGACCGTATACAAAAAGTAAACAGGTCATCATAAAACCTCTTCCTAAAATGAAAGAGGTTTTTAAATGTCATTTCTAATAATTCTAATAACTTTTTTTGCTGTAACTATAACTCATTAATGTTTAGCACTCACCCTATGACATCCTCTATGAGGCCTTTGATGCCCTTTTCTTCGTAAATGCCTTTGTAATAGCCTGCCTCATCCTGTATGAGTATGTCTATGGTCTTCATTCCTACAAGTTCCACAGGAGCCTTGTCGTCAGTCCATATGTTATCTCCGCCCTTAACGGCCTTTAAATTCTTTGACACTCTGCTCATCATAGATGAAAGATCTGCTGCCTCAAGTCCTTCAAGGCCTCTTGTAAGAGCTACTGATGGATCGTCATCTGCCATGGCAAAGAGTTCTCTGTTGGTAGCATAAGGAACGTCTACTACAGCTACGTTTGGAAATACGCTTGCTATGGTATCTGTAAGATATTTAGTCGTATCGTCGTCACCTTCTTCTCCGTGCATATTCATGTTGACCACCATGACACCGCCGTAGTTAAGGTGCTCTTTTACAAGCGTAAAGAACTCAACTGAGCTCATCTGAAAAGGTATGGTTATATCCTGATAAGCATCAACCATTATGATGTCGTACTTTTCATCTGTGGACTGTATATATGCTCTTCCGTCATAGGTGACTACAGGTATGTCTTCTGTAAGGTGAAAATATTCTCTTGCAAGCTTCGTTATCTTTTCGTCTATCTCTACGCCTATTACATGGGCATCAGGAAAATATCTCCTGCACTGAAGAGCAAAAGTCCCTGTTCCCATGCCGAGGATCAGGACTTTTGGGTCCTCTCTTGCTGCCATGACAGGAGCTGCAAGAGCATAATCATAATACATGCCAGTAAGAGTATCGTCCTTCATATATACGGACTGCACGCCTATCATAACATTTGTGGACAGGACTACTTCTTTCTTGTTTTCGCTTACCTGAAGATAATTGTATACAGACTCTCCTTCATATGTAAGGTCGTCTATCCAAAAAGCGAATTTTGCATTCCATCCAAAGACTGAAGCAAGAAGGTAAATGACTGCGCAGACCAAAGCTGCAGTCTTTTTTCCACCGTTTATGATGAAATATAAAGCGCCGATAACGAGAAGTATACCTGAAAAGATAAGGAATGTAATAGAGGTGCCAACTGCCGGTATGGTCACAAAGGTCGGAAGGAAGGTTCCTATAATACTGCCTATGGTATTGCACGCTCCCAGTCGTCCCGCTACTCTTCCGCTTTCTTCAAGGTCTGACATCGTAAAGCGTATAAGAGAGGGAGTAACAGTTCCAAGGAGGAAAAGAGGGAAGACGAATATGATCATGCAGGCAGCAAAAGCAGCCCATATGAGCATGTTGTGATTTATAGTGACTACTATCAGGCCCATGATGCCTATGATTATATACCTGCCGAGGAATGGAATAAGAGCTATCCATACAGCTGATATGAGTATGCGCCTAAAAAGCTTTGCAGGATCTGGGTCTTTGTCTGACCACTTTCCTCCCATTACATTTCCTATGGCCATGGCTATCATGATGGTCCCTATGATTATGGTCCACACTATCTGAGAAGAACTGAAATATGGAGCAAGGAGCCTGCTGGCGCCAAGCTCTACTGCCATTACTGCCATGCCTGAAAAGAATTCAGTAAGGTAAAGATACCACTTGTTTTCCAATATGTTTCGTTTCATTTGATAATTCCTTTTCTTTTGCCTTAGATATGCATATATGCTCAAAGACATGCATCATTATACTATCATACAAAGCAAAATGGAATAAAAAAGCAACGGAAGACCTGCCGCATTTGCGGCAGGTCTCCTTATTGAATATGCTCTCAAAAAGAACATTATGAAAGGCTTCCCGGGCTTTGTATATTAATCAGGTAATCTTTTAGGAAGTGTAAACAGTGGTAAAAAAGCCCGGTATTCTCTTATTCTTCTTCTCTTTCTTCAAGCTCTATGAATTTGTCTCTGTATCTCATATATTTGATATCTGCAGCCCAGCATATGACCATGAATATGATCATGAGCGGGGTCCATCTGTCGACGAGTACCATGGGAAGCCTCATATTCTCTGTGAGTATGAAAGTTACTATAGCTCCTATGACCATGAGGATCTCTACTATGAATCCGAATCTGAAGCTCTTTGCGAACTTCTTTACATGGTAGAATATCTTCTCTACTGCATCTTTATAATCATCTTCAGTTATCTCTTCTCTTGTTACTGTCCTGTCTTCTTCTTTTTCTTTCTCTTCAACTGCGAAGTCGTAGATGAGGTCTCTTTCCTTTGCTTCTTCTTCGCTTGGGTCTTCGAGAGTCTTTAAAAGCTCCTTTTCCTCATTGAATTCCTTCATTGCTTTCTTTCTTCCGTACTTCGCTCTTAAGTGAAGGAGTGGAAGGAACATATATGCTGCCATGATAGTGCATATGAGGTTCACAAGAGCCCAGGCTGCCATGCCGTGGGATTTTGGAGCCGGACCGTCATCGATCTCTTCATAGGGGTCCTCAGGATATTCAGAAGGATCTTCTGAAGGATCCGGGTTAGGGTCTTCCGGCGTGCTGCCGGGAATTGGATCATTCCCCGGATCATCTTCACTGTGCTCAGTCATGACTGCGAATATGACCAGTCTTCCGCTTGTTTCAGCCGATCTGCATGTAGAAAGAGCAACTATCTTTTCTGCTCCCTCGAGGGCTGCTTCGTCAAGAAAAAGGACTTTAGTCTTTCCGTCGCTGTTTTCGTTCATAGCCCTTAGGAAACCTATGACCTGCTCCATCCTGTCTCCTACGAAATATATGCGGTTTTCGTAAGCGTCCGTTATGATGACACCGAATACATATATGTCGTAAGCTTTATCCGGAGTTACTATGATGCCCTCTTTGTGCTCTTCAAGGAAGTCTTGGTCCATGTAATCATCAAGAGCTCCGAACATGGCTTTTCCGTCCATGTGATGTCCGTATATGAGGTTGTAGCTGTCCGAAAGGTCCCCTTCGTTTCCCGCTGCAAGATATATGGCTCCTGTCAAGCTGACTTTACCGTAGATGTCGTGGGTCGCATAGAACAGATCGTCCTTTCCCTGCATGACCGGATAGTCCACATTGGTATCGTCAAGAGTAAGCCATGCTCTGTGATCGTCGTTTAAAGTATAAAGGAGCTTTCCTCCCGACAAAGGCATGAGTTCATCGTCTATGAGTTCTGCTTTCACGTTCAGAAGATCATATGCGCTCGATGCTGATACCTGCGTAAAAAAGGTGTCATAAAGGACTATTCCTGAGTAGAGCATCATTGTGACTGCTAAAAGTCCTGACATTGCCGATATGAAAGAGTTTCCCATCTTAAGAACAGTTCCAAGTCCCGGTCTTCCGGCATCTTTTTGTTTGGCTTTAAATATCCTTTCCATCATTTTCATGGTCCTTTCCTCCTTTCTTTTTCATAACTATTATCGCTATAGGTTGTTTCTTCTTATCACTGTTATGACCGTTCCGAGGATCTCGTCCTTTTCGACCGGTCCGAAATATCTGCTGTCGGTCCCTCCGTTCCTTGAGTCGGCGAGTACGAAGCATTGGCCTTCTTCAAGCCTTAAGGGATATTCAGTTATCTGGCTGTAAATGGGAGTCGGGTAGAAGATGTTCCTTTCGACCATTATGTTCCCGTTGACTTTGAGTCTGTCGTCCTTTGTTATCTCCACAGTATCTCCGGCTGTAGCTACCACCCTCAGGATATATGTCTGCTTTCCTTCTCCTGGTATGTCTTTTTCAAATACTATGACATCCTGAGCTTTGACATCCTTGTCAAGGCGGTAGTAAAGAACGAAGTCTCCTGCATCCACTCTTGGATACATATCGCTGGTCGGCATATGGAGAACTCCGATGAGAACGAAGAATATGATCCACATGGCCAGGAGAAATGCTGCGAGTCTTAATATGAAGAACTGATAATTCTTTACAGACCTTTCTTCTTTGTTTATCTTTTTTGAAAGCTTTCCGAGTTTTTCAGCTCTGCTTTCAGCTTCTTTTATTCTTTGATCCTTATCCACTGTCTTACTTCCTTTCATACTTATCCTTTGAGATCTAGAGAAGCCTCGCGTCCTCTCGCGGAGCTTTTGCAGAGCTCAAAAAATATATTGCCCCGGCTTTTTGATAACTGCGGTACCTTCTTTTTTGAAGGCGCCGGGGCTTTTTTTCTTTTGAGGGGCGGCTTTATTGCCGCCCCTTGATATACCTTTCATCTAAGCTTTTGCTCTATATGTTTTCCCCCTTTGAAACCTTTTAAACTTTGACCTTCTTTATCTCTTAGCACATCTCTCTTCTGCGTCTTGCGAAGATGAGCATTGCTATACCTGCTGCCATGAGGATGATGTAGGGAGCTACTCTTAAGGAAACTCCGGTCGGAGAGATCGTGATGAGAGTGTTCGTAACTTCTATAGTGTGACCCAGCTCATCCTTTGTATCTGCCTCTGTGAGGAGCACTGCCTTTGTTGATTCGAAGGATGCTTTGTCATCTGCCTGAGCTATTGCTGCGCTTGGCTTTTCACCCCAGTTGACTGACTCGTCTCTTACTGCTTCTGCATCGTCGACCTTTGTATCTACTACGTATACGACTCCGGATGCGATGTTTGTTTCATATACTTCTACGTCTGTTCCCATTGGGATTCCTGCGTATTTTACCCTCTGACCTGACTTGATCTCTGCTACTCCCTTGAGTTCACCCTTGGAGAGGTCCACTGCCTTGCTGTGATCGAAGTCTGTTCCTGTTGTGCCTGTTCCCTGCTTTACTATGGTTCCTGCTGAGACCTTCTCGTTTGTGAAGAGAACTGTGAAGGGGAATGCTATTGTTGTTGCGCCGTATGCATCATTTTCAACTATCTTGCTTATGCTCACGTTGAAGGTGTAGTAGCTGTCTGCTGCTTTGCTTCCTTCTGCTTCAGATGTTGTAACGAAACCTGTTGTCTTATTGAGAGCCTTTGTCTCCTCTGTCATGGAGCTGTTTGTGATGAAGCATGTTGCTCCGTAGATGTCCCAGTATGCCGGTGTGGATTCGAGTTCTTCCTTTGTTACGTTTTCAGGAATGTTCTCTGCGAGTCTTACGTAGATATCGATGAATCTTGTATGGCTATTGTCCTCAGACTCTGTGATCCCTGCTGCTTCGTAAGATCCTACCGGAGTTTCAGTGATCATGTAGCGGTAGATGCCTGCGCCCTTGAATGCTATATTGCTGAAGTCTATCTTTATGTCCTTCTTGTTTGATGCGCCGTCTTTTGCTGCTTTTACAAGCTCTTTTGCTTCCCAGGCTACGATGCCGCCGTCTGCTACTGCCGGGTATCCGATCCCGTCCTTTACGAGGACTGTGATGGAACCTTTAGGATCGTGCTTGTCAGCACCGTCTGTTATCTCGCTTCCGCCTGCTGCCGGAGTTACTACATATCTGTAGCTCATTGTCGGAGCATTGATCTCCTCTTCATCTGCGTTGTATACGACCAGTTCCTTTTCAAGGATTATTGTCTTTGACTGAGACATTGGCGAGTCCGGTGCCATGAAAGCTCCCTGCTCTCCTCCCTGGCCAAGACTTGTGTCTGCGAAGGCTGCCATGCTGCAACCGAGGATCATTGCCATTGCGAGTACTACTGCGCCTGCTTTTCTGATTAAATTCTTTTTCATTTTCTTTGTTCCTTTCATGATTTCTTTTTGATCTTTAAACTTTGTTTTACTTTGTTTTTTACTTTGTTTTTTGATTTGTTTTTTGCTTTTTGTTTTTTCCTTTAAGGCCTTTTCTTTTTTACTGTGTGCACTTGCTTTATCCACCTATATATTAAGTTCTTTGCAATCAACAAATCCGTCACCTCAAAACACTAAAATGCTCTTTTTTTACGCTTTTCATCAAAGAAAGCGTCACGATTTAAGACGCTTTGCTTTTTTCTTCATTTATTTCATTTTTCAATATAAAAACGGGATCCGGAGTTTTCCCGGATCCCGTCTGGTGAACATATATAACTGCTTTAGCATACCTTCTTGCCGAAGAGCTTCTTTAATACTGCGAAGAGTGAGAGAACGACTCCGCTTCCCATCATGGCTGCGAATGCTGCCATGTTTTCGGCTGCTGTATATCCTGTTGGAGCAGGAGCCATGAGGTGGTTTCCTATGACCATAGTATAGTCAACGCTGTCCTCGGTCTCTTCCTTTTCGAGCTCTACGTCCATGACCCAGCCTTCGAGGCTGATCCTTCCTGTTTCGCTTACAGTGAATCTGATGTAGGAAGAAAGGTTTTCGTATCTGCCCTGAGCCTTTGTCTCTCTGAGTTCGTAGGTTCCTGCTGCAAGGCCGTTCATCTTAGGAAGCATGCCGTTTGCATCTGTTACGAGGTCTTCATATCCTGCCATCGGTTCGAGGTCTATAGTTGTGACTCCGTCAACAGTTACCTGGCGGTGAAGTTCGAAATGTACGCCTTCGATAGGCATCTTTGTATCTGCATCGACCTTGATGACTCTGAAGTTCATTCCCCTGTTCTTTAATGTAAGGACCGGGATGAGTCCCTGCTCGAGGCTGTATTCGCTGTCCTTAAGACCGTTTACTGTAACTGTTCCGTTGTTTACACAGATCATTGCCGGTCTTTCGAGTCCGTAATATCCTGTCGGGACCTTGATCTCTTCGAGTGTATAGATCTCGCCTTCTCTTAAGAATGCTGTGCTGATGTTTCCGTCAGCTGCAGATGTGAATCTTCCAACGAGGGAACCCTTGCTGTCCTTGAGTGTGAATACTGCGCCTTCTACAGCATTTCCGTTCATATCGGTCTTTCTTAAGACGATCCCGGGTCTATAGTTAGTTACTGTATCGATCCTTACGTTGGAGTCTGCGCTGAGCTCTCCTGCTTCGTAAAGTACTGTATACTTTATGGCTGCCGGGATGCTGTCTCCGGACTGTCTTCCTGCAACGGAGGTCTCTTCTCCGTCTGCAAGAGCTGTTACGCTTGTATATCCGGATACAGTGCCGTCCTCGGAAACTTCAATGTTTCCGCTGAGCTTAACCTCTCTGATGATGTAGTTCTCAAAAGCAACTCCTGCCTTTGGAAGTACTCTGTAGTACCAGTAGATGGTGTCCTCATTTCCGGAAAGTCTTCTTACAGATCCGTCAAGGAGAGTCTCTTCACCATTTTCAAGTGTATAGACTGCGAAATATACATCTTCTCTGTCCTCTACATAACCTGCATCTGACCAGAGCTTGTTTACGCGAAGTCCCCATCCTCTTAAGTTGCAGACATCTATGTGCGGGTCTTTTCCGAAATTGACTGTCACTGCTACAGGTTCTTCTGAATCGATGCCCTTTTCATTTGCATCTTCAAATCTTACATATTTCTGAAGTGAATATCCGTCAGGGATCTCATATGCTCTTTCCTCTGCATAAACTCTGGTGCCTGCAAGGACTTCTCTGAGTTCTACTGTGTAGAATGCGGGGATCTTGGATACAGATCCGTTCATGGATGTTGTGAATCTTGCTGCTTCTTTTTCTGCTGCAGTAAGCTTTGCATAATCTCTCTTTCCGAGGGATTCGAATCTCTGAGCTTCTTCGTTCCAAGAGCAGTAGTTTCCTGCCTGATCCTTTACAAAGTAGGTCTTCATGTTTGCAGGCATCATTTCGCTGCCGAATCCTGTTCCGAGGTAAAGTCTTAAGGAGAATCTTGTCTCGTCGCTTCTAAGTTCCTTGTCTCCTGCTTCGTTGAAGAGCCTCTTTGTGATAGTAACTGTTCTGAGAGCTTCAGGATCTACATGGTTTACGAAAGTTACTCTTGCTCTTTTTTCTATAGATTCATAGCCAAGGCCGAAATCCTTTGTATTTCCTCTGCCTTCTCCTGTAAGTCTTGTGCCGTTGACTGTAACGCTGCTGAAGATATTGGTGTCGACTCCGCACTCTACCATGCGGTAATCCACTGCATCCTCAGGGAAACTGATCTCTGCTGTCTCTCCTGCTTTGAGGAGGAATACGTTTTTATATTCTTTTCCGTTTATTACAACGCTCTTGCTGCTCTTAAGTGGGTTGATGCTGTCTTTATAGACTGCAACGTCATTCTTTCCTTCTTCCTGAACGAGCTGTCTTTCAACAAGACCTCTTGCAGTCATGACTCTGTAGAATACCTGATATGGGAATTCTGCTTCAACGGAGTCGCTGTTCTCAACTCCACCGAGTTCCTTTGAAAGGAGTACGCTGCCCGGCTTTACGGAAGCGAGGTTGAATCTCATATGAAGGTTGGATGCTCCTGCGCCTCTCTCCATAAAGAAGATCTTCATTGTGTGAGTGGTATATTCCTTGAATACCCACTGTCCTCTTTCGTTCATTTCGAAGATCTCGGAAAGCATTCTTGTTGCTTTCTTTTCGCTGTATCCTCTTGCGATATAGTTATCGTGGAAGATCTCTCTTAAGCTTGTTGCTTTTCCGTTGACATTAACAGCGCCTGTGCTGTAGTTGATTGTTCCGGGGAGAGCATTGTGGATGCCGCCAAGGTCAAGGACCAGTTCTCCGTCTACATAGAGCCAGAGATCGTCATCGCCTGTGAATTCGTATACTATGTCGTGTCCCCATGCATCGAGACCGTCGGGAGTCTGTGTGAAGCTTGCTTCTATTTCTACTGCGAAGTAGAAGTTTGGCTTTGGAACAAGGTAAAGCTGCTCTCTTTTCCTTGGGTCTGTATCAGGATAAGGAACTCCTGTTGCAGAGTAGAGGTTGTATCTGTTTACGGATGTGAACTTTCCTGCTTCGATATCGTTGTATGGGAAGAACTGTCCGTGCTGGTAGTGGATGGATGTGGATGCATCGTAGGAACCTATCTCCTTGTATACTCTGAAATTTCCGTCAGACTGAAGAGATGCGAAGTTCTGTGTGCTGTCGAATTCGTAGTATCCACTTCCGCTGTATGTGCTTGCTATGAAGAGGTGGTTTACTTCCTGAGCATTTGCAAAGAGTCGAGCAAGGGAGCCGCCCTTTGCTGTAGGATAACCGTTTGCCTTAAGATCTGAGGAAAGGAGGCCGTCTACTGTTGTATAGACAGCGCCGCCTGCATTGTTTCCGAGGAAGGAGCTCATCTCGTCTCTTGTTTTGAAGTCGACCATTTTCATGGTGATGCCGTACTGTGTGTGATCGACTGTAGGGACTGTTGTGAGCTCATCGTCAACGGAAATGTCCTGCATGACTGCGAAGTAGAAGTCCTCTGCCTCAGCGAAGCTGCAGGGAACGACCTTGCCGTTTTCGACCTTAAGTCCTGTATATTTGTATGCAGTCTCATCCCATGCAAGTATGCTTGAGTAGTACTGTCCGTTGCGTCTTCCGTTGAGGTTGATACCGATGACGTCTCCGGAAAGGAGCTGTCCCTTGGAGATCTGAGGTGCTATGTACTTCTGGGAGTACTGGTTGTAGAGCTCATAGAAGTAGTTGGGCTCATTGGAGCCTTCCCAGTAATATTCGACCAGGTTCCAAAGAAGTGTGTTGAGTCTGCCGCCTACCCACTGTATGGAGTCGCCGCTCTCAAATACGGGAACAAGACTTCCGTCGTGGTCTACCGCGTAGAATACGTATCTGCTGTTTGCTTCGTCCCAGCTTCTTGTATAGAGTATGATCCTGGATCCGTTTGTGACTTCCTCTGCGGATACGCTGACCTTGCTTGCGGAGTAGGTCATGAAGTACTCGGATGTGAGTTCGGATACTGCTGTGAGATAAAGCCATTCGCTTCCTGCTGCTCCGTTTACTGTGAATCCTGTGTCTACTTTGCCACTGTATGTGAGTATGTTCTTTCCTGCTTTGATGGATACCTGTCCTTTGTGGATGCCTGTGCCTGCAGTTACTGTAAGAATGCAGTTTTCATCCGGGCTGTCTGCAAGATAAAGGCCTTTTCCTGTGATCTTGAGATACCTTAAGCTTCCAGTTGCCTTTGTTGTCAGATAATATGTGTCGTCCTTTATCCATCTGAAGGTCCAGTCTGTAATATCGCTGTCCTTTGGAACGAAGAGCTTCTCTTCGCTGTTTCCAGCCTTTGTCATGACAGTAAGAGCAAGAGCTGAAAGCTTTCCGTCTCTTTCCTCTGCCATGAGAGCTTTTCCGGCAGTTCCGCCGTTCCAGTTCATGAGTCCAAAGCTCTTTTTATCAAGACCTGCAGTCTCTTCTTCGATCTCTTCATAGTACCAGAAGTAGAGGTTGTTGTTCTGATCGCCTGCTACATTGTATGGGCAGAATCTGTTTCCGCCTTCACCGTACTGCATGTTCCAGAACCAACCCTGGTAACTTAAGTTGAATCTGCCGTTTGTATCGACAGAAAGGTCGAATGCTGTCCTTCCTGCTTCATCTGTAAAGTAGAGGTCCTTGAGTGTTTCGCTGCCTACGTACTGCTTTTCATTTCCGTTCATGCAATATACATAGTATTTGCTCTCTCCTGCGCTCTCAAAGAAGTAGAGAGCTGCTTCGTCTGCCGGGTAGCTTTGGGCCGGCTTTGTCTTCTTGATACCGATCATGTTCTTTTCTGTGATGGTCACATTTGTCAGGTAGTATCCTGCTGTCTGGCCGATATATATACCGGATTCTGCTTTTTCAAGGAACTCGTCCGTGTTCGTCATCTTTCTCCATCCTGTTGGGATGTCGGAAGGTCCCGGAACTATGACTCTAGATACTGTCCATACGGAGAAGCTGTCTGCTTCGAATTCGACTGTTCCGTCAACAGCTGTAGTGGTTCCCTTGTACTCAGGTTCTCCGCCTTCCGGTGTGTGATATACATTGAGCTCTTCGCTTCCGAATGCATCGCCCTTGATCCTGACTGTGATGCTGTCGCCTTCGGGCTGCCATGCTGTACCGAGCTCTTTCATCTCTTCATTTTCATATATGGTGATGTCGAAGGATGCGAGAACTTCCTCGCCCTCGATCTCAACGCTTACAGGAACGGAAACGACTATAGCGTCCTTTGGGAAAAGACCTGCAAGTTCAAGTCCTTCGCCAAGATCGAAAGTCAGGAATACAAGGTCTTCTGCTGTTTCTTCTTCAGTCATTTCAACTGCTTCGGAAACATCTTCTGCTGCTGTTTCAACTGTTTCAACTTCTTCAGAGACTTCTTCAGTTTCCTTAGAAACTTCTTCTGTATTCTCTGTTTCTTCAGTCATTTCAGCTGTTTCGGATACTTCTTCTTCAACTGTTTCAACTGCTTCAGCTTCCATGGAAACTTCTTCTGTATTCTCTGTTTCTTCAGTCATTTCAGCTGTTTCGGATACTTCTTCTTCAACTATTTCATCTTCTTCAGAGACTGCTTCAGCTTCTTCAGTGACTTCCTCAGCTGCATCTACTTTTGTCTCATCAATAACTTCTTCAGCCTTTTCTTCTGCTGCTTCGGAAGCTACTTCCTGTGTATCAACAGCACTTGTTTCTTCCTGAACTGTCTCCTGGGTCTCTTCTACTGCGACCTGAGGAGCTGCTGCTTCTTCAAACTCGTCTGCGAATGCATAAATGGGAAGTGCGCTGATGAGCAAAACTACGCTGATCAGAACTGCTGCTATTCTTTTGATTCCTGTGATGAAGTTTGTCATTTCCTGTTACCTTTTGTTTTTTTCCTTAATGTTTCCTGTTTACGACCTGATTTTACGGTTGCCAACATCAAAAAAAGCGTCACAAAGGCGACGCTTACAGTAGATTTTAGCCTGTTTGGCAATGTTCTTTAAAATGTGACGATTTCTGTGACGCTAATGTTTTGTTTAGTACAGATATATGAAAAGCGTCAAAGCAACATGAAATACGATAAGGCTTGTAAATATAACGGCTTGCTTGAGTTTATGGGCTGTCAAAAGTCCTACGAACTCCCTTACAGCAGCATTAGGCCAAAAGTACCACTTTGTCTTAGCGCCCATGCCTACAGCTCTTAGTTTGTTTCTCCTTGCATAGAGCCCGCTCCTGAAAACATGATAGTTGGTAGTAGAAAAAGCGACCTTGGCGCTAGAAGATATCTCTAAGATCTTTTCCTTTGAAAACTTCATATTTTCAAAGGTATTTGTCGATTTGTCTTCTTCGAGTATCCTTTCTTCGGGGATACCTTGCTCAAGGAGGTATCTCTTCATGCATTCACTCTCAGAGATGGGTTCATTAGATCCCTTTCCTCCTGACGTAACGAAGATGAGATCCTTACCTGTTTCTCTTTTTTGCTTTTTTGCAAACTCTATGGCCCTGTCTATCCTGCCTCTTAAAAGAGGTGTCGGCTTTCCGTCCTTTTGCATGGAGCAGCCAAGGATTATGACATAGTCCTTGTCATATCTTGGCTCGTGCTTTGCTGCGATTGCATCTGCAACGATGACTCCGAGTATCATACATTCAAAGTAAAGATATATGGCAGAAAGAGTATTGGCAAAGATGTCATGCATCATGACCTGAAATTCACTTCCTGTAGCATAATAGTCAAAAGCGTAAATGAGAGCCCCGCCTCCTACTATGAGGACTGCGAGTATTATCCCAAGAACATTAACAAAACGCTTTCCTTCATGCCTTAAAAGGGATATGTTCGATATGCAAAGCGCTACCGAAAAAATGAAAAGGAATGGGAAAGTCAAAAGCATGAAACCGTCTGCCGCATTGACAAGGTATGAGACCACAGAGACTACATCATAGGGCTCTTCGCTTATGGCGATATAGTAGATCAGGACGCACTGCTCCAGTATGACAAAGAATGTGAATACGGA
The DNA here is from genome assembly GCA_045546135.1 of Anaerovoracaceae bacterium. GTDB lineage: Bacteria > Bacillota > Clostridia > Peptostreptococcales > Anaerovoracaceae > RUG13409. The sequence continues at coordinate 42,044 of JAZQCD010000031.1, forward strand.
AAAACCGAAATAGTAAATGGTATTGTATGAGTAGGGATTGTACCTTATCTGCCTGAAGAAGGCTATGATCAGGCGTACAAGTACATATAAAAGGAGTATGACCTGAAGCACTGAGACTGCAAGGTCATACCTTGACGGATCCTTTATTATAAGTAACGCTTCTATTGCTGCAAACAATATGCTTACAGGGATCAGGTCCCAAAGCTTTGGTTTTTTGTCTAAGGTATCGAATTTAAGATCCATAATTATCGTATATCAACATCTTCAAAGAATCTAAGCATTCCGGGTTCCATGTTTTTGGCATCGAAAAAGCCTGTATCGCCCATTTCTATCATCTTGTTCTTTCCGTGATAGTCGCTTCCGGCAGTGACATAAAAATCGTACTTCTTTGCAAAGGACAGCATCTCATCAGTAAGTTTTTTCGTAAAGACCGAATAATATGCTTCAACGCCCTTAAGTCCGTATTCAGCAAGGCGCCTTAGCCTTTTGTCCATATCTTCACCAATGACCAGCTGGTCTCCGCTCCCAAAGGACGGATGAGCAAGTACAGGGATCCCGCCTGCTGCTAAAATGCCTCTTATAGCCATTCCGGGCCTTATGAAGTCATGCTTGAAATCTACCTTGTTAAGATAATCCTTGATGGCGCTTTCTTTGGTCTTTGCATATCCGTATTTGACCATCATATTCCCTATATGGGGTTTTCCCGGATTATCCATATTAAGTATGTATTCTCTGTCTTCATCTGAAAAGACGAAGCCGTAGTTGTCTGCTATGAAGTCTAGCCTTGCAGTGACTTTTGACATCCTGAGATAATGGCCGCTAAGCACTACCTTTTCTATGTGAGGAGATGACGGATCGTATCCATAACCTAAGATGTGATAGGAACCTTCCTCGTCTCTGCACGAAAACTCTACGCCGGTTATATATCTGGGACGGTCGTCTCCTTCTTTTGAGATGATATCCAAGATCTCTTTTCCGCCCTTTACTGCATCGTGATCAGTAAGAGAAAAAAGCTCAAGTCCCTTTTCCTTTGCAAGGGAAAATATCTCCGCAGGAGTATTGGTCCCGTCAGAGACTGTAGAATGCATATGAAGATCTATCTTTTTAAATACTCTCACGATAATGTATCAGAACAGTTTCTTGACTGTAAGTTTGTTCTTTCCGTCTGAATACTCATAGGACGCTTCGTCCATGAGTTTCTTTACAAGGAATACGCCAAGGCCTCCGACAGGCCTTTCCTCTGCAGGAAGGGTTATGTCAGGGTCTTCATTTGCAAGAGGATCATACTTTATTCCGCTGTCAGAAAATACTACGGTGATAGCCTTTGGTTCCTCTGAAAGCTCCGCTGTTATGACTGCGCGCCCTGTGCCCGGAGCATAAGCATAGTTTGCAATATTTACGAATATCTCTTCGACTACAAGTTCAAGGTCCATGAGCACCTTTGGGCTTGCTCCGCCTGCCTTTGCAAGACCTGTCACAAAGTCTATGACCTTGTACATGTTTGCATTTACAGCTTCTATATCGAGCTCTTTTAAGGAGCTGTTTCCTTCAGCCTTTGGAGTGTCGAATGTCAGGCTGTCTACTTTGCCAAGAAGCTCTATGAGCTCATTTTTCCAAAGCTCTATTTCAGCCTTGCTCTTTTCATCCTCAAGGCCGCCTCTTCTTATGGACCTTCTTATGAGCCTTGCATAGCTAAGGACCCTTGCCTTGTCTTCGACTTCCTTTATCCTTGCTTCATCTTCTGTTTCAAGATAGGCTGCAAGAGTCTTATGCCAAAATGCTTTGGAAGTCTCAAAGTCAAAGCCCTGGAACTCCTTGACAACATTGTGGTCGTATTCAGAAAAGCCTATGAAGCCATTGTACATGGCAGCAAGTTCGTAAACAGGATCTCCGACTGCAAGTGTATCCATGTCTATGATGAGGACCTCATCACCTACAAGTTCCAAATTTCCTGTATGATAATCGGCATGGACCATGTGATCGGTCCTTGGGACGTCATTTACAAGCTTTAAAAGCTTTTTGCCGCAGTCTTCCGGCAGATAGTCCTTTGTATATTCTGCCCACATGATGGTAGTATCCTTCATGTCGGGAAGCTTTCCTTCAGGAACAACAGTGCTGTGGATGAGCCTTAGCATATCCACGTATTCCTTTACGCACCAGTCCATCTTATCCGGTTCTTCTGCTATGATCTTTGAAAAGGACCTTGCATTGAGAAGTTCAAAAACTGAGCCAAAGCTGTCTCCCACCCTTACAACATCATAGGATATGGCTGTAGGAATGCCCAGGATCAGCGCAAGCTTTGCAACTTCTCTTTCGTGCTGTATAGCTTCAAGGGCATTAGCATCATTGTATACTTTGACTACATTGTCGCTGTCGACTCTGTATACTGTCCCCTTTGCGCCTTTGCCTATGACCTCGCATCCTTCGATGCTCATCCTCTTGTAGGCCTTTTCTATGGTGATCATCTCCGTAAAGCCTGTCATATCGAAGATCTCGTAGACATCTGAATTTACGTTTATCACTTTAAGATCGGGGAATTCCTTCCTTACATGAAGTATCACGCGAAGGCCTGCGCTTGAGATATATTCAAGTTCTTCAGCATCAAGGATGACCGAGGAACCTTCTTTTCCTTCAAGCTTTGCAAATATCTCTTTTTCTGTTTCTGCAGAATTATTGGAATCTATCCTTCCCTTTAATTCTATGGTCACACTTGTATCCATTTATCCATCCCCCGCCTTTCGGCGCAAGAAACTTTAAATATATTGTTATCCTTCTATCTCGTTTTTAAGTTTAAAGAGATTCACACAGGTGACTATAGCTGTCACAAGAGCAGCCACTCCCACAGTGAGTACGAGAGTAGCAGTAAGATTGTTTACTTTATTAAGGACCAAAGCTGCGCTCACGACCAGTGCTATAGAAAGAGCAAGATTGAGTATCTTTAGTGTCCTTATATTATCTTCCCTTGAAGGCGCTTTATCAGCTGCTATCCTTTCGAGGCATCCAAAGAATACGAACATGAATATGCAGTTAAGAACGCTTCCGAAAATATTAACGATAGTCATATCTACAGGATATCTGATGATACTTACTACCCATGATACTGCTGTGATGACTACCATTATGAGGGCTATCCATTTGACATAGCTTTTTCCTTCAACATACTGTCCGAGGTAGTTAAAGGAAATGAAAAGAAGTATCCATCCTGCAAAGTTCGGCACTATGTTTATAGCCATATCACCAAAGGTCAAATTGATATTGACAAGTGTGACTAAATAACCTACAGCAACAAGGCTGAGTCCTTTTTTTAGATCCATTATTATCTCCTTTTTATCTTTATCTTTTTTTATCTATCGATCTGGGTCAGAAAAGCTTTCTATGCTCCTTTGTATTCAAGGCAGAGCATGGTCAGATCGTCGAACTGATCGGCTTCCTGAACAAAATCATCTACATCTTTTCTTACAGCTGCAAGGATATCCCCCGGGCTGCCGTCCTTGACCTTGTTAAGCGTATTTAGCGCTCTTTCAAGGCCCAGCATATCCCCATCTGCATTGTTTGATTCCGGGAGTCCGTCCGTATAGAGGAATAGCCTTGAGCCCGGCTTTAGATCAAGTTCATACTCTGTATACTCAGAACCTTCCATACCCCCTATTACGAAGCCGTGCTTATCCTTTATTATCTCAAAACTTCCGTCTCCGTTTTTAAGAACAGGATATTCATGACCTGCGTTTGCTGCAGTCAGTTTTCCTGTGGATATCTCAAGTATGCCAAGCCACACTGTAACGAACATTTCTTCTCTGTTGTTTTGGCAAATGGCCTGATTGGTGTCATAGAGTATCTTTGCAGGTGACTTTCCTGCCATTGCGTTGTTACCAAGGACTATCTTAGAAGCCATCATAAAGAGCGCTGCAGGTATACCTTTTCCTGATACGTCGGCCATGGCGATATACAGGTGATCGTCGTCTATGAGGAAATAGTCGTAAAAGTCTCCTCCGACCTCCTTTGCAGGATCCATCTCTCCGTAAAGATCGAACTCTGTCCTGTCCGGGAAGGGAGGATATACATTGGGGATCATGTCTTCTTGTATACGCTTTGCAAGTTCAAGCTCTGTGCCTATACGTTCCTTTTCGGCTGTAATGGTCTCTATCTCCTTGAGATAATCGTCCATTTCAGATGTAAGGTCTGCAAAGTCTTCTGAAATCTCTCCTATCTCGTTGTGGGATCTCATGTCGGCAAGACTGTTCTTTACTTTTTCGCTGTCCTTTGTCTCAGCATATCTTCTGATGTTCCTTTGGAGTTTTTTCAAAGGGTTCAAAATGAAGAAGTAAACAAGGCCTATGGTTATGACAGCAAAGAGAAGCTGATAATCTATTGCTATGGCAGTACCCTTTGCAGTCTGCCTTGCGATGTTTGCCATGATCTCAGTCAGGTTGTATGTAAGTCCTATGAGCATAGGCTTTCCGGACACTTCGCCAATGTAAGCGTAATAGTCAACATAATCTCCGGCATCTGCAAGATGAGACTTTTCGTCCTTTGCAAGACGCATGGAGTTTTGCTGAGACTCATTGACCCCGGAAACGACGCCTATGGGGTAAACGTCCTGATAGGCAGTCCCTCTCTTGGACCCGGGATCTGCGGCGCTGAAAAGGAAGAACTGCTCAGAATAGTCGTCATTTGCAATGACGCAGAAAAGGAAGTCCACATGATGGGCTCTTTTTATCTCGTTCATCCTTGTGATGAGCCTTGTATAGCAGATCTGAGCATATATTTTCCTGTCCTCAGGACTCATAGCTTCAATGTCTTCTTTTGTAGCATATTTGAGTTGGAGTCCCGGATACTTTTCGGAAAGCATCCTGCTGTTTTCTGCAGTCACAGTTCCGGTATAGTCTTCAAGATCATATTCTATACCGTCAAGGTCCTCATAGTTCTCGTACCAATAGGAAAGGAGCCATTCTCTTGATGTGAACTCAGAAAGAGAATACTTTATCTCTTCAGATATCTGGGATGAGATGATCTCTATGTTCTCCTTGACACCTTCCTCTGATTTCGAATACTGAGTAAAGTAGGATATGATCCCTGTTACCAGCATCCCTACAAGGAAGAGCAGAAGTACCTGAGGTATTATCCCTATTATTTTGTTTCTTCTTCCTTCTCGCATTCTTCTACATCGCAGCTTTGTGCTTTCTTTTCATCTAAAGCTTCAACTGTCAGGATCTCTGCAAATCCTGTAACATCAAAGATATCCATTATATCCTTGCATACGTTGACGACCTTCATGGTCCCCTGCTTGTTCATGATCTTCTGAGCTGCAAGAAGCACACGAAGTCCTGCAGAAGATACATATTCGAGCTTCTCAAAGTCAAGGACCAGTTCCTTTACTTCAGGAAGGGATTCCTGAAGATCCTTTTCAAGATCCGGTGAAGTGACTGTGTCAAGTCTTCCTTCAAGAGCTACGCAAAGACAATCGTTTTCTGCCTGTTTTGTGATGTTAAGCATTATTTCATCTCCTGTTAAAAATACTATCGACAAGCTAAGGCCTGCCGCTTTTTTTCTTCATTAAGGAAATGCCCATATAAAAAAGAGCATACTCCCGCATGTTAATCTAAGTTTATCACATTTTGACTATGGTCTCAAGAAAGATGATATTTGCAAGGGTTATATATCACCCTTAAGGTTTGTTTAAGTTTTATTCCTTATCATTCTTTTAAGCATTTGATAAAGGAGGTGCTCAAAATGAAAAAGAAAAATATGTTACTTAAATGCTTTTTGCCCCTGCTTGCAGCATTCACCATATATACGACTTTGGATACTTTCGTGCTGCAAAAAGCATATGTAGTCGTTGAAGATCAAACAACTACCAATGAAACAGTCTCAAGCGAAAGCTCTGAAACAAAGTCTGAAAATGAAAGCCACTCCAGCAGGAATAAAAGATCAAAGAAAAGCTCTTCTGAAGAGACAAAGACAGCCTCTCTTGGCACCACCACAGACAGCAGTTCTAAAACCTTAGGTCCCTCTTCCTTGGTAACTGAAAACAGCTATTCCGATGATAACATCAGCATAAGCATAAGCGAATATACTGAGAACGATACAGTGATCTATGTTGCAGACGTTCAGCTCAGTTCTCCTGAATACCTTAAGACAGCTTTTGCATACAGTACTTACGGAAAGAACGTGACTGCAGCAACAAGCGAGATAGCAAAAAGCGAAGGAGCCATTCTTGCCATAAACGGCGACTATTACGGAGTTCAGGAAAAAGGATATGTATTAAGGAACGGAGTTTTGTACAGATCAACTGCAGCAAAGGACAATGAAGACCTTGTTATATATGAAGACGGGTCCTTTGAGATCATAATGGAAAGCGAAGTTTCTGCTGAAGAGCTCCTTGAAAAAGGCGCAGTGCAGATACTCTCCTTTGGTCCTGCTCTTGTAGAAGACGGAGAGATAAGCGTTAGCGTAAGCGATGAAGTAGGAAAAGCAAAAGCATCAAATCCAAGAACTGCAATAGCAATAATAGATGAATGCCACTACCTCTTCATAGTTTCAGACGGAAGGACTGACGAGAGCGAAGGACTTAGCCTTTATGAGCTTGCAGTATTTGCGAAAAGCCTCGGAGCAAAGACCGTATACAACCTCGACGGAGGAGGATCCAGCACCATGGTCTTTAACGGAACAGTCGTAAACAACCCCACTTCCGGAGGCAACATAAAAGAAAGAAGCGTAAGCGACATAGTATATATAGGATATTAGAAAGGAGACCAGTTATGTTTACTCTCTCAGACGATAACGCAAAAGCGATACTTGAAAAATGGATAAAAATATATCTTTTTGCAGCAGCAGGAACTCTCATCTTCTCTGCAATATATGAACACTTTTCACACGAGGTCTACTCTGCTTTCATGCTGGGAGCCTGCCTTATCCCATTAGTTCTCGGCGCGCTTCCTTTAGCTGCAGCAAAGAAAAAAGCAGGACTGTTTCCGGGAAACATTCTTTTGCAGATACAAGCCTGCTCCATATCTACCCTTACAGTAGGCTCCATATTCAAAGGAGTCCTTGAGATCTACGGGACCACCAATGACCTTACTTTAGTATATGCTGCTATAGGAGGGATACTCTTTGCAGCCTTTGCAGGTATATACGGAGCCGGTCTTAATGCTTTCAGAAAAAGAGCAAAAGCATAAGAGCAGCTTTAGAATTACACTCTCTTTATGAGTTTTCACATACACTCCTAACAAAATGGACTGAAAGCGAAATGTTTTCAGTCCATTTTGTTTCATATTTAAGATTAATGCTAAAGGTCTTTTTCCAATGCCTCAATCACATCGAGGATCTTTTTCCAGGAGATGTTCTCCTTTTCTTTAGCCATCTCTTTTAAGTATTCGCCGTTATCCTCATACATCTTAGCTTTCATATATGCATGAAAATACCTTCCGAAAGCCTCGTACTGGGAAACATCTGCATACAGCTTTTCGTCGCTGTATTTGTTCTTTATGCTGCTCTCATAGATCTTTTCGTATTCGCCTGCATCGAAATAGTCGTTAAGAGTACTGAGGCCCACGTTCCTCGAGCTGTATGTGACATCTCTTTTTATATTTGTAAAAAGAGAAACAGAAGCCACAAACAGTATGATCATGAATATGATTATCGCAAACCTTGCGAATCCTGCCCATCTACTTTTCATTTTCGAGCCTCCCGCTTACAAGCACTACAAGACTTGAATTATTCATGTCCTTTATTACTGAGATCTCTTCATCGGTGAGATGAAGGTAATACTTAAGGAATGCATCGACTTCTGCATTGAGAGCTCTTAGATGAGCCTTTGTCTTTTCTGTATGATCCCTCTTTATGTCTCTTTCGTATTCAAGTTTAAAATCTATGGTATTCTGACATACCTTTACCAAAGGATCGTCATAGGGATCTACTGCATAAAGATACTCAGACATATGATCTACCATCTTGCTGTAATAATCGGCAAGGTATCCTACGACAGTATATTCGTAATAATCGTCATAGGGCAGATAATACTTGTCCATGAACACATCAAGCTCTATATATTCTCCTCTGTCAAGAAGGTCATCCAAAGTAGCCTTTATCTGTGTCTCTGACATACGGGATGTTATGATCCTGTCAGCTATTTCATAGCTGCCTTCCAAAGATACCAAAACGACCAGGGTAGCAAGAAGGAGCATGGTAAGAGCTATCAAAAGACCGTAACCCTTCTTGCTCTTTTTGACTTCTTCCTTTACTTCCTTTGCAGCCTCATTGACCTTTTTATCTAATTGAATGAGCTTATGGAGATGCTCCTGAGCCTCAGGATTCGGAGTGCCGCAATGAGGACAGTAGGCATCATTAAGATTTAAAGGAGCTCCGCAGTTTTTACAGTTTACCATCACTCTGCCTCCTTTATATATGGCTTTAGATCATCAAGACGTAAATTGCCATATCCGTCGTTATACTTTTCAAATATATCTTTAAGCTCGGAATACTCAAAACCATTTTCTTCAAACATCAGGAGAAGTTCGTCTCTCATCCTTGAGTAATCCTCTTTATCTATCCTCTTTGCAGCGCTGTAGCCTGTAAAATACTCGGGGTAGAAAAGGAATTGAAGGCCTTTTTTAAGGACGTATTCGTCAAACTTTTCTTCGCCCATTATCTCTGCAAATTCAGACCTCAGGCAATAATCAGGATAGTGAGACCAACTTGAGACTGCTCCCGTCCTTTCGTAATATATCTTTTCAATGGTCTTGAAATCATCATTTTCAAAAGCTTCATTGAGAGCGTCCAAATGCTCGTCCATCCATGTGATCTCTTCATATGCCTTTTCATCATATTCCTTATCACTAAAGTAATTGACATTGATAAACCTTGAAAAGACAAAACCAAGACCTACGATCAAAACAATGAGAATAAGTGATCTTAAAAAAGATCCGAGTACTATCTTGCTCACGGAGCTTTGAACATCATCTTTAAGTCCGAGGATGCTGTCTATCATAGCCGATATCTTCATCCTGAACTCCCTGTAGGCCCCTTTCTTGTTCATGGTGCCGCAGTAGGGGCAATTGCTCAGTTCATCGTCAAAAGCAGCCCCGCAGTTTTTACATTTTATCTTACCCATTTTTCCTCTTTTACAAAAACAGATATTAAGCTTTTGATCCCCTTTGGACCGTCCTTGCCATTATACAACAAAGAAAAGTATCATTTACACATCAGCACAAAAAATATACGGAAAAATCACGACGGAAGATACATCTTCCTTAAGATATATTCCTTCAGTCTGTCAGGAAGGATCCGAAGAAGGAACATCAAAAGCTTGTACTCGATCCCCACAGGGACTCTTGCAGGAGGTTCCGCCCTCAAAGCAAGCTTCCACGCGACTTTAGCAACGCTTAAAGGGTCTCTTCCTTCCTGTTCGTCCTTTGCCATCTTGGCTACGCTTTTTTCTACTATCCCGTTGTAACCGGGTTCCTTTAAAGTCTCTCTTGCAGCTGTAAATCCTGTCCTTGTATCTCCCGGTTCTATGATAGATGCCCTTATGCCGTGATCTCTCATCTCCATCCTGACTGCATCACAAAATGCTTCAAGTGCATACTTGCTTGCTGAATATTGGCTTTGCATGGGTATGGATACCCTGCCTGCTATGGAACCTATGATGAGAAGAAGCCCTTTTCCGTGCTCTCTCATCCTCGTAAGGCAGCTTTGAGCAGTCTGCACCGTGCCGAAATAGTTGACTTCCATCTGCTTTCTCGTCATGGACGAAGGCGTCGTTTCTGCAGGACCTGCAACTCCCATGCCTGCGCAAAGTATGGCTATATCAAGTCCCGGCAGGTCCTTTACAAAAGCCCTTACCTTTTCTTCATCGGTTATGTCGAGTTTTTTCATCACGAGGCTTCCGCCACCTTCAAAGTCCCGCGCTCCTTCCTCGCAATGTCTTGATACCCCTGTAACATGGCATCCCATCATTGCAAAATATTCAGCGCAGGCCTTCCCTATGCCGGAGGAAGCGCCTGTTACGAATACATTTTTTCCGTATTTGTTTTCTTTCATATAAAAAATACAGAGGGCTGAAGAACTTCAGCCCCCAAGAACCATCCTTTATAGGTTGTTTACTGTCTTATCTTTTGGATATGCGACGCTGTAGCTGAGTATCTTCTTTGCGGTCTCAGAAGGTTCAAGAGAAATGTTCCATTTGACTTCTCCCGTCTTTTCATCATATTCGCCGCCTGAGATATCGCCTTGGGTGATCTCTATGGTCTTGTCTTCCGAAACAGGTATCTGATCGATAATGGTCAGATCACATTTTCTGTCCTTTTTGCTTGAGGCTGTGATCTCGAATTCAAAGTCGATCTTTTTCTGACCCTTAAGTAGGACGCTTGATGAAAACCTCTTTGTCCGTTTGCGAAGTATCTTTACGGTCTCATCTATGCCAAGGGATATATCATAAAGCTCTTTTGACGCATCCATTTCTATGTATGCATCTCCCATATATGTTCCCTTGATATATATGGACGCATTGGTATCCATGAGGGATTCGGCATCAGCCGTCTTTACTTCGGCTGCAAGATATACCTTTGTATCAAGTTTTGGTACGCATATATCATGATAGCGGCATGATACACTTTGATCTGTAAGGTCGCATATTATCTCTTTACTGCTTGGTACATCCCAGGTTCCTGCAAGGTCATATTCGAGGATAGAATCATTGATCTTGAACTCGGCTGAAGCCCTGCTCACCGTTTTAAACTCCGAAGCGATGCTGTTCATCGGCATTTCAAAAGCGGCATCTTCCATTGCTTCATCCATAGGAGCTGCTGCCATAGCCATCTTCATCATGCCCATTCCTCCGGAATATCTTGCAGGTGCAGGTGTATAGAAACTGAGCCTGTTTGGATAGAGGGTCGGTATGGTACCTGATAGGGAAGGGTCTGTCGGATAAAGATGAAGCTTTACTTTCTCCCAGTCCTCTACAGTGTTCTGATAGACCTTTGCTCTTAATTTTATGAGTATATTGTCTGTGCTGTCATCTGTATGTATCTCGTAGAAAGGCATCCAGCAAACATCATTGCAAAAGTATGCGAGTTCAAAACCATAGTCACCCTCTTCTTCGCAGCAAAGATCTGCTTTTACATAAGGTTCTCTGAGCCATTCCTCATGCTCTTGATACTGCTTTGTGAGCTCTTCAACATCCTTTCCCAAAGCTGCTTTCTTTTCGTTTATCTTTTTGAGTCTTTCCTCAAGAGCTTCTATATATCCGACCATAGCCTCTATGGAAACGGACTCCTTGTTTTTGAAATCAGCGTTATCCTTCCATGCTGTTTCCTGAAGCTCAAGTATCTCCAGTTCTCTGTTCTTTTCGTTTATCTGATCTTGTATGGAACACAAAGTATCCTTGACATCCTTGTCTGCCATAGCTTCTACTTGTACATTAGAACCACTGATCCTATTGTCTACAGCCAGTTTGACGCTGTCTGCCGGGATAAAGCCCATCTTTGCAGCTTTGAGTCCTTTGATCTTTACTGTCTGGCTGCCTTTCTCAAGATGGACAGTCCCGCATCTTTTGATTATCGCTCCGCTTTTGTATACGGAAACCTCTGTTATCCTGCTTTCTGTCATAGCATGCCTCCTTTTGATTCATATATATGAAATATATCTACTTTTCTGATATGATAGTACACACTTTTTCATCTCAATGCAAACATTTGGATACAAAAAAAAGTCTCCCAAATTTTGAGAGACTGCAGAACTTTTTGTTATTCGACTTTTTCGAACATATCCTTTCCTACTCCGCAAATGGGGCAGCACCAATCATCAGGAATGTCCTCAAATGCTGTTCCGGGAGCAATTCCGCCGTCAGGATCGCCGACTTCGGGATCATAGATATATCCGCATGGCCCGCACTGATATTTGTCCATATTATTACCTCCACATTTTGAGCAGTTTAGCTCCTGCTCGCTTCAATTATCCAACGCATTGATTATACACATAATTTCGCATAATGTATATGATGGTTTCCTAGAGAAAGGAAAACTCCGCAGCGCGCATATGCCCTTTGCGCTTTTTCTGCGGAGTTTTCACAGGTATGAGAGTTTAGTTGGTACGCTATTTTTGTTTTGCCATGAGGGCTTCTACGAGGTCTCCTTAGGATCTTTCAAGGTCTCCTTGAGAGCGTCTGACACCACTCTCTCGACTCCCCCCTGTCATATAACTTTGTATATCGAACTTATCTGTCATTAGAATTCACAACTGACAGGCGCATCTGTAAATGAATAGACAGTTGCCTTTGCGTTCTTGAAATAAAGGACCTGAGTGTTGTCGTCATCTGCGCTGTAAGAAGCTTTGAGACTTGGCATCTTTTCGAGCATTGCGACCTTTACATCTCTTGAATCATCATTGACGAGTTCTCCGCTGATGCGTATCCACTTTCCGCCTGTGAATGCACAAATTTCAGCTTTTGGATTTGCAGCAAGCTGCTTTGAAACATCTTTGACCTTTCCTGTCTGTATATACAGTTTTCCGTCATATACAAGAGCTGTTCCAAAAGGTCTTACCCTTGGCTGATCTCCTTCAACTGTTGCAAGATAGTATGTACCTGCATCCTCTAAGAATTTGCATACGTTTTCTACTGCTAACATTTCTCCTGTCTCCTTTCATTTGAGTTGCCTAATATATTGCATCAAATTATATTGTACACAATATTTATCTTTATTAATTATATTCCCTTGAACGACTTTTTTCAATATGTTACATTTAACACCAATGTTAAAATTATGCTAAAAAAAGAAAAAGTCCCGAAAAAGGGACCTTTTCACTTGCTTGCGTATTTAGACCTCCGGCTGAGGGAGAGCATCGAGACCTGGTTCTTTTATCTCCCTTGCTGCCCAGTGAAGGACTCTCTTTTTCATTTCGAGCACGTCAAGGACTCCGTATGCAAAACCCTTCCTTACAAGTTCAGCAGGTACATATTCGTCATACTTTTCAAATACAGGGACTTCCTTTTCATAAAGAAGCTCCATTGGATCAAAGTCTTTTTCTGCTTCTTCTGCAAGTATGCGGTAAAAGTCTTCCTCTGTAGCAGACATGGTGAACTGCATGAAGTATGGCCTTGTAGATGTAAAGCCCTTAAGGCCAAGCCTGTCCTTGCACTTTATCTTTAATAGCCTTTCAAGGGCAAGGAAGGAATAGGTCCCAAGCCAAGGAAAGAGAGCCCACATATTTCCGCCAAGGTGCACGAGAGGTCTTTCTCCTATACCGGACATCCTGAATGTATCCCTTGCATCTGCAAGCCTGCATACGGCATGCTTCATCAGATACGGATATTCATTATCTTCTGAAAGGACACCGAACATCCTCTCCAAGATCTTCGTATGTATATCACCTGCCACATCTCCGAAATATGCAGGTATATTGCCTTTTACAAGAGTGCAGTAGACGACCCTTTTCTTGTGATCTACATCATCTACTACCCAGACTCTTCCGGCTATGGCTATCTTGTCGCCTGCAGGAGGCGGTTTCACTATAGTACCGAGTTCTTCGGAACCGGACCTTACAGTGTATTCTATGTTCTCCTGAAATACTGCATAGAACTTGTAATTGTTTACTACACGCTCTCCTGTAAGACCTGCTATGAGGCCTCCGTTTTCGGTCCTGTTTATATGATCTATGGATATGAGGTGCCTTAAAAGGACCTTGTAATCATCTGCCGAGATGGTCCTAAAGGGAGACAAGGAAAGTACCCTTGATGCAAGCTCTCTTGGGCTCATTTCTCCGCAGGAGGCAAGAGTGCTCATGGTCTGATGATAAAGAAGGCTGTAAGGATACCTGCCTTCCTTTGGCGGTTCAACGAATCTGTCCTCTATATATAGCTGGACCAGGGCTATCCCCTGTATGAGATACCAGGGTATCATTTCGGGAAGCAAGGACCTTGCTTCCGGATGGTCTTCTCTCATGACGAACCACATCTCAGAAGGATCTCCTCTTCTTCCTGTCCTTCCCATGCGCTGAAGAAAACCTGATACAGTAAAGGGAGCATCTATCTGAAATGCTCTTTCGAGCCTTCCTACATCTATGCCGAGTTCAAGGGTAGCTGTAGCGCATACGGACATGAGGGAATCGTCATCCTTCATCTCCACTTCTGCGCTTTCCCTGTAGGCTGCAGAGAGATTTCCGTGATGTATGAGGAAGCGTTCAGGTTCATGATTTGCTTCGCAGTACTGCCTTAAATGCTGGCAGACTGATTCGCATTCTTCTCTTGAATTTGTAAAGACGAGGCACTTCTTTCCTCTCGTATGCTCAAATATGTATCCAAGGCCTGGGTCAGCTGCCTTTGGAGCAATGTCTGTTGGGACCTCAGGAACAGGCGTGTCCACAGGAACAGTCTTCCCTTCATCTGCCTGAGGAGCAGAATTGTAGAAATGCTCCATGGAAAGGCGCCATACTTCTTTTCCTCCTTCGAATTTAGGGATCACGACGCCTCTCTTGCTTCCTGATGCAAGGAACCTTCCTGCTGCTTCTGGGTCTCCTATGGTAGCAGAAAGCCCTATGCGCCTTGGATCGCAGCCTGCAGTCCTGCAAAGCCTTTCAATGAGACAAAAGGTCTGCATGCCTCTGTCGCCTCTTAAAAGGGAATGTATCTCATCTATGACGACGAACCTCAGATCTCCGAAAAGTGATGGTATCTCCATGTGCTTGTTTATCATGAGAGATTCTAAGGATTCAGGTGTGATCTGAAGTATGCCCGACGGCTTTTTGAGAAGCTTTGACTTCTTGCTTTGGGATGCATCTCCGTGCCACCTTGTAACTGCAATACCTTCCTCTTCGCAGAGCTCTCCAAGCCTTCCGAACTGGTCGTTTATGAGTGCTTTTAAGGGCGCTATGTAAAGGACGCCGACACTCGACGACGGTTCTTCATCAAGAAGCGTGAGAATTGGAAAGAAAGCAGCTTCAGTCTTTCCTGAGGCTGTAGATGCTGTTATGAGCACATTATCTTCAGTCCCGAAAATTGCTTCGCCTGCTGCGTTTTGAACGCCTCTTAGCATCTGCCAGCCGGAGCGGTAGATATAGTCCTGTATGAATGGAGCGTATCTTTCAAAAACGTTCATATTGTAAACTCCGCAAAATTATCATCTGCATCGTCTGATACAGCATCGGATACAGCGTAGGAAAAATCGTCAGAACCAAGGATGGAATCTATGCTGACACCGGGATTTTGATACATGATGTCAAGAAGCTCTATGAAGTCTCTAATGACTTCTCTTGGCGTTATGTTCTGATCTGCTCCTATCCTTCCGTATTCTATCTTTATGAACGCGGCGAGGTCTTCGTCCTTTACAGTCCTTTCGTAACCGTAAAGACCTGCGTGCATATCGGAGAGTTTTTCGCAAAGAACGAGCATCTCCTCTGCGGTGAGTGGATCTAGCCTTATGACAGGAGCAAGAAGGTCTCTTGCGCCCGGTTTTGAAAACTTGCCTTCGGATAGCCTTGACCTTAGGGCTTCGTAGCTGTATATGCCCCTTCTTTTGTCTTCAAGGGCCTGAGGCGTTGCTCCCATGATGATCCCAAGGTACTTTGCTTTGCCTTGAAGAGTGTCATTGTACATGGTCAGCATCTTTTCGTAGTTATACTGCCTTGTAATGCTGTTAGGGATCTTGTAGATATTTACAAGCTCATCGATCATGATCATCATGCCAGTGTACCCTGCCATTCTGAAAAAGAAAGCAAAAAGCTTAAGATAATCGTACCAGTCATCATCTGTAATGATCATGTTTATGCCAAGTTCAGCCTTAGCTTCGCTTTTCAGGTTATATTCTCCTCTGAACCAGCGGACCACTTTCATCTTAAGGTCATCGTCTCCTTCTATGTATCCGTGATAATACATGGAAAGAAGCTTTGCAAATTCAAATCCATGGACCATCTCGCTGACAGCGGATGTGACCTCATATATCTTTTTGTCTACTGCTTTTGTAAGCCCCGGGTCTCCCGGATCAAGTCCAGTTTCTATAGCTGCATCTGACTGCACTTTGTTTATCCATCGGTCGAGGACAAGTGTGAGAGCTCCGCCTTCAGGTTTTGTCTTTGTAGAGAGGTTTCCTATGAGTTCCCTGTAAGTAGCAAGGCCCTGGCCTTTTGTTCCCTGGAGCCTTCTTTCAGGGGAAAGGTCTGCATCAGCAACTATGAATCCTCTGTCCATGACATAGTTCCTTATGGTCTGGATGAGGAAGCTCTTTCCTGAGCCGTAGCGCCCTACTACGAATCTAAAGGATGCTCCGCCCTCTCCTATGATGTCCACATCCCTTAAAAGAGCTTCTATCTCGCTTTTTCTTCCCACAGCAATATACGGAAGGCCTATCCTCGGAACGACGCCTCCCTTTAAAGAGTTAAGGACTGCCTGAGCTATCCTTTTGGGCACTTTTTTGTTTTCGTCACTCACTCTATTCCTCCTATCATGAAGAGAAGATCCTCTATATACTCATCTTCTATGGACAACTCATCGCTGTCACAAAGAATAACGCTGTCTCCTATATCGTCATAAAAATATTCGTTTATTGCATCTGCTGCAACAGACGGCATTATGTGCTCATCCTTCATGAACTTAGCAGCATCCTCTCCTGAAAGGAGCATCCTGAGGACCTTTTCATACCTTGCATCAAGGCCAGGGAGTCTGAACTCTCCGCTTTCTTCACCTGCTTTTGGCGCCGCTTCCTCTTCTGCCGGCGATACCGCTTCCGCGTTATCTATTGCTGCGCTGCTGTCCATGGTATCCTTTGGCTTTTCAAAGTCCATCTCTTCTTCAGTAAGGAGGCTGTCCCTTGTCTTTGCAGCATCTTCTCTGATCTTTTCAAGTCCGCTGAAATCTATGTTTATGACAGGTTTTGAAGCCTCAAGGACAGCCTTTTTATCTAAAGCAATGACAGTTTCAGCAAAGGGAGTCACCCAGGACTCTCCTTCCTTTTCCTTTAGAGCGCTTCCCGCTTTCAGATATTTTCTAAAGAGCCTCTCTCCTTCGTGCAGAAGAGCAAAGAAGAGGTCTTTATTGAAATACAAAGGTTCAAATCGCTCTTCTGTCCACTTTCCCTGCCTGCATCTGTATGCTCTGCATCCGTCAAGGACCAGGTCCCACTCAGTTAAAGGCTGCTCCTCGTAATGTACTGCATTTGAAAGGGGATGCCAAGGATAGGCTCTCCTGACGCCAAAGCATTCGGTAAACAGGTCTGAGACACTTACTTCAGAAGGAACAGCCTTTGCCCAGTATCTGTCTCTGGTCTTTGCAAAGCTGTTTGGATCGCTTTTGTAACAAGCTGATGCATATCTCCAAAGTGAAACAAAAAGCTTCTTTCCACGCCCTGCTGCAAGGAGCCTTGCTTCATCACTTTCTGCAGCGTTCTTTGCTTCTCCGAACTTGCCGCATACTACAGGAGATAACAAAAACTTCTTTCCTCCAAAATATGCAAGAGCGTCAAAGACTTCTTCGTCAGCATATGACATGGGATCGAGGAGCACACAAAGTGACTCATCTCTTTTGATCGTATCCTCATTTGCATACTCAAGTACCTTTTCCGATGTAAACCCATGGATCACTGCAAATTCCAAGAGCCATCTGTCTATATTCCTCTCAAGCCCCGGTCCTCCAAGGTCCTTATCTATATACTCCTTTTTAAAGAGCATCATCTTTTCGAGGCTGTCTTCAGGACCCTTTGTGCCTATGCAGCACAAAAGCTCGTAAAGATAGATGTATGCAAATGCATCGCAGGTGCTTTGATATTCTCCCTTCCTAAGGCGTGTCCTCCATGTGAAATAGCCTCTTAGCTGCCGTATATCAAGGTCATGATATGTAGTGAACAGCTTGTTTATCTGCCCATTCCAGGGAAGATCATCCTCATAGTTTTCCATGAGCTTTCCCTGAAGATAGAAATTGCGGTTCCTGTACTCAATAGATCCGTCTCCGTGTTTGTAGAGCTTTGCCATCTTTTTAAAGATGTCAGGTATTGAAGATCTGCTCTTTTGCGAGCTTTGAAACCTGCCCTTAAATGGAAGTGCCGTATCTTTGAATATATTGAGCTGAATTGGTTCATCCTTTTCTTTGCTCACATTTAGAACAAGTCCTGTCCCCTTGCCAAGTCTTAAGGAAGCTTCCTGCCTTTCCTTTGCAATTTTCAGCTCAAGATCCTTTCCCAGTATTATGGTATATCCCCTTTGATCTCCGGACCTTACGGCTCTGTCAAAGAGGCGAAAAACGGTTTCTCTGTCAGTCCTTTTATCAAAACTTATGCCTATCCACTTTTGACCCTTCATCCTGAAGGGCATGGACAGATATGGAAGAGAATACTCCTTTAATGTCTGCTGTCCGCACTTAAGATCGCACCTTTGAATTTCCTCTCCTGTTTCGCTGTCAAAAAAGCGCATCAAAAGAGCGACCCACTTTCCTGTGACAGGGTCTGCCAAAACAGAATACCAGGGAAAATCAGACCACTTGTATTCCTCATGGATATTGAATTTTTCTTCGGCGTGCGCCGTCAGTTCAGATAGATCCAAAAATGTGCTCCAAATACAAAAAAGATTTTGAGAACATTTGTTCAAAATACAATATACCACCAAGACAGACTTAAGTCAAGAACACAAAAAAAGGAAGACCAAAATCGGTCTTCCCATTCGTTTCATATTTCTTGGGCCTATCCTTCAAATGCTGCTGTAACGTCTTTGAGATAATCTCTTATGGTCAGATGCTGCGGGCATGCGTCTTCGCACTGTCCGCACTCGACGCATTCTGAAGGAGCTGCGTGGGATGAAATATATTCCTTGTAGCTGTCTCTTGCTCTCATGATAGTACCTTCAGATGTAGCCTGCTTGAATCTGTTGTACATCTTGAAATAGCTTGGGATCTTGATCTCCATTGGGCAGCCGTCCGTGCAGTAGCTGCAGCCGGTGCAGTTGATAGGTCTTTCTGCATTGATCTGCTCTGCTGCCTTTAAGCACAGTCCGCATTCTTCTTCTGTAAGGGGAACGAAGTTATCCATAAAGGATGTATTGTCTTCCATCTGCTCTATGTTGGACATGCCTGAAAGAACCATGCACACATTGTCAAGGCTTGCTACGAATCTGATAGCCCATGATGCAACGGATGCATCCTTGTCTGCATCCTTGAATATCTTTTCTGTAGCTTCTGAAAGCTGAGCTAAGGCGCCGCCTTTGACAGGTTCCATAACGATGACCGGTTTGCCGTGCTTTACGCAAACGTCATAGCACTTATGGGACTGAACATCGTAGGATTCCCAATCAAGGTAGTTTATCTGAAGCTGAACGAACTCTATTTCCGGATGCTCTGTAAGCACTCTGTCGAGGAGATCTGCGCTGTCGTGGAAGGAGAACCCTATATGCTTTACCTTGCCTTCCTTTTTCTTGTTTACGAGCCAGTTAAAGCAGTCGTTCTTCTCAAATACTGCCTCATAATTGGACTGCATGATGCAGTGAAGCCAGTAGTAGTCAAAATACTCAAGACCTGTCTTTTCCAGCTGCTCATTGAAGATCCTGTCAGGGTCTTCTGGAGAATGGATCTCTGCAGGAGGAAGCTTTGTTGTAACTGTAAAGCTGTCTCTTGGATATCTTTCAACAAGAGCTGTCTTAAGAGCCCTTTCAGACTCTCCCTTGTGATAGGGATATGCCGTGTCGAAATAGGTGAATCCTTTTGAAAGGAAGATATCCACCATCTTTTTGTACTGCTCGATGTCTATGGATGTGGGATCGTTTGCATCGAGCTGAGGAAGTCTCATGGTTCCAAAGCCTAGTTTTTTCATAGTCGGTCTCCGTTTTGAATTAGATATGTAGAATATTTTCGACAATATTTTACACTTAAACGCCTGTTTGGTCAAAATATTTATATGTGCGGATATTCACTTATTTAGTGTTTTAAAGTATAAATATTAACAGATATTTATATTTTTGGAATTTTTATCATAAGTAATGATTTTTGTGATATATTAGACAGCGGTGCGAGAATTCATGCGCATACACATAAAGTATCGAAAGGTATCAAAATGGAAAAAGAAAAGAAAAGAGGATACGGAAAAGTGTTTTGGAGAATAGTATTTGTCCTTGGAACTTTGCTGTTCCTTGCCTTCATGGAATTAGGAAAAAGGACTGTTCCCGGATGGATAGCGGCAATAGCTGTACTTGCACTTTTCTATGTGCTCAGATCTACGAAGCTTGTCGGAACAGGCTTTGGCATAAGAGCTCTTTCATGGCTTTTTGTCATAGCTCTTTGCGCAGCAGTCTTCGTATTATTCAAGCCCCCTGTAAAGGCAGTTCCTGCGGTCGATGCAAAAGATCCTGAAAAAACAGCAGTATATACTGTAAAAACAGGTCAGCTCACAGGAGTATTTACAGAAGACAGGGAAGTTGAAGTTTTTACTGGCATACCCTATGCAAAGGCTCCTGTAGGAGACTTAAGATGGAAAGAAACTCAGCCTGCAGAGAATTGGGAAGGCATACTTGAAGCAGATCACTTCGCTCCCATGTCCATGCAGACAACTAACTCTGTCGTTTATGATTCTCTTGCCCAGATCATAGGTTTCCACGATTACAAGATATCCTTAAAGGACAATTACCGCACTCCCGTAAGCGAGGATTCACTTTACCTCAACATATGGAAACCTGCAGGAAACAAAACGGGACTGCCGGTGCTCGTATACATACACGGAGGTTCACTTCAGACAGGACAGCCCTGGTATCAGGACTATAGAGGCGAGACCTTGGCAAGAAACGATATCATAGTAGTCAACTTTGCATACAGGCTCGGTATATTCGGTTTCTTCGGGACTCCTTCCCTTGCAGCAGAATCAGAAAATTCTACTACAGGAAACTACGGTCTTTTGGACCAGATAATGGCTCTTAAGTGGGTGCAGGAAAATATCGAAAGTTTTGGCGGAGACCCATCCAACGTGACTGTAGCAGGTGAGTCTGCAGGTTCTGCATGTGTATCTGCTCTTTGCACATCGCCCCTTGCAAAAGGACTTTTCAGAAGGGTACTGATGGAAAGCTCAACAGTCTCTGCTCCGCGCCCTGCCCACTCCTACAGATCTCTTGAAGCAGCTTTCAAGGCATCTGAAAATACTATGGAAAGATTCGGAGCAAAGAGCATCGAGGAAATGAGAGCTCTTCCTGCAGAAGAAATAGTCTCAGAACTCAGCATACATCATCATATGACTGTAGACGGCTATGTGCTCCTCCAGTCTCCTTATGAAGCATATCTCAAAGGAGAATACAACGAAGAAGCACAGCTTCACGGATTCAACAGAGAAGAAGCAGCTCCGTTCATACTTTTCAGCCAGGCAAATATGAAGAACTATGAGACAAAGATCCGCTACTCCTTTGGTGAATATGCAGATAAAGTCTTAGAACTCTTCCCTGCAAGCACAGACGAAGAAGCAAAGAAGAACTGGGCAGATATATATTCTGTCGTGCTCTTTGACTACGGTCACTACTGCCTTGGAAGGCAGGCTGCAGCAAACGGCATACCAAGCTATGCATACCACTTCACAAAGGATAACGGAAGACTTGGTACATGGCACAGCGGAGAAGAAGTTTATCTCTACGGAAACATCCCTGATGATTCAAGGCTTTACGATGAGTCAGACAGAGAGCTAAGCCGCCGCTTCGTAAATTATGTAGTAAACTATGCAAGGACAGGAGATCCAAACGGCGAAGGACTTACGACCTGGGAACCTACAGACGGATCAAAGGTCATGGAACTTGGAACACAGACCCAGATGACAGACATGCCCTGGAGAGAGCTTTACTCTTTGATGGACGAAATGTATAACTGGCAAGATAAAGAATAAAGACACAGTCAAAAGGGGCTTCGGCAATTGCCGGAGCCCCTTTTTGTATAGGTCTGTATTCTTATTTCGTCAAAACTTTTTTTGTAAAATCAGCGACAAGCTTTGCATATCTGACAGGATCTACAAGGTAGCTGGTCCCATGCCATGCTCCCGGGAAGGTATATCTTTCTATCATCTCAGGATTTGCATCCTCTATCTCCTTGCTCATATATGCAGGAACAAGTTCGTCGTCTTCTCCGTGAATGATCATGATAGGAGCCTTTGATGCCTTGACAGATCTTGCTGCATTGGCGCTGCTTATGGAAAAGTCGCCAAAGACCTTTGCGCCGAGCCTTGCAAGGGGAAGGACTATCTTCATCGGAAGGCCTCTCATCATTCCTGCATGGGTAATGATGCTCAAAGGAGCTGAATAAGGACAGTCTGCTATGATGCCCTTTACATTTGAAGGAAGTCCAAGTTCAATGGACATGAGGACCGTAGCAGCTCCCATGGATATGCCGACCAGGATGATGTCCTTATCATCGCCAAAGCGCTCCCTTGCATAATCAAGCCAGGAGATTACATCTCTTCTTTCGTTGACGCCAAAGCTTATGGTATCTCCTTCGCTGCCGCAATGAGCTCTTTCTTCTATGATGAGGGTATTGAAACCAAGAGAACTGAAAATATCATATCCTCCGCTGAAATCCCTTACAGGAGTCCCTGTATATCCGTGGAACATGATGGCAAGAGGAGCATCGTCTGATATGTGATAATACCTGCCTGTAAGCCTTAAGTCGTCAAAGGATTCTATATATACCTTTTCATAGGGAACAGCCTGAAGGGCTTTTATCTTGTCTATCTGGAATCGATACTGCTCTTCTGTCTCTTTTGGATCCTTTGGGCGGATGTCATCTGCTTCTTCTCTGTTTGGAGAAGAATAAAAGACATATCTGTAGGCTGCATATGCTCCTGCAAGAGCCGTGATCCCGGCTCCTATGAGAAGACCTCCTATGGTCTTTTCAAGTTTTCTTTCCTTTTCTTCATTCATTTGATTATCCTCTTTTTCATTCAAGTCCTGGGAAGCCCTGCTGCCTTAGGGCTTCAAACAATATGATATTTGCTGAATTTGCAAGATTAAAGGACCGAAGCCTTGTATCCTCGCTCATGGGTATCCTTATTGCCCTGTCGATATTTGCATCGATGAAAGGCCTTGGAAGACCTGCTGTTTCTCTTCCGAAAAGTATCATGTCTTCGTCTTCATAGCAGACATCAGTATATATCTGTTTGCCTTTTGTCGTAGCAAGCCACATACGCCTTCCTTCATACTCTTTAAGGAAGTCATCAAGGCTTTCGTGGACTTCTACCTTTACGTAGGGCCAATAGTCAAGGCCCGCTCTTTTTAGATATTTATCGTCAAGTGAGAAACCAAGAGGCTTTACGAGGTGAAGTATGCTGCCCGTAGCAGCGCAGGTCCTCGCTATGTTGCCTGTATTAGAAGGTATCTCAGGTTCTACAAAAACTATATGAAAAGCCATAAATATATCCTTTATGCTGTTTTGTAACTGATAATAAGTGAGTCGAGGAAATCCTTTATGACATTGATATGAAGGCATTGACCAACATGAAGGAAAGGCTGATTGTTTATGATCTTTTGCTTTCCGTTTATGTTCATCTGCCTGTTTTCCATATCAAAGCCAAGGTAGAGGTGCTGAGTAGCAAACTGCATGCCGTATATGACACCGTCCCTGTCAAAGAGAGGTCCTCCGCTTTGTCCCCTAAGCCCGGGCGTACTCATCTCTATGCCGTATATGAGGCCCTTTTCGTTTGCTATATGCCTTGTGACTATGCCGTCTATTGGAAACCTCGGGACCCTGGAAATACCCTTTGTCCACTCGATGTCGTCGGTATCCTTGTTATATTCAAAGTTACCGAATTCAGGGAAAGGAAAACCGAGCCTGCAAAGGCTCTTTCCCTGCTTTACTTTCGATCCGTCGCCAAGAAGGTAGATGTTTTCTGTATCATAATTCAGTTTCTTGAAATCATTGAACCTTATTACTGCAAGATCGTAATTTGGATGCATATGTATAGTAAAGCTTCCGAAAGGACTCGGAACATCTCTAAAATTGACCTTCTCGTTTGCAGGAGCGTCGGGCCCAAGGCCATACTTTTTCTCAAGTATCTTAAGTCCTTTCTTTGCTGCCGAAGGGTTAGATCCATTTAAAGCTGCTCTTTCCTTTTTGAACTCCGAATACTTGGCATTGACTCTGTCTGCGCCGAGTATCATATCAGCAACATGCTTGCATGTTACAGCAACTCCTTCATCATTTACAAAAAAGAGCGTACCAAGCCCCGGCTCTATCAGTTCAGAACCGTATTTCCTTGTTATGAACATAACGGGCCTTGTGAACCCGCTGACCTTTTCTATGGCGTCTACGAACATATTTCTTTCCTCACTATATATTATCACTTATGCATCTTTCCTGCATACGCAAGGACCTGTTTGAGCGCATGCTCTTTATCTACTCTTGCAAGCCTTAATTTGTGAGCATAAGCAAGTATATCAGAAAAATCTGCAGATGGAGTAAGACCCGCTTCAACAAGATCCTTTCCGCTCACATAAGGCCTCCTCATAGTATCAAGATATATCTCATATCTTTCAAAAAGGAATGCGCTGTCTCCTGTAAAGGGGTCTGTTCCAGACATCACAGGTTTGTCTGCCATTGCTATGTATATGAGATCCTTTGGCGCTATAGCAGAATCGAACATCCTGTTCGTTGACTTGATCGAAGACTTTGAGTAGGCGACAAGGTTTGGTTTCATATGAAGAGGGACCATGTTCACTACATAATCAAGGACCGCTTTTTCATTGCTGATCCTCTTTATAAAGCTTTCTGCCAAGGGAACTCCTTCAGTCTCATGGCCATATGCATGGATGCGCCCGTTTATCCTCTCAGTTGTCACTGTCTTTCCAAAGTCGTGAGTAAGTGCAAGGAGCATGAAAGCATAAGGGTCAGATGTCCTGCCTCTTACTGCAGCTGCTCTGTCTATGACCTCCATGGTATGAACGAAGACATCACCTTCAGGATGATAGATAGGGTCCTGCTCAACTCCTATGCAGTCTCCAAGTTCTTTGAACCAAAAGTCAAGCTGATCTATGTCCTTTAGGAACTCAAAGAACACTGATGGCCTGCTGCTTGAAAGAAGAGCCTTTTTCATCTCTCCTTCGACTCTTTCTTTTGTAAGGAAAGAAAGATCTATGAGTTTGCAAAGCCTTTTTGTCCTGTCTGCTACAGAAAAACCAAAGCGGGCTTTGAACTGAGCAGCCCTTAGGACCCTCAAAGGATCTTCTGCAAAGCTAAGGTCATTTACATGCCTTATGATGCCTTTTTCTATATCCTCTTTTCCTCCGAAAGGATCGATGAGCTCGCCTGTAAGGATGTCCTCCATTACAGCATTCATAGTAAAATCGCGCCTTGTTGCTGCATCCTTCAGAGAAAGATATGGGTCGACAAAGACATCGAAATCCCTGTGTCCCCTTCCTGTAGCATGCTCTTTCCTTGGCATTGCTATGTCTATATTAGTGCCTTTAAGAGAATATATTCCAAAACTGCTTCCAAAAGAAAGGGGGTCTCCTACGCCTTTAAGAAGCTCAAAAAGGTCCTTTGGCTCAATGCCGTGGACTTCTATGTCTATGTCGCTGCAGGGCTTTCCCATGAGCCTGTCTCTTACGAGGCCTCCTACATAGTATGCCCTTCCGCCTTTGTCTGCGACAAGCTGTGCAATTTTTAATGCTTTATCTTCGTTTATCATGATCTTGAACCGATCATCTCCGGGGTAAGGAGAGATATATTAGTTCGCAGTCTCAAGAAAGTCAAGTATCCTTTCGTTAAAATCCTTTGCTTCTTCGTATGCTCCGTGGCCAAGGCCCTTGTATACGTGAAGCCTGCTTCCTTTTATCTTTTCCTTAAGTTCATGAGATGCGTCAAGGCCTGCTATCTTGTCAAGCTCTCCTGCTATGATAAGGCATGGACAGCTTATCTTTTTTAGCTCATCTGAAGCATCAAAATCCAAGATGGCTTCAGCGTTTACGAGAAACCTGTCATAACTTTTTGGCCTTCCTATAAGGCCTATGAAGGGATAAACTTGCCTGTACTTCATTAGGTATGCAGAAGAATAGCTCTTCTCTGCAGTGTCTATCATGAGTTTTTTGTGCTCTTTCTTTTTTGCAAACTCCATCCATGTATCTAAGCTTTCTCTTAGCTTTTCGTTTGCTTTTGCAGAAGTAACAGCAAGGATGAGTTTTTCTACAGCTTCAGGATGATCTATTGCAATATATTGGGCTATCATGCCGCCTTCTGAAACTCCGAGCAAGGAGAACCTGTCTATGCCAAGGGACTTCAGAGCCTTCACCTGATCTTCTGCCATATCTTCTATGGTGTAGCCCTCCTTCATATCATCCTTTCTGCTGAACATATATACTGTATATTTATCAAAAAAGATCCTGTACGGCACTGCAAGGAGCTTTGCTTTTCCTCTTACAGTAGCAAGGCCGTCGGAAAGACCCGGGAGCATGACCAAAACCTTTGGACCCCTGCCAAAGACTGCATAGCTCATCTTGAAACCGTCTACTGAAACTTCTCCGTTTTTTGCATTTGAAAACATGCTGTTCCTCCTATAAAAAGGATATCCCCAAATATGCATATATCACTTTCTTTTGTAATACAAAAGAAGCAAAAAAACAAGTGCCGCAAAATTGCGGCACCCATCTATATAGTCATATTTTATACTGTCGGCATCATGGACAGGAAGCGTCCGAAGATGTAATCGTCATAATAGTCACATCTATATGTTCCGCCGTTTTGCTTTTCGAAGACCCACAGGTGCTCTGTGTAATATGGGTTTATGGGTTCGAAGTTATCGTCCCTTTCGCATCTCTTGACTTCGATGATCATAAAGTAGTAGTTGTCGTTTTCAGCAACATATTTCAATGCTACATCTTCTATATATGCGTTTCCTCCCATACCTATGCCTGCGACGTAAAGGGCTCCGTCCTTTTCAACATATATCGGATAGTCCCCCTCAAACATCTCGCTGTTTGCATCCTTTATCTCAGTAACTTCTCTTTGAGTAAAGGCTGTTCCAAGGAACACGTCAAGGCTTGCAAGAGAATTGAATTTAGGATCTGTGATCTTCTGATAATAGTTATCACCGATCTTGGTCAGGCCTTCTTCCATCACATCATACCACATGGCAAGAGTAAACTTGCTGTATACGTTCTGAGTATCATCAAAGAGCTTTTTGTCCTCTTCTCCTGCAGTTTTAAAGCTGAGATCTCTTATGATCCTCGGTGAAAAGTTCACTGTTATATCGTCTCTTAAAAGCCCTATATCGCTCTTTAGTTTGCTGTCATAATTATCTATGACGCTGAGAGCTTTGTTGAAATACTCTCCTCCGACTACATCTGAATCCCTAAAAGATCCCATTACGCTGTAACCTTTAGAATACTGCCTGAAGTCATGAAGGATGGGGATATATACAGGGAGTACGCTCTCGTCTGTAAATACTACCTTTACAACAGGAATGTCGTCATAATTGCCTGCTATACCGAATGCGATGGAATAAAGAGCTTTGATATCTGCAGTTATCCCCTGGCCTTTTAAGTACTCACTTATGATATCGAGGATGACTTTTGCATCTTCACCCTTTGACTCAGTATCGATATGAGTGAGCGGGAAGTCTGCTCCCCAAGTGCTGTCTTTGATGGGTTCAAGCTGTTCTCCTTCAACAGGCTTTACTGCCTCGTAAGGATCTTTTTCATTGGTACCGCCTCCGCACCCACACATGAAGATCATGATCAGCGCAAGCAGTATGGCTGTAATTCTTTTCATTTCGTTTCTCCTTTACCTGCCATAGGGCATCTGCCGTTAAGATTCAGATCGACACCGGCCTATCTAAAACCATCATACCAAAAACCGTGAATATTTCAAATATTTATTACATTCATTCGTAGGCTGTCCAAAACATGCTATTTCCCGTATTTCTTTGTCCCGTAGAGATAGAAGAAAATATGCAATTCTTTACGCCTTAAAGTTATATACAGGCTTCATCACTTCCAATACATCGACCGTATCTCCTATTACATCTATGATATCAGAAAGAGACTTGTAGGCCATTGGAGCCTCGTCTATGGTGCTCTCGCTCACAGAAGTAGTATATATGCCCTTCATTGCATCCTTGTATGCTTCCATGTCGAGTTCTGCTCTTGCCTTTCCTCTTGACATGATACGTCCTGCGCCGTGAGGAGCCGAGTAGTTCCAGTCAGGATCTCCCTTTCCAACAGCAAGGATCGAGCCGTCTCTCATGTTTATGGGGATGAGGACCTTCTCTCCCTTGTGAGCTGCAATGGCGCCTTTCCTCAGTATCATCTCATCAACATCTATATAGTTGTGGATGGTGTGGAAAGCCTCTACCATAGTCATACCTGTTCTTCCAAGTATGATCTCTGCCATCTTCTCTCTGTTTCTTCTTGCGAAGTTTTGGCAAACTTCAATGTCATGAAGGTAGTCATCAAGATAGGTCCCGTAAAGCCAGCAAAGCTCATCAGGGATATCAGGCGTGTTATCATTGTATTCCTTTGCAAGGGCCTTGATCGCAGACTCTATCTCCTTGCGCCTTCCTTCCGCTTTATAGGAAGAAATGATCTCATCTCTTCTTTTGAAGTACTCTTCCTTTCCTGCATGAAGGTCTATTGCAAGTCTTTGATATATTTGCGCTACTTGCTTTCCAAGGTTCCTGCTCCCGGAATGGATCACCAGGTAGTATGTACCGTCAGATGCTCTGTCGACTTCTATAAAGTGGTTTCCTCCGCCGAGAGTACCAAGAGATCTTTCAAGCCTTTTTGTATCCTTTAGCTCTCTATAGCATCTAAGGACCGAGAGATCGAATCTTTCGATCCTTCCTTCCCACACGTTCATGCCGGAAGGTATGAAGTGAGCTGCTTCATCTATTTTTTCAAAATCAAGCTCTTTTTCGGCCAGCTTTACTGTATACATGCCGCAGCCTATGTCAACGCCGACTATGTTAGGGCAGACCTTATGGCTTACGGTCATTGTAGTACCGATGGTGCATCCTGCTCCTGAATGGACATCCGGCATGATGCGTATCTTGCTTCCTTCAGTAAGGCCGTAGTCGCACATCCTTCTGATCTGCTCTATAGCGTCGTCCTCAATGACCTTTGCATAGCAGACAGCATTATTTACTTTTCCTTTTATCTCAAGCATGATATGGTCTCCTTTCTTAAAAGAGCAGGCCTACTTCGCTGCCCCTACTTTCTTGTTTTCCTTTCATCTTTCAATAAGATGATATCCATATCAGAAGATCTTTTCACGGAAAAAAAGATGCGAACTATCGATGATCAGTTCTAGAGCATATATCTCTTCTGCTTATACAGCCTGTCTTTTATGAGGTCTATAAAGTGCCCAGGGCCTGTGACTTTGATCATAGGACCAAAGGAAAGCACCCTTATGACCATTTCCGTCTCATCGTCCTTGTCATACTTCAGACTTACCTTGTACCTTCCTTCCTCAAGTTTTTCTGCCTGCTTTTCAAGATGCGCAAAATGCATGAGCACTCTTTCAAGGGCATTTCTTTCATCTGTGACCTCGAACTCTAGGGTCCTGATGACAGTACTGATCCTTCTGTCTGAACAGGCTGTAAACTCCCCTTCATACCTTTCGCAGGCAAGTATCCTTCCAAGGTTTATGACGCTCCCGTTCCTTGATCCCATTCCTATGAGCCTGAACTTATCATCCTTTTCCGAATATTCAAGGTGATCAGGAAGTATGATCCATTCGGAAACATTTTCCTTCCTGTTTGCAGTCTCTATCCTCAAAGGATATCTTTCCTTGATGGCGCTTAGGATGAGCCTAAAATTCCTGACATACTCCTCGTCATCATAAGGATCGCCATCAAGATATTTGTCAAAGATATATGTATCTTCCGGTCTAAAGAGCGGTTCTTCATCTTCATATCCAAGATCTTCATCCGTAAATAGCTTTATTCTTGGATCTTTGGATATGCTGCAAAGCCATCTCTTTTGAAGAGCAGTAAGGGGCATTTCGGGGATGTGTTCTATGGGAGTCGTCCCGTCCTTTTTCAAAAGCTGCCATCTTCCTCCTGTCAGGCTTGGCTCAATAGTAAGAACGCTTTCTGAAAAAGCGCTCTTTTCTGCAAGCTCTCTTATCTTCTTTTTGTCTATTGGTTTTTCAATAGCTTCCTTCAATATCCCTGCTACAGCATTGTAGTAGGCACCGTAAAGCTCGCTGAATATCATAAGCTTTCACCTCCGTCAATACTGTAAAGGGCGTACATATCTGAAATATCCTTTTTGAATCTCTCTTCGAGCTCAGAACTTGAAAAATGTATTTCAGTGATCCTGCAAAGGAAAGTCCTGATCCATGGCATAAGTTCTTCTGCATCATATACATCAGCGCTGAAACGGCTGTGATTTGCATCCAGTTTTTGAACAGTGCCGCATCTTTTCTCTCTTTCAAGCCTTTTGTGTATATGCGTTTCCCACGCCTCATAAAAGACTGTGAACTCTACATGCTCCATCCTTTGGCCGGACCTTCCTTGAGTGCTGACGCCCCACATGTGTTTTTGCATTCCGCAAAGGTCTTCCATGTATGCGCCAAAGTTTTCGCACTTTTCTCCGATCTTTACAGAAATGATATTGTCTGTCCTAAACGGGTTTATACGCCCAAACCTTGGAGAATAGGCCATAAGATACTGCCTCCCGCTTTGTACGCTTACAAATATCTTAAGAGGCACTATATCAGACTCTGAGATCCTTTCTTTCCTTCTGTTTATGACCTCGATAGTGACATAGCTTTCCTTGTTTACAGCCTCGAGCAAGGAGCATATGATCTCGCTGTCAAGAGCCCCCGTAATATAGTGGTGCTTGAATGCAAAGTGCTCATCATGAACTCCTTCCTTGTCAAGCAGATAAGAACCTATGACTCCGCATGGAGATATTTCTGAGAAAAAGTCCAATATATCGGTATTTAGCGATGGACTGCTTTCAGCGCGCCTAAAGTACATAGTCTTTCCCTTCTTTTCAGAGACCACTATGCCTTCAGAAATGTATTCACTTAATTTTTTTCTGACTGTTGACGGGTCAAAGACTTTTGGTTCATCAAAGGAAGAAAGATAAGTATCTATCCTTTCCATGATCTCAGATAAAGACAAGACTACAGAAGGAGAATACAGTATGTCAAAAAGTATGAAATGAAGAGTTATATCTCCGTCAGTAAAGCTTTTTGCTTTCCATGCTGCAAAGAGAGGATTGTGATGTATGGACCTGCTGTCTATGGAAAGGAAAACATTCTTTCCTTCAGCTGTGGTCCTGAACTTCATATGATTCCCAAGCCAGCTTTCAAGGCGCCTTCTTTCATCGTCATAGGACCTGGCGCTTTTCCTTGTATACTCATTGCGGCTCTTGAATCCGAACACGTAAAAATCCCGCATATATTCTCTGATGCGGCTAAAATTCTTTATGAGTTCAGAATATGCCATATGGGTAGTCCTTTAGTTTTCCTGATCTTTACCTATAAAGCTGATCTGCTTTCCGTCTCCGTATGCAAGGTCGAATTCTTCAGGCAGGAACCTTGGGCAAATGTTCTCTGTAGTCTGTATGACTGCAGCAGAAAGTCTCGTACCTATGTTGCAAGATTCTTCTAAGGTCTTTCCGTATGTAAGTCCTGCGCAGACTCCTGCAAAGAAAGCATCTCCCGCACCGGTAGTATCCACTACATCCACCTTTAGAGCAGAGCATGCGCCTCTGTCTCCTTCGCAATTGGCAAAGACTGCTCCCTGGGCTCCCATGGTGACTACCATGGAAGGGATCTGAGCTGCAGTTATCTTTTCAAACAGTATTTCCTTCATCTGAACAGGAGTACACGAAGAATAATCTTCAGAGAAGAGTATACCTGCTTCTTCCTGGTTGCACACAAGGCAGTCGACATATTTGAAGAAGTCTCTTCTTTCTATGGCTATGCTCATGTTGGAGATGACTGCATATACTTTCTTTCCGTATTTCCTCGCATAATCGAATACAGTCTTTACAATCTCTTTGTCCGTGTCGATCTCAAGGGATATGCTGTCGCATGTAGAGAAGATATCATCGCCCCTTTCCTTTATGGTCTCAAGGACGGGCCTGAATTCCGGTCTTTTGGAAATAGATGCTACTACGTCTCCGGAGTTATCAAAGACAGCAAGCCAAATGCCCATGCCGTCCTTAACTTTCCTCATGTATTCGGTATTGACCTTGTGTTTTCCGAGCTGATTGATGATATCATCTCCGGAACCCGTGTCGTCGACCAGACTTAAGAACGTTGGCCTTAGTTCCATATTTGCAAGGTCTTCAACGATGTTTCTGGACACTCCTCCGTGTACAGTCTTTACATCGCCCATATTCCTTCCGTCAGGATTGTATGTACTCAAAGGGTATCCCTTTATATCAACGAATACCGGACCTATGACTACTATGCCGTTATTTTCCATAAATATCTTTCCTCTATGCCGGGCAGCGAAATTTACGCCTGTATTTTAACTTATATGACGGGTATTGAAACATATATCTTGCAAAAGATCAAAAGCCGTGGCCACCTCCGCCACCGGAGGAGCCGCCTCCTCCACCTCCGCCTCCGCCACCGGAATATCCGCCGCCTCCGCCGCCGGAGCTCTCCGAATAGCGCGTCTTCTTGGTCTTGACAAGTTTTTTACTGACAAGGGGCCCCATACCAGACTTTTTCTTTGCCATATCGTAAAATACTTTGGCTTCATTGTCATCCTGCATCCTTGTTTTTGCATTGGCCACAGAAAAGACAAGCAAAAGTCCTATGGCAAAGGAAAGGAGAGCATTTGATACGTGCTTCATATATTGAGGGATGAAGCCTCCTGAAAGAAGAGTCGCTATCTGATCGAAGGCTTTTTGAGCGCACTCATAATACTCGCCCCTCGTAGCATAGCGGTATATGTTGTCCGTTATTGTGTTTGCTTTTGCTTTGGTAATCTTTTGATATATCTTGCCGTCAGAGAATATATATATCTCTCTGTTATACATATCTATGAGGAAAAGAGTTCCGCTCTTTGTTCCGAAGCAGTCTCTGTAGCAAGACCTTGCATAGGAATCTGCAGACGATACTCTCTTGTCGCTTGTGTAAAAAGCGGCTCCTCCATAGCTTGTAACAGGATACATGTGTCCTGTAAGAGCTCTTTCTTCTTCGTCTGTCAGAAGATCTGCATCATCCCTTATGATAAGCAGATCTGAAAGCTGAGCAGTGCTGTTATCAAATTCTCTTTCAGGAAGTATGAAGTCTATCACTATGGGAGTGACCAATACAAGAACAGCAAGGATACATATGAGTCTCCAAGTCCTGTCATCAAGGGCCATGATCTTTTCAATGGCTTTTCTTACAAATCCTTTCTTCCTGGCCATCAGCGGTCACCTCCCCTCTTGTTTGTAAAGACAGGGATGTCTCTCATGGTGAATTTGTTTTGCGCTCTTACTATATCAAAGGCAGTCAGTATGATCATAAGGATGGCGAACATGGCTGCAAGATAAGCATACTCGTCAGTATCAGGATACATAACTGATACATAAAGACATGAAGCTATGGCAAGGAGCGGCTTTGCAAAGGTGAATATCTTGTACCATATAGGAGCTCTTTTTTTTCTGATCATACCTACAGGTGACAGGCGTATCACAGAAGAAACTATAAGATATATAAAGGTCGCAGCAGGAATTATGAA
This sequence comes from Anaerovoracaceae bacterium, assembly GCA_045546135.1. GTDB lineage: Bacteria > Bacillota > Clostridia > Peptostreptococcales > Anaerovoracaceae > RUG13409. The sequence goes on from JAZQCD010000031.1 coordinate 75,655, forward strand.
AGTAAGAAATACGTTCACAAGGCCAAATACGGCCGCTGCCAAATAAACGAAAATAACAAGGACAAAGCTCCCGATGACTTTGAATACCAGGACCGTGATCTTATCTTTTGTATCTACATTCTTTGGTTTTTTGATAGTCTCCTTATCTTCGCCAAGAAAACCCGCATCATCATAGTGCTTCTTTCTTCTGTATGTATCATTAAGGAGCCTGTTTGCCATAACAAGGGATACAAAAGCAAGAAGAGATGAAGACATCATAAGGCTACTTGGCGTTATAGTAAAAAACAGATTAAAGAAAAGCGAAACAAGCCCTGCTACTATAACTGAAGCAACAAGGTATCTTGGAAAACTGATAGGTATATCTGCAGCTATCTCTCCTGTTTGTCCGTTCACTGCAGCATAGCTTACCTTATCCTTGTTTCTGAATGTAAGGAACCAGACAGGAAACATAGCAGTCTTTACGCTTTTCTCAAGCTTTATGTCATCATATACATTTGATGCGCTGACATCTAAACCACCTGCATCCATGGTGCCGCTGGCTGCTATGTCTGTATAAACGAGGTTCTCCATCTTGTCTGCATAAAGGCTTTCAGGAACATCTGCTCCGTCTGCATAATATCCTGCAAAGTACGGCAGTTCAAACTCTACCATATCCCTTTCCGAATAAGGGCAGACCGCTCTGCTGATGGAATCAGGAAAAGACGCTGCTCCGTCTGCAGGGATGAAATCATAATCTATCTCAACAGGCGCCTCGATCTCGTATGTTCTTTTGACGTTGTACTTGACTCCGCCTTCCTTTTCTACAGAGTGCCTGTAGGCTTTTCCTTCATATTCTCCCTTGTAAGTGAACCTGTAGATATGAAAAGGCATATATATGCCCCTCATCATGGTCTCGCCGTTTTCATCCTTCATCCACTTAGGAGCTATCAAAGTGCTGTCTATCTTTTCTCTATAGATGTTGTATGCTTTTTTGTGTTTGAACCTGAAAGGGATTATGTAGTCGGGCTTCTTTTCTTCTCTTATCCTGCTGTCAAGGACAAGGGATGATCCGCAAAAACTGCAAAATGTAGCTACAGTATTGTCAGTGCTGAGTATCCTGGCTCCGCACTGCCTGCAGCTTAGTTCATTTACCTGATAAAGACCTTCTTCGTCGAGATACTTATTGTAATCATCGACCGTTATTTCGCTTCCGCAGTATTCGCATACTATCATCTCCTTTGAAGGATCGTATGCTATCTCTGCGCCACAGTGGGGACACCTGAATACTGTCATTTATCTTTTCCTCTTTTTTTATCGAAAGCGCTCCAAACAAACCACATTATATGGAACACGGCCAGTACTAAAACAGAATATATGACTGCCCTTGCATTGAGGTCTGACGGGATAAAGGGTATATCCATCCTCATGAACAGATAATCAAAACCTGTGAATTCCTTGTTGAACTTCAGGGCAGGAAACAAAAGCACAAGAAGGAAAGCAAAGCTTATCCAAATATCTTTGTAGCGTGGCTTCATCTTGTGTACCATCATCATATATATGGTGCAGAAAATAGGAAGAAGATGAGCTCCAAAGAATTGATAATAGCGGAAATATGCAGGTCCTGCATCTGAGATCGCCATCTGAGGAAGTATGCATGCAAGAGTAGCTCCAAACAAGGATACATAGAAATTGACTCCGAAAAGGAACCTGTATTTGCTCGTTATCATGAATATGCACACTATGATGCCAAGGTCACATACATCAAGAGGCATCTCGGAAAGGAGCATATAGTTGCCGCTTAGGTCTCCTATGTAAAGGAGGCGTATATAGTAGCTGAATTCAAGAAAGAACATGATAACAGAAAGGGCGAAGCGAAAATGCTTTTCACCCTCCCACTTTGCTATGTCATCTCTTTTCTTCCAGACAAGAACAAGAGCCCCTATACATAAAAGTATGGGGATGAAATGCATCAGACTAAAAGCTTTAAAATTTCCGGCTTCTCCAAAACCAAAAAAGCCTTCATGAAAAAAAATATACTTACCGCTCATAAAACTATGACCAACCTAACTAGCCTTGGATCTAAAGGGCACACTCCAAGGCAAACTCTCATTTGATACATTGTAACACATCTGAACAAAAATAGAGACTCTATGAATGCTGCTCTATTTGTTCCTCAGCAGTCTTTTTGATAATGACTGCTGTATATTTTTCCTTCTTTCTGGCCTTCCTTATGAAGAATATGTATACAAAGAGGAATATGAATTCAAGGAGAGCGATGCTTACCGAAAGGAATGCGCTGTCTTCTCCAAGTTCCATAAAGGACTGAGAAAGACCAAAGTCATAAGCACCGTGGAAGATCCAAGGTATCAGGATCGATATGATAGGCGCTTTTCCTCCCTTTTTGATGTGCTTCCCGTAAAGGTATCCCATGGTCATGCCGTATATGCCGTGACCCATGGTGACCCCTCTTATGATCATGGTGGGCACATTGGACCCTATGGCATAAGGGATATCCTCTGCAAGACCGAAAGCAATTCCCACTATGCCCATGATGACTATGATATCAAGATGGGATATATCATGCTTTGCTTCCTTTATGACCTTTACTCCCATATAGTATTTGACAAGTTCTTCTGCAAGAGCAAGAACTATGAACGTATGAAACAGATCGTAAGGTATAGTACCCTTCTCAAAGGGAAGCAGTTTGCTGACTAAATTAAATACAAAAGAAAGTCCCAAAATAGGAAGTATTGCATAGACGCCCTTCCAAAATGCGCTTTTGCAGGTCTCCTTGTAGAGGGGATCTTCTCTGAACTTCTTGAACCAGAAGTAATAAAGAAGGGATGGTATGAGACTTACTAAAAAACCTATCACCAGAGCAGGCATTATTTACCTCCTTTCAAAACTCAACCTTTCTTAGGGTGTGCCTACAACGTAATGTCCTATGCTCTGTTATTCAGTTTTCGGGCACCCGTTTTTATCAAAGAGCGGAAGGTATCCAAGTACAGTTATATCCTCTCGCTTTATTGCATCGCCCTCTGCTACCACTGCCATTTTGGATACTATGATGCCGCCTGCTTTTTCGACAAGCGCTTCTGTTGCCCTTAAGCTTTCTCCCGTAGAGATCACATCATCAAGAACAAGTATCCTTTTGTCCTTGATCTTCTCTGCATCTTCTGAAGCTACGATCAAAGTCTGCTCACCTTGGGTAGTGATAGACTGAAGAGTAACTGATAAGACCCCTGACATATATGCTTTTGCTTTTTTTCTTGCAATGATATATTCTTTGCCGCTTTGTTTGCTCATTTCATAAGCAAGAGGTATCGCCTTAGCTTCCGGAGCTACTATGAGATCAAATTCCGGTGTTCTTTTGAGAAGCTCTCTTGCTGCATGTTCTGTAAGCTCCACATCGCCGAATATGACAAAACCTGCAATGCAAGTGTCGTCGCTTATGGGGAAAAGAGTAAGGTCCCTTTTCATTCCGGCTATATCTATGGTGTATGTCATATCGATTCCCTCCTTGTAATGATCTGTTTCATCTGATCAAGTTTTGTATCTTCACTCAATGATCTTAGCGATCTCCTCAAACAATCCTCTGTTTCTTATGACTATGACTGCAAGCTTTTCTCTTGCTCTCGTAATGCCCTGATAAAAAAGATTGGGATACAGATAATCTGGGTCAGGTGTAGGGATGCCCTGAAGCCTGCCCTTTTCATCATAAAAGAATGACTCGTCAAGGAGCATGACCACATTATCATATTCTCTGCCTGCGACATGATCTGTGTCTATATCTTCTTCGTACCTTGCAAAGGGGCTTTCGTGATATCTTGGTTTCGAATAATTGATAAAGGTATAACCAAGAGATCTAAAATATCCAAGCAGCTCCTGAGCTTCTTCACTTGTATCTGCATATGCCAGGCTTATATTATCATAATCTATCTGATCCTTTGGCTTGTTACGCTTGTCCATGAGCTGAAGTATGAAGAAACGGATCTCCTTGTTGTATCTGATCCTTTCAGACAGTTTGAACTCCGTCACGTTGCCAAGCTTTTCGATCTTTCCGGATATATCCTTTTCCTTATCTATGGTGGTAAGAAGCTGCCTTGGATCTATTGAAAAGATGCAAACAGATCTGCTTTCGCCAACGGACCTGCATATCTTTTCAAAATCCTCTGTACTCATCCTATGGGTCTCATCTACTAAGATGAAACGGTATTTTTTCAGATCGCATTTTTCCAGATCGTATACCGAGATCACTTGCAGGCGATCTATTGTATCGCTTATCGCAGCAAGTCCAGGTGATAGTTCTCCGCAGTGGATCACTAGGGTCTCTGACTCTTTTGCGTACACCTTTGCGAGGTCATAAAGAAGCAAAGTTTTGCCTGTACCCGGCATGCCTGTAAGCTGAAAATAAGCGCCGGCTGCATTACTTGATGCTTTAAGTATCTCTGTCTTTATTACGTCCTGAGCCTGGGTAAGGAAATACTCTCCGTCTATGAACCTGCCGGGCGTACTTACAGGAGAGACCATATATTTGGAATGCTTGAAAAGAGGATCTATCTCGTCGATAAACCCTTTTGCAGTCATCTTGACAGCTGTCACCACTTCATCAAGACTGCACTCTTTTAATGTCCCTTCCTGAGAAAGCCTGTAGCAGGTCATAGAGCCTGTGACTACTGTAAAGAGCCTTATGCGCCTTTCCAAGTGGTTCAGATAATATTTGTTTTGAATCAGCTGCTTTAGTATCTGCTCTTTTGACACCTCTAAAGATTTGAGCTCTATATTGAGGCAAAATTCTTCCGTTATCCTCAGGAGATCGAATTCCTTGCCTATCCTTGAAATGCTGTATCCGTAAAAGAAACCGTCCAGTTCAGAAACACTTACGCCTCTTCCAATCAAGGCATTTACAAAAAACCTAAAGGATTCCATCTCGTGATATTGAGTGGTCCTTTTGTCTTCGCTGCGGGAATCATGCCTTTTGACTATATTGAAAGCATCCTCATCCCTGACTCTGGATAATTTGTAAATGTTAAGTCCTTGTGTCATCTAAAGATATTTATCGAGCTGTTCGTCGACTATAGCCTTTCTCTTGACTTCTGGATGCTCGTAAAGCCGCCCTCTTGCCATGACCATGTCTACTGTCCTAAGAGCAGTAAGATCCTTTAATGGATCCTTTTCGATCATGATAAGATCAGCGCATTTACCTTCTTCTATGGAACCTGTGATATCGCCTATCCCTGCAAGGTTCGCGTTATTAAGCGTGGCTGTATATATGGCGAATGCATTGGAAACTCCCGTGTACTTTTGGAAATATACGAGCTCTCTCCAAAAATCGTACTGAGTGATCCATGGGCATCCCACATCGTTTCCAAGGGCTACAGGGATCCCGTTTTCAAGAGCAGCCTTTGCGCAGTCCTTGATGCCTTCAAATACTACATTCCCGTTGAACTGCTCGACTTCTGATGCATTGGATACTTCTCTTGGGAACAGAGCATAAGGAAGCGCCGGAGACAGAGTAGTCGTAAGGAAAGCATTATGCTCTTTAAAAAGCTTTATCATCTCATCTGTCGGAGCTGCTCCGTGCTCGATGGAATCCACTCCGTTCTTAAGAGCCTCTACGACTCCTTCAGTAGATTCTGTATGAGCAGCAGTCTTGTATCCTAGCCTGTGGGCTTCATCGCAAATAGCCTTTATCATTGCAGGATCCATCTTCATCTCGCCGGGAACGCCCTTTTCCTTTGCATCTAGGACTCCTCCCGTTATCATGAGTTTTATGAGGTCTACCTTTTGCCTGTCTGCCTTTCTTACAAGTTCCACTGCTTCCTCTATTGATGTAGCAGCAATGGCAACAGATCCTGCCATATGGCCTCCGGGAACAGAGATACCTTCGTTGGCCGCAAGGATCCTTGGACCGTCCTTCTTTCCTTCTGCTACAGCATCCCTTATCTTCGTGTCAAGGTTCCTAAGACCTCCCACTGTCCTTATGGTAGTAACGCCGCTCATGAGCTCTATCTTTGCATATCCTGCAACCATAGCTTCAGCAATCTTGGCACTGATGGGATTTGAGAAAAGGAATCTTACGAGCTTTGCATTGTCTCTTTGCTTTTTCTGAGGTTTGCCGTTTCCTGCAAGGTGGACATGCATGTTTATAAGGCCGGGGAGTATGTACTTCCCATCTGCATCTATCACTGTATATCCTGATGGGATCTGTGCATCTTTATCTGCTATCTTTTCGATCATTTCTTCGTTTATGAATATGGCCTTGTCGTAGATAGGTTCCATATCCTTTGTCCCGTCAAGTATAATGCCGTTTTTTATGACGTATTTCATCGTGTGCTCCTTTATTGCTCCGTAATATATACTTTTCAATACTATAATGTCCAAGGAAGATATGCTGCAATAACTGCAAATACTACTGCAGGGAGCATATTTGCAACTCTGACCTTCTTTCCCCATACGAGGTTGATGCCGACGCAGAATATGAGTATGGATCCTACAAGAGAAAGGTAAGCAGTTGCAGTTTCAGTCATGACAGGAGATATCAGCTTTGCAAGGAGAGTAACAGAACCCTCGAAGATAAAGACCGGAATGGCAGAAAAGATGCTTCCCTTTCCCATACTTGAGGTCATTACTGCAACGATGATAAAGTCAAGAACTGATTTGACCAGAAGAATAGAGTGATCTCCCGATATCCCATCCTCTATTGCACCCACTATGGCCATAGCCCCAATGCATACGGTAAAGGATGCATTGACAAAAGCTGTGACAAAGCTGTTGTCGCCGCTGTTTCCTGACTTTCTCTTAAGCCATTCTCCAAAGCGCTCAAACAGATCCTCAAAGCCTATCCATTCGCCTGTGACCGTGCCAAGGGCAAGGCAAAGGACAACGAGCATGGACTTGCCGCTGAGAAGCTTTCCGTTGTCAATACTCAGCATGCCCTCCATAGCTCCTGCTATTGCTATGAAAAGTACGCTTACTCCGCAGGTCTTGCAAAGAGCATCCTGCTGATCACTGCGGAACAGTTTCCCTGCAAAGAACCCCACTATGCCGCCTGCAAGTATGGCTATGCTGTTTATGATCGTTCCCAAACCTATCATATAGATCACCTTTTACAAATCTTTTGATCACTCGTACCTTGCTTCTCTTAAGGGCTTTTCCCAAAAGACTTTTCCGCCTGCTTCTTTTGCAAGGGAGTCCACTTCTTTTCTTAAGTCCTTAAGAAATGCCTCATCTCTTTTCTTGGATCTTCTGCCCTTTCCTTCGAAAAGAGTCTTTTCGAAATATGCATCGTAGGAGACTCCGTAATCCTCATCATCCTGGTGAGGGAAAAAGGTCACTGCTGCTTTGTAACTGACACTTCCTTGAGAAGAATCGGCTATGAGCATTACAAGGGCAGCTCTTCTTTTGACTCCTGAAAATGTTAAGTCAGCTTCAAAATATTGTTCGTATACATTCACTGTCATTTTGATACCCCACGATAAATATGTTTGCAGATGTCAGTAACCGAGGAACTTTCTTAGTTCATCATTTGGAAGAAGATCTTCCTTGTTAAGTCCAAAAGAATGACCCGGTACTATCTCAAGATAGCGATCAAGAAACTCTTCGTAGGTCTTTGCTTCAAAGCAGTATGGAGTGATAAAGAAGTCTCTGCTTCCTCCTGTGACACGGTCACCTGCCGTTACGCTCACTTTGTAATCGCCTGATTTAAGCCTATAGAAAACATAACTCTCAAGATTCCAACCGTACAGTTCGATGCGTCCGAATGGAGGTTCATAGCTAGCTACGGTCTCATTCGCCCAAAGGGCTGCGCTTTGAAGATCATACTCAACGCATTCTATAAAACGCTCAGCGCTTTCCACGTCGAAGACCGAATATTCGCTTTCATCACCGTATTTCCTTACGAATTCCAGATCGTCGTCTACCCTTTGTATATCGTATTGCCAGGTCTTATCGAGCATCTTTTTATCTAGCCACCGATAATCCTTTTTTACATTATTGAAGGCCTTTTCCAGATATACATTTATATCTGTACCGTACTTAAATCTCTCATTTGGATCTGAGTGTTCTATTTTATCACGTGTGTAACTGCAGAGGAAATCGATGAACTCATCTGCAGTAGCCCCTTCTGTCCAAGGAGTCACGACATCCGAATCGTCATAATAGTTCTTGCTGATCTGTCCAAAAACATAGTTCCCGTGAAGAGCTGCGATCTGCCAAACCGGAGTGCATTTTTTCATCATCGCCAAAGTAGCCCATGGAAATTCCTTTCGAAGCTTTTCCAGTGCCTTTTTGTAATACACATCTATATCAAGGCCGTATTTGAAAAGATCAGGATCTGTTTTAGGATCCTTGTTTAGTTCTGCTTCGATCCTTTTTTCTTCTAAAGCTTCTTCTTCCGCAGCAAAAATATCATCAGAGCTGAGAGCTGTCCATGCAAAGACCTCATCCATGCTGTGGCTTGCAAGAGCGGGAGCATATATGAACTGTCCGTCGTCTTCGCTGAAGCTGTACCATCTGCCTGCTGCCAGGCTTCCGTCATTCATCAAAAGAAGGCAGTACTGCTCGCTTTTTGGAAAGTCCTTATCCTTAAAAGATCTAAAGTCTCCGATCTGCAAAGAAAATGCACCATCCTTTTCAGGCCCTAAATTGATCCATTCAATATCCTCATCTTCAAGGCATTCAGACAGATCGTAGCGGTCAAGGGAGTGCCATTTTGATACTTCAAGGCTGCTTACGGTATCTGCTGTTCCTCTTATAAACTGGCCTGAAGCACTTTTCTTATTATCGTAATCATCAGGATTCCAAGATCCTGCCGTATTCCGTCCGTCCTTTAACACAAGAAGGCAGAACTCACCGTACTCCGGCAGTAAATTTGCCTTCATCTCATGAAATTCGTTAAAGGATAATTCCAGTCGTTTATAGTCACAGGCAAACATGATCATACTTCTCCTTTGCTCCGTCATACTCTAGCTACTGTATATTGTAACTAATATGCTTCTTTGCAGCAATATTTTAATACTTCCCTGCAAAATAAAACCCGAGGGTCCTCCCTCGGGTTTATCACAATATTCTTTCAAAACCTAATATACTCTTTTTGCTGCGGATCCTTCCAATTCCTCGATCCCGAAAAAAGGAAAGAGGAATATTATCAATAGCTGCAGCATGCTGCATCTGGGAGATTGCTTGCTACCTAAAGCGCTGTTCACACCTGTCATGATCGTTCCCTCCATTTAAGATTCTTTCCTCTGATCAACTTTACACCTATATACTAATAATTTCAGGTGACACGTGGGTGACAGCATAACATTATTTCATATTTTTTATATAGAATCTGTTCATGGTAGAATGGACCACAGATGCAGGAGGATCTATCCTTTCATATCCAAGTTTCTCATAGATATGGATAGCTGCAGCAAGATTCGTATGGGTCTCAAGATATATCCGGCTATATCCAAGATCTCTTGCTTTCTCTTCAATGAACCTGACCATCATGTATCCGTAGCCATCGCCCTGCATATCCTGCCTAAGATATAGCTTTTGAAGCTCGCAGCAGCCCTCCATACCGCCGAATTCAGATATACCTACTCCGCCAGCAACTAACCCGTCTCTTAAGAGCACGTAGTAAGCCCTGCCTTCTTTTTCGTAATACTCAGACAAATGATCCAAGGATTCATCAAAGTAGGCAGTACCCGGTATGTCCAATCCCTTTGCTTTCAGATTGCTTCTGACGATCTTAGCCATCTCTTCATCGTACTTTGAAGAGATTGGTATGAACTCAAAGTTTTCACAGTCTCCTATCTGTTTCCCATGCCTTACAATGTATATCATAATTGCATCACTTATACCAAGGTCTCGTGGCCTGAGACTGCCTCAAAATGATACTTTACGATACCAAGGTCAGTTTTTAGACATGTGCCAAGACCTTTGATCTTTAAGACGGCCTTGTCCCCGTCCATTGAAAATACAAACTTTTGCTGGTTGACAGCTGTCGGAGCAAGAAGTGCAGCCTCAACACCATCAATGAACCATTGAGGATATTCTCCTTTAGCCGTGACATCTGAAAAACTCTTTCCCTTATGAGGATTCCCCTGAGTCTCGCCATAGCCAAGAGCTATGACCATGCAAAGGGTCTCGCCCGGAAGGAGAAGTTCTTTGACCTTTTTTTTGTTGAATGTGAGTGCTGCCCAGCAAGTATTAAGACCAAGCTGCTGTGCATATATGACCAGTCTTTCTCCGTAATACCCGCATCTTAGATCAAAATCATCGTCACCGGTTCCTGCCAGGACGATATAGTTATTTACATTTCTAAAGCTTCCGTAATGTGCAAGTCTCGAATCGAATCCATCAGGATCGTCATAATGTATCGAAATATGAAGATTACCTTCTTCATTTATCCTGCATACTTCTGCATCAAGTTTTTCTCTTACATCAGCCGGAATAGGCTCATCTTTGTAAGCCCTTACGGAATGTCTGTTTTGTATCGCTTCTAAGATCGTCATGATATTTCCTTTCCCTTGAATCTACTGTCCATTTTACCACATCTTATATATTCCATGCACTAGGCCTCACTGCTTATCATGTATAGATTTGAAACTTCTACATAAGATCTTCTAAGCAGCTCGGCACCACGCTGTATATTGATCTCTTCTTCCCCTATTGCCCTTAAAACCAACTGCTGGAATAAAAGCGGACATTCCCCTTTTATCCTTGACGGCTCATTTGACCTCCATCCCATCTTAGAGGCCTTTATATAAAAATCTCTAGCGACACTTTCAGAGATTATGTGACATATGTTGGCACGCTTTACAAGAAGGAACATGGATATACCATATTCTTTTGCAACCATGACCATATCTCCCGATACTGAAGTCCTCTTGAATCCCAACTCTCTTTTGGCATCAGTATCTGAAAAGAAAAAGGCTCCGCTTATAGCTGTCGCTGTTTTTTCTATGTCAGCATCCTTTATTCCATCATCCCAATGAAACATTAGATGAGCAAGCTCGTGACCGATCGTTGATCTTATTCTCTCTGCGGTCATATTTGAGTTATATGCTATATATGGATGATCATCGACAAGGCCGTTGATCCCTGAAAAGTTGTTATTATTGATATCAGATCCATATACAAGTATCCCTTTATTTTCAAGGATACCGATAATATCTTCTATAGGTCCACATTTAGCAAGACCTAGATGCTTTCTAAGCGCTAAAGCATTTAGTTCATTATCGTCTGACAACTCCAGAGAATGCAATTTAGGAGCTTCAGGTATCACATCTCCTCCAAGTATCTCTGCAGCAGTCATAAACCTATCAAAATACTCTTCTATACCTTCCTTGATAAGATCTTGGTCACGAATACTAAGCTTTGAGTTTTTTCTAAACTCTGCATGATCATATTTGATTTTGTCATTTCTGATCGCTAAAAGATCTGATTTCTTTATATCAAGGGTCTCGGCTATCCTGCTGATGATTTCTGAACCGGGATGTCTTTTCCCGTCCTCATAATTAGAGACAGCCATAGATGTTATACCCAGCCTTTCAGCTAATTGCTTTTTACTGAATCCTTTTTTTAGCCTATAGTATTTTAGATTTTTGCTAAACATTTCATCATCTCCACTGTTTATATTTTAACATATTTTTATTAAAAATAAACATCAGAATTACTATTTAAAAAATTTAGAAATACTATTATTCCTTGTCTAAACTGAACACGAAATAATGAAAGAAGGAAATAAATTTGTATACTACTTCACTATAGTATCCACTCTCATAGGAATATGGAAATTGCTTCAGGACAAGAGATCAACTGGCGAAGCTCAAAACTGATCATTTAGAAACAAAGACTCCCCACGCAAGACTCATGGGGAGCTTTATTGTTTGCTTTTTTATCCAAACAGTTTTTGGATTATATCATTGCTGACATTACCAGCAACGCTTCCTTTTGCTTTTATTACTTTAAGGGTTTCTGCCGATGCAGCTCTGTTGTTGTTTCTTACTGCATTAAGAGCCTTCTTTGATATATCGCCTTTAGTAAAGTGATCAAGAAGCTTATTGTTTCTTTGGGCAGTATCTTTAAGGACCTTGTTCGACATGGAGCTTGCCTTTGAATCTATCATATTGCCCACCTTTGTCCTGACTAAGCCTCCAAGACCAGACTCCAGGACTCCGTCGCTTAAGTCTTTTCCTTCTCTGGCATTCTCCATAGCCTTCTTGTACATATCACCGCCGCTGTTTGCAACGTATTTGTAGCCTCCCGGGGCATGAGCCTGAACAAGGTCTACTACAGTGTCCCCTGTAGCCTGCCTCATGGCATCGCTCATATCCCTTCCTTCGTTTATAGCCTCTGACCATCTGTAGCCAAAGTTTCTGGCTGCTATATATCCTGATTTGATCCCGTATTTACCTACAGCGCCCGTAAGTTCTCCAAGGATATCTACTCCGTAGTCGCATATCTTTGAAAGGAAGGTAAGACCTAGTTCTACACCGCCGTAGATATTCCCGAGCCTTCTTTGCCTGTCTCCTTCGATCTGAGCTATGGCATTCCGATTCCTTAGGATCTCTTTCAGCTTTTCAGGATCTGTCTCCCAGGTGCCGTACCTTCTGTAGCTTTCCCAGCGAGCTCTGTCTTCAGCATCCTGGCGTGCCAGTTCCCTGTCTGCCTCATCCTTCATGCGTTTGAGTTCTCTATCGAAGTCAGTATTGCCTTCCCTGATCTTTTTGTTCTGCTCATCCTGCCACTGCCTGTCTTTTTGCCTTTGCTTATACCATTCGTCAAGGCCATCTTCATCTAAGATGGACAGCCCGTCTTGGCTTACCCACTGTCCTTCCTTTTCGTCCCATTCGTACAGGGTCTCTGCTCCTGTTGCAGGGTCCTTAAGGATCCTGTAGGGAGGAGTACCGTCCCCATCGTTCATTATGGGAGCTATACTGCTTGCACCCTTTTTTGCAGCTTCCTCTGCAGCCTTTCTTGGATCATAGCCCTTACTATGTCTTAAGACCAGTTTGTACTCGCCCTTTATGATGAGAAGTATATTCAAGATCAAAGTCACAGCTATCCCAGCATAAGTCGCCATGCGGGCTTCGCTTGGGCTCATGCTGTGAGTCTTTGCCTGGTATATGGTAACTATAAGGGCCGGGGCTCCAATGCAAAAGACAAGGAACCAAAATAGAGTAACTTCCTGTTTAACAGCTTTTTTGCTCATAGCATTAACCCTCCTTTACCTTGTGACCGCATTTAGGGCAAAACACTGCGCCAGCCGGTAGCTTAGTGCCGCACTTGATGCAAAAGACAGGATCTTCACCCTCTGTATCATTTTCCGGCATCAGATCAGAAAGTTTCCTTTCAAGCTCATCACCGGTGTACTTTTCTTTGACAGGAGCGCTCTTTACAGGAGTATACATTATGACTATCTGCTTATCGAACTCATTAAGAAGCCCTACAGCTCCGTCATCCATTGCCACCCACCACTGATCATCGGGCAGTACGGCAAGGGTGTCTGTGAAAAAAGCTGCTTCCATGAGTTCTTCATAGGATATGTCTTCGCCTTCCTGAAGATCAGTCCAGATGCTGCAATGATCCGATGCATCGTCCATTGCCTGTATAAAAGATTTGTATCCTTCCATATCCTTATTCCTCCCCTTCATCCTTTCCGCCTGAAAGAACCGCATATGCTATGGCAGCTGCAAAAGAAATGAGACCTGCTGTAGTTTCAGGTACTCCTGCAAGATATAGGCCAGCCATACCGACCAGCAATATGAGCATAAACATGATACCTTTTTTCATTGCCTTCACCTCCAAAAGGAAACCAACAAATCAAAAACTCTCCCTGCAAATGCATCATATCATATAACAGGATATATTTGTACATGAATGAAAATTATGGATATTAGTACAAATTGCTTTGCACAAAAAAACTGGGCAAAAAAACGTTATTTAAAGCACAAAAAAGGGGCAATAATCAAGAAACACTAGTGTGCAATGCATCAGGAAGTTTTTCCAGTTCTTCCTGTGAGTGCCTGTGTCCGTGTTTGCCATCGGTCACATAATGATCATGCTCATGGGAATGGGTCACGGTATGTGTATGGGTAGTCCCGTCATGAGTATGAGTAAAGCTATGCTGGTGCAGATGTGCGTGATGACGTATAAGCGTATCAGCTACCACAAGAGCAGTTCCAGCTATCATGACTAAAAGAGCAGCAAAGTAGGTCCAGGACAGCTTCTCACGGAAAAATATGAATGAAAGGAATGCCCCTATAAAAGGAGCTACCGAATAGTAGGCGCTCGTCTTTGCAGCTCCCAATATTTCCTGAGCCCTTACATATACGAAAATGCTAAGACCATATGATACAAAACCAAGGAAAAGCGCTGCTGCAATATACTTTATCTCCGGCATCGTCTCTTTCTTGATAAGAGCAATGACCAGTGCTCCAAGGCCAGAGAATATACCCTTAAGGATGACGATCTCATAGGTATTCTTTGATGAGATATTTCTGGTGCAGTTGTTTTCAAAGCCCCAGCACACAGTCGCAGCCAGTACGAAAAGCGAGCCGTAAGAAAACTTAAAGCTGTCAGCTCCCTCAAATGACAGGATGATACTGGACAATGTGATCAAAGCAATAGCAGCCCATAGTCTTTTTGTTACAGCTTCCTTGAATATGAACAGCGCGATGACTGTCGTAGCAACGATCTCAAAGTTTCCAAGAAGGGATGCATTTGCAGATGAACCATAGCTGATGCCTAGCATGAGAAAGATAGGCGCAGCTATATCAAGAACTATCATGCCTATAACAAAGGGAAGGTCATTTCTGTCAAGCCTTTCCGAGCTTTTCATATCCTTCTTGTTGACCAAGGATAAAAGGCCTATCCCTATGCCTGCGCCAAGGTAAAGGAAAGCGGCCATAGAAGTCGGCCCCACATGGCGAAGTAACAATTTTGATATAGGTACATTGACAGCATAGAATACTGCTGCAAGAAGTGCATACAAAACTGCTTTACTTTTGTTCATTGAAAAACTCTCCGGCAAAATATAATATCTAAACCGTCGCTCATGGGCTGAACATCGGTCCATTTTTGTCTTATACGATAGTATATTGCCTTTAAGCTCATTATTCAAGGCAAGCTTCATGCAGATCGATGCTTTAAAATACCTCGAAGGTGATCGTACACAGCCGGCATGCAGCATCTCAAAAGGAAACAGAACTCCTTTATTTTTCATTTTTTTGTTCTATATTCCCTCCTTTTGCGTATAATTATTGGTATCAATAAATGATGATCACATATCATCCTATCAAGGAGATAACCAATGGAAAAGAAAAATACCGCACTTAAAGTGACTGCCATGATCTTGGCACTGCTTCTCATAGCAGCAGTCGTCTACATTATAAAGACCCGCAGTGAAGCTCCGGCCCCTGTCAAACCGACTCTCGGTCAGTACTGGGCAGAGGATTCGGCAGCTGCAAAGAGTTTAAGAGATTATGTCGAAATGGTCACCGACCCCTCACAGGGAGAAAACTTCATCCCCGTTAAAGACAGGATCGCAGTTTTCGATATGGACGGTACTCTGGCATGCGAGACCTTCTATACCTATTACGATACCATGATGTTCATAGAATATTGCTTAAACGATCATCCCGAAAGAGTTTCAGATGAACTGAAAGAAGTAGCAGCCTCTATCAAGCCCGGCTACGTGGCCGATGAAACTTTAGCCAGAAACTTTGCAAAAGCCTATGCGGGAATGACTGTCGAGGAGTTCTACGACTACGCAGTGGAATTCGGCAAGAAGAATACCGAGAGCTTTAAGAATATGAGGTACATAGACAACTTCTATCTGCCCATGGCAGAATTGGTAAAATACCTCTATGAAAACGATTTTACGATCTACGTGATCAGCGGTACGGAACGCACGACTACAAGAGCTATAGTAGCCAACTCCCCCATAAAAGACTACGTCTCTCCTGAGCACGTGATCGGCACGGACTTTGAAATTAAACAAAGAGGATACGAAAATGTATCCTCAAATATGGACTTCAAATATCAAAACGGCGATGACCTGGTCATAACGGGAGGGTTCATCCAGAAAAACCTCAACGGTAATAAATCTATCTATGTCGAAAGAGAGATAGGACAGCGCCCGGTGCTTGCCTTCGGAAACAGCGGCAGCGACACCAGCATGATGTACTATACCATCGACAGCAGAAATCCCTATCCAGCCCAGGCATACATGATAGTTGCTGACGATAACGTCAGGGAATGGGGGACCCAAAACTGGGAAGAAAAATCCGCAGATTACACTGCAAAGGGGTTCATCCCCATCTCCATGAAAAACGATTTCGCAGTTATCTATCCCGAAGGCATAGTTCCGGCAGAAATGCAGTATGTGCCTAAAGAAGTTCAAGAAGAACTGGATGATGCCGCTTAAGCACTAATTATCCGATACTTCTGTATACGATCTTGCCGCCCAGTATAGTGCAGACCGGTCTTATATCTTTTATCTCATCATGAGGAACAGTGAAGATATCCTTGTCCAGGATCACCATGTCGGCGACATAGCCGGGAGCTATGCGTCCCTTCCAGCTTTCGGCAAACTCTGCTTCTGCGCTTCCTATGGTATATGCATCTATAGCCTCTTCCACAGAAACGCATTCGTTTGGACAGAAGCCTCCTTCAGGAAAGCAGCTTAGATCTTTTCTTGTAACAGCGGAGAAGACTCCTGCAAAGGGGTCAATATCCTCTACAGGAGAATCGGTCCCAAAGGATACATGGCTTCCGTTCCTTATGGCCGTACCGAAGGCATAGGACGTAGATGCCAACTTTTCTCCTACCCTTTGCCCTACGACATGAAGGTCATAATTAAGGAAAATGGGCTGATAGAAAATACGGATATCAGATCTTCTTATCCTTTCCATGAGAGGCATATCGGTGATCTGGCAATGGATGAGGGCATGTCTGTTTATGTTCGGCCCCTTTCCTATGACCTTTTCATAGCTTGCAGTAGTTCCTTCTACAGCGCCGTCTCCGATGACATGGGTAACTACCTGTATCCCAAGCTCATCGGCCGCCTTAACCAGGCTGTCCATAACCTCTTCTGTCATGCATTCCATGCCAAAGTTTCCGGGATCGTCAGCATACTCTTTTCTCATGAGAGCTGTCCTTGCTCCCAAAGATCCGTCCTTAAAAAGCTTAAGAGGTCCCACAGTCACCTGCCTATTATGGAGAAGCTGACCGTATTTTGAGAAGATACCATTTTCCGCTGACTCTCTTATCTCCTCAGGAGCAGAATAGCATATCTGATATCTGTAGCGAAGAGTGGTCTCCTCATTATCGTATACATCTTCTATTACCCTGCTTATTATTTCATGAAGATCTTTGTTCATGGAAAGGTCATTTGACTGAACGCTTGTGACGCCAAGACTGGTTGCATATCTCATAGCTGAGATGAAGTTTTTCTTAAGCTGGCTTTCCGTAAGCTCTGGAATGAGCTTTATGGGAAGGTAGCATCCATTTTCAGCAAAGACACCGCTTGGGTAGCCATCTTCCTCTCTCCAAAAAGAACCGTCCTCAAGATCAGGGGTCAAAGCGTCAAATCCCAGCATCTCAATGGCTTTTGTATTACAGGTAAGTATATGTCCGCAGGTCCTTTCCAGGACTACAGGAAATTCAGTGCTTATCCTGTCAAGGTCGTGCCTGTTTGGGATCCTCTTTTCCCCTTCAGTGAAAAGGTCCTGATTCCATCCAAAGCCGTGAAGTCCCGTGCTCCTTACCTCAGGATGATCAATAATAAACTGCCTGCAGACCTCCACCATGGCATCTATGGATCTGATGTTTGTGATATGGGGCCTGTTTACCTGCTCTCCTACAGAAAGCAAATGGCAGTGGGAATCATTGAATCCCGGTATGATGGTACGGCCGCCGCAGTCGACTTTCTTTAAGACAGCACCTGATGCAGAAAGCTCGCTGTATGTGCCAACAGAAACAATGTCTTCTCCGTCTACGAGAACAGCTTCTGCAAACCTGCCTTCTCCCAAATATACTTTTGCGTTATAGAATAATGTTTTCATTTTTTCTCCTCGTATCTAAAAAAACCATATGCCATATTTATTGATCTTCATTACTTTCTGTGAATGGATGCTTTTCGTTGTATTTTCCCAGCACGAAGTACATTATGAAACCAACTGCAGGGACAGCCATGCCTATGATAGCACTTCTTGGATCATCTATGAACGTGTTTATCACAAGGCCCAGGAAAAGGAGTGCCGTAATTACGACTGTGACAACTCCGCCCCATACCTTGTAAGGCCTATCTATACTTGGGTACTTTCTCCTCAAAATGAGTACAGACAACACTATGAGGAAGTTGAAAAGGCAGCCGCCGAATTCTACCAGATTGGTAAGCTGATTAAGTGAACTGATCCATACCAAAACCAAAGAGATCAAAGCCTGAACGAAAAGAGCCACATGAGGGATCCTGTACTTTGGATGGAGCTTCGCAAATGATGGGAAGAAATGTCCGCCTCTTGCCATGGCATAATAGGCTCTTGGAAATGCCAATATACAGCCATTAAGTGATCCAAACATGGATATTATCATTGTAGCTATAACTATGACTGCTCCGGCAGTCCCTAAGGTCTTGCTTGCTACCACTGTTCCAAGAAAATAGTTTCCTGCAGAGATCTCAGAATAAATGGTTTCTGCATCAAGCACCCTGTATATTGAATAGTTGAATACGGTATAAAGAAGAGTGATTCCGCCTATGGAGATGATCAAAGAAAGAGGCAGATTCCTCTTTGGCTCCTTTATCTCCTCTGTTACAGTATTGAGATTTGTCCATCCTTCGTAAGCCCAGAGCGTTGCAATGACTGCAAAAGCGACCATACTTACAGGATTGGATGAGGATATGGTATCTTCGTTCTTTACGCTCAGCGAAAGATCAGGAGTAGCATTTCCTGCTACCAGGGCCACAGCTATTATCAAAAATATTGGAATGAGCTTAGCTATCATGGTTATATTTTGCAGTCTGCTTCCAAGCTTTACTCCGTAAAAATTGTAGATGGTAAGTCCTGCTATAAGGACAGTAGCAAATACCTTTATTCCCAGGTCCCCAAACCCTGCATAGGGAGCAAGGGCTGTAGGAAGGGCTATTGCAAGTGCAGAAATAGAACCGGGGCCCCCAATGACCCAGCTATTAAAGCCGCTTAAAAAACCTACTATGGGATGATATGCCTCCGAAAGATATACGACTCCTCCTCCTGCTTTTGGGATGGATGTCCCCAGCTCTGCATAGCAAAGACCTCCGAGAAGTGAAACTGCTCCACCGATGATCCAGCAAAGAAGAGCCATTCCCTGGCTCATGCCGGAACGCATCAAAACATAGGATCCCAGATAAAAAATACCTGACCCTACCATGATCCCGCCAATGATACTTATCCCACCAAAAAGAGAGATCTCTCTTCTGAACTGAGTGTTTTCTGATGTTAGATCCTGGATCTTTTGTACGTTGTCCATAAATACCTCCTGTCATGGATAAAACTTACTGATAACAAAAAACGGTCAAAGTCGAGAACTCTGACCGCTATAGGTATTTACGAAAAAATGATCCTAAATATGCAAGCGATAGCTCTCCACACTTTTTGTGTGACAGTAATATGGTTCTCAACCATACTCCCAGTTTCACAGGATGCAGCGTCCTGTGACCTTCGGCGATACACCCCTCATCTCCTATCATTGCCCACTGCAGGCTCCGGGAAACTGCTGATGCGTCGCGCCTCTATCTTTCCGTTTTTTGTTATTTTATTCTTTTCGACGTATAATAAACATAAATTTACAGTTTGTCAAGAATAAATACACAATTTGTGTAATATTTTTTTCTCCTTAATTGCTTCATCCTACAAGCTCTCCATGACTTTTACGCCTTTTTTCATGATCCATGTTCTGAGAAGAAGAGCCATCAATGCAAACAGCAAAGAAACTATCAGCGCATAGATCCTAGGATCTAGGTACTGCCAGAGCACTGTGAAATACAGGGCTACAGTTGCACCGGCAATGATAATGCTGCCCATGAGACCTATGAGGGTACTTGCACCTTGTTTAACAGCTGCAGTCTCATTGATCCAGTCCATGCGCGGGAATTTTATATTTGCAGCAAGTCCTCCGTAAGCCTGAAGAAGCATAAAGGATACCGGAAGGGCTACGGAAAGTGCGATGCTGAAAAGATCGAGCCTGAGAACCGCAATGGCTGCCAAGAGAAGGACAGCAAAAGGCACAGCTGTAAGTATAAGATGAAGCTTTATCTTTGCTTTAGCTACGTCCTTCATATCGATGGGCAGGCTCTTAAGGACCCAATAAGTGTTACCTTCAAGAGATAGGGACGGAGCCGATATATCATTCATGGCGCACATGAACATTAGCGTGACCGCACATATCAGCCCTAAAAAACCTGAAGGAACATCGCTCCCCTGCAAAAGCTGCTCAAGCCCAGGTCTGATATCTCCGCTTTTTATGATCAATGCCACTGCTGCTATGGGCATAAGAAAGGTCCCGATGGAAGCATTGAGCATATATGTAGAACTTGATATATATCTTTTGAATTCTTTTCTTAAAAGAGCGCTGCTGATATCGCTCTTCTTTCCCGTCTTTCCACTGAATGCCTTTTTCTTTTCTCCGCTGCTTCTTGTCGCAATGGATGTAAAGCTTCTTGCTATCACATAAAATACTATGGAAAAGATGAGAAGGGAAGCTGCAAAAACTGCAGCAGTAAATACCCAATTCCCTGAGAAAGCCATTCCGAAAGCATAAATGGGATATACGGCCTTCTTGATGGTGACCCCTATAGTAAGAGCGTTCCTTGCAAGTTCTCCCATCATCTGATTGAGATTAAAGTAGAACACATAATATATTGCGATGAACACAAGAGCAATAAGGACCCTTACTATGCTTTTACCCTTTAGTTTTGAAGCAATGATGGCTACTGCCCATCCAAGGATACAGGAAAGAGTAAGAGCTGCAAGGCTTACCGCCAAGGATACTATTATCCACTGAAGGACCAACCCTGCGCTTAAGCTGTAATACCTGCAGTATATAAAGAAAGCAGGCAGCAGCACTGAAAGCTGCATAAGAAGGGTGACGACCCAGCATGACAGCATCCTCGCAAAAACTATCATATGCGGAGGTATGGGCATGGACAAAAGAAGGTCGTTATCCTTTGCATTGTAAATGCCGGATACCACTGCAAATACGCTGCTGATGACTCCTAAAACCACGGCGAGCATAGTAACATATGCAAAGTAAAGCCATGGAAGATCTGCAGCAAAAATAGGACGGCCAAGGGCCCCGCACATCAAAAAGAATGATGCGCCGAGGCTTACAAGTATCAAAGCCCAAATCCCCACCATCCAAATTCCGCTCGATGCACTGCGTGCTTTTGACGACCCTCTGCTCCTTGCACCGGTGGTGTAGGTTATAAGGGTCTCTTTGAATTGTTTTTTCAGTAATGCTTTGAACATGGCACTATTCCTCCAATTCAAGGAATACGGACTCAAGGCTCTCGTCTCCCTTTACTTCTTCCATTGTGCCGGACTTTATGAGTCTGCCGTTTTTGATTATCGCAACGTGATCGCAGAGCTTTTCTGCAACCTCCAGCACATGGGTGGAAAAGAATATGGAACCTCCCTCTTCGCAGTGCTTCCTCATGATCTCCTTTAGAAGGAAGGCAGCTTTCGGATCAAGGCCTACGAATGGTTCGTCCATAAGTATGAGCTTTGGTTTATGTATAAGTCCTGAGATGACAGCCAGCTTTTGTTTCATTCCATGAGAATATGAGGATATGGACTGAGCAAGGTCCTGGGTAAGAGCAAAATCATCAGCATACTCGGTTATCCTTTTTTGTCTGTCCTCGGTGCTGACACCAAAAATATCTGCAATGAAATTGAGATACTCTATACCCGTCATATAGTCATATATATCCGGATTGTCAGGTATGTATGCCATGACCTGCTTGCATCCCATAGGATCGTCCTTTACGGATCTTCCGTCTATATATATCTCACCCTCTTCAAATTGAAGTATTCCTGCAACGGATTTGAGCGTCGTTGTTTTTCCTGCTCCGTTATGTCCTATGAATCCATATATCTCTCCCGGCAGGATGTGAAGAGACAGATCGTCTACACCTTTCTTTTCTCCGTAGTTCTTTGTCAAATGTTCGATCCTAAGCATATTGGACCCCCTGTGTAAAACTCGTATCTATACTTTCTTTATGAACATACTACTCTTGCAATAGCAAGGGTTCAATATGTTAAAAAATACAATAACCCCTGCTAAATCCTTGAAACAGAGGAAATAACATAAAAACTAAATCGGTCCCTTTTCATGCAGCAAAAGAAGCTGATGACAAAGAGACCAAAACAAAACTATCATGCAGCAAGAAGTGCAAGAGCTATAAGAAATTGAGCTGAATAGTAAGTCAGATAGTTGAGGATAAAATCTTTTAAAGTCTCATGACCTTTCCCGTAATAGGTGCCGCTGAGAACAAGGTCTGAAATACAAAACAGTACTCCTCCTGCAAAGAAGATATTTAGAAAAGCTTCTTTCCATCCAAAGGCAAATGCGTAAAGGCCTGCCATCAAAGTCATGGAAAAGAGAAAGAAAGAATAAAAGCCTACTACGGCCTTTTGCCTGCCATAGTCATTTCCAAGTATGTGACCAAAGTTTACTACTACGATGGAAATGATAAGGGATACAGCAAAAGCGATGATGGTGTACCTTAGATGAACAGTCTTTCCGTAATGGGTATAAAGTCCTGTCATATAGAAGACATGTCCTATTGCAAAGCTAATAAATCCTGCATAGGTCCAAAGGTCTTCCCTTTTCCTGTCTATGAATTTTAGATCCAAGACCACATCCCCGGCAAGTCCAAACAAAAGACCTGCAAGTACAAATACATATACGGAAGCAGGATTAGCCTTATTTGCAAGGACTGCAGTGATCACAAAGCATAGAGAAACGGCCGTTTTTAAGGCAAGTTCTTTGAGATCATATGCCTTGTTTTTTGCGGCAACGTAGAAAACACAAAGAATCGCGCCTATGGCGGTAGATATAAATGTAGCTGAAGTCATAGTTTATTCCTCCACACCAAGATCCAATAGCCTAAAAATGTTTGCTCGTTTCGCCTTATCTCTCACAGTATCTGCTGAGCAGTTCTTTGATGTCGTGAATGATCTGGTATCCATCACCCGGGAATTCATCGGTTGAAGAGAACTCTATATTCTCAGCCCCTGACAGCCTTATCCACACATGCTCAGCCCGTGCATCAAGAGCGATCAGTTCACTTTTAGGAAGGTCTCCCCAGTTCCTGGCGTCATAGGAATCTATGAGTTCATCCAGCTTTGTAAAGATCATAGGATCTACTTTATACCTGGACCTTTTTACACGCCCACGCACGCCTTCCCTTTCCTCTTTTGTGATAAGTACATATCCTTTTTCAGTATTTTCAGCAGTATAGTCGAGATATCCTCCGTCCATACCGCCTCCCGAGCTCCATGATACGGATCGAATATTACCTGTGTAAGCTGTGAACTTAGAGATCTTAACACGCTGGATCATAAATAATACCCCCGCAGCCAAAATTACTGCACCGATCACAATAAACAGTTTATAAGATAATCTTTTCATCTTTGTAAAAATACTCTTTATCTCGTTCAGAGATCTCTCTTAAAATGCGGCAAGGATTGCCCACTGCTACCACATTGGTCGGGATGTCTTTTGTCACGACGCTTCCTGCACCAATGACAGTATTTTCTCCAATATGTACGCCAGGTACTATTTTAACCCCTGCGCCGATCCACACATTATCTCCGATATAGACATCTTTGTTGTATTGGTAGCCTTTCAAGCGCAAAGAAGGATCTATGGGATGATTGGCTGTTGCCACGGTAACATTAGGACCGAACATGACCCTATTACCCACGTAGATATGGCCATCATCTACCAGAGTAAGATTTGAATTAGCATAAACTCCCGACCCGAAATGAACGTGACTACCTCCCCAGTTGGCGTGGAAGGGAAGCTCAATATAGCAGCCTTCGCCACACTCTGCGAAAACTTCTCGCATGTACTTTTGCTTCCTATCAAGGTCAGAAGGCTTTAGCTGATTGAATGCCCAAAGCATATCCTGAAAGGGCACCTGCTCCCTCATGATCTCCTCGTCATTTGGATCATAGATCATTCCATTTATCATTTTTTCATAATTGGTCACTATTTATGCCTCCATAGGTTCCATATTTAGAAACTGCTCAGGATACTCCCCTGCTACACTGAAATGCCGGCCAAAGCTAAAAGCTTCTTCTCTGATTGGATCTCATGTGATACGAACTTGCCGTCTCTGAAAATAGAGAAATTCGTCACAGGAGAAGGGGCATTCTGTGCTGCCTCTTTTGTATCAATATGTGTCACCTTTAAAGATATGCCGTGCTCCTTAGCGCATTCCACAAGCCTTGGGACCCAGTAGTATGTGAACGGACACTGATCTGAATAGTAAATGACAAATCCGCTTTCCTCTACCTTTGGGTGCTTTGCGCATTCTTTAAACTGCGGTTTTTCAGCATCCTTATCAAATGGCAGATACCAAAGCTGTATACCTGTATCGGATGTATCAGCCGGATGAAAACCTTTGTATCTTAAAAACTTGGGATCAGCCAAGAATCCTTTCTTTTTTTCTGAAGACAGGATAGTCAGTCCTTTGCATCCTTTGGAAGCGGCATCTTTCTTACATTCATCAAGAAGATCGTTTGAGTATCCGTGCCCCTTCAAAGATCCTGATACCCATAGGCAGTTTATGTGCATATATCCATCTGCCTTGATTGGGTGCCATGCATTTTCGGCCGGCATATATTCTATGAAGCATTTGCCGCGCTGCTCGCTTCTGTAAAAGACGAGCCCATCCGAAAAGCGATCCTTCATCCACTGTTTTTTCTGAAAACTCTGGTTATTTGACATAGCACAGCAAATATGCTCTTTGTCTATGTTTTCCTCTGTGATCCTTAGATATCCCATTTGGAGGTCTCCTATATCATACATAACAGTATCCGATAACTCTCATAAGCAATTATACCATGATGAACAGCAACAAAAAAACCGCAAGTTTTATCTCGCGGCTCTCTATTTGGTAGTTGAAATAAAGCTTGAAATAAATGGTAAATTATGTTAATATATCAATGTGGATATTTTGCACATATAAATTGTATTTAATGTACATTTATTATATAATTAGTGTACATTTGAGGTGAATGTTATGTGCTATATTACAACTACAGAATTTAAAAACGCTTTTGGGAAGTACATAGAATTGGGACAAAGAGAAACAATTAAAGTTATGAAAAGAGGAAAAGTGATTTTTACCATTGTTCCGGAAAGTTTAGCATTAGTAGCTGAAGCAGAATCATTTCTTGATATGCTTCCTGCTGGTGTTACGATCGGTGTAGATCCAGATGAAAGAGGCTGATTTATATGAATGTACTATTCGATTCCAATGTGATCATTGACGCTGTAACTCAGCGAAGTTTGTCAAATCAAGGATCAAGAGAGCTATATCTAAGGTCTGCATCAAAGGAAATCAACGGGTTTTTAGTGTCGAAACAAATCACTGATATAGCCTATGTACTTAGGAAATATCTAGACAAAAATAAAGTCAAGGATTTTGTTCTTTTTTTGTGCAAAGCGTATACTATCCTGCCGTTTAATGTTGATGATATTTTAAATGCAACTAATATCAATGGCAGAGATTTCGAAGATGATATATTGATCTATATGGCAAAGGCAAATAGGATCGATGTCATCACAACAAATAATACAAAGGATTTTAACGCAGCAGATGTCGAAGTACTAAAACCTGATGAACTATTGCTTACGTTATCTGATTCAAAGTAGCATCTTAATGACTTTTTATATTGGACTATTTAAAGGGGCAGCCGATCGGCTGCCCCTACATTTAGCTTTTCTCTTAAACAAACCCTATATCTATCTTTTTCTTGACCTCATTATGGCCTTGACGATCTCGCGATATACGGCAAAGACGACGCCTGCTATGGGCCATACGATCCAGGTCACATCCCATCTAAAGCTGATGAAGCTCCACCCAAGATATACTGCTGTAACAATGCCCCAGTATATGCCGTCGTACCTGCCGGATCTTTTTGTAAGTCTTTCATAATCTCCTTCCTCAAGAAGCTTTTCGAAGCCTTCCTGCCTTATGGCAGTCAGAACTATGAATTTGACTCCTATAGCTATCATGACCATCAGACCGCAAACTGCAAGAATGGGAAGAAGATCCGTGTTATTTGTATATCCTGTTATCTCTGCAAGGAGTATAGGTACTGCAGCAACGATACAAAGCATGACCCCTATAATGAGCCTTCTTGTGTGGATCTCGGCATATTCGAACTTTAGTTCCTTTACAAGGCCTGTAACTCCGTACTGAGTGTCGATATTCCTGTTCTCAAGATAATCGTATCTCTTTCCTTTGCTTCCTGTATATATGAATATGGCAACGGCTACTGCTATCATGACAAGCATAATTGCTGTACCTATTGCTTCCGCAATCGATACGTTCAGCTTGATCTTTCCTATCTCTGCAAGGCCTCCGAGAAGCAGTACCATCACAGGCGAGAGTATGCAAATCATAACTCCTGTTGATATGCTTGATGCAGCTTTCTTGTTATATGCAAGGAAAGAATTTGCTTCTTCCATAGTAACGCTTATATTCTTTTCGGATTCGTAAGTTTCCTCAATAGGCGCTTCCGAAGAGAAGGATCCTTCCATATCATCTCTTAAGAGATAATCGGTACTGACTCCGAAGACTTGAGCCAACTGAAGTATCTTCTTCATATCAGGCACTGACTGAGCGCTTTCCCATTTGGATACAGACTGCCTGGATACATCCAGCATGTCTGCCAGCTCTTCCTGTGACCATCCGTTCTTTTTTCTGTTTTCTATTATTTTGTCTGCTAATATCATCGTTTCATCCTCCAGATATTTTCCCGTATGCATCATCTGCATCTCTTGTTTTCTGGCCAAATGATACTCAAAAAGCCGGTTGCACTCTACCAAGAACGCTTTTCAATTTGTAAACCGGCGGTTGCTAACTTCATTTTTACTTCTTTGAAGCTATGCAAAAACGCTTCCAAACAAACCACATAAGGTGGAATATAAGTATTAAAAGCAAATAGTATATTGGAAGTCTTAGGTACTGGCTCTCAGGCATGAATGGTATATCAAGCCTTAGGAACATGTAGTCAGAGCCTGGGAATGCCTCGTTTAAATAAAGGCTCGGGATGACCATTACTGTGAGCACAGCTACAGTGATCCAGATATCCTTGTAACGGGGCTTCATCTTGTGAACGATTATCATATACACCGTTGCAAAGATCGGTATCAGGTGCTCACCGAAATATTGATAATACCTAAAGTGCATAGGTCCTTCCTGGGTGAGTACGGTCTGAGGGATTATGCATGCAAGCGTCGCTCCGAAAAGCGTCACAAAGAAATTGATGCCAAAAAGCGCTTTGTTTTTGGATGTGACCATGAACATGCAGCAAAGCAGCCCAAGGTCGCAAAGGTGCAGGGGAAGCTTTGACATCATGAAAGCCTTGCCGCTGTCATCTCCTACATAAAGGAGCCAGACGAAAAATCCAAGCTCCATACAAAGCATGGAAAAAGAAAGAATATATCTAAAGCGAGCTTCATATTTCCATTCTCTGATCTCATCCCTTTTGAACCATACAAAAAGAATTGCAGCTATGGTAATGAGCAAAGGAATGAAATGCATGAGCGTGTATGGCTTAAAGGTCCCTGCAGGTCCGTAGCCGAAAAAACCGTCACTGTAATATGTGTACATTACTTGGTCTCATCCTCTTCTCTAAAGTATTCTTCAATGTATATATCGCACATTTCTTTTGTAGAAAGACCGCTTTTGTACTTGTTTTCCATCATGTGCATGATACGCCTTGGAACTGTAAGTTCTCCGCCAAGGTCTTTTGCTCTTCTTGCGGCTGCAAGAGCCCTTATAGCAGACTGTATATCAGAATATGAGAATTCTTCTGAATATTGATAATACTTTTCTGTATCCGCTTTTCTTTTCTTATGGATCTTGTTGTGCACTATTCTAAGAAAGGTCGATATGCCAAAGCATATGAGGCAAAGACCTATGAATACCAATGGCAAAGGTACCTTTGCGATGATATCTCCTATCTGGTAGTGATCCCTCCAGCCCCCTCTTTCCTCTCCGATGACAAATACCATGACAAGGTATACAAGGCCGTATATGACTACAGGCAGCACCGAGAGAATGGAAGCCTTAAGGCTTATGGTGTGGTCTGTGTTTATAAAAAGGAAAAGGATGATCGCCATTATAGGACAGATCGTATGGAACAGGATATTGTTAGAATAAAGCATCATCCTGTAATAACTGGTCGCAGGCGAAAGTATAGTCACGGCGATCAAAAATGTCAGAGCGACACCGTTTGTCCCCAAATACATAAGATTCACTACCCACCTTGGAAGATGGTAGTTCTCATAGCGTATGCCGTCCACAGCAAAGGGTATGCACATCGCTGACGTGATCCCCATGAGCATATTGGCAAGTATGGTAAACATGCGGAAAGACTTAAGCCCTACCTCAGACACTATGGCATCCGGAGTGCTGAGTACCTGGTCTATGACCGCAGCAAAGACCAAGATACACATAAGACTGCACATAACGACAGCCCAAATGCAGCGATCCTTGTTTACTTTAAGAGCATCTATAGCTGTTTTCATTATTATATCCTCCTTGATTGTTTATGCTTGTTTATCCTTTTTCTTGAGTCTTTGCCAATTGGTATTGGCTATTGATATATATAGGTTCCTTGGGAACAGATAGGGATCGGCATACATATCTTCAGTCTTAGTTCCGCTTTCTATTGCCTTTGCAAGACGCTCAAGACTTAGTCTTGCATTTTTCGTAGGCCACAGATCTCTGCTTCTCATCAAAGTGCCTACAAGTTCTCCTGCTCCTATGGCAGAAGCACCCATATACTCTGCCCTAATATCTTTACAAAAATCCTTGATCATGCTGAGCATGTTCACATTCTGCCTGCTTTCATAAAGGCCGTTGTTTACGACCGCATACAGCTTAAGACCCTTGCCTGTCCCTTTTTCTTTTATCTTTTCCATGAGCCTTACAGCATATGCCGGAAGTCCGTCCACATACAACGGAGCGCCAAAAACTACGACCTTCGCTCTTCCAATATCCTCTGCAAGTCCTTCTAGATCTCCATTGATACTAAGGTCTTTTACTTCTGCTTCTGAGTCCATTGACTTTAGTATATGCTCAAGGAATATGCCGGTATTCGATCTTTTGCCCCGAAGGCTCGTATTTACAACAAGTATCCCTGAACGCTCAGGACTTGCAGAGAAGACCTTTCTCTCTTCGCCTTCCCACTCTTCGAAAATGACATCCTTTACGCTTCCCCTTAGGTTTCTGCAAAGGGCATGAGCGTAGCTCTTTGCTTTCTCCTTATCATCTTCTGAGAGTTCATGCCCTCTGAAAATGAAGGTCACTAGTTTTTCCTCCGGAAACCTTTTCCTGTGATGCATCTCGCCGTATGCAACTTCAAACTCCGGAAGTACATATCCTATGCAGCGGTCAAATACGCCCTTTACAGTGCTGCTGAAGCCACCACATGTATATCTGCTCATGACTACCATCTCATCTGCTTCGTGGATAAGAGCGCACATTCTATGAAAGCCATCTTTAAAGATGCATTCTCCGCTGCCGCCGGTCCAGCAATGAAAACAGCCTATGCAAGGCCTCATGTCATCAGTTCCTTTTATGACATTGAAACCCTCATATTTGTCCTTTACTTCATTCCATTCCCTATTATCAAGATCGTGTATTAAAAGATCCATTTGATCTCTGCTCCCGCTGAATGCATTCCAAGTTCTTTTTATTCTAGCTGTAATTATCAAACCTTCTGTATGGATGTGATCATCCAATCATCGTGTACCAGTTTGTACGGCGTATTGCAGTACGGACATTTTTTCATATGAAGCGCATCGAAACTCGCTCCGCAGCTCTTGCACTCAACGCTGCAAAGGCTGAATCCGGGGTCTGTTCTTGCATCTATGTCTTTCTCTATGGAGACGATATAGTTTTCATCTTTTCTTTTTAGCCTGCCGTCATAGCGAAGATCATCCATGAATGCTCTGAGCCTAAGCTTTATCACTCCGTCACTTGCCTCTGAAGACAAAAGCTGTATGGCTCCTCTATACTGCATATCGATGAGGTCATCAAAGAAAGAAAGGTCTTCATTTCCCTCATATCTCGTCGCCTGTATGATCGACTTTTTCCTCTATTAAGATCCCTTTAGAATCAAGACGTTCTCTTTGGCGGTCAAGTACATACCTTAGTTCCTTAGATGCAAGAAGAGGTTTCTTTCCCCCTACAGACCAATCATGCAATTCATCTGTAAATGCATTCAACTTATCAATGCCACCAGCCATTGGCCGTATAGGCATATTTTGATCACTCATAACGCTCACCTTCCTGATACACTATTTGTGTTAACTATATCACTGTTTTCGCCATAGCCTAAAAAAACAAATCTTCTGTCCATTTTTTTCTCGATCATCTCGATCATTTTCTTCCGGTTATTCCAAATACAAATCCCATAGCGCCGCCTAGGATATGAGTTATCTGCGATATGCTGTCTATCGATGCTATACCGTTTATGATCTCCTGCCCTATATACAGCACAAGTACCAGTATTGCAGTAAGCGGTATCTCTCCTTGTTTTACTGAAGTAAAGGAGGAAAGAACTATGAACATGAATACTATACCTGAAGCTCCAAGGAGACCTCCTGCTCCAAAGAACATATGAAATGCTCCTGTCACAAATGCTGTCGCAAGAATGAAAGAAAGAGTCTTTGAACTGCCGTACTTTTCTTCGATCCCCGGGCCAAGCAAAAGTATATACAGCATATTACCTATGTAATGAGAATACCCTGAGTGCCCAAGGACATGACTAAATACCCTTATATATGCTAAAGGGTCTCTTAGACTGCATGGATATACCATAAACAGATTATTAGTTGTCCAGCCTCCTGTAAGGGGCCCTATTATTAGAACTACAAGTGACAACAGCGCAAAGCACAATACTACCGGCGCATTGAAACTTATCACGATCTTAGGTTTTGACATATATACTTACCTTCCATTTGCTCAAATTTAGGTCATGAATTGGCTTACTATTCTTTTGCACTCTCAGCCTTAAGATGCTGAAGGATACAGTTGCCGATCCGCTCCTCTAGAATGCGGTACTGCTGTATTTCTTTTTCTGTGAATTCAGAAAAACACACCGCGTCCACATCCATGTCCAGCTGCTTCAATTCCTCTGTGAGCTCCGGTGCCTGGAAAGAAAAGAGTTCTTTACTTCCAAGGGATGACTCGCGCCTCACCAGTCCGTCTGCCAAAAGCCGTGCCATCGCCACGATCACAGCAGGTTTTCCCATACCGGTCAGTAAACACAGACTCTCCACGCTGCAAGGTTCCTGCATCTTCTCCATGCAATATAAAAGTCTGATCCTGGCCTCATCCATTCCGTGTTTTCGACCCAGTGTTTCCAAATAGCGTCCAATCAGCCGCGTTTCCAGGATCGCGCTGCGCAT
The DNA here is from genome assembly GCA_045546135.1 of Anaerovoracaceae bacterium. Lineage (GTDB taxonomy): Bacteria > Bacillota > Clostridia > Peptostreptococcales > Anaerovoracaceae > RUG13409. The sequence continues at coordinate 107,323 of JAZQCD010000031.1, forward strand.
CGGCAAGGCAGTGAAACTCTCTTCTGAAAGAGCAAACAAGTCTGCACCTGCATGCAGTTTCCGTGTCCCCGGTGTGAACGGCAGCGCCAGACTGTCATGGCTTACAGCCAGCAGATAGCCGTAGATCACAGGCAGCCGCTCCTGATAAGCAGGTGCGTCAAAGGATTTCTTGAAGAACTCGTTATAGTAGCCGATGACGCTCTTCTTCATTTTGATCGTGCTGCTCAGATTCAGACTTTGGTCCACCAGTGAGCCTTTGGTGTATTGATAGTAATAAACCGGTGCCTTTAGGATCGCTACGGACTTGACATGGAGAAGATACTCCAAATTGAAGATCATATCCTCGCTATAGCTGATATTCTCGTCCATACGTATGTCGTAACGCTCTATGATGTCCCTTTGGTACAACTTGTTCCACAGGACTCCATAGTACAGATCCGCCGGCGCAAGCATCATCTTATCGGCATATTGCCTTAGCGTAAGTGTCCCACCTGTCTCAATAGAACCTTTTTCAGAAACATTACCATCTACTACACGATAAAAGTCACCAACTACGAGTTCCGATGATCGCGTTTCCATCTCCCTAACAAGCAGCTTTGTGGCGTCCATCGGCAGCCAATCATCCACATCCGCAAACTGAACATACGTGCCGCTCGCTTCGGCAAGGGCTCGGTTCCGAGCGGAGGATACTCCCCCGTTTTCCTGATGGATCGCCTTTACTCTTGAGTCATTAGCAGCAACAGTCTGTATGATCTCCCAGGATCGATCTCGGCTGCCGTCGTCTATCAGGATCAGTTCCAGCTCTGGGTAGTCCTGATTCAGAACGCTGTCTGCACAGCGTTTAACGTTTTTCTCACCGTTATAAACGGGAACGATGACACTGACTTTTTCCATTATTTATTCCTTGTAAACAACACGTATTTCTCAAGTGGGAATAGCACTGCTACCTGAACAAGTCCTGCTGCCGCGGCAGCGATCGTCCTGGCCAGTGCCGCAAAAGCCGTTGCAGCAAGCTTGGCTGTGATCCATCCCTGCAGCCAGGTAGAAAAGAGTATAAGCGCCGTCAGGATCAACAGATACGCAGCAAGACCCTTCCGGCTTCCCTTGCCGCGGAATGTGGTCCTCATGTTCATGAAATAGCCGTAAATATTGGCGATGAAATTTGACAGGAAGAACGGTAGCACATATCCCCAGGTCACAACACCATCGACCACATAGGGAGAAGGCCCCTCAAAAAGTATGTCCGGACGAAACACCGGGCGCAGGACGGATGGCAGCTTGTCTGTAACGCCGTCGAAAATCAGGGGCAGCAGATTGGCTAGAGCAAGCTGCAGCAGCGTGATACTAAAAGATACCAGATTGAACTTGACAAATTGCCAAAGGGTGCTGTCTCCAAATCTGGTGTCGATCTTTTTCAGAAAAGACATGCCATTCTTCTCTTGTGAAAGTCCTTTCATCTCGTTTTCTTCCTTTCGCTACACGTCGTTTTTTAAACTCCTTGCTTATCCAGGTACTCTGCTGCTTTCCTCATATTATAGCTCATATCAGAAATTATAGTCGTTATCTGAAACAAAAAACTATTATCCTCATTGTATAATTCATTTCCCTATTTTGGTAGTATACTATTAATATAGGAACTTGAAGAAGGTTAAGACATGAAGAGCAACGGACCTATTCTATGGACTAAAAATTTTACATTGCTTACCCTGGCATCAGCCATTGGAAGTGCAGGAGGCATAGCAGGCAGCTTTGCCCTATCCTTTTTTGTCTTTGATGAAACAGGAAGTACGCTTGCTTCCTCTCTTGTAATAGCCGTGCAGCTGATACCTCACGTTTTCGTTCCGCTCTTTGCAGCGCCTCTAATGGACAGGCTCCCAAGAAAAGCATTTCTTGTGGGCAGCGATGTTTGCAATGGGATCATCTACTCTGCCATGGGTTTTTGGCTCATGTCCCATGAATTCTCCTACATCGGTTATTTGATCATATCCATGATAATTGCTATGCTTGCGTCAATAGACCATCTTGCATATTCAGCAATATATCCGTCGGTCATAAATGAAGGAGCAGAACAAAAGGGCTATGCCGTTGCATCCATGCTTTATCCGATACTCAACGTAGTTATGACACCTATGGGCGCAGTACTTTTGGATGCTATCGGTGTGCCACTGCTTCTCGTCTTGCAAGGATCCATGTCTGTTATTGCAGGTATCACGGAAAGCTTTATCTCCGGCGTAAGCGAGCCTACAACAGGAGTTGAAGGATACGGTTTCAAAGCTTGGAAAGATGATATAAAAGAAGCTTTAATTTACTTAAAAGAAGAAAAAGGCGTCAGGAATATATTCGAGTATGTAGCTTTGACCAGCGGCATCACAAGGGGATATACACCCCTTCTTGTTGCATTCTTTAGGACTATGCCGGGTCTTACTGCGGCCATGTACTCTCTTTTTTCTGCTGCAGATTTCCTGGGAAGAACTTTGGCAGGCACTCTGCAGTACAAGATCGATATTCCAAAAGACAAAAGACATAAAGCCCATACTTTATTCTGCCTTGGGTGTGACCTTATGAATATGGTGCTTTTGTGGCTTCCATATCCTCTCATGCTGGTAAACAGAGCACTAGCAGGCTTTTGCGAAAATAACAAAGGAATTATAAGGAGTGCAGCAGTTCAGCTGTATATTCCTGAAAATCTAAGAGCCAGGATCAACGGATTCAATAATACGCTGATAACTGCAGTAGGAAGCGTGCTCGCCCTGGCAGTAGGAGCTGTAGGAGAGATAATGGATTACCGCCTGTGCATAACCATCCTTAGTTTCTTCTCCATCATCCTCTGCTGGTTGCTCACTGTATGGAACAACAAAGATGTAAAGAAAGTGTTTGAAGGGCAGAAATAGAGGACAAAAGGATATATACAAATGAAAGAACCTATATATTCATTCTACCCAGTTTTCAATACTTAGATTATTGACTCTAGAAAACTCTTTTACATTATTCGTAACTAAAATATACCCTAGCGACTGTGCGTGTCCTGCAATCATCATATCTAACGGGCCTATTGGTGTTCCCTTTTTTTCTAGATCTGCTCTTATCTTTCCATAGGTATTTGCAGCGTCTACACCAAAATCCAAAATCTCAATATTCGCCAATAACATAGCTAAAGCTACTCTATTCTTGTCTACTGTTTTACTTTTCTCGACCCCATGTACGAGCTCCGCATATGTTACTGAAGACACACATACATCTCTAGGATCAGTTTTCAGCAATCTTTGAAATACCGTTTCTGGTTTATGCTTTATGGCATATATGCAAATGTTTGTATCTAGCATATATTTCATAGTTCTTCACGCCTCTGAATAATATCTTCTGCCCTACCATCTTCCATGAAATCCTCCGAAAACATATCAATTGCTTTCATAAAGGACTCCCACTTATTTTGCTTGGGAATCAGGATAACAATATCCCCTATTTTATTCACCATTACTTCATCTGATGAAAACCTACACTCCTTAGGTAGTCTAATCGCCTGACTCCTTCCATTTTCAAAAACTTTTGCAGTCATCATACTGGTCACCTTCCTTTCGCATGTAGTATATATCATGGTATAGACCACAGTCAAGAATAACCTTGACAACGACCAGCAGATAAGTATCATCACATTTCATTTATCGATGGACACACCTTCGTATGCCCATGTTTTCGTATCTAGCAACAAGAACTCCCTTGCACCGTACGGATCTCCGTTTCTATACGTGGAAAAGGTATCACAAGATATGACATTACCTCTTTTTTCGATCTGTTTTACAGGGGTATGTCCTACAACCTGCAGCAGTTTTCGTGGTTTATACATTCGAAAGTTCCCATATTGTGGTCGGAGCCAAATCGGTGAATAGTTCTGCCACATCCGCCCCTTCCCCATGCTATTGATCTCGGATATAACTGCATCCACGTCGTTGTAGTGACTCGGTTTTGTGAATGCTTTTACGAACTCATCCGTCAAACCACCGTGCATGAACAGGACGTTATCGATTCTATGTATATACTTTATCCTATCCTGTTCTGTCAAAATTTTTCTGAGTGCAATGAGTTTTCCATATACGACTTCCTCTGCATAATACGAATAACCTGATTCCGATGCACGCCACATATAGCTAAGATCATGATTGCCATAGCACCACAATGAATTTGAATACTTTTTGAAAAATCGATTCTCCTTTTGGACTATGCAACACGACCCTTCGCATTTATTGTACTAAAAAAATAAACACGGGTCATTCAACCCGTAGTTTAAACTGATCAAATTGCTTCGCTAAGAGCCCAAAGTCCCCAACTTATGAAGCTTATGGCTGCAAACAACACAATTAGCCAAATGATCGTCTTCTTTGTGCCTATCTTATTTATCATGAAGAAAGGATATGGTCCTTCCACTATATCATTTTTGTTAAGAATGACCATAACTATGCCGTAAATTAACGTAAGAAGTGCCGAGACAAATATAAATGGTTTGGCGGCATGATCTTCTAAAAATATATATGAGGCGACTGATATCACAGGACAAAGAAGGTGGAAATACAGACCCGTTCCCTTAAACAAAAGAGATCTAAAATCACCGCCCATTGGTATCAGTATGCAGGTAGTGACGAAAAATGTCATACACATAAAGCAGCAACTTATGAATCTAAAGGCTGTAACATACTCCGCCTGTCCAAAGATAATGACAAGTACGGACGATATAGCTGTCATAAGATTCGAGATCTGCGTATAGAAAACGAGAGCTTTCCATGAATACTTAAGAGAGCTCTTTTGATAGCCTATGATCTCAAGAATGAGAAGCACTATGTGTACATATAGAACCATTTTTATATACTCTCAACATCCCAATTATACAGTATATTTTTCGGTGAACAGCAAAAAATCTACACTCACCGAAAAATATAATATGTATTGCTGGTTTTAGAAACTCCTGTTTGTCTGACTTTCCTATCATAATAGTATAGATTCAATTTTACAGACAGCGTCTGCAAAATTGGATATACCCGATATATATACCT
>JAZQCD010000032.1:0-21472 GCA_045546135.1 Anaerovoracaceae bacterium
AAAGACCGACCGGGATTGGTCGATCCTTTGGCGTATTATCTGAGTTAATGCTTGATTCTGCGTTGATGTAGCGCCGTATACCTGACCGGTACGTACGGTGCAATGGGAGGGTGAGAGGATAACTCTCACTCTACCCTATTAGTGCGCCAGGCAGTGCATGCTCTTTACTTTAGACATGCAGGACTTTACATGGATAGCAGTAAACATAATGGCATGTTAGCATATATGTGAACATTTATAATTATCATCATAGAAGGTACAATTTGTGATGCATTTATATTATACCCCATCGGGTGTAATTGATGGGGCGTTATCGTATGATATACCCGATAGGGTGTAAATATTCATATTTATATTGAATTATACCCTATCGGGTGCTATAATGCTACCATGAATAATATAGGACAATATATAAAAAATCAAAGAAAGCTCCTCGGACTGACCCAGGAAGAGTTTGCTCTTAGATCAGGACTTGGCCTGAGATTTGTAAGAGAACTTGAGCAAGGGAAAACCACTGTAAGATTGGATAAGGTCAATCAGGCTTTGGCTATGTTTGGTATGGAAGCAGTTCCGGGAAGGATTGAAAAGTAATATGATTGAGACCTTAAGATCTGGTAAGGTTTTTGTTCGGAATACCTACGCAGGAGATCTGAGAGAAACAGATTACGGTTATTCTTTCAAGTACGATGAAAAATATCTCAAGAGTGATAGAGCTCTTCCTGTGAGTATTACATTACCTCTTAGCACAACAGAATACACAAGTAGTGTCTTGTTTTCTTTTTTTGATGGCCTTATACCCGAAGGCTGGCTTTTAGATGTTGCCAGCCGAAACTGGAAGATAAACAAGAATGACAGGTTTGGACTTCTTTTAGTCTGTTGCAGGGATTGTATCGGTGATGTTTCTGTTGAAGGAGAACGGCTATGATTTGTGATCCATCATTTTTCGGATTAAAAAAAATCCCCAAGATAGATTTGAATAAAGAAACGCTGGAGCTTCTGGCAGAGAAAAGTATGAGTATAGGTCTTTCTGTGCCTGGCGTGCAAAAAAAGTTGTCTCTTCATTTAAGCGATGACGATTCAGGCAGGCTTACTCTTATAGGTCATCCTGCGGGATATATTTTGAAACCACAGACACAAGAGTTTGAAAAGCTTCCTGAAGCAGAAGATCTTGTAATGGATATAGCTGAGATCATGGGAGCAAAGGTTGCTCCTCATGGTCTCATAGATCTAGACGGTGAAAAAGCATATATAACTAAAAGAGTTGACAGAGCTGAAGGGAAGATATATGCAATGGAGGACTTTTGTCAGATAAGCGGCAGGCAAGTCGCTGATAAGTACAAAGGCTCCTATGAAAGATGCGCAGCTATAATCAGAGATCATTCTGTTTTACCTGGGTTTGATATCAGTGAGTTTTTTTTAAGGCTGGTCATATGCTTTGCTACAGGTAATTCAGATATGCATCTTAAGAATTTTTCCCTTATAGAAAAAGAACCCGGCAGCAGGGAATACGTGTTATCCCCTGCCTATGATCTTCTTCCTGTCAATCTTGTAATGCCGGAGGATAAAGAAGAAACTGCATTGACATTGAATGGCAAAAAGTCTAATATACACAGAAATGATTTCCTTAGATTTGCTAAGACTATAGGGCTTAATGACAGGGCTGCAGTTAAATTGATAAACAGCGTCGTTTCAAAAGAAAAACTTGCAAATAGTCTTTGTGATGCTTCTTTTTTAAGCGATAAAATGAAGTCTTCTTTTAAAGATTTGCTTAGAAAAAGAATCGGTATTTTGGCAGGAGAATAAAGTATGTATTACAGCGAAACAGTAGAGCCAAGGCTCGTCGATTATACAGCTAAAGGTAATCTTGGATATGAAGCGATGCTCCATATCACAGAAACAGTGGGTACCCATCACTCACTCAGCGTAAATGACAGCTTAAAGCACGGTCATATAGCATGGATGATGGTCGACTTAAGAGTAGAAGTAAAAAGGAGACCAAAGACCGGTGAAAAGCTATGCATCAGGACATGGTCAAGAGGAAAGGCAGAAGCAGGCAGTACATATAGAGAATATGATGTAAAGTCTGAATCAGGAGAGCAGCTCTTTATGGAGAGCGCAAAGTTTGCCCTTGTAGACACCAGAGTAATGAAGATGACCAAGCTCTCCGATGAACTGATCGAAGCATACAAGCCTGAGGATGAAACGCAGTTTGACGGCGATGCCCCAAGGATGCATGCACCCGATACTTGGGAGTGCGAGATGCCTCTTATCATGAGGAAAACAGACATAGATTTCAATGGTCATGTACACAATACAAAGTATCTTGATTATGCCCTTGAAGCACTGCCTTTAGATGATTTCATGGCAGATGATTTTAGCTGCTACAGAATAGTCTTCAGAGCAGGACTTAAGTACGGACAGAATGCAGTCATCAGAAGAACAAAGACAAAAGACGGATACATCTTTGCTATAGTAGAGGGTGACAAACTCTATACGCTCACAGAACTGAAAAGATAATATATTGGATAGTTCTACTAAAGGGGTGCGATACACCTCTTTTTTGTTTGTTATTATTGACGTTTATAGATATATTGTATACAATAGTGAACATAAAAGGAGACATCAAGTGAAAAAGGCTTCATATAACATTCTTCCCGGAACGGAAGAGATACTAAAAACGATGGGCGAGCAAATAAAGCTCGCGCGACTAAGAAGAGATCTTTCTGCAGTTCTTGTAGCAGAGCGCGCAGGAATAAGCAGGGCGTCACTTTGGAAAGTAGAATCAGGAGACCCGTCTGTTGCGATGGGTATCTATGCAGCAGTGCTCCATGCACTTAACAATATGGATAAGGATCTGCTCCTTATAGCAAAAGATGACAGGCTCGGAAGGCAGCTTCAGGACATGGGACTACTGACAAGAAAACGAGCATCAAGGAAGAAGGACTGAGGATATGTCGGAAAGCGAAAAAAAAATATATGTATATGATGATTTTAGTTCAGATAGCCCTATTAGTTTAGGTATATTTCGTGTTAATTCAGTTAGAGGCACAGAAACCTATTCATTCGAGTATGATCAGGATTGGATCAAATTGGCAGGGGTGTCAATATCTCTGGATCCAGAATTAGAGCTATTTGCCGGGAGGCAATATCCGTCCGGCAGACATATCTTTCGCATGTTTTCAGACAGTGCTCCTGACCGCTGGGGAAGGATGCTCATGAACAAAAGAGAAAGAATAGGGGCTGACAGACTGGGAGAAAAACCACATAAGCTATTGGAGAGTGATTATCTTCTTGGAGTTTATGATGAGACTCGAATGGGTGGTCTAAGATTTAAGACGGATCCTGATGGACCATTTCTATCAAATGATTCCGAAGAATCGGTACCACCTTGGGCTAGACTACGTTCTTTGGAGGAGGCTTCAAGAAATGTAGAAGAAGATGAGCATGTTCTAAATGATAAGTGGATAGAACAACTGCTTAGACCTGGTTCATCACTTGGAGGAGCCAGGCCAAAGGCAACAGTTATCGATCCTGAAGGTTCGCTATGGATTGCAAAGTTCCCATCAAAAAATGATGAAAATAACACGGGTGCGTGGGAAAAGACAGCTCATGATCTTGCTGAAAAATGCGGATTGAATGTCCCCGAAGCGCAATTAGACAATTTCTCACCGCTGGGGAGTACGTATCTTGTAAAAAGGTTCGACAGAGATGGCAAAAAGAGGATCCATTATGCATCTGCAATGACACTTCTGGGAAAAGATGATGGCAATTCAGCAGCAGACGGGACCAGCTATCTTGATATAGTTTCCTTCATAAAGTCCAGCGGATCAGATCCAAAGAATGATCTAAGGGAGTTATGGAAAAGGATAGTATTCAGTATGCTCATAACAAACAGTGACGATCATCTTAGAAACCATGCTTTTATATTCAGCAGTAAAGGTTGGAAACTGTCTCCTTTATTTGATGTGAATCCTGTTCCTTACGGTAATGAATTGTCTTTAAATGTCAATGAATATTACAATACTATGGATATTGGATTGGCTATAGAAACAGCCTATCATTATGGTCTTTCGGAGGTTGAAGCAAAAAAAATATCGCGTGAAATGTCGGATATAGTCAAAGGAACGTGGGAACAGATAGCAAGGGAAAACGGACTGACAAGAAGTCAAATCGAACAGATGCGCCCGGCATTTGCAAAATGATCAAAAAAAATAATCATATTCTACTTTGAAGGGGTGTAATACACCTCTTTTTTTGTTTAGTATATTGCTAAAGTCCGCGGACAATTGAACTACTGATTAAAATGAAAGGATGCATTGAAATGGATCTTGAAAAAATTGGGTCATATATCGCAGGCAAAAGAAAGGCTTTAGACCTTACGCAAAGGGAACTCGCTGAAAAACTTGGAGTTAGTGATAAATCTGTATCAAAATGGGAAAGAGGCGTATGTCTTCCTGATGTTTCACTATATACGGAGCTTTGCTCTATTCTTGGAATAACCATAAACGAATTTATATCAGGTGAGGACATCCTAAGTGAGGATATATCAAGAAAGGCTGATGATAACATAGTTTTGGTCACAGAGGATGGTAATACCAAAAGAAAGAAACTAAAGACTTTAGCCGTTATCTTAACTTTGCTTTTGGTCATAGGCGCAGTTGCAGCCGGTACTGTTATAAGCAAACAAAGACGCCCAAGACCAATTAACTATATCGTATCCTATGATCCTGAAAGTCCCGAGATGAGGACAATAGAAACCATCATGGGAAACAGCGGTTGTGCCATGATGAAGTATAAAACAGATGAAAGTCTGAAACAGGTGGAGATCTGGAAATATGAGTTTGAGAAGGGAATGCTTCTAAGTTCAGAAAGAGTTGCCTCGGCGTATGCTGAAAGTTTTTCTTCAAATGTTAGCGGCGTAATTGCCTTTATCTCTGAGCTTGGTGATGAAGATATCAAGGTGATAATATCGGGTAAAGGGACTATAAGAGGGGAAGTTGATGTTCTTGAAGACAAGCTAAAGAGCGATGAATACGCAAGGGCTTTTATGTCCATACCAAGCAGTTCACTGACCGATATATCTTATGAAGATGAGATCCCTGTATACGTAATGTATTTCGGTCGGGATGGAATTAGTGCAGTGCCTCCGGAGAATATAATGGGTGACAAAGAAGCACCTAATCGTAATGACTATACAGTACTCTTTACAGTAAAATTCCTAAAGGAAGCATATTAGTGTGAACGATTAGTGTGAACATTTTGTGATTGTTAGCACTCTCACTTGACGAGTGCTAAAAGCTGTGATATATTTATCTTGTAGTTAAGAAAACTCTTGAAAAGGGGGTTTAAATATATGAACGCAAACAAATTCACACAAAAATCTATAGAAGCAGTAAGCCTTGCTCAGAGCACAGCCATAGAGTATCAAAACCAGGCTGTAGCGCCTGAGCATCTTCTCTATGCGCTCCTTAAGCAGGAGAACGGACTCGTTTCAAATCTTCTGTCAAAGATGGGTGCAGATCCTAATGTGATGCTGGGAAGGATCGAGGATGAGATAGAAAAAATACCAAAGGTCAGCGGCTCAGGTAGGCTTGCAGACCAGGTATATGTCACATCGGAACTTGATCGGATACTAACAGATTCCGAAAAGATCGCTCAGCAGTTCAATGATGATTATGTATCAGTAGAGCATCTCTTCCATTCCATCATCAAACATCCTACAAGGGCCATAAAGGATATCTTCAGAGCCTTTAATGTAAACGAAGAATCCTTCCTCGGCGCCCTGGCGAGCGTCAAGAGCTCCAGAGTCACCAGCGACAATCCGGAAGAGACCTATGAAGCCCTTCAAAAGTATGGTACGGACCTTGTCGAAAGAGCAAGGAAGAACAAGATGGATCCTGTCATCGGAAGGGATGACGAGATAAGAAATGTCATAAGGATACTTTCAAGAAAGACAAAGAACAATCCTGTACTCATAGGAGAACCGGGCGTAGGCAAAACTGCCATTGCAGAAGGCCTTGCTCAAAGGATACTTAACGGCGATGTGCCGGAAGGGCTTAAGGATAAGACAGTCTTTTCCCTTGATATGGGCGCACTTATTGCAGGCGCTAAATTCAGAGGAGAATTTGAGGAAAGACTCAAAGCAGTTCTTAATGAGATCAAAAAGTCCGACGGAAGGATCATTCTCTTTATAGATGAGCTTCATACAGTAGTAGGTGCAGGAAGGACAGAAGGATCCATGGATGCAGGGAACCTTCTTAAGCCGATGCTTGCAAGAGGCGAGCTCCACTGCATAGGAGCTACTACCTTAGATGAATACAGAAAATATATAGAGACAGATGCTGCTCTTGAGAGAAGGTTCCAACCTGTCATGGTAGATGAACCGGGCGTTGAAGAGACCATATCCATATTAAGAGGTCTTAAGGACAGATACGAAGTCTTCCACGGAGTGCGTATTCACGATAATGCTCTCGTTGCAGCCGCAGAGCTTTCCAACAGATATATAACTGACAGGTTTCTTCCTGATAAAGCCATAGACCTTGTGGATGAGGCCTGCGCAGCGCTTAGGACTGACATAGATTCCATGCCTGAAGACCTTGATCTTATGAACAGAAAGATCATGCAGATGGAGATAGAAGAGGTCGCTCTTAAGAAAGAGACCGATACCCTTTCAAAGGAAAGACTTGAAAAGCTTCAATCTGAGCTTGCAGAGCTTAAGGACAGCTTCAACGAAAAGAAGGCAAGATGGGATAAGGAAAAATCGTCAGTAGGCGATATACAGACAGTAAAGTCTCAGATAGAAGATATACATGCTCAGATCGAGGATGCTCAAAGAAATTTCGATTACGAAAAAGCATCAAAGCTTCGCTACGGAGACCTGCCAAAGCTTGAAGAAAAGCTTTCAGAGCTTACTGCATTGGTCCAGGGCAAAGGCGAAGATTCCATGGTCAGAGATACGGTAGATGAGGAAGCTATCTCTCAGATAGTATCAAGGTGGACGGGTATTCCTGTATCAAAGCTAATGGAAGGCGAAAGAGAAAAAGTCCTTCACCTTTCAGATCAGCTCCACGAAAGAGTAGTCGGCCAGGATGAAGCAGTTCAAAAGGTGTCAGATGCAATCCTCAGGAGCAGGGCAGGTATCGCAGATCCGGGCAGGCCAATAGGCTCCTTCATGTTCCTTGGTCCTACAGGCGTAGGAAAAACAGAGCTTGCAAAGGCACTTGCTGAAAACCTCTTTGATGATGAAAAGAATATAGTCAGGATCGATATGTCCGAGTATATGGAGAAGTTCTCCGTATCAAGGCTCATAGGAGCGCCTCCGGGGTACGTAGGATATGATGAAGGCGGCCAGCTCACAGAAGCAGTAAGGAGAAAGCCCTATTCAGTGGTGCTCTTTGATGAGATAGAAAAGGCACATCCTGATGTCTTCAATATACTCCTTCAGATCCTCGATGACGGCAGAGTCACAGATTCCCAGGGAAGGACAGTAGACTTTAAGAATACTATCATAATAATGACATCGAACCTTGGTTCAAGCTACCTCCTTGACGGGATCAGGGAAGACGGCGAGATATCAGAAGAAGCAAGGAAGAATGTAGATGCACTCCTTAAGTCGAGCTTTAAGCCGGAGTTCCTTAATAGGCTCGATGAGATAATCTGCTTTAAGCCTCTTACAAGGACTGATATGAGGAGCATCACAGACCTTCAGCTTAAGAGTCTTAAGGAAAGGGTAAAGTCTCAAGGCCTTGAGCTTGAGCTTACTGAAAAAGCTAAAGACTTTATTATAGACTCAAGCTACGATCCACTCTACGGAGCAAGACCTATCAAGAGATTCATACAGAATCACCTTGAGACCATGGTGGCAAGATATATGCTTTCTCATGACCTTGAGCTTGGAGCAAAGATAACAGTAGATGCAGGAAATGAACTGTACATAGCTTAGTTTCAAGTGCAGGCGAGAAAAAACATAGAATGATCTGGTTCCCGATCGAGATCTAAATACTATTGAATATTACAAATAAAATGCGCAGGCCCCGTTATAGCCTGCGCCTTTTATACTGCTAAAGATATGACCGTGAGTAAAGACATGAATTCGCAGAAAGTAGTTATAGAACGGTCATGTTATCTTGTACAGTTTTTTGGTTTTGTGTAAACACCGGAGTTATTATGCAGTTTGGAGGAAACTACAACTGTTTTTTTGTGTTAGCGTTTGCTAACTTTGTCCTAATCAATAAGTTAGCGATTGCTAACTTGCGTATATATTAAAGCATTGGCGCAGATCTGTCAATATGTTTTTAGTTTTTGATTCAACTTTTTTTCGCATAAATACCAAGTAGAGTTTTTTCTATGATATAATTATCGAAGGATTTTTTAGTATCTATCTTTTTCAGGTGGGCATGAGCGTAAAAGGAAGTAAAAAAAATACTTTGGATCACTCTAAATCTGTTTCTGTATCTCGCAGAGACAGAACTGTTACAGTAATAGTTCTTGCCCTTTCGCTCGTCATTTTTCTTGTATCTTTCTATATGCTTCGTCCGGACAAATTATCCGGCACTCTTCAGGGCGACTATTCAGAATACGAAAAAGCAAGGGTCTTATCCATCCTTTCAGATACCACAGAAATAGATCCTGCGTCAGACGATGCCTTCAGGGGAGAGCAGCTCATAACTGCAGAAGTCAAGACAGGGCAATACAAGGGAAAGATCATGCAGGCCTATAACTATGTAGGGCCTTTGTACGGTACTTCAGTTAAAATAGGGGACAATGTGGTCCTCAATATTTCTACATATGCATCAGGAGAGGTGAGAGCAACTGTTTTTGAGTACAGCAGAGCTTTACCTCTCCTTTTTGTTATACTCATATTCGTAGCTGTGACAGTCCTTGTTGGAAGAGGAACGGGAGCAAGGTCTCTTATCGCTTTGGCTCTTACTATCCTTTGCCTATTTGCAGTGCTCCTCCCTGCGCTTAAAAAGGGTGCTCTGACTATACTTACGACTTTGGCAGTGGCAGTCTTTATCACAGTAGTTTCTCTTACTATCATAGGAGGGATAAACAAAAAGACTCTCTGCGCCATGGCAGGGACCATTACAGGAACTGTATTTGCAGCTCTTTTCGGTATCATTTGCCAGACAGTCCTAAGAGTAAACGGTCTTAGGATGAGCGATGTAGAACCACTCCTTCAGATAAGACAAACAGGGGAAGCTCCCATAGGACTTAAGGGACTTTTGATAGCCGGAGTCATCATAAGCGCTATAGGAGCGGTGATGGACGTCGCAATGAGCATTTCTTCATCACTTTCGGAAGTCAAAGAGGCAGACCCAAGCTACGGTTTCAAAGAGCTTTTCCGTTCCGGTATGAACATAGGAAGAGACATGGTCGGAACCATGACCAATACTCTCATACTGGCGTTCATGGGGAGCAGTTTCGTACTCATATTTTATCTGTATACATTGGATCTCAGCTTTTGGCAGCTTACAAGCTCTGCTTTTGTATCCCTGGAGGTCACGAGCAGCATAGCTTGCAGCATAGGGCTCATACTTGCCATTCCTTTGACTGCTGCCATATGCGCCTTTGTATACAGCAAAAAGGAAGCTTAAGAAGCTTCGATGCATTTTTGGTTATATAATTATTTGATATATAAATGAAAAGTATAAATAAAAGTATTACAGGAGGAATCAAATGAAAGCAGTGAAACGCATTCTTGCCTTGGCTTTGTCACTGGTCATGGCGTTTGCTGTGCTTCCTGCAGGTATTTTCAGAGTTCATGCTGAGACGGTGACTTTGGAAAAACTTACAGAAGCACCAAAGGATGGAGATAAGGTAGTCATCTATCATCCTGCAAGCGGAAATGCAATGGGCACGGCTCCAAACGGCAATAAACTGTCACCGGTAGCAGCAGCTCTTGAAGATGTAAAACTCAGTCTTACAGAGGGCATGGCTTACCTTACAGTAGGCGTAAGTGAAGGTGAGTACAGCTTTAAACTGGAGGACGGGACATACCTTGCAACAGGCGCGACCGGAGGGAACCTTTCCTTTGTGTCTGAGCTTACAGATCTTGCCCTTTGGATCATGGATACAAAGGCAGACGGCACCTACACTCTTACAAACAAGGGCGCTGCATATAACGGCAATCACAACCAGGCCCTTGAATTCTTTAGAGGAGCTTTCACTACCTACGGGATCAAGGATAACACAGACTACGGTTTCCACTTCTATGCAGAAGAAAAGGAACCTGAACCCGAGCATCTAGTTCCGGACGGCGACTATATCATCTACAATCCGGCTCACAAAGTTGCAGTATCCGGCGAATACAACGGCTACTACAACATGGCTGAAGAGATAACTGTAGATGATGTGACCAAGGAGCAGGAAGTTGATGAAAAGCTCATTTGGCACGTGACGAATAATGATGAGGACGGAACTATCACCATTTCCCATGACGGCAAGAACTGGGGAATGGCAGCATCCTATTCTAGCATAACCCTTGAAGGTGAAAATAACACATGGGCATTGGAGGAGACTGAAACTGAAGGGCTCTACCTCATAAAGAACGCAGGCAGAGGACTTTACGTAGAATACTATGCAAAGAACAACAACTTCTCAGGTTACGGGAATCTCTCTCAGATAGATCTCTTCCAGTTCAACTTCGTACCTGCAAAGGTTAAGGAAGATTATGATTCCGTACTGAAAGACGGAGACCAGGTAGTCATCTATCATCCGTATGACGGCGCATCCCTTGCTATGCCAAATGAACTTGGCACAGCCCTTGGTCAAGCTCCTACCACCATAGACGGTGATATGGCAGTTCCAAGCAACGGCGCAAGAGTATTTACAGTGGGCGTTGTCGGCGATAACAAGTACACATTCAAGTCCGGAAGCGCAGGATATCTTGCTACAAACAAGGGCGAGACCTTATTCTTCAGCCCTGAACTTGCAGATGACAATGAAACTGCATGTACCTACTGGACCCTTACTCCAAACGGTGATTCATATATCATCTACAGCAGCACTGCTAAGTACAACAGCAGCTATGTATGCATCGAGTCCTTTGGAGGCAATTTCTCAGGATGGACCTACAAGTCTTCTGACAAGGATCTCTTCCTCTTTAACTTCTATCCTGTTACAGAGGATACCTTGGTCGTTGACGGCATAGTGGATAAGCCCATCGTCACCTTCGACGAAAAGGATGCTTATGAAGGAACTGAATATGAGCTGAAGGTCAATATTACATCCCTCTTTGTATTCAATTATCAGGATCTGACTATAACGGTCAACGGAACAACTGTTGATATCGATAGAATGGCTACCACAACAGGACTCATATACATGGTATATGCTACTGTCCCTGCAGAGATGGTAACAGGTGAGACCCTTGAAGTTAAGATAAGCGGCATAGATGAACACGGAGCTCCCATCGAGGGAAGCACCTCTATTCCTATCATCGATCAGCCGTTTATTAAGGACATGACTCCGGGAAGAAATGAGGAGACAGGTGACAACAAGGCACCTTTGATCGGAGCTGTCATTACCAACTTTGGCGAGAATCCTTCCATAGTCATGAAGATAAACGGCGAAGAGGTCGAAGCTGAGTTTGATGCTCTTACAGGCAAACTCACATACGCTCCGAAAGAAGATCTTCAGGACGGAAAGGTAACAGTCGAGATCATAGTTACAAGAGCTGACGGAGCAGTGGGAAGAGAGCAGTGGTCCTTCTGGATCGGAGAAGCTACATTCTCTCTATACTTTGGACAGCTCCACAGCCACACCCAGTATTCAGACGGTGCAGGCACACTTGAGACAGCTTTAAACTATATAGCAAATATTCCTGAAAGCGCCAACGTTCAGTTCGTAGCATTCACGGACCACTCCAACTACTTTGATACTACAAGCGCAGCCAACCCCGAAGAAGCTCTTTACGATGCTTCCAAGATGACTGCAGAAAGTGCAGAGAAGTGGGAGACATACAATAGACTTGCAACAGAGTTCAATGAGACCCATTCCAATATCCTGGCCATTTCAGGATTTGAAATGACCTGGTCCGGAGGCCCCGGTCACATCAATACATTCAAGACTCCCGGTATCGTTTCAAGAAACAATACTACTCTTAACAACAAGACCAATGATGCAGGGCTCAAGGCTTACTACAGTCTCCTTTGCGAAAGCGAACTTTCAGGCTCCATAAGCCAGTTCAACCATCCGGGAAGTACTTTCGGCACGTTTGCAGACTTTGCATATTATGACCCCGTCATAGATACGAGGATGTATCTTGTCGAGGTAGGAAACGGTGAAGGACAGATAGGTGCAGGCGGATATTATCCGAGTTATGAGTACTACACCATGGCTCTTGATAAGGGCTGGCATGTAGCACCTACCAACAACCAGGATAACCACAAAGGATCCTGGGGCAACGCAAACAATGCCCGTGATGTCATACTCACAGATGACTTCAGTGTAGACGGACTCTACAAGGCTATACGAGATTACAGGGTCTATGCTACAGAGGATAAGAACCTGGAGATACTCTATACAGTCAATGATGAGCCTCTTGGATCCATGTTCTTTGATATTCCTGAAGAACTCAATATAAACGTAAGTGTATATGACCCTGACAATAACGACTCTATCTCCAAGGTCGAGGTCATAGTCAATTCAGGAAAGACTGCATATACATGGGACGATCCTGCAGAGCTTGCAGACGGCGAGCTTTCAGTCACACTGGCTCCTGACTACACCTATTACTATATCCGTGTAACAGAAGGAGACGGAGACCTGGCAGTAACAGCTCCTGTTTGGGTGGGTGATAACCTGCTCCTTGGCATCTCTGCATTTGAGAGCGGTACAGCAGTTCCCGTAACAGGAGAAGAGATAACACTTACAACGACACTCTTCAACGGAGAATCTACAGACGCTACAGTCAAATCTCTGACCTATACTATGGACGGAAGCGAAGTCATAGGAACAGATACACAGAGCAAGACCATAGCAGCAGGCGGAACTCTTGCAGTAGATTTTGGTTATACAGCAGATAAGGCAAAGATCACCAAGATAACTGTCACTGCAGTGATAGAGCAGGACGGAAAAGAGTATGTCTTTACAAAGGATATAGAGCTTGACATAGGCGATGCAGACAGCCTTGTATACCTTGGTATCGATGCATCTCACTACAACGAATATGTATCCGGTAACTACAAGGATTCCATGGGCAACTTCAGCCTCCTTGCATCTGAGTACGGTGTTCGCACTGTAATACTTGATACAAGTGATGATCTTATTGCAGCATGTGAAAATGAGAAATATGTAGGACTCATTTTCACAGCTCCAAGCAGAAGACTTGCAGCAGCTCAGGAAGAACTGCGCGCATATACAGATGACGAGCTTGCAGCTATCAAGGCATTCAATGACAGAGGCGGTCTGGTAGTGGTAGCAGGCTGGTCAGATTACTACGAGAACTATCCTGCAGTAAGTGATATGGATCCGTCGCTTCATATGGCAGCGGTTCAGAATTCCATCCTTGAAGCTTTGGGTACAGAGCTCAGGATAAACGACGATGCTACATACGATGATGAATTAAACGGTGGACAACCGCAAAGACTTTACTTCAATACCTACAATATGGATAACTTCCTTATGGAAGGCGTTGAGGTAGATCCGGATCATCCAAATGATAGGCTCTATACAGAAGTATACAGTCACTACGGCGGAGCATCTATCTATACAGAGAGCGGCAAGCTTGAGGGCACAGTATCTCCTGCAGTATTTGGCCATGCATCGACTTATTCAAAGGATGCTGACGAAGACGGCATTGGCGGAGAATCTGCAAAGAAGTACCCTGTAACAGGAACTGCTTTTTCCGGAACACATGCCATTAGACCTATGGCAGATCCTGACGAAAGACTTCTCATAACAGCTACCGACGAACAGGAAGGAAAGGGCAGGATCGTAGTATCAGGCGCAGCCTTCATGTCCAACTTCGAAGTACAGGCTACTATAGAAGACAGCGGTTCTGAAAAGAACTACTCCAACTACAAGATCTGTGAGAACCTCCTCAAACAGCTCAACGAAGCTGAGGTTATATCCATAGAGGGTGTAAGGAATGTCACCGAAGAAGGATACAAGTTCACCATAGAAGGCATAGTCACATCCAATGCTTCCGGATATGACAAGGATACTGCATTCTTTGACTGTATCTATGTTCAGGATGAGACCGCAGGTATCTGCTGCTTCCCGGTAGCCGGCGACTACAAGATAGGCGATAAGGTCAGGATCACGGGATCCACAGACTTCTATCAGGGAGAACCTGAACTTCAGGTGATTTCCATCACAAAGATAGGAGAAGAGGAATGCCCAGCTCCCGAAGAGATCACAGCGGCTCAGGAGAATGACAGAAGCGAGGAAGGAAAACTCGTAAAGGTCGGCGGTACCATCACAAAGGTAGAGGTAGTCGACGGACAGCTCCAGACTATAATCTACAAGGATGACTCCGGAGAAGAGGGAAGGATCTTTATAGACGGATATATCACCACCGTTTCTGCAGGTTATGAAGATGTTGCCAATGCAGAGGTAGGAAACAAGGTCACTGCAATAGGCCTTGCATCCTATGATGATACCTTCAACGCACCTGAAGGACCGTTCCCGCGCATCAGGATAAGAGACAGAGCAGATATCGTCTGCGAAGTCGTAGAGCCTCAGGAACCGGATGATCCGGTCGATCCGGATGAACCTGTAACTCCCGGAGACAGACCTGTTACCGGAGATATGAACAGAGTATTCGGATGGGTAACCATCTTCACACTGGCGGCTGCAGCACTTGCTCTCCTCATCTTCACAAAGAGCGGATACAAGGGAAAACACTACCGCAAATAAAAGCAAATATCATGCACTAAAAAGCATATGAAAAGGACCTGCCGTAAACATGCGGCAGGATCCTTTTCATTGATTGCCTTTATTTTTTTACTATGATAAAATGAATCAGATATAACTATTTCTTGATTTTGAGGTAAGGCATGAAGAACAAGAAACAGGATACACTTATGTATCTTTTGGGAGTTGTATTACTCATAGTTACAGTATTCAGTGTACGAGATACGGTGATCGAAAATATATTCGAGAGCAAAAAGGTAGGCAGTATATCGGAGATCACTGTCCCGGAGGTTCCGGATGTAACTACAGAAAGAGCCTTTGGAGTAGTTTCTGCAGAAGAATGGGCTCCATACTACGGCGATATTTATGCCAGTTGGAAGGACAATGAAGGCAATACAGGACACGGCGGCTCAAGGATATCATATGTAGAGACGAATCCTGACATCAAGACCATATATGCAGGATACGGTTTTGCATATGACTATACAGAGGCAATAGGTCATAACTATACTTTAAAAGATATAGAGGAGACTACAAGACCTCACAAGCTGGCCAACTGTCTTACCTGCAAGACTCCCGATATGACGGCCATGGTAAATGCTCTTGGCACAAGCGTATACAGCATGGATTTCGATGAAGTTTATGCCAAGATGAGCGAACCCGTAAGCTGCTATACCTGCCATGCAAATACACCCGGCACCATAGTCATCACTCACGACTATATGAGATCAGCTATGGCCGATGAGGTAGAAGTAGGCCAGGTCAGCGCCGCTTCTGTAAGCTGCGCTCAATGCCATACGGAGTATTACTTCGACCCTGAGACAAAAGCTACTTTAGTCCCTTATACAGACCTTGAAGAGATAAGTCCTGATGCTATGATCGCATATTACGATGCCTTAGGCTTCTCTGATTTTTCCAATGCTGTCAGCGGTGTCGGCGTCATCAAGGCTCAGCACCCTGAATTTGAGACCTATTATGGAAAGGGAAGTGTACACAAGGGTACTTACAACTGTGCTGACTGCCACATGGGAGTTGCATACAACAAGAAGGGTGATCCTTACGCTAATCACTATCTTGTAAGTCCTCTTGAGAATAAGGAGCTTATTCAGACTACCTGCAGTCAGTGCCACAGCGATCTTGAAAAAATGGTCAAGTCCATCCAGACCGAAGTCACGGATAAGGAAAATGAAGTCAGCGCCATCCTTGTAAGACTTCACGAAGAGATAGCTGCGCATGAAGGAAAACTTTCATCTGAAAAGATGGAGGAAGTAAAGCTTCTTGCAAGACATGCACAGTTCTATTGGGACTTCGTATTTGTAGAGAACAGCGAGGGTGCACACAATAGTCAGCTGTCACTTGAGTGCCTTGCAAAAGCAAAGAGCATGGCAAACAAGGCTCTTGAGATGCTTAAATAGCATAAATATATGGAAGAACAAAAGATAAACAATACAGAAAAAAACAACAAAGGCATGTCTAAAAGGATATTTAGATTTCTTAAGGGCATGCCCTTTAGTTTTATTTTGCTTGGACTTATGATAGCGGCCTGTGTCCTTGGAAGTGTCATTCCTCAGGGCAAGGCTGTTTATTATTATATGGAAAGCTACGGCGCTTCAAAAGGCGGCCTCATAGTAGGCCTTGGCATAGACCATGTATTCACCAGTGTGTGGTTTTTAGTGATCACCGGGCTTCTTTGTCTCAATCTGATACTTTGCAGTGTGTCTAGGATAAAGAGCGTCATAACTGTATTCAAAAGAACAAAGAGCTTCGGTATATGGGGGAGCTGGCTTGTTCATTTTGGA
The DNA here is from genome assembly GCA_045546135.1 of Anaerovoracaceae bacterium. Lineage (GTDB taxonomy): Bacteria > Bacillota > Clostridia > Peptostreptococcales > Anaerovoracaceae > RUG13409. Next base: position 16,659 of record JAZQCD010000032.1, read on the forward strand.
CTTCTCCTTCTCATCATTTCCTTTGTGGGTGGGCAGATACTTGCAAAGGAAGAAGTAGTCTACGGCATAGAAGGAAGCACTCAGGACCTTGGAAAGACAGGTCTAAAGCTGACCATAGACAGTTTTGAGGCAAAACTCAGGGATGACTATACTGTAGAGCAATATATAGCGGGCCTTACTATAACCGATGAAAAAGGAGATTCTCTCAGCGGAGAAGCATCTGTCAATCATCCTTTCAAAGCCTTTGGCTACAACTTTTATCAGGACAGCATGGGTTGGGCATCCTATGTAGATATTTACAAGGACAAAGAGTATCAGGCCACTGACCTTATATGCGCAGGCGAGTATACGAGTCCTTCAGACATGCCTTCACTCATATTCATGTTCAGAGCCTTTTATCCAGATTTTGAGCAGAGGGAAGATGGCAGCATCTATACCAAGACCCCGCTTTTAAAGGATCCGAGGATGCTTTACAGTGTCTATTTTGATGGAAACTTGATAAGCATGAATGTCGCCAAACCAGGCGAATTGATAACTGCAAATAATTACGGATTTGTAATGAGAGATCCTGTTGAATATACATTGATAGTAGCAAGAAGAGATCCTCTTGCATGGGCTGCAGGTGTTTCTGCCCTGATCATGCTGATCGGCCTGTTCTTGTCATTCTATGTACGTCCTTGGGAAGAAAAGAGGAGAAAAGAAAATGGATAAGATCGAAAGCCTTTGCTTTATGATCGCGCTTGTTTCATACTTTTTAAGCACGGTCTTATATTTCATCTTTATGGCAGTAAAGAAGACATGGGCATCAAAGGCTGCCTTTTTCATTATGCTCACAGGTCTTTGCATACATACTGTCAGCATAGTGACGAGAGGTATCAATGCGGGAAGACTGCCCCTTACTAACCAATATGAATTTGCTTCTGCTTTTTCATGGGGCATAGCTTTGGTATTCCTCATATTTGTAAAGAAATTCAGATTCGATCTTTTGGGGACCTTTGTAGCGCCTGTAGTATTCCTTGTCATTGGATATGCAGCCATGCAGAGCAAAGAGATACATGAGTTAATGCCTGCTCTTCAAAGTAACTGGCTTGGTTTTCATGTGTCTACGGCTATAATTGCTTACGGAGCATTCGGCGTTGCCTTTGGCATAGCTCTCGCTTTTCTTCTTAAAGGAAAACTTCACGGAAAGTTGTCAGCTACCATACCCGATGAAAAAACTTTGGATCTCATAATCTACAGGGCTGTGGCTCTTGGATTTTTATTCCTTACCCTTTGCATGGTCACCGGCGCTATATGGGCAAACAAAGCATGGGGTACATATTGGAACTGGGATCCTAAAGAGACATGGAGCCTCATTACATGGATCATCTATGCCATATTCCTTCATCTCAGAGTGAGAAAGGGTATGACAGGAAAAAAGGCAGCTATGTTTGCTGCCATTGGATTCATATGCGTGCTCTTTACTTATATAGGTGTCAATACACTTCTTTCAGGACTTCACAGTTACAAGTAGGAGCAAACGTCTTTTAGGCTGAAAAGACCACCGTTTAAGTTTCTGTATATAAAAAGGCGACCTTTCACATCGGTCGCTTTTTTATATGAAATTGGTCTTTACTCTGCTTTCTTTTTTCTGGAAGTCTTTTTCTTAGCTTTCTTTTGCTCTTCTGAAGCTGTCTTTGCGATCTCTTCCTTTGCTTCAGTTACAGTGTCTTCTGCAGCATCTTTGATCTCTTCTACAGTCTCTGCCATAGTAACTACAGTTTCTTTTACTTCTTCGAGTTCTTCTTCTGCAGCATCTTTTACCTCTTCAACTGTCTTTGTTACAGTGTCAGCAGCTACATCTCTTACCTCTTCGGCTTTTTCTTTTGCTTCTTCAAGGATCTTTTCAGCTTCTGTCTTTGCATCATCAAGAGCCTTCTTTGCTTCCGCCTTTGTCTCTTCTGCAGCTTTAGCGGCATCAGCGCTGAGCTTTTCAGCTTCTTCTTTAGCATTTTTGAGCTGCACGTCCGCCTCATTCTTAGCATCAGCTAAGGCTTTCTCAGCTTCTGCTTTAGTCTCTTCAGCAGCTTTGGCAGCTTCACCGGCAAGCTTTTCAGCCTCTTCCTTGGCGCTGCTTACGGTCTTTTCTGCTTCTTCTGCAGCATTTTTGAGTTGTGCGTCTGCCTCATTCTTGGCATCGCTCAAAGTCTTCTCAGCTTCGCCCTTTGCATCGGAGAGGACCTTCTCTGCATCGTTTACAAGACTTACAGTTTTCTCTGCATCTTCCTTTGCTTTGGTTCCAAGATCCTTTGCTTCGTTTAAGACACTGTTAAGTTCTTCATTTGCTTTTTTTGATTCTTCCAGTACGCTGCCTATTTCATTCTTGGCTGTCTGTACTTCATCAAATATGGCATCTGCTGCAGCTTGTTTTCTTTGGATCTCTTCTCTCATGGCATCTACGCCTTCGAAAGAACCTTCAGCAGCGTCCGTAAATACTTTTCCGAACTCTTCAGAGAGAATTTGAATGTCTCTCATTTCAGATTTGAATATGATCTTTGTATTTCCTTTTGTGTCCTCAAGTACCAAAGACCTTGCGTCATTCTTTTTGATCGTGCCTACAAATCCGCTGACAGCGAGGAGGTCTCCGACTTTTAGTTTTCTTACTCTTGCAAGAGTAAGCCCTGCAAAGAGGTCTTCAAAGGATCCCTGAAGGCCAAATCCTAATATTAAGGTTATTATTCCTGTTGCTGCCAGGCTGACTATAGTCTCCATACCGACGATCTGAAGGACCGTATATACAGTTATGGCAGTGGCAGCTAAAGCGAATATGAGTTTACATATGGCGAATATGCTTGCTAAGATGCCGCCTTTTTTTTGTGTTGCTGCCGCAAGTATCAGTGCTATGAGGAATGCTCCCCATGCGCTTCCTATGATTATGGCATTGATGATAAGATCGCTCATTTTATTTCCTCTTTATCTCCTAGAATGTATCCTTGATGTAGAAGTCAAGTGCTTTTCGAAGTTCAAGCACATAGTGGGTCATGTATATCTCTATGGTGTGGGTCCCGTCCTGTTCCATGCCCTTTGGAATGGGTATCCTCAGTACATTGAGACCGACGCTGACCTTCTCTGAATCTGCTCCGCCGTTGGCAGCTTTTCCGTCTATATAGATGTTTACGCTAATGACATCGTCTTTTCTTACTCTTTCGCTTTGACCCACATAGCAGTCTCTTAAGCGGTTGCCCATGTGATAGCTGTGGATTATCTCCGTTATATATCCGTCTTTAAGAAGAGATGAACCGTGCTTCCTGCTGGCTTGCTGCATCCAGCAAAGCTCTGCTTCTACAGGGTCAGCAGTGTATGTCCTGACTCTTATGACATCGTCTGCAGATCTATAGTGGACCGATACTCTTACCTGCTGTTTATAGTCGCCTTTTGTTTCGAAACCGGTGTAGTCAGTAAAGTTGACTACATAGTCGTCCCAAAAACTCATTTGCGGGATGGTATAGCTGCCTCTTTCTATCATCTCCATGGGAACTTCTTCTTCAAACAGAAGTCTCTCCAAGGTCTTCTCGTATATTGCGTAGGTAACGCTTGTTATCCTATCAGGTTCCGGGAAGTAGATGACTCCTGTTATATCCCTTTCGATGGTGATGGGATATACTTCGCATTCCGGAGCTCCTCTGTTTGCACTTTTGGGGTTTACTTTTGGTGGATGGATATATGCAGCAAGGAAAAAAGCGAGCACTAAAATACCCGCAAGGAACTGGAAGAGTTTTGGTCCTTTTCTCTTCTTTCCAAGGCGAATGATGCTCGATGCTGAATATGTATTGTTTTTGAATGTTGTCAAAAAAACACCCCTTTAAATTAACACTGCCGTCAATTATATCATATATACATATATTATTTGTAGAGATTAATTGAATTTTACCAACTACAAAAACTAATGCTAGAATAATTGACATACATAATGATATATTATTAACATAGGGTGACTTTTTGGTGACCGGATCTTCTGTTTAAGGGAATGACGACCATTGAAAGCATAGGTCTTGCTGCAGCTGACGTAAACGGAGACAAAAAACTTTCCAATGCAGATTCTACAAAGCTTAAATCAGTCGTCAAAGGTTTGACCGCATTGAGCTGGTAAACACGGTTTTTGAGCAGTCCCAGATCAGTATGGGACTGCTATTTTTCCCTCGATACTTTTGACAGGGACAACGGGGGAAAAATCGTATATAATAGAAAAAGAAAGCAATAAAAAATCTTGAGTAGTCTCGATTTGAAAGGAGGCACTATATGAAAAAAGTAATATCTGTATTTCTTTCATTTGTTTTGTTGGCAACTATTCTGCCTCTTTCAGCTCTGTCTGCATGGGCAGATGAGGTCAAAGAAAGTGTTCACATTGCTGCCGGGGATGATGCAGGTATAAATGCAGAGTTTGTCACATCCGTAAAAGTAAAGCCGAATAAGCAGATGATAAAGAGAGGCGGTTCCTTTACATTCACTGCAGAGGTCTTAGGAAGCGTCCAGACAGTTACCTGGTCTATCAGCTCAGCTTTCACAGGCAGTGGAACTGCCATAGATCCTGCAACAGGAAAGCTTACAGTATCTGCCGATGAAGAATACGATTACATTTATGTAAGGGCAACATCTACTTTCGATGAAAGCAAGTATTCTGAAGCATATGTAGGAATAATCGATGAAGATGTATATATCACAAGTGTAACCGTCACGCCGTCATCAGCAAATGTTCCAAAGGGCGGATATCAGCAATTCCAGGCAGAAGTCATAGGGACGGATTTTCATGACGTTGCTTGGACCATAAGCGGAAA
>JAZQCD010000033.1:0-30592 GCA_045546135.1 Anaerovoracaceae bacterium
AGGAGTTGTAGTGGGGATTTGTCTTCCTAAGACCGCTTGGCCTCCGACTTTGCCATTCCGTTTTTCTATTCGCAGTACTACGAGGGGATCGAACCCGTGAGGGCGCGAACGTTGTGAGAAGGTCCGGTGGACCTTCGAACAGTGAGCGGGCGAGGAAGGCCGAGTGGGCCTTCCGAGTGCCTTCAGTGAGCAAAGCGAACGCGATCCCCCTATGCTCCACCATTAGAAAGACGGAATGGCTTTTGCCATTCCGTTTTTCTATTCGCAGTACTACGAGGGGATCGAACCCGTGAGGGCGCGAACGTTGTGAGAAGGTCCGGTGGACAAAAAAAGGCGGGACCAGAATCCCGCCTTAAAATGCTCTTTTTATACTTAGTTAAAGAACCCTTCCATTTCCTGGATCTCTGTATTGTCATTGATAGCCGTAAAGACCATTACTGTTATATAATCGTCGCCGACCTTTCTTACAGCCATCGTCTGACTTACATTCATGCCCTGCGTAGAATAATTCATATCTATCGCACGATAGTTTTGACCGGAAAGAGTGATATCATAATAGTCACTTCCTTCGAGTCCTGCGAATTCCTTTTTGACTCCGTCTGTAGCTATATCAAGATACTGATCCTCTTTGAGATATGATGCTTTCTCTGCCTTAAGATTCTCATAAAGTATAGCGCAGTTAGCACCCGTCAAATAGTTTACAAAAGCCGTATCAGGAATGTTGATCTCTGTCTTGTAGCTTTCTTCAGTCCATGTCGAAAAATCGATATTTGAGCCTGCTGCATAATTTTCTACAAGTTCCTTATCTCCCATGACTGCATAACCGGAAGGAAGAGTGATCTTTATACCTGTGCTCTCGTTTACGAACTCGGTCTGGGCCTCGTTCCATGTACCTCTGGTGAGCTTGACTTCATCCGCTTCAGATGGTTTATTTCCCTGATCTTTCCCAGAGTTTCCGCATGCTGCAAAAGAAAAAACCATAAGCAGCGCAAGTAATATACATAATGTCTTTTTCATAAATAGGCCTCCTAAATATATCCTCATTATTGATTATACAAGTAATTATTTGTCAGTTCAATGTTAACCTTCTGCAGGCTTCGCCTAAATCTTTCAATGTGCTGCATGAAAGCATGCTGCATTTCTGCTCAACAGCAAGGATGGACGAAGAATATCTCCATTTTGATTCAGGTATCGGATTAAGGCAATAGACCTTTCCTGCCCTTGCCCTTGCTCTGTCAAGTTCTTTGCATGTCCCTGATATATCCATGCTCTTGCAGTCAGAAACTATGATGAGCACGGTGGCCGGAGATATGACAGATGGTCTTTGATCATTGATCTTTTTGAGCGCTGCGCCCAGGTTCGTTCCTCTTCCGTAGACGCCTGATTCCCTTACATAGTCTCTAAAGGAATCCATGTTGTGAAGATGGAAAGAGTCAGCTTCTTTAAGTTCCTCTGAAAACAGGAATACTCTCGAACTCTCTGACGCTTCATTCAATGCCTGTATGAACCTAAGAGCAAATTCTGAAAACTGCACCATTGAAGCAGATACATCGCACAGTATTAGAAGCTGCTTTTTTCTCTTTCTGTTTGGTTTGTATGCAAGTTTGTACAGACTTCCGCCGGTTTCAAGGCCCTTTCTTATGGTCCTTCTGAAATCAAGAGCCCCGCTTTTTTTAGCGCCTTTTCTTCTCTTTGCAAGTTCTCCGCTTATCCTTGAAGAAAGATCCTGCATATATTTGACAGCTTTTGGGATCTCATTATCGTGAAATTCCGATATGTCCTTAAAAAGTATCCCTATCTCAGGATCTATGGCTTCTGCGCCCATGGCTGCATCTTCCATCTTGATCTGCTGCTCAAGGATATATTTCATAAAGACAGATCTGATGAAGTCAGAATAAAGAGGGGCGCTCCTGTCAGAACTGCCTGTGAATCTTTTCTTCAGTTCCTCGAGCCTTCTTTTTTCTTCCTGGGAAAGCTGGGAATATGCTTCCTTTTGTTCTTCCGAATAAAGGACGTTTGGAGTCTGCTCTGAAAGTGCTCTCTCAGCTTCCTCCATAGCCTTTCTTCTTTCAAGCTCTTCCTTTTGATGCTTTTTGTCTATGGCTCTTATGACATCTTCACTGAGAAAGAAACTGTCAAAGACTCTGTCGAATTTGAGCTGTTCATCCCTTGATTTGGCATAGACAGTCCTAAGAGCTGTCTTTACAGTCTCTCTGTCGCTCATGTCAAGAGAAAGCAGTATCGAGCATGCGTCTGCATTCTCCTTTGGACTTACCTCCATGCCCTGCTGCCTTAAAAGCCTTCCAAACAGCGCTAATTTTTCAAGATAGACTTCAGTATCAAGCATTAGCGCCATTTTTTTCAGCCTTTATATATTCAAGATCTTCATCATGAAGATGTCCGTCGGTATACTCCTGATGATGGTGCTCGCAATGCTGCCCATCGTGATGATGTTCGCAATGCTCTCCGTCATGGTGATGCTCGCAATGCTCCCCGTCATGATGATGCTCGCAATGCTCATGGCTGTGACGGCGGTGGTACTCTTCCGTTTCTTCGAATTCCTCTTCCTCTGCATCAAGAGCCTCATTGAATGTGGCTATGTCCTCGTTGTTCTTTAGGACAAATCCGACAGTGCTCCTCATGAGTTCAGGTGTGAGTTCCCGCACTCCAAGAGCGTGAAGGGCCTCTACCCAATCAAGGGATTCTGCAACTGACGGTTTCTTTAAAATAGCCTCATTGTTTCTCAGATCCTGAACTGCCTTTGCTATCTGAACGCAAAGTCTGTCGTCTACATGAGGGACCCTGCTCCTTAATATCTCAAGTTCCTTTTCCATATCAGGATATTCGATATACAGATAAGCGCAGCGCCTTCTCAAGGCGTCTGATATGGGCCTTGCCCTGTTGGATGTAAGGACGATGAAAGGCTTTGTCTTTGCTTTGATGGTACCGACTTCCGGGATAGATACCTGGAAGTCTGAGAGAAGTTCCAAAAGGAAGGCTTCGAACTCTTCGTCAGCCTTGTCTATTTCATCTATCAAAAGGACTACAGGTTTCTCAGACCTGATGGACTGAAGAAGAGGCCTTTCAAGAAGATACTCATCGCTGAAAAGCGATCTTGTAAGAGTATCGTCATCTGTCTTTCCCATGTTCACCTGTATAGAAAGGAGCTGCTTTTGATAGTTCCATTCGTAAAGAGTCTTGCTTTCGTCAAGACCTTCATAGCACTGCATCCTGATGAGGTCCCTTCCAAGAGCATTTGCAACGACTTTTGCGACTTCTGTCTTTCCAACGCCTGCTTCTCCTTCTATGAGCAGGGGTCTGTCAAGGTTTATTGCAACGAAAAGTGTCGTGATGAGGTTATCATCATAGACATAATTCGCTTCTTTCATTTTTTGTTTTAATGTTTCAATATCCATATTTTCTCCAAATAACTATCACTCGATATCTATTTTTGTGAGCTTGCTTTTTGTCCTGACGAGAAGCTGGTTTTCTTTCTTTTCTATCTTAAAGAAACTGCAGTCACAGGGAAGTTTTTTAAGTCCGCAGTCAGTGCCCTCTTTTATGCACTCTGAAGCTTCTTTTAAATGAAGTTCTCTTTCTTTGCCGTCAGCCCCTACTCTTTTATAGTCGTAAAGCCTGTAAGTAGTATTGCTGTTTTGCTGCACTTCAATGAGCTTAATGCCGGCTCCTATGGCGTGGACAGTACCTGCAGGTATGAAGATGAAATCTCCGGGTTCAACGAATATCTTCTTAAGATATTTCTCTATAGTCCCATCCTCAGCAGCCTTGACGATCAATTCTTTGCTCAGCTTTGCGTCTTCTTCAAAACCGCAGTAAAGGAAAGCGCCTTCTTCTCTTTCTGTCACATACCAGCACTCTGTCTTTCCGTTGGCAAGACCTTTTCTTTTTGCATATTCGTCATCAGGATGGACCTGCACGGAAAGCTTGTCTTTTGCGTCTATTCTTTTGACTAAGATCTCATCGTCGCTGTAGATCCAGTCTTCCGTTCCCCAAATATATTCGTGTATCATCAGTTAAAAAAACGGGGCGGAGTTCTGCTCCGCCCTTTGCGAAATCCTATATATAACTTACATGTATTCCTCTTCAGGATCCTTTGCTACTACGCATGCTGCAATGGATACAGCTGTGGAAACGCTTGAAACTGCAGTTACAAGAGCAGATTCTATAACGGAAAGGGAATCAAGGACTCCGCCCTTTCTGAGGTCTTCATACTTTTCAGTAAGTACGTTGAATCCTGTATACTTATCCTTTGCTTCAAGAAGCTTTTCTACAGTACTCTTTCCGTCAACTCCTGCATTTTCAGCGATCTGGAATGCCGGTTTTGTCAAAGCATCTGCGAGGATGTTTGCGCCGAGTCTCTCATCACCTTCAAGAGTCTTTGCAAATTCCCTTACTGCAGGAACTGCAAGTATGAAGGCTTTTCCACCGCCCGGAAGGAAACCTGCCTTGACTGCGCTGAAAGTATTATGTACAGCATTGTCTACGAGATACTTTCTTTCGAACATCTCCATCTCCATGACGCCGCCGACCTTTACTTCTGCCGTATCTCCTGCAAGAGGAGTGAGCATCTGCTCGATACGATATCTTTCATCTTCGTTCTTGATGTGTTCAAGATCTGCATAGAGTTCTTTTCTTCTTGCTTCTACTACAGGATCGTCAGGATTGGGGATGCCCTGTATGACTATCTCCTTCTTGTTCATGACGACCTTGCCTGTATGACCGCAATCATCAAGTGTTATCTCTGTCTTGATATCCTGCATCATTTCATCGAATACAGTAGCGCCGAACATGATGCCGAAGTACTTCATATTGGAATTACGTACATCACCGTATCCGGGAGCTGTAACAGCAAGAACATCGACTCCTGCTTTGTCTCTTACATAATGAAGAGCATTGATGACATCATCTTTGAATTCCCTTCCGATGATTATCATGGACTTATTTTTGTCTCTTATCTGCTGAAGGACAGGAGCAAGTTCTTCAAACTTGTTTACTATCCTGTTTATGAGGAGCACGTAAGGATCTTCAAGAACTATGCTCTCTTCTTCAAAGTGGCCGAGGAAACCCTTCTCCCAGCGCATGCCCTTGAAATATGAGATATGAGTCTCAGCCATCTGTGAATCTTCGACTGTCACATAACCGTTAGGACCGATGTGATCGTAGACTTCCCAAACGATATCAGCTATATCCTGGCGTCCGCCTGCAGCGCATTTTGCCAAAGCTTTTATATCGTCGCTTCCCTCTACTTTGTCGGAAGCATCTCTTAAAGCCTTGAGCGCAACATCAGATGCTTTGCGTATGCCTCTCATAAGCGCCATGGAATCTGCGCCTGCAGCATCAAGGTGCACTGCATCGTTCCACATGCTCTGGACCATGATGGCTGTAGAAACGGAACCGTCTCCGCCTGCCCAGAACGCCTTTTCCATAGCCTGCTTGACTACATCTACGCCTACCATGACAGCTTTGTCTGTGAAATTGACATGCTTTACTATTTCTCTGCCGCTGTTGATGATGTATGGCACATCCATCTTCGGGTCAAAAGCAATGTTCCTTCCGAGAGGTCCTATGGTTGGCTTTACTGCATTGGCAGCATAGTCTATTCCGCTGCCTACCTTGTCATATACTTCTGGTGAAAGAATGATCAATTTAATCAACCTCCTAATACATTTATGAAGCCGGCAAAGAAAGCCGGTAAATCTCTTGTTTCGCCGAAAAATTATTATATCACCGGATGATATATTTTTCTACATTTCAGCTGCATTAAGTGCATAAACAAGAGAACTAATATTTTATCTTTACTTGTATCTGTCAAATTCCCTTAAAAAGGCTTCTTTGCTCTCTTCATACTTGGCCTTGAATTCGGCTTTGATCTGAGACTGGAGACATTTCAGTCTTTCGACAGGGATGTTGATCCTGTCTTCAACGCCCTGCATAGTAGCCCTGATCTCTTCGAGGTTGGATCTTGCCTGCCTTCTCAATTCATTTCTTTTTTCTTCTATATCAAGAAGATTCCTTATGGCTCCGGCAGATGCTGTAAAGAATTGGTCTGTGATACTCGTTCTCTTTTCGTATCCGCCGCTCATATATCTGTCATAGACTACATGATATCTGTCATATGCAGTCTTTACTGCATCCTCCCACGAAAGGTAAAGCTGGTCCTGAGCATTCTGCCCCACTTTTTCCATCAGTCTTAAATCGCATCCAAGCTTCACAAGAAGATTGAAAAGAGAATCTGCATTTTCATCTATCCAAAATGAATTCTCAAGATCCTTTGTATCCTCTGCAGCGCAGCTTCCCTTTACGAGGACACTTGCAAGAGCGCAGGCAGCAGCCTCTCTTACGACAAGTCCATTGGTATCGAAAGTAGAGGGGAATACGAAAAGGTCTGCTCTGCAGTACCAGGCTCTAAGCATATTTCTGTTTCCTATTGGATCTACGAATATGACCTTGTCACCGAGTTTCTTTTCATCAGAGCATTCAATGATCTCTATCTTGTCTGCTCCGCCGCCTATGAAGACCATGCGGAAATCATGACCGGATACTTTAAGCTTTTCAAGAGCATCGAGAATGATGCGTATGCCTTTGTACCACATCATCCTGCCGACGAACAAATATACAGGAACTCCTGCGGGAAGGTCATATTCATCAGTGACAGAATGGATAAGATCTTCATCGACTCTTCCTTTCGGGAAATCTACGCCGTTATGCATCACGACGAAGTCACCTTCATATCCAAGGGACTGAAGGTTCTTCCCTGCACCTTCACTGACTGCCCATACTTCATCGCTGGCCGCCACATTATCTACAAGAGCTCTTGTCGCTCCCTCCTGCACGAGTTTGCTCTTTATGGAATTATGGATGTCGATATCGAATTTTGTATGGTAAGTGAAGATCAAAGGCTTGTCTATCTCATCTCTTAAGACTCTTCCCAGCATGGATGATGCTATGGGGCAATGAGAATGGATCACCTTGAAATCCATGTCCTTGAGTTTTCCTATTACCTCTGCAGAGAAAGGTATTCCTGCTCTGTACCCCACCTTTTCCGTAGTATCGATACTAGGGAAACGAATGACAGGAAAATCATATCTGCTGTCATCGGCATCAGGATAGTAAGGCGTTACTACTGCAGCGCTTCCTAGCTCCGCATTTATTATCTTGCCGTAATTTGCAACGGCATTTGAGACTCCGTCTATCAAAGGCGGAAAAGAATCATTGATCAAACATATATTAAAATCTTTTTCCATAGCACTGCATTATACCACTTTAACAAAAAAAAGTCCTGCAAAGAGGACTATTGAAAACAGTTTATATAAAAAATGATAAAGCTTCCTGTTGCTCTATGAAAAAAGCAACATTCACGAAATTGAGAAGCACCATCATGCAGTTTAGGACTACAGGGAAATATACAAGGTCAGAAATGAGCTCATCTTTTTTCTTTCTTTGCGTCTTTCTCTCTTCTCTTAACATTGAGATATATGCATCTACAGTCTCTGTCACTTCAGAGGGAGAAAGCTCATCCCAGCCTGTCAGTATCTCTCCTATCCCTATGGGACGACCTGTCTTTTTCGCAAAGATAGTTAAGGCAGCTTTTTTGTCTCCTATGCGCATATACCGGGCCATCTCTCCAAAGAGCGGCTTGAGCTTTTCACTGCTTTCAGACAGTTCTGACAGAAGGCTCTCGCCGCTTACTTCAGAGGTCCGGCCCAGTATAGCTATATTCTTAATGTATCCGAGACTGTCTTCGACCTCTCTTGCCATGGCATTTTTATTGCCGGGAATACGCGAAGCAAACAGCCTATGCTTAAGCGCTAAAGTGCCTTTCAGGTTTATGTCCGACTCTTTTGCAAGGACCTTTTTGATCCCCACGTTTTTTTCTAAAGCGCTTTTAAGGTTTATGTCCGACAAGTTTGCAAGGACCTTTTTGATCCCCGCGTTTATCCCAATACTACCCTTTTTGACAAGGGGATCAGGGCTCTTTGCATTGACGTTTCCTTTAGCAAGGATGATCCCTGTCCAGAATACAAGAAGAAACAAATATATGATCATTTTTTAAATATCAGATGAAGTCCCGTTGACAAGGGACAAAAGTAATATGTTAAAGATGAACAGCAAGGCAGTTATGATGAATGTACCGAGGCCAAGAGGATTTTTGAACTGATTCTCAAGAAAACCTTTAGACCCAAGTTCTAAGGTCTTTGTCGCCATAAAAGCTGTCACCATGTACATGAATGGTACAAGGAAAAGTGTCATCCTTACGGCTTCGCTGTTGGACCTTTTTCTCTCTTCATCCTCCTTTGATGCATTTTTAAGTCTTTCAAGTATATCGAAAAGCGCTTCCGATATATCTTTTCCGCTGTATGCGGAGAGCACTGCCATGGAAAGGGCCCTTGCCCATTCGCTTCCAAGAGCCAGAGAAAAATCTTTACAGGCCGTTCTTGCCTCTTTTCTTCCTTCTGCAGACCTTATTCTTAAAAGAAGCAGGTATGCATGCTTTCCGCATACAGGATATTCGGATATGGATGAGGATGCCCTTTCAAGGGCTGTATATATATTTTTATTCCCTATGATATATTGCCTTTGCAGACTGCCTGTAAAGGCTAGCCCTTCCTTCCTGCTTCTGCTCCTTTGTTTATGGATTATGCTTACAAGAGATACTGTTGGAGCAGAAGCAATGGAAAGAGCTGTTATCAAAGAGAAAAAGATGCTGAAAACAGTTCTTGCAAGTCCATAGGACAGGATAAAAAGAAACAGTGATAAATACATGAGACTCTTTCCTTTATCTTCCTTTCCTGTGGCTGCAAAGACTATGCTTGATAGCTTTTCTTCGATTTTTCCTGCAGGTTTTTTTCTGTATGATGAAAGCCTTCTTCTCAAGGTAAGCCTTCCCTTTAGATATTTGAATTCATTCTCAAAGGAAAGAAAGATACCTATGTAGTATGCAGTGAAAAGAACAAGCTCTGCAAAAAATGATGTTCTCATTTTACATACCCTTTCTCTGCAAGTTTCTTTAGCTCGCTTTCAAATGCCATGAACTTTTCAGGATCAGACTCAAGCCCAAAGGATCTTTGCCCTTCTCCTATGCAGCCTTTGAATGACCAGCTTTCCAGCAAAGGGTCATATTCACATATGCTCTCGACGCTGAAAGTGCCATCAGCCTTTGAATCTATCTGATATATGCCCTTTAGCCTTTTTTGATTCTTATCGGAAAGCTGTATAAAGTGAAACAGATAGTCAAAGGCGGATGCAGCCATTTTTATGGTCTGTGGAAGGTCACCGCCCGTGCTTTTGACTATTTCTGTAGCCACCTCCAATGGAAACCTTTTTGGGTCTCTTGTATGAAATGTTATCTTCATCCTTTTCGTGCCCTTTGACGCAAGTCTTAGAACTGTATCAAGAGCTATGCCGTCTCTTGCTTCAGCCATTATGAAATAGTCAGCATCGCTCCTAAGAAGGCTTTTTGATATCTTAAGCAGCTGGTCTCCGTCTGCAAGAAGCTGTATGAGAGGGGCTCCCGGGAGCACTCTGTCCATGGGGATCTCGGGGTCTGTTTCGACCATGACGCCTTCAAGAGAAGGATCCTCGTAACTTTGAAAAGTACTGAGAAATGTGGTCTTTGCAGTCCTTACGGCTCCAAGGAATGCCACATTGAAGCCTATGCCTGCCATGGCTTTTAGCATTTGGATCGAATCTTTCGGTATGGTCCCTCTTTTTGCCTGCTCTTCAAAGCTCAAGTTTGGGACCAGGTACCTTCTGAAAACTATTGAAGAACAGCCTTTCTTTGCCATAGGTTCAAGGTATGCAGTGACTCTCGTACCATCGAGAAGGTATATCTCGTAATAGTCCTTATCCATCCTCTTTTCAGGAGAATTGAGTAGGAATGCTCTTATCATCTGCTCTTTTCTGTCTTCGCTTATGGTCTGGGCCATCCTTACCATGTGCCCGTCTTCCATAAAGAATATGTTTTTACCTATGATCTTTGCGCTGCTGCTTTCTTTGTGAGCTTCATCAAACCATTGAGCCATACCGGCAAGGCCCCACACCTCGTGATAGATACCTTCAACAAGGTCATCATACCAAAGAGGATAAGCAGTATTCTCGGCAGCCCTTTCTCTAAGAGACGTCCTGATCTTTTCAAAGAAAAAATTCTTTTCCTTCTCGTGTCCTATGATTGCCCTTCTTTGCATCTCAAGAGCCGATGATGAATCTTCAGAAGCTTCCCACTCCAAAAAGAAATCATTCTTTATATCAGCACAAAGCCTGTAAAAGGCATCTGTATCTTCATGTGTCCTTTCTATATCCTTTTTCTTTTCAAGATACTCATGTATATCAAAGACCATTTTCCATCATGACCTCTGCAAAGCTTTTGATTGCTCTTTCATACTTTCTGTTCCCATAGGACCAAAGGGCCCTTCCCTTCATCTCAGCATCCCTTCCTTCAGAAACAAAAGGGATTGCGATCACTTTTCCTCTGCTCACATTGATCCTTTTTGATATATATTCTTCGTCTTCCGGAAAATCAGGATCAAAGCCTCCTACGATGAAAAGAGAAGGAAGGGCTTTAAGCCTTTTTAGTACCGGCTTCATCTTTTCATACTGCCTTAAGTAGTTCTCGCTTTGCCCAAGGACCATATATATCTCGCCGGATCCTTCGAGCGCTCCTACAGCTGCTCCGTGGCATAAGTCGTGTCCGCAGTCGCAGATTATAAAGTCATAGCTATCTTTAAGTGAATACAGAAGGTTTTCTATGTATTCAGGCATATAGTCACCTCCGCTTATGGGATCGTCTGCTCCGCCTATGATGCTTAAGGTTCCTTCATATACAGCTCTTGACATGACCTCATTTTTATCCCAAAGGCCTTCCTTAAGATAGGGTCTCAGTCTTCTCAGATTTTCACCAAGAGGTCTTAGATAGTCTCCTCCATGCTTTCCTTCAAAATGAGAAAGAAGGACCTTTTTCCCCATCTTTGAAAGATAAAAAGATACGGAAAGAGCTGTTTGAGAAAGTCCGCATCTGCCGTCACTTCCCAAAAAAGCGATCACTTTTCCCATGGACCTTCATCCTTTACAAGAAGAAGTTTCTTGTTTTTGTTTTCAAAGACATGATTCACCATAACGAAGTAATCCTCCAGCGGACACCTAAGTCCTATACATGAGCTGGTGTCGCTGCCGCTTAAGACATAGGACCCTAAGTATTTTTCTTCCGGCATCAGATATACAAGGACCCTCGAGCCTCTGCCAAGTCCTGCATCCTCAGGAAAAAGCCATTCTTTTGAGATCATCAGGTCGTAGGCTCCGTCCCATTCTTTTTCGCTTCCTTCAAAGAAGTCAGAAGAGACTTGCATGTTGGCCTTTAAAGGAAAGATGCATACCTTCCCATACAAAGACTCTGCATCTTTTATGGTGAGATAGCCGTTTATGAGGCTTTCAAAGGATACTGAGATCTCTTTGAAACTGTCCTTTCCTGCAACATCGCCAACCTTTATATCTGAAGCAGCTGCAAGTACCTTGGTATACAAAGTCTTTTCTCTAAGCCTTGTTTCCCAAAGGTACATCCCTATGATGCTTGCTATTATCAAAATAACTCCTACAGCAGTTCTTGTTTTCATGACATGATTATAATTGGTTATATTTACCATGTCAATATTTTCCTGTAATATTTTTACTTTTATTTTACAAAGAAAAACCCCGAAGCCTTTTGACCTCGGGGAATATAAAGGGTATCTATCAGAATTATTTTTCTACGATCTCTAAGAGTTCCATCGGGCAAGCCTTTACGCACTTTGCGCAGGCGATGCACTTGGATGCTGCAACTGCTTCGTCATCGAGTACCATGACACCGAAGGGGCATGCTTCGACGCACTTGCCGCACTTGACACATTTTTTCTTATCAACTGCATAAACACCGTTTGGAAGCTGCTTGATAGCTTCATGTTCACAGGCTTTTGCGCACTTGCCGCACTGTATGCAAACTAAAGGCTTAACAACGCCGTCCTTCATGGTGATCTGAATGCATGCCTTATCCTGATTTGCTTCTTTATAGTAAGTCTCTGAGCAAACATTTACACATGCGAGACAAGCCTGGCATTCAATACCTTTTTTAACTGATAACTTCTTCATAGATTCCTCCTATAGTGTTTAACATAACCGCTCATAGTTTATCACATACAAATGTAAAAGCAACCCCATTTTTCCTGTGGTTTATTGTGATTTTTGCTAATTGCCCTTAATTTTTACTCTGTCGCCAAGTTTATTTGAGTGATGAGAATACTTCCTTACTATCTCATTTATGCGGTCTTTTTGATCTCCGACAGATATTTCAAGTTCTCTTGCTGATATCCTTCTTGTTCCCTGCCTTAGAGCTGAAAGCTGCACCAGTGCATCGGATGTAGCAACTGATATGCTGTAGCTGTGTCCAAGGTCCTTTACAAGGCTCTCTATATATGCGTCGGCACTTTGGCCTTCCTTTGTGAATACTATATTTATCCCGCCCTGCTCATATTTGCTTCCTTCATTACCTTTGAGTTTGTATCCGTCAAAGACCAGGACCATGTCAAGTCCCTTCATTGCTCTGTAACCGGAAAGTATCTCTATGAGGCTTTCTCTTGCTGCTGAGATGTCAGTTTGCGCAAGCTTTTTTAAGTTATCCCATGCAAATATGATATTGTAACCGTCGACTATTAGGTATTCCTTTTTTAACGATGCGTTCTTTTCTTTGTATCCTGAAGAAGGCTCGTAGGTGACAGTAGAAAATTTAGGCTTTTTTATCTTGCCAAATTCTCTTTCCATTATCTCTTCAAGTTCTTTTTCGTCAAAATCGAAGTTGCCGGGTCTTAATTTGGGCGCTGATTCGATCAATATATCATCTTCAAACCTTATGCCGCTGTCTATGTGAATGAACTCTTCGACACTGTCCCACTTGACATTTATGCCGCTTCCGTGAGAACAAAATACGCTTGAAGAAGGATTGTCTATATCTCTGTCAGGATCGTAAGAAGAGGCTTCTATGACTTCCTTTGCATTGTGGCAAGGATAATATCCCTCATACCTGCAGGACAGTTTGCCTTTTCCTTTTGTATAGGAAAGGAGCTGAGTCTGATAGCTTTGAAGCTCAGATACAGGTCCTATTCCTGTCAAGACAGTCTTTGCATCCCCTTGCTCCGGTGGATCAAAATCTGCTCCCATGGTCTTTAGATCGCTTATGGCTCTTCCTATCTGATCTGATGGTATCTCCATCTTGAATCTATAGAAGGGCTCGAGGAGCACATTCTCTGCTTTCATAAGGCCCTGCCTTACGGCTCTTAAAGATGCCTGCCTGAAGTCCCCTCCTTCTGTATGCTTAAGGTGAGCCCTTCCTGCAACTAAAGTCAGTTTGATATCAGTAAGAATGGAACCTGTAAGGACGCCCTTATGCTTATATTCTGCCAGGTTATACAAAATGAGCTTTTGCCAGTTCCTATCGAGCAGGTCTTCGCTGCATGCAGTTTCCAAGATGATGCCAGACCCCGGAGGAAGAGGCTCCATGAGAAGATGGACTTCTGCATAATGCCTTAGGGGTTCAAAGTGTCCTATGCCCTCTACAGAGTTTGCTATGGTCTCCTTGTATACGACTCTGCCCTCCTCTATGGATACATCCATTCCAAGCCTTTCTTCGATGACTGTCTTTAAGACTTCGGTCTGAACGCTTCCCATGAGCTGAACATGTATCTCTTTTAAGTTTTGATCCCACTCTATCCTAAGAAGCGGGTCTTCCTCTGCAAGGACTGAGAGCTTTTTCAAAGCCAATATATCATCTGTACCGTCAAGCACTTTTATCCTGTATGTAAGGACAGGTTCAAGGCTGGTTTCGATCCTGTCATCTTCATATCCAAGGCCTTTTCCTGCAAAAGTCTTTTCAAGTCCTAAAGCTGCGCATACCATGCCGGGATACACTCTGTCTACGTTTTCGAACTTTTCTCCTGAATATATCCTAAGAGCCGTGACCTTTTCTTCTTCGATGATATCTCTTACTGCAAGAGAACCTCCTGTGATCTTCAGCCAGCTCAGTTTATTTCCCTTTTCATCATGGGTTATCTTAAAGCACCTAGCACCGAAGGTATCAGGATGATCAACACATTTTGTATAAAGATCAAGGCCTTTTAAGAATTCATCGATACCTGTTAGTTTTAAAGCTGAACCCTCATAGACTGGTATAAGATCTCTTGTCTTGATGAGGTCCCTTACAGTATCATCCGATACGGATCCTGTCTTTTCATATTCATCCATAGCATTTTCATCAAGAAGCGCTATGGATTCAAGATCCGGATCATTCATTTTGATCCAGTTCCCCGGCATGGCAAAAGCTTCATGCTCAAGATCTGTTTTGTTTATGAATACAAATGTGGGTATGGAATGAGATCCCAGAAGATCTAAAAGAAGTTCAGTATGAGACTGTATGCCGTCGGGGGCTGAGATTACAAGGATAGCATAGTCAAGTATGCTAAGAGTCCTCTCCATCTCTGCTGAGAAATCTACATGGCCCGGAGTATCCTGAAGAAAGACTGTCTTATCTCCTAAAGGAAAAACTGCCTGCTTGGAAAAGACCGTGATCCCTCTTTTCTTTTCTATGCTGTTTGTATCAAGAAAAGCGCTCCCGGAATCAACGCGGCCGGGATTTTTTATCCGGCCTGTTTTATACAGGATCGCTTCACTTAAAGTGGTCTTGCCCGCATCAACGTGGGCAAGGACACCGATGGTGATATTCGAGAAGCTCATTTTTTCATCTCTCCTCTTAGATCTTTCCCCATCAGCTCTTTTATATTTTCTTTATCATATCCCTTTGAGAAGAGATAATACAGTTTTGCTACAGCAGCTTCAGTCGTCATATCAAGGCCGCTTACTGCTCCTGCATCTTTAAGCGCATGGCTCGTCTCATATGTTCCGAGAGAAACTGTCCCTTGGGGACACTGGGTGCATACAGTGACTATAGTTCCGTTTTTAAAGGCTTTCTCTATTATAGGAAGAAGTGCTTCTCCGTTTTGCGGAATATTGCCGCTTCCAAAAGTCTCTATGACTATGCCTTTTAAGTCCTCTGTCATGATGGACTCAAAGAGGCTGAACTGTATGCCCGGAAAGACCTTTATGACGCCTATTGGTACATTTTCAAAGGGAACGAAGTTAAATCCATCCCTTTGCGGCGCCTTGATATATGCGTCATTAAAATCTATGGAGATCCCTGCCGTTGCCAAGGCTGGGTAGCTTGGAGATACGAAGGCAGATAGTCCGTCAGCAGAATACTTCATGGACCTGTTTCCCCTTAGTAGGTTCCCGCCAAAATATATAGCGACTTCATTTACTCTTCCCGATGCTGCTATGAGAAGTGAGCTTATGAGGTTATCCCTTCCGTCGCTCCTTACTTCGCAAAGAGGGATCTGCGAGCCCGTAAGGATGACAGGCTTTGCAAGGCCTTCGAACATAAAGGACAATGCCGATGCAGTATATGCCATGGTATCTGTTCCGTGAAGGATCACGAAACCGTCGTAGTCATCATAATTATCCGATACCATCTTTCCTATGACGTTCCAGTCTGCAACTGTCATATTTGACGAGTCAAGGAGCTTATCAGTCTCTATGAGTTCCCATCTTGGCATTATGTCAGCCTTTAAGGCGCCCATGTCCTCGAGCTGTTTTTTAAAGAATTCACCATCTGGCGCATAACCTTTTTCGGTCTTTACCATTCCGATGGTGCCTCCTGTATTTATGATAAGTATCTTTTTCTCTGACATTAAGCTTTGCTCCTTGTCAATTTTTTATCATGAAAGGTCTATTTCCTTAAAGATCTGTCTGCATGTAAATATGCCCATCAGATAGAGCATGCCACTCGAGATGGTTTCCTTCCATGATCATGAAGCTCTTTTGTGAGCCACCCTTTGGAATGGATGTTGAACCCGGATTACAGTAAATATAATCGATGTGGTTTTCGCATGCAGGTACATGAGTATGCCCTGTTAAAAGCACATCCACTCCCATTATGGGAGGAAGATGTCCGCAATTGTAGTGATGACCGTGGGTGCAAAAATATGACTTTCCGCCTTCTGCAAGTATCATATATTCGGCCTGTATTGGAAATTCAAACATCATCTGATCCACATCTGAGTCGCAGTTTCCCCTGACTGCATAGATGACGCCAGCGTATTTGTTCAGCATTTCTGCTACGCTTTTTACGTCATACTCACCGGGAATATCGTTTCTTGGTCCATGGTAAAGAAAGTCTCCAAGAAGTATCATCCTCTCGCAGCCATATTCTTCGTACCACTCCAGCATCTTTTCGCAGCCGGATGCTGAGCCATGTATATCTGAAGCTATTAGATATTTCATTTTGATCCCTTCATCTCATACTCTTGTGGCCAGATCAGATGGCATCCTCTTTCATCTCGCCTCTATCCTTAAGATCACTTAAGATCTTTGCATAGAACTCTTCAGAGATCTTGAATTTCTTTAGGTAAATGACATAGCCTAAGACGATGAACACAAGAGGAAATGCAAACATTGCGATCTTGATTATGAGCTGCCCTTGAGCATCTATTGCTTCGGCAGCTACATCCGAATCCGCAGACTTTATCCCTGCAAGGATTATAGATCCTGATATGAGTGCAGTAGAAAGAGCTCCGCCTATCTTGTTGATGAGAGGCTGAATGGAGAAGGTTATGGATTCGGATCTCTTCCCCATCTTCCACTGTCCGTATTCTATAGTATCTGCAAGGAACATGAGCATGAGGAGCTGTATAAATGCCTGCCCTACGAAAATGATGACTGCTGCTATTGCTATCAAAGCAAGGGAGTGCTCTGCAAAGAAGAACATTCCGTAGCCTGCTATGACCATTACGGTGGCTATAGTATAAAGCTGCCTTCTGTTTCTCTTCTTTGAAACAAGTGGGAAGATAAGGAGCGCTCCGAGCTGTGCGACTCCGCAGACTCCTGCAAGGACTGCATACATGTTTATATCTCCGTAAAGATATTGCATGTAGTATGTAGCAAAACCTGTAGTCGTGCAGTAGCCTATCATGAAGAGCGCCATGGAAAGGGTCGTCCACATGAGCTGATCGTTTCCTGTAAGGGCCTTCCACATATCTTTAAGAGATGTGCTTTCTTCTTTTTCAACAAAGTTCTTGTGCTCTTTAACTCCCAGTATCGGGAAAAGAAGGAACAGCACATAAAGAGCAGCTATGACAAGAGCTACCATGAACCATGCTTTTGGAGTATTGCCAAGAGCAGATGTTATAGGCTGCCAGCCGACCATTACTATATACATACCGATGTTTGCACATATCCTTGCGAATGCTCCGTAGCTTTCCCTTTGCTTTTGATCAGTAGTAAGAGAAGGAAGTAAAGTCCAGTATGCAATGTCATTGAGTCCGTAGGATACATCCCAAAGGAAGTATGCTATTGCAAATACTACGACAAAACCCCAGCCTGTCCCGACGTTTCCGTAAAGGACAAGGAAAAACACTACTGAAATGAGGCCTCCCACAGCTATACATGGCTTGTATTTGCCCCACTTTGTATTCACATTTTCGACGATGAGTCCTGTGATAGGGTCGTTGAGAGCATCAAATATCCTCATAACTGACAGGACCATACTTACTGCCGCAAACTGCTTTATGGGCAAAGACAGTATATTGGACAGGAAATACAAAAGCGCATTGGCTTCAAATGCATAGAACATGTCACGTCCTACAGTTCCAAGTCCAAAGCAATACTTATTCTTTTTTATCAATTTTTCCTCTGCTGTTTTCACTTTTTAACTCCTTGTTTATCTCTTGCTGAATACATTCTTATTCTAAAAAACTGTTTGTTTTATGAACCTAAAACTGTGGAATCATCTTTCATATACGAAAACTACCGCTGCATCTATGATTATCTGCAGAGTACCACATCCATAGGAGCTATAGCACCGCATGGGAGTGGAGGCTTCATACAAGCTTGATACATGCAAGCATGCGGTCCTTGTCGCCGCCGCGCCTGTATGACCAATACTTATCTTCCATGCAGTAGGTACAGTCTTCGCTTATCTCTATGTTGCAGACACCCTCGTCTCTAAGATACTTCTCGTTTATGCCCTTAAGGTCTATGAGGTAGTGTTCATCGTCCTTTACCGATATATACTCCTCGCTCCAGGGAGCCTCTGAAAGAAACTTCTGTCTTACGTCATCCCTTACTTCAAAATGACATTTTCCTATACCGGGACCGATGTATGCAAGGATATCCGAAGGATCACAAGCATATCTTTCCTTCATAGTCCTTGCAAGTTCTCCTGCTATTCCAAGCATGGTCCCCTTCCAGCCGGCGTGAGCGACGCCAATGACCTTTTTATTTAGATCATAGGCAAATACAGGTATACAGTCGCCGTGAGTGGTCACCAAAGACACTCCCGGAATATCAGTCACGAGACCGTCAGTTTCCGGCACCTCTATGTATCCCTTTACATCTGCAAGCTCCGGATAACCCTCCGCTTTAATATGCTCTCCTTCAAGGGAAGCCTTATCTATGACCTCTACATGCTTTCCATGTACCATATGAGGTTTTATGAGATACTCCCCCATGGGAAGTTCCCTTGAAAACTTTGGTATGAGATCAAGGCTCCTGTCAGGCTTAAAAGAAAAGAAAGCCTTCACATTATCAAACTGCTTAAATATATCTATTTTATTCAAAAGATCACCTCTTGCTTTTTTAGGGTCTTGCCCTATGGGATCATCTTCTTCCGGAGCTTTTCATTTCCTCTTCAAAGGCTTCAGGATTCTTAAGGTAATAATCCTGATGGTATTCTTCTGCTTTGTAGAAAGACTTAAATGGTTCAAGTGATATCTGGACCTTTTTTCCGGACTCTTTTTCAAGAGCCTTTATCTTAGTTTCAGCAATATTTTTCTCATCTTCAGTGAGGTAATATATGGCCAAAGTATATGAAAAACCTTTGTCTATATATTGCCCTTCTGCATCGAAAGGATCTACGTTTGCAAGGTATATGTCAAGGAGCGTGTCATAGGACACCTCGTTTGGATCGTAAGTGAGCATGATAGTCTCTCTGTGGCCTGTTTTCTGAGCCTTGACGTCCTCATATTTAGGATCGACCTCATCCCCGCCTGAATACCCGCAGACTACCTCGTCTACACCGTACATTTTGTATATCGGCGTGATGCACCAAAAGCATCCGCCTGCAAAATATGCTTTTTCCATAGTATACCTCTAATAAATCCAACAGCAGAATGCCACTCCCATAGGGGCTAAACACCGCATGGGAGTGGAGTTCTCATATTTAATACTTACACTTATATATTACACTAATTACCTGTATTTTTCTCTATCGTTTTACACTTCCAAAGGGCCATCGGATGTGCTTCTATCCTTTTTAAGATCTCAGGATCGTCAAAGAGAAGACCAGGATCGTATATACCCTTTACAAAAAGGTCTATATATTTATTTTCATTATCATTAAGGACCAATAACTCACTTAGATATTTCTTTGTAACATCTTTTCTCTCATCGAGGCCGAAAGTCTTATGTCTTTCATCTGATGATATCACTGGAAAAAGGTCTCTGCGTATTTTCTGAAAAGATATATTATCTATACTTTCCAGAGAAAACTTTTTATCGACAGTTTTTTGTGATACTGTCGAATAAAAGATCACTATCTTTCTTAAAAGATCTTCTCTACCATTAAGTATGCCGCTTTTGATCATATTCGACACATCATAAAGATCTCTTGCAGCAGCTCTTGAAAGGAGTGCATTGATCTTTGCTGCATATATTTCTATAGGATCTAAAGTCAAAACAGCGCAAGCTTCTCCCGGCAGATCCGCAGTTATCATCCTCTTTACCGGATCAAGAACGTGAGCACGGAGAGAATAATTAAGTTCCAACTTTATAACATCCATATTTCCGGATGCATTTATGTATCGATAGTAAAAACCGTCAAGGCTGTGATAAAACCTGGAAGACGGGGACAATGTATACCCTTCACCCTCCATATATGAACTGATCACTCTCGCTATACTGGTCCTGTCCTCCATCATCTCTTCTTTGCGTTTATTCGGTATATAGTCCATATCGATGTCGACAGATAATCGAGGCAAGCTAAAGATAGTTAAATTGATTGCAGTACCACCCTTTAAAGCAAGATGATCTCTTAAAAACGGATCTTTATTGATCCACTCCAATATTTCTTTGAGTCTAAGCACCTTTTCAAAAGTGCTTACGATAAATCCTCTCTCTTTTGCTATCTGTTCCAGTTCACGTTTGTCAAATTGGGTCATTGTTATTTACCTCCATCCCATTTTTGAGGTAAAAGATCTCTGCAGGTACAATAAGATCCCATTCGCCTACATAAACGGCATCAGATCCTATATCCTGCGTCAGATATCTTTTACTATTCCCTTTTTTGATTTTACATTCTGCGAAAAATTCCTTCGACACCCCCAATATCTCATTGAACTCCTGCAGAATGAATCCTGTTTTTTGATATAAAAATTTATTTGAGTATGAACCTAAATATTCAAGTAACCTCCTTTCATCTAAGTGTCGGATCATACTAATATTTGAAATGACTTCTTCTATTCCCGAGATCTTATCCATATCTTTTATCGAATCAAGTACCGTTCGTTCAATATCTGTTACCTTTACGCCACCAGAAAATGCAGGCGTTTCTATTCCATAATCGATGCGGGAATTTATATATCTGAATGTATATCCGTCAAATTCAAAATCATGAAACCTCGTTTTTGAAGAAACATAAACATCATAAAACACCTGATCTGTGATTCCATGGTACTCCATAGCGGTATGATG
Source organism: Anaerovoracaceae bacterium (assembly GCA_045546135.1). GTDB lineage: Bacteria > Bacillota > Clostridia > Peptostreptococcales > Anaerovoracaceae > RUG13409. The sequence continues at coordinate 20,839 of JAZQCD010000033.1, forward strand.
GGAAACATATGATGAATCAGTGATCGAACTTGCGATCTGGAATCTGTTAGCGATCGGTCCGCCTGTTGCAGGATCAACACATGTATAAAGGTCATTCCTTATCTTCATGACCTTCATATTAGCAAGCAACCGTTTGACTGCAGACCTGGAGCTTTCCATGTTGCCATAATAAAGATCAACATCTTTTATCGAAAAAACCGGTTTTTTTGCCATAAAGGCATAAATGTCTTTTTTCATTGTTTAATTTAAGTATATTTTTGTCTATATTTAAACTTAATTTTACTATTTTTAAACATAGTATAACATACTATTAAAATTGTCAAGTTGCCGAAGATATTATTGTTGCCGAAGATATTATCCACCATGAAGACTCCACTTCCATGTGGTGCTATAGTTCCTATGGACGTGATACTCTACTTTTAATCATAGATATCAATACATATATTATAAAGAGTATTTCTCGACTTGATTATTGCATCAATTAAATATACAATTCTTATATTGTATACATGAGTTTTGGAGGGTCTTAAAATGGGCAGAAGATCAGTCAAGGAAAATAAAAATATTTATCAGCAGTATAGGGAAGACGCAGGTTTTACCCGCGAACGCGCAAGCGAGACCATGGGGGTCGTATCTGAAACAAGAATAGAAAAGATCGAAAGCGATAAGACTATTCCCTATCCTGATGAGATAATGGCAATGGCAGAGTGCTATAAGGCTCCGGATCTTTGCAATTATTACTGTTCCAACGAATGTCCTATTGGTCAGAAGTATGTTCCTCAGGTACAGGTAAAGGAACTCACCCAGATCGTACTTGAAGTACTCGCGACCCTTAACAGTCTTGAAAAGGACAAGGACAGGCTCATCGAAATATCTGCTGACGGAGAGGTATCTGAGGACGAAGAAAAGGACTTTGGATATATCAAGGAACAGCTCGACAAGATATCACTTGCAGTGGACTCCCTGCAGCTTTGGATAGACAGAAGAGAACTTTTAGCATCCGACAACAAAAAATAATCAATATTTTTGTTGACAAAGATAAATATTGGTGTATCATATCATTAATATGAAAAACGCAGTTCTTAACAATCTCTATTATGCTTATTCTTACCGTTATGGCTATAGCTATAACGGATGTTAAAGTATAATAAAGGTAATTGATAAGAAAATGGTTGTCGCGTAGTATTTTTATAAGATATTTAACGGTCCTGTTTTCGCAGGACCGTTTTTTATTTAAAGCCTTAAGTCTAGATCCAAAAGCCGGTGCGGCTGTCCATGAACCCTCAAGACCGGCAGGATCGGAAAGAGAAAAAAATGAAGAAAATATTATCTATTGCACTTACGCTTTGCCTCATTTTAGGACTTGCTGCTTGTGGTTCAAATGGCAATGAAGAAAAAACAAGCTGGACTATTGGTGTATGCCAGCTGGTACAGCACCCGGCCCTTGATAAAGCAACTCAAGGATTTAAGGACGCAGTTATAGAAGGCCTCGGAGAAGCAAACGTCACATTCATAGAACAAGACGCTTCCGGAGAACCTGCAAACTGCACCACCATAGTAAACGACTTCTTGTCAAGGGATGTTGACCTTATCATGGCCAATGCCACTCCTGCCCTTCAGGCAGCCGCGGCAGCAACTGCAGACATTCCTATCCTTGGCACATCTGTAACCCACTATGCACCGGCTCTTGATATCTCTGACTGGACAGGAACTGTGGGAGGCAACATCTCCGGTACATCAGACCTTGCGCCTCTTGATCAGCAGGCTGCAATGATAAAAGAATGGTTCCCGGATGCAAAGAAAGTAGCTATCCTTTTCTGCAGTTCTGAAGCAAACTCCGTATTCCAAGCCCAGGAAGTTGCAGGATTCCTTTCGGAAATGGGTATCGAAAGCCAGAACTTTACCTTCACCGATACAAGCGATGTAGCATCTGTTACTTTGCAGGCCTGCAACTTTGCAGACGTCATCTACATTCCTACAGACAATGTGGCAGCATCCAACGCAGAAGCCATAGCAAATATAGTCCTTACAGAAAACAAGCCGGTCATCGCAGGCGAAGGAGAACTTTGCAAGGGCTGTGGAGTAGCATCACTTTCCATAGACTACTACGACCTTGGCGTTGCCACAGGAAAGATGGCTGTAAGGATCTTAAAGGAAAAAGCAGATATATCCACAATGCCGATCGAATTTGCTCCTGAGTTTTCAAAATTCTTTAATGCAAGCATTTGCGAAAAGCTTGGCCTTACACCTCTTGAAGGATACACAGCCTTAGAGTAATAGTGTTTTCATAAAGTATCACCTGATAAACTTAAGGCCGGCAGCCAGGGACTGACCCTCACTGCCGGCCTTACAATTAGCATTATCCTTTAAACACAAAATATGAATATCTTTTTTGTTTTTGCTTGACAAATATGCATAAGAGTGTAAAATTAAATCAATCATGAAGAACATTTCTTGCAACAACTTCTATTTCGCTTTTACTTACCGCTTTAGCTTTAGCTATTGCGGAGTTTGAAGTACATAGAGGTAAGTTAAAAGAAAATAGCAGTCGTATAATATTAAGTTTTGATATAAACGGTCCTGTTTTCGCAGGACCGTTTTTTATTAAGATAAAGAAGAGGAAACTAAAGGAACCGGCGATCGGCATCCATCAAAGAACCGGTTTCGGAAAGAGAGAAAGAAAAATGAAAAAGATATTATCTATCGTAATGATCATTTGCCTTAGCTTAGGCCTTGCAGCATGCGGATCAGGAGAAACCAAAAAAGACAGCTGGACAATAGGCATATGCCAGCTTGTACAGCATCCTGCTCTTGATAAAGCAACAGAAGGTTTTATGGATGCAGTAAAGGAAGGCCTTGGAGAAGCAAATGTAGAATTTATTGAGCAGAACGCTTCAGGCGAAGCCTCATCCTGCACTACCATAGTAAATGATCTCATTTCAAGAAATGTAGACCTGATCATGGCAAATGCAACCCCTGCCCTTCAGGCAGCTGCAGCGGCAACAGCAGACATCCCTATCCTCGGCACATCAGTTACTCACTATGCACCGGCTCTTAGCATAGAGGATTGGACAGGTACAGTCGGAAACAACATATCAGGAACATCAGACCTTGCTCCTCTTGACCAGCAGGCAGCAATGATAAAGGAATGGTTCCCGGATGCAAAGAAGGTAGCTATCATTTATTGCAATTCTGAAGCAAACTCCATATTCCAGGCTCAGGAAGTCGCAGGATTCCTCTCAGAGATGGGTATAGAATCAAGGGAGTTCACATTCACTGACACAAACGATATCGCATCAGTAACCCTTTCAGCTTGCCAATATGCTGACGTCATATACATCCCTACAGACAATGTTGCAGCTTCAAATACAGAAGCTATAGCCAATGTAGTCCTGACAGAGAAAGTTCCTGTCATAGCAGGCGAACAAGGCATCTGCAGCGGCTGCGGAGTCGCAACTCTTGCCATAGACTACTATGACCTTGGAGTAGCCACAGGAAAGATGGCAGTAAAGATCCTAAAGGATGGAGCTGATATAAAGACTATGCCAATAGAATATGCAGCAGAATTCTCAAAATGGTATAACAAGAATACCTGCGAAGTTTTGGGGATCACACCACTTGAAGGCTACACGGCTATTGAGTAAGATAATGTAGTATGTATTTGCCCGAAGGAACATAAAATGTTTCTTCGGGATACATTCTGTTTAAAAGACTTAAGATAAAAGTCGTTTGCACTTAAGCATACGATACTTAAAGAAAGAAGATCACTTGCCATGAACTATCTATCTGTTTTTCTATCATCACTTCCCGGTGCCTGCGCACAGGGCCTTGCCTGGGGAATAATGGCCTTGGGTGTTTACCTGACATTCAGGATACTCAACACCTCTGACCTTACTGTTGACGGTTCACTTGCAACAGGAGGAGCTGTCTGCGTAGCATTGATGACAGCAGGTGTCAGTACAGGTGTAGCCATACTTGCAGCTATCACAGCAGGAATGCTTGCAGGTCTCATAACAGGCCTTCTCCACACAAAATGCGGCATACCGGCAATACTCGCAGGCATCCTCACTCAGCTTTCCCTTTATTCCATAAACTTAAGGATCATGGGAGGAAGAGCAAATACGCCTGTAAGCGTAGACAAATATGATCTGCTTGTCTCACAAAGATATGTAAGACGCCTTGACTTAAGCAACCCAATCCCTGTATTCCTGATCATAATAGTTGTCATAATCGCTCTTCTTTATTGGTTCTTTGGAACAGAACTGGGAAGCAGCATAAGAGCAACAGGAAACAACGAACACATGGCAAAGGCCCAGGGCGTAAATACAAGCAGAAACAAAGTCTTAGGTTTTTGCGTGGCAAACGGCCTTGTAGCTTTGTCCGGTGCACTTATAGCGCAATACCAGGGAGCTGCTGACGTGAATATGGGAAGAGGCGCTATAGTAATAGGTCTTGCATCAGTCATCATAAGCGAAGTCCTCTTTGGAAAACTCTTTAAGAACTTTGGACTTAAGATGCTGGCTGTAGTGCTTGGATCCGTGATCTACTATATAGTCCTGCAGCTGGTGCTCACTCTTGGACTTAATACAAACGACTTAAAGCTCTTCTCTGCACTCATAGTTGCCATATTCCTTGCAATACCATATTTCAAAGGAGGTAAGAAAGATGCTTAAACTGACAGATGTCTGTAAGACCTTCAATGCCGGTACTGTAAATGAAAAAGTTGCTCTGAACCACCTTGACTTGACACTGGAAGACGGAGATTTCGTGACTGTCATAGGCAGTAACGGTGCAGGAAAATCGACATCACTCAATGCGATCGCCGGAACTTTCATGATAGATCAGGGAAAGATAGAGCTAGATGGCATAGACCTTACAAAGATGCCGGAATTCCAAAGAGCTAAATACTTAGGAAGAGTGTTCCAGGATCCTATGATGGGAACAGCTCCTGATATGCAGATAGAAGAAAATCTGGCTCTTGCAGCAAGAAGAGGCCAGAAAAGAAGCCTTAAGTGGTACATTAGCCCTGCTGAAAAAGAAAAATATCATGAGATGCTAAAGGCACTTGACCTTGGACTTGAGGACAGAATGACTACAAAGGTAGGACTTCTCTCAGGAGGACAAAGGCAGGCTCTCACCCTCCTCATGGCGACATTAAAGAAACCAAAGCTCCTGCTCCTTGATGAGCACACAGCAGCCCTTGATCCAAAGACCGCGGCAAAGGTCCTCGAGCTTTCTGACAGAGTAGTCGAAGAAAATAAGCTCACTACCATGATGGTCACACACAATATGAAGGATGCTCTTGCCCATGGAAACAGGCTCATAATGTTCCATGAAGGAAAGATAGTATTGGATGTAAAGGGTGAAGAAAAGAAAAAGCTCACAACAGCAGATCTGCTTCAATATTTCGAAGTCTGATATACCGGCCAGCCGAACTCTTTTGGCTGGTCTTTTCTTTTATGAAAGTCACCAAGTCACCGCATGTGCTGCGTATCCCATGGATGTGCAGGTATCGCTGCTGTGCACATCAGACCGGATATTATGCTAAGATGCTGCTTTGACCTAAGAAAGTAATAGGGTATTTGAAAATATAGGCGATTATGTTAAACTAAAGCACGTATTATAAAGTTGATCGCAAATCATAGCAGGAAGAACAATGTTAACAGGAAAACAAAGATCGTATTTAAAATCACTGGCGACGGCCATAGAGCCTACGGTTTACATAGGAAAGAATGAACTTACAGACAGCATCATCAAAGAAATGAGCGACTATTTGGCTGTTCACGAGCTTCTTAAAGTAAAGATACAAGACAACGTGGAACTGGATCCAAAAGAAGTTGCCAATGAAGCAGCTAAAGCTTTAGGAGCAGAATATGTCCAGGCCATAGGAAGAAAGTTCATACTCTACAAAGAGAGTAGAGACAATAAGCAGATAATACTGCCAAAAGCCAAATGACCGTAATATATCCTCTGTTTTTTAGATCTCTTCCGGTTCTTCTTTTCTGTATATCGTAAATATGTTGGATCCGAAATCGCTTTGCATCCTCATCTTATCTGAATAGCCTGTGCCAAGGAAGCTGTTCATGACAGGTATACCTGCATCGAGAGCCTTGTTTGAGCACTCTGCTTCAAATACAGCATCCTGCATGCGGTAATTCTTGTTTGCTATGCTGACAACTACTCCGTCAGGGTTGACTGCTACAGGCGTGACATGTTTAAGAAGAGGTCCGAAGTTTCCGACTCTTAAGCTTTGGGCTTTGCTCTTTACTATATACCTTCCTTCAGGAAGTTTGATCTTTAAATATTCGTAAGGAGGAGCTGCATGGACAAGTCTATGGAAAAGACCCACTATCCATTCATTCTCACCGCTTACGTGCCAAGTCAGTGCATCATCATGGAGATATCTTCTTCTAAGATCACCGAACTGGAAAGTCTTTCTGTGTCTTTTGTAATACTCTATCTGCTCTTTGATCTCCTTTTCTTCCACAGGAGCAAGGTATGCAAGGTCAAGTTCATAGCCAAGGACTCCAAATACAGATACATTGAACCTGGTGGAAAGAGGGGTCGCTCTTAAGGTCTGAGCATGAGGACTTGCAGACACATGAGCGCTGACACAGCTTTGCGGATAGAGATAATACATGCCGTCCTGTATATCAAGTCTTTCTGCAGGATCTGTATCGTCACTGGTCCAAACTTGGGGCCCAAAGCAAAGCATGCCAAGATCGAAGCGGTTTCCGCCTGAGCTGCAGGATTCAAGAAGCACCTTGGGCCTTTCTCCAAATATCCTTCTTAAAACATCATAAAGACCCAGGATATATTCATGAGCCTGAACACCTCTTAAGACGCTCTCTCTGTTCATATCCCATTTAACGAAAGATACTCCGGCCTCATCTATTATCTTTCCTACATTGCTTACGATATAGTCTCTTACTTCAGGTCTTCTAAGATCAAGGAGCAATTGATTTCTGCCGTATACATCCTTAAGACCGTCCTGATGTATGGCCCAGTCAGGATGCTCTTTGTAGAGCTTGGAATCAGGGTTTACGCCTTCAGGTTCAAACCAAAGACCAAAATCCATTCCCATTCCCCTTATCTTCTCTGCGAGCCTGTTAAGGCCTGCAGGAAGTTTTTTCGTATTTACGTCATAGTCTCCAAGACCTGCTTTATCAGAATTTCTCTCGCCGAACCATCCGTCATCAAGGACAAAGGTCTCACAGCCAAGAGATGCAGCCTTCTTTGCAAGAGATAAAAGCTTTTTCTCTGTAAAGTCGAACATGCATCCTTCCCAGCTGTTGTAAACGACAGGTCTTTCTCTTTTTGCCCAATACTTTGGAACTATGTGTCCAAGGACAAAACCATGCATATTCTGCATCATTCCCGTCATTCCGTTTCCTGAATAGCATATTACTGCTTCAGGTGTTTCGAAAACTTCGCCTTCTCCAAGATCCTTTAAGAGATCCTCAGGGTTTATGCCGCAGACTATCCTTACAAGGTCCTGAGGACTCTTTTGAGCCGATGTATAGTGATTCCCTGTATATATGAGGTTGATGCCGAATACATCCCCATGGTTCTCAGATACATTTCTTTTGGCAAGTATCACTCCGCTGTTTCTCGTAGCGCTTGAAAAACCGAAATTGCTGCTGTTTACGACTCTTGCCTGGCCCACCTCTGTTACCTGCCTGTGCCCTTCTGCTATCCAGCCGCCGCCAAAGGTATGCATGTTGAAATGACCCGGGATATCCAATGCAAAACTTGCAAGCTTTGCTACCTGAAGTGGACTACCGCTGTTTTCAAGGACAGTTCTGAAGCTTATAGCAGTTTCAAATAAAGAAATGTAATGGATGAGCCTAAGGTCTCCCGCCGTGCTCTTCATGCATATCTTAACGCGCGACAGAGCATCTCTTGAAAAAGGAAGACCGGAAAGGGCTAAAGGATCTTCTGAAAGTTCTTCTGCACCTTCAAATTTAAAATCAGGAGTAAAGGGCATGCCGTCCTTAAAAAATTCTATGGCGCTTTCCCTGTAGTCTCCTCTTCCTGACTCTCCGAAGAAAAGAGGCAGTCTGTCAAGGCATGACTTTTCATCGCCTTCCTCATAAAGAACAGCAGACCCCCAGCCGGTTCCCGGGTCTACTGCAAGAGCATCAGCATCTGCAATGTCTACGGGCCTCCCAAGGTGGAGAAGCTCCAGCTTCCCATATTTATCTGCTTTGATCAGCAGTGTCATCACATCATTGGAAATGTATATAAGGTCTTTGTTTAATATAGTCATATCAAATTCCATCCTCTATGTTAGTATATACATATAAAGCGGGCTCCAAGAGGTAGCCCGCTCATCTTATCTTTTTCATTTCAAAGCTGCGGGCTACCTTTGCCAATCGTAGGACCCCGGTTCCCTCACTCTGAAATGCTGATTCTTAAGATACATGTCATAAACTTCTTTATCTACTCCGTGCTTTTCGATAAGAGCTTTATAAAAGTCAAAGGCTGCTTTAGGAGTCCTTTCCATAGTTTCAGGATCTACCTTTACAAGCCCAAACTTTGCGCTCATGCCCTCGAGCCACTCGAAGTTGTCACAGAAGCACCAGTGATAATACCTTTCAAAGGGAAGATCGCTCTTTGCTATCTGCTCCAAGTGCTCTGCTATGAACCTGTTTCTAAAGACTCCCATGTTGTCGCAGGTCCCGTTCTCCGTGATCCAAATGGGCCTTTGAAGTATGTCATGGGCTTCTTTTGCAACTTTAACTATGCCCTCAGGATATATCTCCCATCCAAGATCGTTCCTTGGGCATTTATCCTTCCTGGTGCCGTCCTCCATGGAGGATATCATGGATCTTGAATAGTAGTTGACTCCTATAAAGTCTGCAAACTCTCCTCTTTGAACCTTGTGAGTATTCTTAAGAGGCCAGGTATACTCTCCTGTAAGCATAGCTTTAGTAACTGCTGTTTGGAAATGCTTCTTTACTATATTGCAATACATCCTGTGTATTGGATTCTTTGGATCTTCAGGTTCAAAGACTCTCATATGGTTTGCAAAGCTGACCTTGGTATCCGTATATCCCTTTTCTTCTCTTTGGATATGTATGGCCTGGTAGAGGACCACATGGCAATATGCCATATTTGAAAGGACCTTAAGGCACTCCTTTCTGTCACTATGTCCAGGAGGGAATCCCCCTCCGAAATATCCGTTAAGAGCATAGACATTTGGTTCATTTATGGTGATCCACTCAGAGACAAGGTCCGAGAGCCTTTCGACTGCATATTTGCCGTAATCAAGGAAAAGGTCAAGATTGGAATCAACAAGGAAGCCGCCCTTTTCTTCAAACCACATAGGGCATCCGAAATGATGGATAGTGACAAGGGGTTCTATGCCAAGGCTCTTAAGATATGCGATCTCTTCTCTGTATCTGTCTATCACGGCCTCGTCGAACTCGCCTTCTCTTGGCTCTATCCTCGGCCATTCAAGACCTATCCTTGTGACCTTGATCCCAAGTTCCTTCATCAGATCTGCATCTTCCTTCCAGCGGTTCCAATGGTCAGTGGAATGGGCAGGGTCACTTCCGTCCTTGATCTTTCCTTTTTTGAACCAGTCGTTCCAGTTGCTGTCTACATCGCCGCCTTCTATCTGGTCAGCTGCAGATGCAACGCCGAGAAGGAATCCATCAGGGAGTTTGTATTCTATCTTGACTCCGTAAGACTGCGGATACTCTCCGCATGTATAAGTCGGAGGCCAAGCGTCTTAGGAAGACAAATCCCC
>JAZQCD010000034.1:0-29253 GCA_045546135.1 Anaerovoracaceae bacterium
GTTCGTAGGCTCCTCGGTTTTACTACACCACTTCCTCCCCCTTGGCATTGCTGCTTTCGGCTTGTGGTTCGCTACACTTGGCGGTAACTACCCGTGACGGGACTCTCACCCGCTAGAACTGTGCCATGCCCGGCACACTAAACAAAGAGCCCCGCTTTTGAAAGCGGGGCTTTATGAGTTTAAATTGGTAAAGTTTGAGACTACTTTGTAGGTGTCTGCTTGATCTTGATCGCAAGATATGCGACTGCGATCAACAGAACTACTGACATACAGATAAGAACTGTAGAATCATCGAAGGTCACAGGGCTGTCTGCGTGAGTGTTGGAGATCTCACAGGTTATGAGAACTCTTCCTGTCTCCTTATCAACTCCTGTCTTTGGATCTACGATCTTCTTTACATAATCAGCAGGAACTTCTGGTTCGTCTACTGTATATTTGTGTCCTCCTTCGAGGCCTTCCCATCTATAGCTCCAACCTTCTTTTTCAGTGAGCTCGATAGGATCTCCGTACGGTTCACCGTCGCAATAGAGCTGAACGATGAGGTATTCGCCTCTTTGTGCAGGAGTATCGTTGAACCAGGACTTGTTGACTTCTACGTCCACTATCTGGCTGTTTGTCATTTCGGCAGTGATGCGGATCCTTCCGTCTTCGGTTTTGCCTACTTCATATTCTGTATCGATGAGTTCATAACCTACAGGGATCTCTACTTCCTCTACTTTGTAATCAGCATTAGGATCAAGGTCTGTCCATGTGTAGCTCCAGTTGTTGTCCTCATTGAGTTCTACAGGATCTCCCCAAGGTGAACCCGGATCTTCGGTTCCTGCAAGGATCTTGTAGAGCTGGACCTGGATGTATTCACCTCTCTGTGGGAGAGACTCATTGATCCAAGACTTGTTGACTGTAAAGTCGATGGTTGCTGTATCTGTGAATGTAACAGTGTTAACATTGGCATTTGACTTAGGAGCATAGATAAGCTCTGTTACTGTCGGTGTGATGTTAACATGGTTACGATAACCTTCCTTATCGATAAATCCATTTGCGATAAGGGTGTTGTTTACGTACTGAACTGCTTCAGCGACTGTATCAACTGTTTCTACTACTGCGTTTCCTACAGTGACATTGAACTTTGCTCCGCTGAGTTCTGTATATGCATTTACGAGTTCATCGGCACTGACGCTTCCGTCAGATGTTACAGAAACTGTGCTTCCGCCGCCCTTGATGAAAACGTCGGCGTTATAACTTTCTACATACTCAGAAGAAGTTGCTGTATCCTTGATGAGCGGAAGAGTATTTGTCTTTCCTTCAATGGCGCCGAAATCGTTCCAAGTAGATCTTGCAGTTATGGAATCTGCGTCTATATTGGCTAACGTTGTTCCTTCACCACCGGTGAGGCTTAAAGAAACGGTAGGAGTTGTAACTGTTACAGGCTTTGCGATCACATCGTCGATGATGTAGTGAGCAGGAGCTTCAGTTTCTTTTACATAGTATGTGCCGGCCTTTAAGTTCGTAACAGTAACGGTGCCGTCGCTTCCTGTGGTGACTTCGCCTACTGCTACCCAGCTGTCTGTGTCTGCATCATACTTGGTTGCTTCTGTTAAGCATTTTTCATCTGTATAGACCTTGAACTTTGCTCCGGAAAGGGGCTTTGCGTCATTGGTGGAGTCTGTCTTTACGATCTTGAATCCGCCAAGAACGGTCGGATTAAGGTCAAGCTTTACAGAGCTGTACCATACCGGAGAAAGGTCATATCTGTATGATTTTGAAATACTGAATGCAGAACCCTCTTCCGGTCCTTCATTTGTCCATGCACTGATAACATTGTTATAGATGACCCTGGCGTATTTGACGATACCGTTATCATCGGGAGTGAATGTCATCCTGATAAGGTTGTCTGCGTTTTTTTCCGCATTTACAACTGTTGTTGCATTAACAAGCATCTTCTGCCCGATTTCATCAACTACTTCGTGATCTATGGTAACGGCCTTTGTATTGTTTCCGTTAAGAGCATAGACATAACGAAGTCCAGTTTCCCACTTATAGTCCTGAGAAAATGTATGACCTACTGACATACGAGTGTTTCTGGACAGAGAGAATCCTCCGTTGTATGCAGGAAGGATCTTTGTAGGATACTCGCCGTGTCCTGTTGCAGTCTGGACTACTCTTACTGCTGCGATGCTCTCTGAGCCCCAGCCGTCAAATGCTGCAAAGTCATTAGTCAAAACATTTCCGGTAATGACTACCTCAGGATACTCCCTGATGTAAAGGTTGACCTGTTCAAAACTTGTGACATCGCCCGTGATGATATATGAATCACCGGCCACCTGTCCTTCAGGCGGTGTAACTGAGCTTGCGCTTGCAGGAACTACCGAGAAGAGCAGTATGAGCGCTAAGACGAGCGCTAAAAATACTTTTCTTTTCATGATCGTGTCTTCTTTCTTACCAATTAAAAATTCTCGTCGGATTACTCGACACCATATTATAAAACAAAAGACTAGCGCAAGACTAGTCTTTTTTTTAAATATTTGTCGTTTTTTAAAATTATTTTTCCTTTTTAAGGAAACCGAAAAGCTGAAGACTGCCGTCTTTTTTCCGGTTTGCCGCAAGGCTTGACCTATTTTTTTGTAAGTTTGCTTGCTGCTGCAGGATCGAGATATACGGTCACGTCAGGATGGAGCTGAAGTATGGATGCTGCGACCTGAGTGTCTATAGGTCCGTTGATCATCTTTTCAACTACATCTGCCTTGTTCTCGCCTATGGCCATGAGTATGATGCTCCTTGCATGCATGATGGACTTGATGCCCATGGTGACTGCTTGCTTTGGAACTTCGTCGATGCTATTGAAGAATCTGGAGTTGACCTCTCTTGTGTTCTCTTCAAGATCGACTACGTGTGTAAGGGAATCCCAGGGAGTTCCCGGCTCATTGAATGCAATATGTCCGTCTACGCCTATGCCGAGGATCTGAAGATCGATGCCGCCTGCTGCTTCTATCTGTGCATCGTAGGTCTTGATGTTTTCAAGGTTGATGCCGTCAGGAACGTGGGTGTTTTTCTTGTCGATGTCGATGTGATCGAAGAGATTGTGATCCATGAAATAGCGGTAGCTCTGATCATGGCTTCCGTCGAGACCTACATACTCGTCAAGGTTGAATGTGGTAACGTCCTTAAATGAGATGATTCCTTCCTTGTTGAGTCTTGCAAGTTCTGCATAAAGGCCAAGAGGTGTGGAACCTGTTGCTCCGCCGAGGACTGCATTTGGTTTTCTCTTGAGTAGTTCTACATACTGCTGTGCAGCCTGCTTTGCGATCTCCTGTTCTGATCCGATGATAACTTTCATTTTTCCTCCTTCGCACCGCTTCCTTTGGGAAGCAGTGCCTGTATGTTAAGAATATTTAAAACTTACTCAGTTCTTTTTTCCACTATCCTTCCGTCGTTCTTCTTGATAGTGTTTTCAGGAACTACACCCCTCGAGCATGTGGTCGGATATACGGTGGCGTGTCTCCCGATGACAGAACCCGGGTTAAGGACTGCATTGCAGCCTATCTCGCACCAGTCACCGAGCATGGCTCCGAATTTCCTTCTTCCTGTTTCCATCTGCTCGTCTTCTGCTTTTACGACAACATTCTTCCTGTCTGACTTGACATTGGATGTGACAGAGCCTGCTCCCATGTGAGCATGGTATCCAAGGACCGAATCTCCAACATAGTTATAGTGCGGGACTTCGCAGTTGTCAAAGATGACTGCGTTCTTTACTTCGCAGGAGTTGCCTACTACAGACCCCTTTCCTACGATAGCGCTTTCTCTTATGAATGCGCAGTGCCTTACTTCTGCGCCGTGGTCTATGATGCAGGGAGCTCCTATGAATGCGCTCGGATAAACTTTAGCATCCTTTGCTATCCATACGTGCTCTGACACTTCCTCGAATTCGTCTTTAGGAAGCGTAGGACCGAGTTTGAGTATATATTCTTTAATGTCGCCAAGAACTTCCCAAGGATATTCCTTTCCCTCGAAAAGGTCTGCAGCGATGGTATGCTCCATATCAAAGAGCTCGCTTATTTTAGGTATCATTATTGTATTCTCCTATAATTATATAGACCTGCCGTTATATCGACTGATATTCTTTGGAGCCGCCTGTTGCGATGAGCCATGTTTTCCGGCGAGCAGGAGGCATGGAATTTGGAGGAGCGCAGGAGTCGAAGATTCGACAAGCGACCCAAATTCCCCTCAGGCGAGCCGCATGAAAACATGAGCGAAGAAGCATTGAGGCGGCGGAACAAGGATATCGTCGATATATCTATAATTTACTTTATCTTTATGAGTTTTCCTGCCTGCTTCATGGCTGCGATCATGGAATCTACAGCTTCTTCTGCTGCTTCAAATGTTTGTGCTTCTGACATGACGCGAAGTACAGGTTCTGTTCCTGATTTTCTGAGGAGCACTCTTCCTGTCTCTCCGAGTTTTGCTGCCGCTGCGTCTACTGCAGCCTTTACTGTCTCATCGTTCATGGTCTCGTCCTTGTCAGTTACGACAACGTTCTTTAAGACCTGCGGATACATGGTGACGCCCTCTACAAGTTTCGAAAGAGTGGACTTTTGCATGACTACAGTCTGCATGACCTGTATGGCTGTAAGTACTCCGTCTCCTGTAGTAGCATACTTTTTGAAAATGATGTGACCTGACTGCTCGCCACCGATGAGGTGGCCGTTTTCTGCCATGTTTTCATATACATATCTGTCGCCGACTGCTGTCTTTTCGTAGCCTATGCCAAGTTCGTCGAGAGCCTTGTAAAGGCCGAAGTTGCTCATGATGGTAGTAACGACCTTGCTGTTTCCAAGGGCGCCTGTCTCCTTCATATACTTAGCACACATATACATGATCTCGTCGCCGTTGACTTCTTTTCCGTTTTCATCAACTGCAAGGCAGCGGTCTGCATCTCCGTCAAAGGCAAAACCTATATCAAGATGATTCTCCTTTACATATTTGCAAAGTCCCTCGATATGAGTTGAACCGCAGTCTTTGTTTATGTTGAGTCCGTCCGGATGATCGTTGATTACGTGAGTCTCTGCACCAAGAGCATCGAATACGTTCTTTGCGATCTGCCATGTGGACCCGTTGGACGGATCGAGTCCTACCTTGTAGCCCTTGAATGAGCAGGATGCAAGGCTTATAAGATATCCTATGTAGCGGTTCCTTCCGGATGCGTGGTCTATGACGCTTCCTACATTAGCTCCTGTTGCAAGAGGGACTTCCCAGTCTCCGTCAAGATAGGCTTCCACCTTGTCTAAGACCTCGTCCATCATCTTTTCTCCGTCTCCGTTGATGAGCTTGATGCCGTTGTCTGTAAACGGGTTGTGACTTGCAGAGATCATTACTCCGCAGTCGAACTTTTCTGTTCTTGCAACATATGCTACAGAAGGAGTGCTGGTGACATGAAGAAGGTAGCAATCAGCGCCTGCAGCAGCTATGCCTGCGGCAAGGGCATCCTCGTACATATAGCTGGACCTTCTCGTGTCCTTTCCTACGACTATTTTTGCTCTGTAATCTGCAGGATGCTGCATCTGTGGATTTGCACCGTAGTACCAGCCTATGAATAGACCGATCTTGAATGCATGCATTGCTGTCAGATCTACGTTGGCTTCACCTCTGAAGCCGTCTGTTCCGAAATACTTACCCATTGTTTTATTTCTCCCTTACATGAACGCTTACCGACGCCGGCGATAAGCTAATATTGACTCCGCTGATGTTGGTCGATGAATTTAATCTCACCGTCCAGGTCCCCTTGGTGAATTTGGATCCGTCAACACTGATGATCACGTCCGCAGAGGACATAGTCTTTAGTGTGGTGATGGGTCCTGTGACTGTCGCTGTTATATATGCTCCGTCCTCTACCGAGTAGTCTGCAGTCAAAGTATCTGCAAGCCCTGTGGTCTTCACCTCGTAGGGATAGTAGTAATATTCTATCGATCCTGTGTCGGCAAGGTCTATATGGAGCGTAAGACTGCCGTTCCTGTTTGAAAGATATATCCCTTCAGGAAGGATGGGGACTATGTCGAAGGTGCTGTCCTCATATATGCCTTCTATGTTTATGTCTGTTGAATAAACTTCGGATCCTGCTGCTGCCAGGGTCTCTGACTTTCCCTTTATGATGACAGTCTCCGGCGCGCTTATCCTGTTTATGCTGGCGCCGGCCCATGGATCTCCGTAATAACCTGTAATGAGATTTACGCTCTTTGTGGAATAGGCAGTAGCCTCTACCGAGATCTCAGGATCTACTATCTTGACACCTGCCAGGTTGTTTCCGGAATTGTCTACGACCTGTCCCTGAAGGACAAGAGAAGAAACATTCTCATATTCAAGAGCTGCCGCATTGACCGTGACCACGACGCCGCCCACATTGTCTACCAAGGACTTAGCGCCGTATACATCTACTGTCTGAGGATAAAGAGAGATGACTGTAGGTTCATAATCTCCCTTTACGCTGCCTGTCGTTATGGCGCTCACGGAAACGGTCTTCCTTTCGAGCTCTTCTACCTGGACCTCGATCTTTCTGTATCTTACATCCTCGACTGTATATTCTCTTGGAACTGAGACTTCTACCGTGATGTAGTCCTGCCCAAGAGTAAGCCCTGACACGTCTGCAGTTGCAACTATGTTGTCAGCCGGCAGGGTAGAAAGGTCTGATCTTGCAGCCCTTACTGTCACATCTACCGTATATTCCGCTTTGCCGTATATGGCCAGATTGTTCTCATAAAGAGTTTCGGTGCCCGTAAGAGTGACCGGTATGTTCCTTATGGTCGTCGTAGACGACGGGTTCACCACATTGATGACGTAGACCCACAAGGCTATGGCAATGAGTATAGACGTTATAAGCCTGATCCATTTATGCTTTTCCATCCGTCTTCCTCCAAAACTTCGTTATTTTTGCTATGAGAGTATCATCCTGGCCCACGTTGAGGTAGACGTCAAGAAGATGCTTCTCCACGCTCTTAAGGTCAAGGAACCTTGAGAGCTTTCCGTCTCTTGCAATAGAGATTATTCCTGTCTCTTCAGAGACTATGATGACAAGGGCGTCGGAGACTTCCGATATGCCAAGGCCTGCTCTGTGCCTTGTGCCAAGGTCCTTGCTGAGATTCTGGTTTTGGGTAAGAGGCAGCACGCATCCTGCAGAATGTATCCTGTCTCCCCTTATGATGACAGCGCCGTCGTGAAGAGGCGCTCCTTTGTAAAAGATATTCTCAAGGGACTCGGTGCCGACCTTTGCGTCCACAAAGGTCCCTGACTCTGCCACATCGTCAAGAGCAGTACCTTGCTCTATGACTATGAGAGCTCCTTCTTTTCTTGCGGAGAAGTATTCTACGGCCCTTACTATGGAGTCTACGACCTCCATATTGTATTCCGTATTGAGGGTCTGCTGCTTAAGGCCGAGCCTGCTCCTTCCGAGGAAGTCAAGAGCCCTTCTGAGCTCAGGCTGAAATACTACGACCAAAGCTATAAGACCTATGCTCAGCACCCTTCCTATGAGCCATGACAGCACATAAAAATGACAGATATATGCGAGAAACGCTATAGCTATGATGATGAGAACGCCCTTTGCCAGCTGTGCAGCCCTTGAGGATCTGAGGTATCCCAGGAGGTGGTACACTATGAAGCTGACTATGGCGATATCTATGATATCGGTAATGCTTATCCCGGTCAAAATACTCGTGATATACTGGCCCAAGACTCTTCTCCTTTCCAACAATATGACATTTTATTATATTCCTCGTGGTTTTTTTTAGCAATAAAATATGTCATCCTAAACGATATTTTTACAGCAGTCTTAAATTTACTTTACACCTGCGATGTGATATTCTGTTGAAGAAACGAGGTGCTCTATGAATAAAGAGTTTTATGTAAATACATTGCAGGTCGGAGAAGAATTGGTGGACTTTTTCATGGTGAAAAGTCCCTCCGTCAAGGTAGGCGCAAATCACAAGACCTATTTCGATGTGACACTCTGCGACAAAACAGGAGAGATCAACGGAAAGAAGTGGGACGTAGATGATGTGGAAGGCGGAAACCTTTCAAAGCTTAAAGACGGAGACATTGTAAAAGTCAAAGCCAGCGTCTCCGAATGGAACAATATAAAGCAGCTGAGGATCACAAGGATAAGAAAGGCCGATGCTCCTTCAGATGAACTTGAGATGGCTGACTTCATCAAGGCAGCCCCCGAAGATCCAAACAGCATGTATGACTTCATATGGGACAAAGCTTTGAACATAAAGGACGAAGGTCTCAAGAAGGTATGCACAGATGCCCTTGAAGAAAACAAGGACAGGCTTATGTACTACCCCGGAGCCATGAGGAATCACCACGCAGAATATGCAGGACTTCTCTATCACACAAAGCGCATGCTAGACATGGGCATTAGAGCCTGCAGCGTCTACACGAACCTTGATCCCGACTGGGTCATTTGCGGCGTCATCATGCACGATATGGAAAAGCTCAACGAAATAGACTCAAATGAGCTTGGCATATCGGGAGGTTACACCATGAAGGGAAATCTTCTTGGGCACATAGTCCTCGGTACCATACGCATGGAAGAAAGAGCAAAGAAAGCAGGCCTTTCAGAAGAAAAGACCGTCATGCTCCAGCACATGATACTGGCTCATCACTATGAACCGGAATTCGGCTCTCCCATAAGGCCAATGTTTCCTGAAGCAGAGCTTCTTCATTACCTCGATATGCTCGATGCAAAGATGTTTGACTTTGAAGCAGCTCTTGAAGGTGTTGACGGAGGCCATTTCTCTGAACGCATACGCACCCTTGACAACAGGATGCTCTACAAGCCCACATTCACCAAGGAATAAAAGCAAAACAAGATGAAGGAAGAAAAGACCGGCACAGCAGCCGAGATCATCTTTCACAACGAAACGAACTTCTATACCATACTGCTCTTTGAAACCGAAGAAGAGCAGTTTTTTGCAGTAGGAAACATCGCCTATCCAAAGACCGGCAGAAGCTACAGGCTCACAGGTGAATGGAAAAACCATCCCAAATACGGCGAGCAGTTCTCCTTCTCTTCGGCAGAAGAATTAGAACCAACCACAGCAGAGGGCATCAAGGCCTTCCTTTGCTCGGGCGTCATAAAGGGCATAGGTCCCAAAATGGCAGCAGCCATAGTGAAAAAGTTTGGAGACGATACGCTAAAAGTCATTGCAGAAGAACCGGAAAGGCTGACTGAGGTCTCCGGCATAGGCAAAGCAAAAGCCATGACCATAGAGGAAGGCTACAGGGAGCACAGAGAGTACGCTGATACTGTTCTTGCGCTTTCCGCTTATGACATAACGCAAAATGTCTGCATGAAGCTTTACAAAGCCTACGGAAAGGATGCCGTAGCGGTAGTAAGGGAAAATCCATACACTTTGATCAGCGACATCTACGGCATAGGTTTTAAAAAAGCAGACAAAATAGCCGGGTCTGCAGGTATAGCAAAGGATTCTCCTCACAGGATAAAGAGCGGTATAAAATACCTCCTTGGCCAGCTGGTGCAAAACGGCGACACCTATGCGCCTGCTTCACAGTTTACAGAGGACGCAGCAAGCTTTCTTGACGTTACAAGAGAGCAGGTCTCTGACTGTGCCTTTGAACTTGTGATGGAAGCAGATCTCATAAAAGACGTCATAGACGGTGTCCCCGTATATATGCTCTATTCTTACAACAGAGCAGAAAAGTATGTAGCTGCCAAACTCCATGAACTTTGCACTGCAGAGCTTCCTGCCATAGCCGTAAAGGGAGAAGACATCATAAAAAAAGAAGAAAAGTTTACAGGCATCACTCTTTCCGAAAAGCAAAAGACAGCAGTTCTTTCTTCACTTAAAAACGGTGTCTTCGTCATAACGGGAGGCCCGGGCACAGGAAAAACTACGATAATCAATACCATCATATCCATATATGAATATGCAGGACTGAAAACATCTCTTGCAGCGCCTACAGGCAGAGCCGCAAAGAGGATGCAGCAGGCATCAGGAAGGCCGGCTGCCACCATACACAGGCTCCTTGAATACGCCTATGCCGATGGAGAAGACAAGATGTTCTTCGGCAAAAACGAAGACGATCCATTGGACTCTGACTGCATCATAATAGACGAGATGTCCATGGTAGACATACTTCTTATGGAAGCTCTCCTGAAAGCCGTAAGACCCGGTACGAGGCTTGTACTTGTAGGAGATACAGATCAGCTCCCTCCTGTGGGAGCAGGCAATGTCCTTAAAGACATACTCAGCTGCGAAGATATAGAAAGCTGCAGGCTCACGGACATCTTCAGGCAGGCGCAGGAAAGCGCCATAGTAGTCAATGCTCACCTCATAAACAAAGGCGAGCATCCTGTCTTCAACGAAAAAGGACAGGACTTCTTCCTTCTCAAAAGGAGAACTGCAGATATAAAGGAGACCATAGGAGAACTGTGCAGGAAAAGACTTCCGTCTTTCTTTAAAGACCTAGATCCCTATACTGACATACAGGTGCTCACGCCTGTAAGAAAGGGACCTCTTGGTTGCGTTGAACTCAGCAAAAGCCTTCAGGAGGTGCTCAATCCACCTTCGCCTGAAAAGAATGAAAAAAAGATAGGTGAAAGGATCTTTAGAGAAGGCGACAAGGTCATGCAGATAAAGAACAATTACCGCATGGAATGGAAGAATCTAAATACCTTTGCCGAAGGGACCGGTGTGTTCAACGGCGATATGGGCATAATAGACAGCATAGACAGGGAGAACGGGATCATATCGGTAATTTTTGACAATGAGATCCTGGTGCGTTATGATTATACAAACATCGATGAACTGGAAAGTGCATTTGCGCTGACCGTTCACAAAAGCCAGGGGTCTGAATTCCCTGTGGCTGTAATGCCCATGACAGCATTTCCGCCTATGCTCTCCACAAGGAACCTTCTGTATACGGCCATAACAAGAGCAAAAAGAGCCGTAGTCCTCGTAGGAGACCCTGCAGCATGCAATGCCATGGTAGACAACAACAGCATACAGAAAAGATATTCAGGACTTGGATATAGATTAAGGAGCATATGGGAACTGATAAATGAAATATAGAGCAAGATCGTTTTGGGGGCTTGCTTATTTGAAGGATATGGGTCCGGCGAAGCTTTTAAAAGCTCTGCCGGACTTTCTTTTTCCTGAAAACCTTTACTGCGCCTGCTGCGGCGATTCAATAGACAGAAAGACCCGCATACATTGTCTTTGCGATAGATGCATAAAAAAGATACAATGGATATCTGACGATCCCTACCTTTCGGAAGGTGAAGACCTGTCCTTTGACGGACTTTTTTCCTGCTGCCTATATGGCTACTTCCCAAGGCAGATGGTATTCAAACTTAAATTCAAAGGAGCAAGATATCTTGCAAGGCCCCTGGCAAAGCTCATGGCAGACAGGGTACTCCTTTCCTTTGCAGGAGACTATGATGAAGTTAAAAACAGCTTTGACCTTATCTCCTTTGTACCCTCCTCAAAAGAAAGATACCTCGAAAGAGGATATAACCAAGCAGAGCTCCTTGCAAAGTATGTATCAAAGGAACTGGAGATCCCTATGAAAACTCTGCTCCTCAAGCCCAAAGAAACTCCGTCCATGAGGCTCGCAGGAAGGAGCGAAAGAAAAACGATACTCGAGAATGCTTTTATGATTTCAAAAAAAGCAGAGGATCTGAAAGGAAAAAGGATACTTTTAGTAGACGACGTACTTACGACAGGAAGCACTGCAAGCGAAGCCGCAAGGACTTTGAAAAATGCCGGCTGCAAAAGTGTCCATGTTGCTGTCTTTGCTTCCGGTACCGGACCCTTGGGAAGGCAGGACTAAAAAAGACTCTTCTCCAATTCTCTTGGAAAAGAGTCATTTGACGATCATTTCTATTTACTCGGTTTTGATTTCTGTTTGGTTCCCTTCATAAACCTCTTTGCTTATGTTCTTTTTATCAAGACCTCTTATTATGAGCTTCTTTACTATGTCATAGATGACTGCAAAGAGCGGCACTCCTATGATCATGCCTATGAATCCGAACACGCCTCCAAAGACTATGATGGAGAAGAGTATCCAAAAACTTGAAAGCCCCGTGCTGTCACCGAGTATCTTCGGTCCTATTATGTTTCCGTCCACCTGCTGAAGGATCAGTATGAAGACGACAAAGATCAGAGCCTTCATGGGGCTTTCTACGAGTATGAGCAAAGCCGTAGGAACTGCGCCTATGATGGGTCCAAAGAAGGGTATGATGTTTGTAAGCCCTATGATGACCGACACAAGAAGCGCATTGGGCATCCTTGCTATGACGCAGAAGAAATAGCATATGATAGCAATGATGGCAGAATCGACGATCTTTCCGCTGATAAAGCCGTTGAACATCTTGTCTGCATACTTTGCTTCACTCTTTATGACTCTTCCGTTCTGTTCACCGAAAATGCTGTAAAGGAGCATGTTTGCCTGCCTTGCAAAGGTCTTTCTCCCACCAAGGAGGTAAACTGCTACGATGATACCTATTATGGTATCAAGGAGTATCCCAAGCACAGACCTTACGCCTGTTCCAAGGCCGCTTATGAGGCTCGACAGATCAGGCAGCAGCTTGTTGTTGAGCCAGTCATTGAATGCCTTTTGTATGCTGTCGATGGCTGTAGTGACATAACCTGACAGGACCTCATTGTCATCAAGGAGCGATGTGAGCCTTCTTATAAGTTTTTGGACCTGCGGAGGAAGCGTCTCTGACAAAGACACGATGCTCGTATACAGCTGCGGTATGATCATGATAAGGAGCAGATATATGACGAGGAGCAAAAAAATGATAGCTGCTGCCACAGCAAGGCCGTGAGCCCATTTTTTTACCTTGGCAGGAAGTATCTGCCCAAGCCATTTTTCAGCGCTGTTGCAAAGAGGCGCCAAAAGATAGGCAAGCGCTCCGCCTATTATGAAAGGCCTGAGAAGCGAGGTGATCCACCCCAAGCCTTTTGATACAGAATCAAGATTAAAAAGAAGCAGGAACAAAAGGATAGACAAAGCCAAAGCTCCGAATCCTGCCAGCATAACCTTGATCCATGGGTTTTTTATTTTTCCCTGTTTTTCTGATAATTCTTTTTCTAAAAGTTCAGGCATTTTTTCTCCCCTTTTTTATGTCGTTTAGATTATATCATCAGAGTCTCTCTCTTTCAATTGACCTGCTGTCCTCAAATTTGAAGATAGTGTTAAGTCCGTCTGAATAAAGAGTAAAAGAGGGGCTCTTCTTTACGAAAAAGCTCCTCTTTTAGGTGTCTTAGTCTATTTCTCCTTCATGCTCCCTTATATACCTTCCCCACTTGATGAAGCCGTAGGTGGTATTTGTAAGGTATGCTGCTGTAAGAACGAGCAGAACTATCTGTCCTCCGAGTATGACGCATATAGCGTCGAATATGACTTCCAGATACCATGCTATCCACTGCTCTCTGAATCTTAGCAATATGAAGGTGCCGTTGCATATATCAAGGGCAGAGACCATGGCGTCAAGATAGCATACTATGATGGCCTTTGTCCTTTCAGTCTCATCGAATATATCCGTAGTCTCTGCAAGTCCGTCGGTCAGTTTTACGATAAGCGTGCCGACAACAACGGTCCATACGACTATACCTATAATGACAGCGACTCTCTGCCAGCCTGTAAGCTGCCTTACTTTAGTCTTCTGCTTTTCTACTTTGTCAGGATGTTTCTTCCATGCGATAAAG
This sequence comes from Anaerovoracaceae bacterium, assembly GCA_045546135.1. Lineage (GTDB taxonomy): Bacteria > Bacillota > Clostridia > Peptostreptococcales > Anaerovoracaceae > RUG13409. The sequence goes on from JAZQCD010000034.1 coordinate 13,725, forward strand.
GATATGATGTCTATTGGAAGCCAGAAGAACAGAGTTACCGTCATTGTTGCAAATCTGTATCCTAGGATCCAGTACATGGTTATCTCGGTGATCTCAATGAATACCGAGACTATGAAGTTCCATTTATCCTGCTTTGCTATGAGGAGCTCGCATATGACATTGAGCCATGTGTATATGAGGAGCAAAGTCATAATGATCGCGCCGTTTACACCGTTGACATCCTCTTCCGGGAAGAGTATGGCAAACACTGTAGATATGGCAAGTGCTAAAAATAAGTACCACTTTTCGTAGGTAGTAAGATAATTCATGAACCTGACAAGCGGGTTCTTTATATTTGCATTGTTTGTATTGATCTCTTTCATTTAAAACTATCTTCTTTTCTTTAGATTTTGAGTGCTCTGAGAGCAAGGGCTGCGATAAAGCCCGTAAGTATTCCTGTGATCATACCGGCTATGAGAAGGACTGGGAAATAGTACATTATCCTTCCTGTCTGCATGACAAGGGCTGCAACTGCCAGTTGTCCAAGATTGTGAAATACGCCGCCTGCCATGGAGACTCCGACGACAGAGAAAACTCCAGCCTTCTTTGCAAGCAGCATGATGCAAAGAGATACAAGGCCTCCTGCAAGAGCATAAAGTGCCGAAAAGACGTTTCCAAAAAGGAGCGCTGACAAGGCGATCCTTGCAAGATTAATAAACAGGCCGTATTTTGGCCCCAGCGTATATATGCTTATGAGGACCACTATATTGGCAAGTCCAAGCTTTATCCCGGGTATCCCAAGAGAAATGGGGATCAGAAATTCCACATAGGAAAAAATCAGAGCCAGTGACGTGAGAGCCGCGCAGGTCGCAAGCCTTTTTGTTGTTTTCGTGCTCTTTCTTTCGGCCATATCACTTTATCACAGCGTCAGGGCTGTCCTCTCCGCCATAGACTGATATGAGGAGCTTGTGAGGAAGACAGGCAATGACTTGTCCCTCTCTTGATATGCTGCCCATCTTTATGCAGTCGCGGCCTTTGCAGGTGGCTTCCGATACACGGACGGTTCCGTTTTCAATGACAACAAGATTGAGTACCTCTTCGTTTATCTTTTCTTTTTCGGGAAGTATGTGGATGTTTTTCCCAAGATCCTTTGCGCCGCTTTTTGTAACAGCGATGACCCTGTCTTCGGAAAGTGAATAGTCTCCTATCTCCTCTCCGTCCATCACAAGGACGATCCTTGTCCCTTCAGACTTTTTTGTCTGCAACAAAAAAGGACTGCCAAGACCAAGGATCAGCAGTACTACAGCAAGTATCAGATCCGCTTTTGTCAACATCCTCTTTCCCATACCTTACAAGTATACCACAATAATCTCTAATGAAAAAGGATACAAGTAAATTCTCTTTTATATTACAATATAGACAAAGGGAGGTGCTGATATGAACGTAACGATCAACAGCAAGAATGTAAAAGCCGGCGAAAGGCTGGCAGCCGCCATTGAAAACAAAATGGCAAAACTCGATAAGTATTTCTCCCAGGACGCCGAAGCGGTAGTCATGCTCAGTGAAGAGAAATCCGGCCTCGCAAAACTCGAGGCTACCATCCACGCAGGATCTCTCAGCTTCCGCGCAGAGGAGAGCAACGCAGATCTTTTCTTCTGCCTTGACAGAGTCATCGACAAGCTCTCTTCTCAGATGTCCAGACTTAAGGACAAACTGGTCAAGCGTCATAAAGATGTTAAAGAGGTATTTATCTCCGAGATCCCGGATCTTCCCGACGCTGTGGAAGACCAGGGCGTCGTAAGAGTCAAGGAGATAGAACTGACAGCAATGACCAGAGACGAAGCTATACTTCAGATGGAGCTTCTCGACCACAGCTTCTTCGCCTTTGCAGACAGCGAGACTGGTACGACCAACATCGTCTACAAGAGAAACAACGGAGGCTACGGCCTGCTGATAACTAAGTAGAGTTTATCAGGGAGGCAGCTCAATACGAGCTGCCTCTTTTTTATTTGCCTAAAATCAAGATCCCCGCAAGGTGTTTGTCCTTTTGCGGGGATCCTGACTTATGTGATCTTTAATTGGTAGTTTGGCTTTCTTTAAAAACTACAGCAGGTTAGCCTGAACGTAGTTCTTTATATTCTGCACGCCTATATACTTAGTAACATTGTCGCCGTCAAGTATGACTGCCGTCGGAGCCTGCATTATGCCGTAGCCTCTTGCAACATCTTTATTTTCTTCGGCAATTATCTGTTCGTAAGGAACATTGTTGGCTGCGAGATATTCCTTGATGATCTTGCAGTTAGGGCAGGTCTTTGTCGTAAAGAGGAGGAATCTCTTTTCAGGTTCCTTGACTTCTTCCTTTGCTTCCTCGACGCTTGCCATGAGATCGTTGAATTCTCTGAAAGCATCGCTCTTGACTTCTTCTGCCTTTTCCGCAAATCCTTGGACTGTCTCTTTTGCCTGTGTATAGACCTGAGAAACTGTTTCCTTTGCTTCAGTGTAGACCTGAGAAGCTGTTTCTTTTGCCTCTGTATAGACGGCTGCAGCGCCTGCTGCAACTGCAGCTGCAGCTCCTGAAACTGCGGTTGCAGCTTCATTAACTGTCTCTCTTACGGGAGCTACTGCCTCGTCAGGATTTGTGAAAGATACGGTCTCGAATACTAGGTTCTCTGCCGCTGTTCCTTCTTTTTCTGCTATAGGAGCGACATCGAAGGTGTATTCTACTTCCGGCTGCGCCGGCTGAGTGTACACAGGAGCGTCTTCCTTTACTGTATAGAAGAATTCTCCCGGAAGCTCAGTCGCAGGTGCTTCTTCTGCTGCAGGTGCTGCATAGACAGGCTCTGCAGGAGCTTCATATACAGGTTCCTGCATAGGAGCTTCGTATACAGCTTCCTGAACCGGAGCCTCGTAAACCGGTTCTTGAACAGGAGCCTCGTAAACAGGTTCCTGAACAGGTGCTGTATATACAGGTTCTGCCGGAGCAGGTTCTGCATAGCTTGGTTCATAGACCTTTACTTCCGGCTGTTCTACAGGAGCAGGCTGTGTATATACAGGAGTCTCAGGAACTCTTTCGCCTGCTGCAGGCATCATGGAAGGAGCTTCTTCTGAGACGGCTGCTCTTGCATGAGGTTTCAGATCTCCGAGGACTACATATTCTTTTCTCTGCTTGAATTCCTGAAGTTTTCCGTCGTTCCAGTTCTGTACAGGTCTATAGTATCCGGTGATCCTTGAATAGACTTCTGTCTTTTCTCCGCAGATAGGACACTCATAGACTTCGCCTGTTATATATCCGTGGTTCTTGCATACGGAATATGTAGGACTCAGAGTGTAGTACGGAAGCTTGTAATTCTCTGCAATCGTCCTTACAAGGTTCATTGCAGCTCTCCAGTCCGGAAGCTTTTCTCCAAGGAATGCATGGAATACGGTTCCTGATGTATAGAGGGTCTGAAGTTCATCCTGTACATCGAGAGCTGAGAATACATCCTCTGTATATCCGACAGGCAGATGTGAGCTGTTGGTATAGAAAGGAGTTCCGTCTCCTTCTGTTGCTGTTTTGATATCAGGATAGAGCTCTACATCATGCTTTGCAAGTCTGTATGTAGTGGACTCTGCAGGACTTGCTTCGAGGTTAAAGAGGTCTCCGTACATCTCCTGGTAATCGGAAAGACGATTCCTCATATGGTTGAGGACTTCCTTTGCAAATTCCTGAGTCTCAGGATGAGTAAGATCCACGCCCAGCCACTTTGCATTGAGACCTACTTCGTTCATGCCTATAAGGCCGATGGTGGAGAAGTGGTTTGCAAAGGTGCCCAGATATCTCTTGGTATATGGATAGAGACCTTCGTTAAGGAGCTTTGTGATGACCTTTCTCTTTGTATCGAGGGATCTTGCTGCTATGTCCATTATATGGTCAAGCCTCTTGTAGAACTCTTCCTTTGTCTGGGAAAGATATGCTATCCTCGGCAGGTTGATCGTGACTACGCCCACTGACCCTGTTGATTCTCCGGATCCGAAGAAACCGCCTGACTTCTTTCTCAGTTCTCTGAGGTCAAGACGAAGTCTGCAGCACATGGAACGAACATCTGAAGGCTCCATGTCGGAGTTGATATAGTTGGAGAAGTAAGGAGTTCCGTACTTTGCAGTCATTTCGAAGAGGAGCTTGTTGTTTTCTGTCTCGCTCCAGTCGAAGTTCTTTGTGATGGAGTATGTCGGGATAGGATACTGGAAGCCTCTGCCGTTGCAGTCGCCTTCGATCATGATCTCGATAAAGGCCTTGTTGACCATATCCATCTCTTTTTTGCAGTCACCGTAGGTGAAGTCGAGTTCCTTGCCTCCTACGACAGCAGGCTTGTCAACCATATCAGGAGGGCAGACCCAGTCGAGAGTTACATTGGTGAACGGAGCCTGAGTTCCCCAGCGGGATGGTGTGTTGACACCGTAAATAAAGCTCTGTACGCACTGCTTGACTTCTTTATATGTAAGATTATCGACCCTTACGAACGGAGCAAGGTATGTATCAAAGGAGCTGAATGCCTGAGCTCCTGCCCACTCGTTCTGCATGATACCAAGGAAGTTGACCATCTGATTGCAGAGGGTGGAAAGGTGACTTGCAGGAGAACTGGAGATCTTTCCGGGGACTCCGCCAAGGCCCTCTCTTATGAGCTGACCGAGAGACCATCCTGCGCAGTAACCTGTGAGCATGGAAAGATCGTGAAGGTGTATGTCTCCGTTTCTGTGAGCGTTTGCAACTTCTTCGTCATATACTTCGGAAAGCCAATAGTTTGCAGTGATGGCTCCGGAGTTGGAAAGGATGAGACCGCCTACTGAATATGTTACTGTTGAGTTTTCCTTTACACGCCAGTCAGATACCTTGAGATAAGAATCGACTAAAGCCTTGTAGTCAAGAACTGTGGCATTTACCTGACGGAGCTTTTCTCTCTGTCTTCTGTAAAGAATGTATGCTTTTGCGACATCGTCATATCCTGCCTTGATGAGGACTGACTCTACGCTGTCCTGAATGTCTTCGACAGCTATGACGCCGTCTTTGATCTTGTTTTCAAAATCTGCAGTTACCTTTAAGGAAAGGAAATCTATGACCTCAGGAACATACTGCCTTTCCTGAGCGTCAAAGGCCTGTGTTATGGCCGTTGAGATCTTGGAAAGATCGAAGTCAACTATCTTTCCGTCTCTTTTCATTACTCTGTACATGGTCTTTCTCCTCTATATATCGATCAATTTAATCAAAAAAACAATGCCCGGTAGACGAGCACTTTCATTTTAGTATCAAGAGCCTCTCATTGTCAACAAAAAAGCACAAGATATTGTGTGTATTTTTTTAATACGCACTATATCTCGTGCTAATAAATAACAGTTATTGAATACTCTTTGGCTTTATGCGTATAAGCTGGATAAACCGCCGGCAGTTAGCCTGGACCAATCCGCCCTATCTGTAGATATATGTCTCTCCCAGTATACCTGTAAGGGTGGAAAGAGCCTGGTCCGCTCTCCATGAATTGCCTGAATATCCAAGCTCTGAGCCGGTCACATAATCTCCGACAAGAGGATATATCCTGTACTCCCATCCGTCTGCATAATATTTATCTACATACATCGGAATGGCTGACACCTTATTGAAGCTAAGTGTGTCCTTTGTCCTGTTGTAGGAAAGCTCAAGGTAAGCCATGATCTCCTGCTCTGATGCATAGGGGTCATCTGCAGGAGTCCAGTCCATGGTCTCATACCTTTGGTTAGAGATATAGTTGCCCATGGAGTAGTACACCGGGACCTGTCTTTCTTTGCCGTCTTCACCTGTAACTGAGAGTATCTCCATCCTCTGAACTCTGTGAGGATGGGATCCCAGTACTATATCAGCGCCCTTTTCGGCAGCGAACCTCGCAAGGTCCTTTTGAAGAGCCGTAACGTCGAATACATACTCATTGAAGCTGTCCCAATGGAAGTAAGCGATTATGACCTCAGCTCCGTTATCCTTGCACCACTGTATCTCCTGAGCTATTGCATTTTTGTCTTCGTCACAGCAAAGGTAAGTATTTGCAGACCATCTGTATCCGTTTAGGTAGTTCCATGCGCCGTCTTCCATGTAAGCGCCGTTAAGCTGTCTATAGTCGTACTCAGTTCCCGTTTCATAAGTATATGCAACAAGGCCCACCTTTACGCCTTTGACGTCGATGACAGAAGACCTGTTCTCATCTGTAGACTTCCTCGTTCCTACTACTGTAAGACCATTGTCTCTTAAGACCTGCACCGTCCTTTGGACGCCTGCAATGCCGCCGTAGTCAAGGGAGTGGTTGTTGCATGTAAATGCCACATCAAAGCCCGCATCCCTTATGGCTGCTGCCAGCTCATCAGGAGCGCTGAAACTGCCCCAATATCCGCTGTAGACAGGGCCTCCTGTCGAAAAAGTTGTTTCCACATTTACAAGGGCTACGTCAGCTGCTTCTATATATGGTTTTACATATTTGTAGTTATCCGTAAAATCAAAACTGCCGTCTGCATAGACAGTCTGATATCCTGCATAACCTTCCTGGAAGGTGCCGTCCCACCTGTATGCGCTCTGTATGTTGGCAAGATGAGCCATGACATCTCCGCCTGCTATGACAGAAAAATCTATGATCTCGTCAGGCTTTAGATATCCGCAAATGGTGCATATTCGGTCCTCACCGTATTCGTGCTCGCAGGGTTTGCCGCATATGGTGCAAGCTCCCTGCTGAAAGTCATGAACGCACTCTTCTCCGCATTTTACGCAAAAACCGTCTGCTGCATATTCGTGTTCGCATTTCGGGAACATCTCCGGTATGTGGAAAAGAAGGTAAACTATGCAGGCTATTATGAACAAAGTCACTGCAAGTCTTGCTATATTGATCTTGTATTTCTTTTTAGCCATAGGTCTTTAAGACTGGCAGCAAAAGCTGCTCCTTTCAAAACTATTTTTCATCACGCCTATCTTAGCGTTGCTTGATGACTTTAATGTGACTGCCTAGATACTGAAACCGCCGTCCACCAGAAGGTCTGCTCCTGTTATGAAACTGGCTTTTTCAGAAGCGAGGAAGGCTACAGCCTTTCCTATCTCCTCGGGTCTTCCGAACCTGCCAAGAGGGGTCCTCTCCTCAAGCTCTTTTCTTTCTTCCTTTGTATAGCCCTCATTCATAGCAGTATCTATACATCCCGGAGATACGCAGTTGACTCTGATGCCGGAAGGTCCAAGTTCCTGGGCAAGGGACTTGGAAAACATCACAAGACCGCCCTTTGAAGCGCAGTAGGAGCTCTCCATGGCAGATCCTGTCCTGCCCCAAATGGATGCTACGTTCACAATGGATCCCGAGCCTCTCTCCACCATGGCGGGGACCATCTCCCTGCATATGACGAACACTGCTCTAAGATTGACACCAAGGACCCTGTCCCATGACTCGTCGCTTATATCCTGCACAAGGGCAGGTTCGCACACGCCTGCGTTATTGACAAGGACATCGGGAAGCCCCACATGTTCCATTACGCCTTGGGCGAAATTCTTTACGTTCTTTGGATCTGACAGATCCATAACGAACATGTGCGCTTTCCTGCCAAGGGCTTTTACCGCTTTGGCAGTTTCTTCTGCTCCTTCAAGGTCTCTTCCGCAATGAACTATTATGTCATATCCTTCTTTAGCAAGTTCAAGGGCACAGGCTCTGCCTATGCCCTTGCTTGCACCGGTAACTAATGCCAGCATATTTTTGTTTTAGTCTCCCATGTTTTTGATAGCTTCGATGATCTGCTGAAGCTGATCGCCAAGCTGAGTATAGTTCTCGTAAAGCTTGTTGAAAAGGTCTACGAGAGTCTGCTTATCTGCATCATCAGGAATGACCACATCAGGATCGACAGGCTGCGTTTCGTCATCAGGCGTTACTTCACCTCTTCTTATGGCATCGGCTGCTTCATGACCTGCTACTATGGGGTAAGGTGTCAGGAGAGGATCTCCTGAGCCTGGTCCAAAGAGCTTGTCAAGGCACTCTGCAAGAGTCGACTCATAAGCTATCTGCTCGTTGTAGAAGACCACGACCCTCTTGACTTCAGGAAGGGATCCTGTTGATGCATAAAGGTATACGGGTTCTACATAGAGTATGGAATTCTCAACAGGAATGACAAAGAGGTCTCCCCTGCTGTATGTGGAACCTGAATTGTTCCAAAGAGCGAACTCCTTGGAGATGTCAGGATCCTGATTTATCTTTGATTCGATCTGGGCCGTTCCATAGATAAGGCGGTCTTTCGGCATACGGTAGACTACGAGTTCTCCGTAGTGATCTCCGTCCTGGCGGGCTACAAGTATTCCTGTCAGATTGCTCTTGCCCACAGGTGAGTAGCTGATAGAAGATACGAACTCTGCGCTGTCCTGTCCGGGAAGCTTCATGATGAAGTAGTTTGCAGTCATCTGAACTTCTGACTGTCCGTAGACCTCCTTGGAAATATCCCAACGGTCTTCGTTTTGATAGAAGACATCCACATCTGTCATGTGATATCTCTCGTACACCTTTGCCTGAATGTTGAAAAGCGCATTTGGATACTGAAGATGTGCTCTGAGGCTTTCGGGAAGCTCATCCATGCTCTTGAAAAGCTTTGGATAGATCTTTGCAAGAGTCTTGACTATCGGGTCATCCTCGTCACAGATGTAGAAGTTTACATCTCCGTTGTATGCATCTACTACGATCTTTACAGCATTCCTTATATAGTTAGTATAGCTCTTGTCTCCGTAAGGTTCGGAATATGGATACATGGACGAATAGGTATATCCGTCAGCTATCCAGTATATCCTTCCGTCGACTGTGACGACATAGGGATCGTCATCATAGGTAAGGAACGGTGCGATCTTTGCGATCCTGTCAGCAATGTTTCTGTTGACCATGATCCTGGAATCGCTGTTTATATTGGTGGAGATGAGGAGCTTAAGGCTCTGCTCTCTTATGGAGAAGAGAATCCTATTAAGAAGGTTCAGCTCTATTCCGCCTGTACCTTCATATGTACAGTAAACGTTCTGCTCTCCTGAAGGATAGTCGAACTCCTGCTCATCTGTCTTTACGATGACATAATCGTTCGTCGTTTCTCCGTAATAGATCTCAGGTCTTGTGATCTGTATCTCCGGCACCTGTGATACAGGAGGTATGCTCTTGATGAGCATGTCTGGCTGTCCGCTTGAAGTTATCTTGTCCACACGGCTGAGTGTAAGTCCGTAGCCGTGGGTATATTTCAGGTGCTGTATGAGCCAGGAGTCATCAGTCTCCTGCGCATTGATCTCTCTTGCAGAGAGGAAGACCTGCGTGTATTCTCCGTTGACATTGTAACGGTCAACATCCACATCATGGAAGTTGTAGTAGGTCCTTATGGACTGTGTCTGATTGTAAAAGAGCTTAGTCGGGTCAAAGTCGTTGATCCTGATGTTGGAGAAGGTCTCCATATTGTCAAGGACCTCGAGCTTTGTCAGATCGCTTTGGGGCTCAAAATCGGTTATTGTCACGTCATCAAGGTCATAAGCAAGCCTTGTGTACTTGATATTTCTTTCTATGTAACTTCTTTCCTTGTTGAGCTCGTCAGGTTCTACGACGAAGTTCTGTACAAGCCTGTGAGCGCCTGTGCCAAGGACTGCCACTGCTACCATGGCAAGGGGAACTATAACGGCCCATTTGATGCTCTTTTTCTTAGCAGCTATGATCAGCATTATGGCTGCAACTACTGCAAGGACCATAAGTATCCTGTAGACAACGAGTTTTACATTGATCTCAACAAAGCCTGCGCCGTAGAAAAGTCCTGTGCTGTCGTAGAGTACGTCGAACTGCTCAAGATAGAGCCTGAACGCTACGAAGAGGAAGAACAAAACTCCCAATGTAAGGACTTCTGAAAGCGCAACTCCAAGGACTGCCTTGAGCTTTTGCTTAAGATTGCCGCCTGCAGAAGGATCGAACTTAAAGAGGCTCTGTCCGTCTTCTGTTGTCTCACCGACGCCGCTTGCAAATCCTCTTTCCTCCATTGGCCTTGCAAAACCTACAAGTATTGAATAGAGGAGCACTGTAGCAATGAGGTAAGCAACCGTTATGGCTATGGCGCTGTCTGCAAGTCCGCTCAGGAAATCATACTTGAACATATAGAAACCGACATCGTTTCCGAAAAGCGGATCTGCTATGTCAAAGTCTGTAGCGTTGATGAATTTGAGGAAATCGAACCAAAGGTTCCCCACGAGGAAAACAGCGATGAAAAGTCCAAGAGCAGCCGATATGGCCATCATGCTCTTTCTGATCTTTCCTTTGTCTTCTGCTTTGAGTTCAAACTCGTTCTTTTTGAGGAAACCCCTCTTAAGAGCCGCAAGGACAAGGTATCCAAGGGCTGCAAAGATAAGGAATCCGGGGACCCCTATCTTGAGTTTGGTCATGATCTCTGTCATGAATACGGACAAATAACCGACTTTATCGAACCAGATGATATCGGTTATAAATCCACTGAGAAGGAAGAACAATCCGGCCAGTATGAGCAGTACTATGAGCACTATGCCTACGACCCTGAGAGTCTTCCCTGCATCTTTTTCTTTTTTTGCTTTTGCCATTCTTTCTTTTTTCTCCTTTTTATCCTTTTTTACCCCCGCAGGCATATATCCTGCTGTTTATTATTTATGGAACAGGTCCACTACCTTATCTATTATATTTGCCAGAAAATCATCAACTGCATCCTGAACGGATTCTGCGATGGACAGTGCCGTCTGTGCAAATTCAGAATTGGGGAAGAATTTGCCTATGGCGAATATGCCGAGCTGTATGATCAATATGACAGTAAGCGTGGTGAGTAAGAATCTCAGTATGGGATGACCTCTTCTCTCATCATCGTCGTAGTCGTCATCGTCATAATCGTCATCATAATCATCGTCGTCATCAGGTTCTGAAACCTTGGAGACCTTTGCGGGCTTTGGGATTACCGGCACGAGGGTAGGTTCCTGGACCTTTGCCGGGGCCTTCATTTCCGGTATGTCGTCAAGATCTTGGATCTGCTTTTCCTCTGCCTTATTTTTCCCTCCGGAAAAATCTATGAGAGTAACACCCTTTCCGCTGTCGTCGTTTTCGAATATCTTATCAAGGTTTTGAGCGTAATTCTTTTGCTTTTCGTCTCTTGACCTATTCTCTTCTTCGGCTCTTCTTGCAGCTTCTGCCTGGCGCTGGATCTCAGCCTGTCTTTCAAGTGCTTCTTTTTCCTGGGCTTCGCGCCGGCGCTTTTCTTCGGCTCTTCGCTCCATCTCAGCAACCATAGCTGCTTCCTGCTGGCGCTGAACAGATTCCGCCTGTCTGCGGTCGACTTCCTGCTGAAGCTTTTCCATTTGAGCCTTGCGCGCAAGTTCTGCCTGACGTTCTTCCTCGGCTTTTCTTGCTATCTCTGCTTGAAGAGCTTCTTCCTGGCGGCGCTTTTCTTCAGCCTGCCTTGCAAGCTCTGCCTGATGTGCTTCTTCTGCAAGGCGTCTTTCCTCAGCCTGACGTGCAAGCTCTGCCTGGCGTGCTGCTTCTGCCTGGCGCGCTGCTTCTATGCGGCGCATTTCTTCTGCTTTTCTTGCTTCTTCCTCTTGCTGGCGTCTTAAAGCTTCTGCCTGGCGCGCTTCCTCTGCCTGGCGCGCAGCCTCTTCCTGCCTTGCAACTTCTGCCTGACGTGCTTCTTCTATCCTTCTCTGAGATTCAGCCTGCTGCTGCCTAAGGAATTCTATCTGTCTGTCTCTTTCAGCCTGACGCGCCTCTTCCGCAAGTCTTGCTTCTTCGGCCAGCCTTGCTTCTTCTGCCTTCCTTGCAGCTTCTTCTTCCTGCTGACGCCTCATGGCTTCTGCCTGCTGAGCGATTATTGCCTGCCTTCTTAATTCTTCCTGGCGGCGAGCTTCGGAGATCCTTGCCTCTTCCTCGGCTCTTCTTCTTTCTTCTTCGAGCCTTGCTGCTTCAGCTTGTCTTGCTTCTTCTGCAAGACGCGCTTCTTCGGCAAGCCTTGCTTCCTCTGCAAGACGCGCCTCTTCGGCAAGCCTTGCTTCCTCAGCTTTTCTTACAGCTTCTTCCTTTTGCTGCTTTTCTATTTCTGCAAGCCTTGCAAGTTCTGCCTGCCTTGCTTCTTCTGCTTTCCTTATTTCTTCAGCCTTCCTTGCTTCTTCAGCAAGGCGGGCTTCTTCTATTCTTTTAGCTTCTTCCTGCTTCTGTCTTTCGATCTCAGCAAGTCTTGCAGCCTCTGCCTGGCGTGCTGCTTCAGCTTTACGTTCCTCTTCCTGACGTCTCCAGATCTCTTCCTGCTGCCTGCGCGCGATCTCTGCCTGGCGCCTTATCTCTTCCTGGCGCGCCTCTTCTGTAAGTCTGGCTTCTTCGGCCTTCCTTGCTTCCTCTTCCTGGCGTGCTATCTCTGCAAGGCGCGCTTCTTCGGCAAGTCTTGCTTCTTCGGCTCTTCTCGCCTCTTCTTGCTGACGCAGAAGCTCTGCTCTTCTTGCTTCTTCTGCAAGGCGCGCTTCTTCCGCTTTTCTCGCCTCTTCCTGCCGGCGCAAAAGTTCTGCTCTTCTTGCTTCCTCTGCAAGCCTTGCTTCTTCGACTCTTCTCGCTTCTTCCTGCTGGCGCGCAAATGCAGCCTGACGCGCTCTTGCATATTCGGCGTCAAACTGCTTTTCTCTTTCTGCTTCCGCGGCAAGGAACTCCTCCTTGTCGAACTTTGCAGTGTTTACAGGGCTCTTTTGAAGTTTTCCGGTCAATTCTTCAAGATCCAGAGTCGTTGAAGGAGAATAGTTCCCGGCAAAATATGGAGTAGATACGGGTGCCGCCGGCATCTCCTTTGGTGCAGCGGGTGCTTGTGCAGGCTGTTCTGCCGGTGCTTGCTGAACATATGTCGGAGCAGTTTCATATTGATTCTTTCTGCCAAAGAAAGAGAAACCCTTTTGGACCGGTTCTTCCTCCGGTTCGTCAAGACTTCTGAAATATGCTTCCCTTGCGGCAGCCATAGCCTCAAGTTTCTTTCTTCTTGCAAGACTGTCTTTATGAGCTTTGTCTTCCTCGTCCTGGATCTGTTTTATGGAATAGTCAAGGACATTTATATCGAACATATTATCCCTGCCGATTATAGGAGCCTCGGGCTCGATGTCTTTGTACGAAGGCGCTTTGGGGAGTTCTTCAGAGTCTCTCGTCCCCTCGAGTATCATGCGTCTTAGCCTGTCATCCTGCTGATCGTTTCCTTTAAGGAAATTAGGGATCTCAAAAGCGGGAGCGCTCTCGGTCCTTTTTGACTGTTCTTCGTATGCTCGCCCGGATGCTGTCTGTATTGCAGGTCTGCTGATACCCATGCTCTCTGCAAAAGGCGTAGACTCGTCAAAACCTCTGAAAAAAGATGTCTCACGGACAGGCTCCTGCTTTGCGGGGGCTTCTTTTTGCAAAGCTTTAAGTCTTTCATATTCTTTTTCGAGCATCGCCTGAAAGCTTCCGTCCATCTGTTTTGTCTGAACAGGTCTTTCCGGGGCTGTTTGCATTTTTACTGTTTCGGGCACAGAAACATAACCTTCGCTGACATCGGGACTTGACCACTGAAGGCGTACATCATCTGCTTTTTTTGGTTTAGGGAACTCTTTTGTGTTCCAGTTGATCTCTATGTCGGGAGTTGAAACGAAATTCTCGGGCGCCTTAGTGCCGCACATTGGGCAGAAAAGCTTGGAATCATCGTATTCATATCCACATACTCTACACTTCATTTGGACTCCTTTTTAAACAGACCATAATTCAAGTTATTATATTACATGTTCTATGTCATTTTCAACATTATTATGTCTTTGATTATATTCTTGAAAAAAATTGCTTGACTATATTTGATTTATTTGCTATCATCTCTTTTGCATTTCGGTTTACGAAATCAGGTGCTTTGTGGATCATTAGCTCAGTTGGTAGAGCACCTGACTCTTAATCAGGGTGCCCAGGGTTCGAGTCCCTGATGATCCACCAATAAAAAAGACATCGGTTTATCCGGTGTCTTTTTTGTTGTCTGGTCAAACATCAGGGACGAGAACCCGAAAGGGCAGAAAGGTCCGGTGGACCTTTCTGGTCCGAGCCAACAGCGAGGACGGCAGACTTGCGCAGCAAGGATGCTAAGTCCCTGATGATCCACCAAAGGAAAAGACCTCATCACTAGATGGGGTCGTTTGTTGTTTTGCATAGTATCCTCCGCTTTTTGGTAATAACAAATATACAAGGATAATAGTAATTAATACAACAATTAAACAGACCAGTATCCTTTTTAGTATTCTCATCCCACACCCCCTCACTGACAATCGTATCGAGTAAAGGACATCAGTCAGAATCCTCTGCGTTGTTTAGTTCTAACACCAACTTACTTTTTGGAAGCACCTTTATGGTAACTATATCTCCTTCTTTGTAATCTCCATATGTCATGAGATAGCACTTCATTCCGTCTACTATGAGGCCCTCTCCATAGCCATGATTCTGTTCTACATTATATTTCATGCTTCCAAAAAACGACAACTCGAAGACATCTTCTATTTTTCCGGTAATATATACTGCATCATCCTCCTTTTCAAATATGAGGAAAATTCCACCACGTGCCAGTGGAATAATATTCACTGAAATACATAAAGTAACTATTATGAAAAATAGAAGTAATTTCAGTAATCCATTTTTATGAATACCATCCTTTCGGAGGTTATGAATAACTATAATAATTACTAATAACGTAAAAAGGAGAATAATAATTGGAAACAAACCATTATCCCAATAATAAACCTCATAATCAAATTGCATTTTTCTCATAGCATTTACCACATGTCTATTACTAACGGTCTGGAATAATAATCCCATCCAATACCATAATTAATTCCAGCACCAAAAGATATAGATATAGCTTTTGTCGACATCGCGATCGGTTCGTTATAACCAAAGCAATAATCTAAGCTAATCGTATTTCCCATATTTAAATCAATAAATCCCCTTGAGTAATCTTCAGGTTTATTATAATTTTCTACGATGCCGACGGAATACGTTGCCCCTTCTGAAACTCCAAGACCAAATCCTAAATGCAAATATCCATATACACCACCATTATTCTCGCTATAATCAGCAATTATAGAGCCTCCTCCCTTGATGTAAACAGGCCCTATCAATTGATGAGAAAACGACTGATCAACAACCATCGCACCGTTATTATTATCCACTGCTGCCATTATTGTTATAGTTGTTATAACCATTTCAATTATTAACTTAACAGCTGAGATTAAACCGCCAAAACTGAACGTTCCCTCTGGATCGTAGCCATTAATCGGATTGTTTCCACAATAAACAAATAGATTAAAACTAATGATATCTCCATTAGCACCTAGATAAGAAATATCATCCGCATTAATGAATCTACCGATACTTGGATCATAATATCTTGAAATAAGATAATAAAGCCCTGTCTCAGAGTCATAGTAATATCCGCGATATCTAAGAGGGTTCTTATCTGCCAGTGGGCCAGTAGCATCTAAAACTTTACCGTATGGATCATAAGAGTACGATGCCTGTATATTTCCGCT